>JBOHDX010000103.1:0-5080 GCA_050700835.1 Nocardioidaceae bacterium
GTTCAACCCCAACGGACACACTCTGGCCACCACCGGCTATGACGATAGAGTACGACTCTGGGATACCAGCCCCGACCAGGCAGCCAGGAACATCTGCCCCCTGATCAGCACCGTTATCACCCCCGCCCAATGGCAGCAATACATCACCGATCTGCCCTACAACCCACCCTGCACCGAAGGTGTCGGTGACCGGGATCTTCATTAAGTGCCTATTTGAGTTGCTCATCGAGCGGTCGGGCCAAACCGGCTATATCGCACCCGAACCCGGTGCGAATAGGTACCCCTCTTTGCGATTTCTTGAATGTGTGGAATCGCACGACCCCCGGTCGCCCCGGCACCACGTAATCCAGGGCGGAGGCTAGCAAGAGGCCCTTGCGGTGGTGGGGCCGACTCCAGGGCCATCGTCAAAGTCGCGTCGTGGTGATCACCACTTCCTTGATCACTTGGTTAGACGCCGAGGAGTGTGAGGACTTGGTCTAGGCGGCGGCTCATTTTCTCGGTGGCTTGTTTGATGTTGGTCCAGCCGGCGAGGCGCAGGAGGCTGATCGCGATGTTTCTCATGGCGGCCATGATTTGTGGGGATGAGCCGGTCCGGACTTGGGATCGGTCTTCGTCGAAGGTGACGTCTCGGATGTGGTGTTCGCGGTTTTCTATTCCCCAATGTCCGCGGTTGAAGGTGAGGACGTCGGCGGGGTTGGCTTGGCAGGTGGTGAGGCTGGTGATGCCGTACACGGTCTCGTTGCGTTTGCGCAGTGGGTTGCCGTGGAGGTCGAGCACCTCGCGGGTGATCGCCCAGGCCTGGTAGACGCCGGGGAAGTTCAGGTCCGCGACGTGTGGGGTGCAGGTGATCGACCGGGTCTCGTCACGGCCGTGGCCGCGGTCAAACGTGACGTGGTGCGGGGGGAAAAGACCCGTTCGCGTCGGCGAAGAGGGCCTTGATGCTGTTACGCAGGATCGGTTGGTTGCGTTTCACAGTGAGGACGTACTCCCCGTTTCGTTCCAGGATCTGTTCCACGTTGCGCCGGTGGACGTGGAGTGCGTCGGCGGTGATCACGACCCCTGAGAGGTCACCCGGCGCCGGACCGTCGGGTTGGGCACCCGCGACCTGGTCGAGCAGAGGGATCATCTGGGCTTGTTCCCCGGTGTTCTCAGGGATTTTCCGCTGGCCGACCACGACGCCTTCAGCGTGGGTGAGCGCGGAGAACAAGCGGACCTTGCCGGCCCCGGTGTCGACTTCCTCCCAGGCACCCTTCAGTGTCTTGCCGTCCAAGGCCAGGCCCCGCCAGGCTTGGGGGGCCACGACTCCGGCCCGCACCTTCGCGTGCAACCAGGTCCCGACGATGGTGTCGGCCTCATCGGCATCGACGTCTTTGACGGTGCGCCGGATCGTGGCCTCGCTGGGCGCGACGGGGCGCCCAGTGACCGGGTGGTGCCGGGCGCCCAACCGGGTCAGCGCCTCGGGGGGCAGGTCAGTGACATAGTCTGCGACCGATCGGAAGCTGCGGGCGCCGCTGATCGTCGCGGCAGCGACCATCGTCAAGATAGCTGCAACCTGGTGGCGGATGCCCCGCTTGCTGCGCGGGTCACTGAGCTCACGCAACGCCTCCAGCAGTCCGCCCGCCCCCGCCAGATCCAGGGTGTTCACATCAGCCACAGCGTCGTCTCTCCCGGTCAGCAGCGGGTGCGGAAACGTCGCGGACAAGATGCCACCCGCGTCGCGGTGCAGCCGATACATCCACACCCGCTTGGGGTTTCCGTGATGGTGATAAGCACCCGCAGAGCGGGAGTATCCGAGCGTGGATCCGACCTGCTGGAAATTCGCGGCCGCATAGCAGGCACCGGTGTGCCGGGCGGGATCGGTGAACGTTTCGACCGCGAGCACGCGGTGCCCGTAAGCGGTCAGGTAGTCCCCGCTCACGCGGGCCAGCACCCGCGACAGCACCGCGGAAGCAAGGTTGGATCGCCGCCCGGCGGGCAGCACACAGAACCGCTGATTGTTCGCGACATGCCTCAGCCGCGCGTACTGCTGCTCACGGGACCACCCCAGGAACTCGTCCCGGGCTCGACACGACAACACCGCGGACCCGAACCCGGCCACCGCGACCCACTCACCGTCCAGCACAGCGACATAACGCAGGACCTGACCAGTCAACCGATGCCCGAGCCAGTGATGCTCCTTCAGGGCAGCGTTGAAACGACCAACCTCATCCGCGAAGATCGGCCTGACCACCACATCCGTCACACCCGCCCCAGCCACCCAGTACATCTACCAGCCCGGACGCGAAAACGCCACTCTCGGCGTGTCACCACAGCACCCAGCCATGATCACGTGACTTTGACGCAGCCCTGGGCTACGACTGGGTCGACGGCCACGGCGAGGAAGTGACCTGGCGGCAGTGTTTCGACCGCGCCAAAGCGTTCAACGCCTCCGTGCACTACGACGGGCAACAGGAAGCCCCGTGGTTTCGCTATACCGACGCCCAAGGTCGAGAGCACGAGGTGTGGTTCGAAAACGCGGACAGCACCAAGGCCAAACTCGACGCGGTGAAGGCCTCCGGGATCCGCGGCGTTTACCTGTGGATGTACGGCGGGGCGGATGAACGGGCCTGGGACCAGCTCGCTACCTCCTGCCTGCGGACGCCACACCGCCTACTGGCACGGACATGGCACCACGCTGATGCTCAGCCGGGCACGGGACCGTCGGTACCGCGGAAGGCGTGCCTTCATGCTCGATGTGGGTCGGTGTGAATGCCGCTCCAGCTTCTGCTCAATACCGGACAGGCGCGGCCTGTACGTCGTCACCAGCGCATATGTGTCGGACTGTGCGAGTTCGTGCTGGTGGTTGTTGGAGGGCATATTCCCGCCATGTTCCTTGAGCGCTAGTCGCCGGTAGTGCTGGTGCTGGACGTGGGCAACCTTTCCCCGGGGTACCCTGGCGATCTGTTTTCATTCCCGCTGTTTTCACGTACGTCGGGCGCGCCGCACTCGCTGATGTTGGTACACGGATCCACGGATCGAGCGGCACATACGCTTGACGGCAGTGCGTCTTGCCTCCGAAGTTCAGTCCGCACGGTTGCCTACCTCGTCGACCTGCCGCATCGGCTCGCGCCGTTCCGGGCCGAACCTGCGGTGCGGATGATCGTCGAGCAGATTGGTCTGCTGGTTCAGTGAGGCTGGATACCGCGAAACGCGAGGACCTGCAGGAGCCCGATCTGGGTACCGGCGCCGATGATCTCTCCCCGAGCGATCCGGTCGCGGACTGAGCCTAGGGTGATCCACTCGATGCGGGCAGCCTCGTTGATGTCGGCGGGCGTCCCGGTGTTCTCGGCGCCTTCGCCGAGGAAGATCAGATTGTTAAGTCGGCGCCGCCGACCAGCGGTTGAAACCGAGTCAAAAGCGTCATGCGGCGTGGACGCCAGCCGGTCTCCTCTTCGACCTCGCGCGCCACCGTGATCGCAGGGTTCTCGTCGGAATCGACGTACCCTCCAGGCAGCTCCCAGGTCCAGCTCAGGCCTTCTTGATCCCAACCGGTCGAAGCAATTGATCTTGGTGTAGTTCGTCGGCGACATCGTCGATGAGGAGCACCGGAGTGAGCTGCCAGCGCAGGATGTTGACCGACGCCGACCGGGAGGAGATCTCCCGAGGGATCGCCGAGAACCTGGAGGGCAAGGTGATCGCCGCGCGGATCGGGCGCTGTCCCAGTGTGGTGTCCCGCGAGATCGCCCGACACGGCCGGCGGCCTGGTTATCGGGCCGTGGTCGCCCGCAGGGTGGCCGCGGAGCAGCGCCGTAGACCCACGCCCCGCAGGCTCGATGTTTGCGATGCGCTGCGCACCGAGGTGGTGGCCCGGCTGCGGGCTGGGTGTTCCCCGGATCAGGTGGCTGGCCGGTTGCGCTACGAGCACCCCGACGAGAAGGCTCGGTGGGTGTCTGCCGAGTCGATCTACACCTGGATCTACGCCCTGCCCAAAGGTGAGCTGGCCCGCCAGGGCATCCTGCTGCGCACCGGGCGCACGCAGCGCAAAACCCGCGGCCGCACTCGCTCACCGGGAGCCCGGATCGTGGGCATGACCAGCATCGACGCCCGACCCGCCGAGGTCAGCGACCGAGCCGTCCCCGGGCACTGGGAAGGCGACCTGGTGATCGGCAAGGCCGGCAAGACCGCGATGGCGACCCTGGTCGAGCGGACCTCCCGCTACACCGTTCCCATCGCGCTGCCCGCCGGCCGCCGCGACGCCACCACCACCTGCGACGCGCTGATCACCACCGTGACCGCCATGCCCTCCGCGCTGGTCCAGACCCTGACCTGGGACCAAGGCAGCGAGATGGCCGCCCACGCCGCGTTCACCCTGGCCACCAACGTCTCGGTGTACTTCGCCCACCCGCACTCACCCTGGGAACGCGGCACCAACGAAAACACCAACGGGCTACTCCGCGAGTACTTCCCCAAAGGCACCGAGATCACCGACGACCAAACCTACCTCGACCGGGTAGCCGCCGAACTCAACAACCGACCACGCCGTATCCTAGGCTACCGAACCCCAGCAGAAGTCTTCGCCGACCTCCTGGCCAGCTCAATTGCTTCCACCGGCTGACACCAAGCGGTCCTGATGGAAGGATCGCAGCGTGAACTAGGCGGCCGCGCGCGCTGCCAGACCCCGCCGCCAGCGCATCCGACGGAGTGCGCCGTTAGGGCTGCCAGGATGGTGCGATGAGTGCGCAACGACGAGGGCGAAAGTCACCGCGGGACGAGTATTCGGTTGCGGTAGTTCGGCAAGACTGGACGTTGGAGGTAGCGCGGTCCGCGGCGGTCGACGCCGGCGGGGTGGATCTCGAGTTGCTCGGCGATTTTCTGCATCGGCTTGCTGCTCGCGGTCCGGGACACGACTGGGACCGCCACACCAACGCCGCCTTTGCGGCCTTGGGGGCACGCGCGGCGGAGCAGGGTGTGGCGCTACGTGCCCTGGTGGATCTCTATTTGTCCGCCGCGTGGCGGGCGTGGCCCCAGCTGCCAGCGGTTACCGGTGAGGACACCAGCGCCGTTCGGGCGGCCGGGCAGCGGGTGCTGCGCGCGTGCGACG
>JBOHDX010000104.1:0-3481 GCA_050700835.1 Nocardioidaceae bacterium
CCTGCTGGCGACCGCCGTCGGTCCGGCGCTGACCGACGACACGAATCCCGCCGACGGGACGCTGCTTGACGCCGCGCGCGTAGGTGAGTGCGACAGGGACGCGCCGGTGGTGGACGGCGGCACGAGCCAGCTTGGTCACGTCGAACATCGAGAGGTCGACGCGAACGCGTTGTTGCGGCGTCAGGGATCCAGGGATCAGGTAGCTATGCCCCCTCCTTTACGCGAGGGTGCGGTTCACCAGCCGCCACGCCGGCGAGCCGGGCAACAACGACATCGCCACGTGGCCGTTGGACCATCGCTGGTAGCGGACCCGGTCACCGGTGACCAAGGTGACAACGACGTCCTCGACCCTGCCAGCCCGATCGACCGCGGGTGCCGCAAGAGCACGGCTCGCTACGGGTGGGCCTGGTGCCGCCACCGCGGGGTTGGCGAGTGCCGACAACCCCGCGGCGAGCAGGCTGACGGTGGCGAGCAGGCTGACGGTGGCGATCAGACCGGCGACGAGCCGTCCGGAACGCAGCGACGCCGACATGCGTGCACGACTCATCAGAGATCCCCGTCTGTCACCTGCGCCGCCCCGGGCGCAACTCAAGCCGGAACGTACACCAGGAGTTGGCGCCCCACCGCACGGTCAGCCAAATCTGCGCGCGTCGCCAGGTTGCGCGGGCACCTGCGGCGGCAGACGGTCAGCCCGCGTTCGCGAGACCGAAGGTGCGGCGGTACGCCTGGGGTGTGGTGCCTCGGACCCGGGTGAAGTGGTGTCGCAGCGCAGCCGCGTTGCCGAAGCCGGTCCGGGACGCGATCTCGTCAATGCCGAGATGGCTCGTCTCCAAGAGCTCCTCCGCGAGGGCCAGCCGTTGCCTGGTCAGCCACTGATGCGGCGTGGTGCCGGTCTCGTCCCTGAACCGGCGGGCGAAGGTACGCGGCGACATCTGTGCCTGAGCCGCGAGCAGCTGCACCGACAGGTGGGCGTCGAGCCGTTCCCCGGCCCAGGCGAGGATCGGCTCGAGCGTGTCGGTCGGCCCTTGACCGATCGGGGTGCGTACGAACTGGGCCTGGCCGCCGTCACGGTGCGGCGGCACCACCATCCGCCGGGCGAAGGTGCTCGCCACCTTGGCTCCGAACTCCTGCCGGACCACATGCAGGCAGGCATCGAGCCCGGCGGCCGAGCCGGCGCTGGTGACCACCTGGCCGTCCTCGACGTAGAGCACGTCGCAGTCGACATCGGCCAACGGGAAGCGTTCGGCCAGCTCACTGGAGTAGCGCCAGTGAGTCGTGCAGCGACGACCGTCGAGCAGGCCGGCCTCGCCCAGGGCGAAGGCGCCGCTGCACACGGACAGGATCCGGCTGCCGTTGTCGTGCGCGGCCCGGAGCGCGTCGAGCACGGCCCGCGGCGCCGGCTGGTCGCGCGGCATCGCTGGGATGCACACCAGGTCGGAGTCGGCCACGCGCCGGAGGTCGGTCGCCACTCGCAGGTCGAACCCGGCGGTGGTGTGGACCACGCCGGGCCGTGGCGTGCAAACCGCGAAGTCGAAGTTCGGGCCGCCGTCGTCGCTGCGGTCGAGGGACCACGCCTCGCACAGCACGCCGAGCTCGAAGGGGGCGACACCGTCGTAGACGATCACGGACACCGTTTTCAGCACGGGGTTCAGCATGCGCGCCAGTCTGCCCGATGGTTGGCAGTAAATCAACGGCCAACGTCATCTCTGCCACTCGTGGCGGGAGATCTTTCTTGCCAGACTTACTGCCATGACCATCGTTCTCGTCCTCGTTGCCATCGCCGTCCTGGCCGGACTCGGCGTCCGGCTGTCCACCACGATCCGCTCTGACGGGTACGCCCGCCGGCCGGTGCCGCGCAGCCACCACAGCGACATCGTCGACCGGACGTACCGCTGGCCGTTCTGACCCGACCGCACCAACGCTCCGACGCCCACCCGGCTCAGCCGGGTGGGCGTCGGAGCGGCGTCGGATCGATATTGGTGCGACTGGGCCGAGTGCTCAGCCTTGGCCGGTGAGCTTCTCACGCAGCGCCTGCAGCGCCTCATCCGAGGCCAACGCGCCACCGGCGTCCGCCTCGGCTGGCTCGGCGCTGGTGCCTGCAGCAGCCTCGTCGCTGCCGGAGGCGGCGGCTGCCGGCTCGGAGGAGTACTGACTGACCTCGCCAGCCTCGAGGTCGGCTTGCTGGGCGTCCTCGATCTGCTTCTTGTGCGCCTCCCAGCGCGCGTGTGCCTCGGCGTACTGCGACTCCCACACCGCGCGCTGCTCGTCGTAGCCGTCGAGCCACTCACCGGTCTCGGGGTCGAAGCCGTCGGGGTAGATGTAGTTGCCCTGGTCGTCGTAGGACGAGGCCATGCCGTACAGCGTCGGGTCGAACTGCTCGTCCGAGGCCACCGCGGTCTCGTTCGCCTGCTTCAGGCTCAGCGAGATCCGGCGCCGCTCGAGATCGATGTCGATGATCTTGACCATCACCGAGTCGTTGACCTGGACGACCTGCTCCGGGATCTCGACGTGACGCTCGGCGAGCTCGGAGATGTGCACCAGGCCCTCGATGCCCTCCTCGACGCGCACGAACGCACCGAACGGCACCAGCTTGGTGACCTTGCCCGGCACGATCTGGCCGATCTGGTGGATCCGGGCGAAGTGCTGCCAGGGGTCCTCCTGGGTGGCCTTGAGCGACAGCGAGACCCGCTCCCGGTCCATGTCGACGTCGAGGACCTCGACGGTGACCTCGTCGCCGACCTGGACGACCTCGCTCGGGTGGTCGATGTGCTTCCACGACAGCTCGGACACGTGCACCAGGCCGTCGACGCCGCCGAGGTCGACGAATGCGCCGAAGTTGACGATGCTCGACACGACGCCCTTGCGGATCTGGCCCTTGGTCAGCTCGGTGAGGAAGTGCTGTCGCTGGGCGGACTGGGTCTGCTCCAACCAGGCGCGGCGGGACAGCACCACGTTGTTGCGGTTCTTGTCGAGCTCGATGATCTTGGCCTCGATCTCCTTGCCGACGTACGGCTGGAGGTCGCGGACCCGGCGCATTTCGACGAGCGACGCCGGCAGGAAGCCGCGCAGGCCGATGTCGAGGATCAGGCCGCCCTTGACGACCTCGATGACCGGGCCGGCGACGACCCCCTCGGCCTCCTTGATCTCCTCGATCTTGCCCCAGGCCCGCTCGTACTGGGCCCGCTTCTTGGACAGGATGAGGCGGCCCTCCTTGTCCTCCTTCTGGAGCACCAGGGCCTCGATGTGGTCGCCCATCGTGACGATCTCGCTGGGGTCGACGTCGTGGCGGATCGACAGCTCGCGGGCCGGGATGACGCCTTCGGACTTGAACCCGATGTCGAGCAGGACCTCGTCCTTGTCGACCTTCACCACGGTGCCGGTCACGATGTCGCCGTCGTCGAACTCGATGATGGTCCCGGCGATGGCGTCCTCGAAGGACATCTCGCCGAGGTCGTCGGCGGTGATCTGCTTGGGGGTGTAC
>JBOHDX010000105.1:0-48530 GCA_050700835.1 Nocardioidaceae bacterium
GGAACACCGTCCGCGACCAGCCGCCGGATCAAAGCCCAATCCTCCACTGAGATCACCCATCCAATCTGTCTGGGTGGCCTCGTTTTCGACCGTCGCTATGGCCTCGATTTCAAGCGTCGTCGACAGAAGGGGGCCCTCTGCGGGACTGGTTTCGCCAAACGACCCTCTCGCCGCTTCCGACCCCGTCATCCTCCCCGACCGACCTCCCCGATCATTGATCCCTGTTGACTATCTGCGGTCCCCACAATCCTCCCCAGATACCTGCCTTCCTGCTCCCTCCGCCCCTTCTAGTCCGTCGGCACGCATGCTACGAAGGTTCGTAGATGGGTCGCCCGGTTTCGGGCGGCCCACGCGGCGTTTCTAGGGGTTCGTTGATTGTCGACGGACGCCGTGGGGACCGGGTCGGAGGTGGTCGGTGTGCATGGCGGGGTGAAGTTCTACCGCGGGGCAGCGAAGGCCGCCCGTGCCTACGTCGAGCGCGATCGCTCCAGGGCTGATGACTACTACCTGGCCGAGGGCACCGGGGTCGCTGCCCGGCTGACCGCGACCCCGAACGACGTCGAGCAGGCGGGTTCGATGACCGGAGAGACCTACGAGCGGTGGGTCGCCGGGATCGACATCGAGACCGGCGTGAAGAAGGGTCGGGTCCGTGAGGATGCGAACGCGTTGCGGTTCGTCGAGGTGGTGGTCAACGGGCCGAAGACGTGGTCGCTGGCTGCTGCGCTTCATCCGGAGATCTCGGCCGCACTGGACGAAGCGCAGGACAAGGCCGCCGCCGAGATCCTCGGCTGGGTCGCCGGGCACGCCACCACCCGGGTGGGGCCCCGCGGGCGCCAGGTGCAGGTACCGGTCGAGAACATCGAGGCAGCGGTGATCCGGCACTACACCTCCCGCGCCGGGGACCCGCACCGGCACTTGCATCTGCAGATCAACGCCCGCGTCTGGGCGGCCGGTGCGTGGCGGGGCATCCATTCGGTCGGTGTCCGCGACAGCATCGAGGCGATCAATGGGATCGGGCACGCCGCGGTCGCCACCGACCCCGTGTTTCGTGCTGTGCTGGCCGCTCACGGCTACACGATGGACCCCGAGACCGGGGAGCTGCGCGAACTGGCGCCGTACGCCGGCGCGTTCAGCGCTCGGGCCGCGCAGATCCGCCGCAACGTCGACCGCTACGAGGCCGGCTGGCGGGCTGAGCACCCCGGTGAGGAGCCCGGCCCGCGGTTGCGGGAGGCATGGGACCGGCGGGCGTGGGCGCAAGCACGGCCGGACAAGGTCGTCCCCACCGATGGCCGCGAGCTCGTGGACCGCTGGAATGCAGAGCTGCGTGAGCTCGGCTACCGCGACCCGACCGACCCCGTGCCCCTGACCTGCACGCGGCCGGGGTGGATCGACCGCGACGCCGCCGCGGCACTGGTGATCAGTGAGCTCGGGGCGAAGAAGTCGGCCTGGAATGCCGCAGAGATCCGGGGACGGGTCGAGGTCCTGCTCGCCCAGGCCAACCTCATCACCACCTCCATCGTCCGCACCGAGCTCGCCGAGGACGTCACCGCCCGCGCGATCACCCGGTGCACCCGCCTGGTCAGCGATCCCGAGGTGCCCGAACACATCCGGAACCTGACCTCGCAGCGGGTTCTCGACGTCGAGGCCGACCTGATTCGCCGCCTCGCTCGGCGCGGCCACGAGCCCACCCATCCGGCTCGCCTCGGCGCCCGCGGGATCGACCGGGTCGACCCGGTCCTGGCAGCCGTGGTCGGTGCCCTCGCAGGTGACGGTGCGTTGGTGGTAGTCGAGGGTGCCGCGGGCGCCGGGAAGACCACCGCACTACGCGCCACCCAGCAGATGCTTGGACGTCGCGGGGACCGCCTGATCGTGGTGACCCCGACGTTGAAGGCGGCGCAGGTTGCCGCGGCCGAGACTGGCGCCGAGGGCCGGTCCGCGGCTTGGCTGATCCACCAACACGGCTGGCGATGGGACGCCGACGGCCGCTGGGGCCGCGAGCCCCAACCGACACCGTGCCCGGGAGCGCGACTGCACCCTGGGGACCTACTGCTCATTGACGAGGCTGGGATGCTGGACCAGGACACCGCCGCTGCGTTGCTGAGCGTCGCCGACGAGTCCGGCGCCCGGATTGCTTTCGTCGGAGACCGCCATCAGCTCCCCGCAGTCGGCCGCGGTGGCGTCCTCGACCAGGCTCACGCTTGGGCTCACCCCACCGCTGTCGTCACGCTGGAGAAGGTGCACCGGTTCGATGACCCCGACTACGCGCGGTTGAGCCTGCTGATGCGCACCGGCACCAACACCGCCGCCGTGTTCGACGCCCTGCGCGCCCAGGGCCGGATCGTGATCCACCCCAGCGATGTCGAACGAACCGCCGCCCTCGCGCTTGCCGGCGCGACCGGTGACCTGGTCATCGCCGACACCCGCGAGCAGGTCGCCGGCCTCAACGCCGCCATCCGCGACCAGCACCAGACGCGAGCGACCGGCAATGGGCTGTCGATCACCACCGATTGCGGTGAGGTGCTGGGGCTCGGAGACCGGGTGGCGACCCGCCGCAACGACCCCGACATCGCAGTGGCCAACCGGCAGGCCTGGACAGTCACCAGAATCCACGACGACGGCTCGCTGGTCCTGCATGGTCGGGGGCGGGACCGCGAGATCCCGCCCGACTACGTCAGCACGTATGTGGAGCTCGCCTACGCCAGCACCGTCCACGGCACCCAGGGCGAAACCGTTCGGGCTGTGCACTTCGCCCTCGGCGAGACCACCGGAGCCGCAACCGCGTACGTCGCGATGACCCGCGGCCGGGAGGCCAACACCGCACATCTGGTCGCCGCTGACGTCGACGAGGCCCGCAGCCAATGGGTCGCCGCCTTCGCCCGAGACCGCGCCGACCTCGGGCCCGCCCACGCCCGCGGCCGCGTCATCGAGGACGTCGACCGCTACGGCCCCGCCGTTCCCACCGAGACGCCCGTAGCCGTGGGGTTGCCGCGGCGTCCCGGACGCGGCCTTCCACACGAGATCTCTCGGCCTTCTGCACCTGCCGAAAGTCCTGGAATCGGCTTCTGAACCGAACTTCTTCAACTTTCGGGGAACGTTGCGTTGACCTGCACAAACGCGCCAGCGGCCCTGACGTTGCCCCAAGGTTCCAACCGCCAGGGGGAACGAATCCGGTAACGCTGCCATCGCACAATCCCGCCATGTTCCACGCCCACCCGGTTGCAGCCACTCACGCCACCGAGCGGTCGGTAGTCACCATGCCCGGTCGACTCGGTCACGCCGCCGCGGCGTACCTGGCCCATCGGCTTCGCGACAGCCCGGCCCTGGGGCACGTCAACTCCCCGCCGAAGACTTTCGGGGGGAACCTGCTGACCAGCACAAACGCAGGTTCCCCCCTCAACTCTCCCCGGTGCCAGCCACGAAGACGGCGTACCTGACGACCCATGCTGACCGGCACCACTCACACCCCTCCGGAAGGAACCCGCCATGACCGCACAGACCCACCAGCAGCACGACTACAGCCCGGGCGACGAGATGCTCAGCGTCGAAGAAGCTTGCCGATTCCTCCGCGTTCCCGAAGGCACCCTGCGCTACTGGCGCCACCTTGGCAGCGGACCCAAGTCCTTCAAGATTGGTCGCCACGTCCGCTACTGGCGCGCCGACCTGATCCTCTGGCTCACCGAACAGACCAACCGTCCACGGGACGGTCGATGAGGCGTGGCCAGTGTCGGTGGGCCGAGGAAGGATAGAAGCGCCGGAAGGAGACCGTCATGGCCGGAAATATCGCCAAGCGACCGAACGGGAAGTGGCGGGCGCGCTACCGCGACGACGCGGGCGACGAGCACGCCCGCCACTTCGAGCGCAAGATCGACGCTCAGCAGTGGATCGACGAGCAGACCTCTCGGCTGCTCACCGGCACCCACGTCGCGCCCCGTCTGGCCCGACTCACGATCGGGGAGTGGTGCGACACCTGGCTGGAGGGGTATCGCGGAAACCGCGCCTCGACGGTCCGGCAGGCCGAGACTCACATCAAGCGGATCAAAGACGGTTTCGGGTCGATGTTGCTCGGCTCGGTCCGGCCGTCGCACGTTCGGGCGTGGTGTGTCCAACTCGCTGCCGAGGGGCTGGAGGACTCCTATGTCTATGCCCTGCACGCAAGGCTGGCGCAGATCTTCGCCGACGCCGTCCACGACGGCCTCGTAGCCCGGTCGCCCTGCTCGCGCCGGACCTCCCCGCCAGCGGGCAAGCAGCGGCCCTACGTCTGCACCACCGAGCAGGTGTGGGCGTTGCACGACACAATGCCCGAGCGCCTGCGTGCAGCGGTTCTGCTCGGAGCGTTCGCAGGACTGCGCGACGCCGAGGTCTGCGGGTTGCGAGTGAGTGACATCGACTTCATGCGCGGCGTGATCAACCCGGCCGTGCAACACCCAGCACTGCCGTTGAAGACAGAGGCGTCCAGGGCGGCGTTGCCGATCCCGCCGAGCCTCGCGCTGGCACTGTCGGCTCATGTCGCCCAGTGGTCGGCCGAAGGGTTCGTGCTCGTCAACGAGTGGGGCGACCAGCTCGCTCCTTGGACGCTGCAACGTGCAGTCCGCTCCGCGAGGGAGAAGGTGCCCGGGCTGCCGCCCGACTTCCGCTTCCACGACCTGCGCCACTACCTGGCCAGCATGCTCATCGCCAGCGGCGCGGACGTGAAGGTCGTGCAAGCACGCCTCCGGCACGCGAGTGCGAAGACCACGCTCGACACCTACGCCCACCTGTGGCCCGACTCCGACGAGTCCACCCGCACCGCCATCGACGCGGTCATGCAGGCAAGGGTAGAGGAACAAGCGGCGGTCGAGCCAGGCTCGCGCTAAGCGATTCCTTCGGGCAGGAGAGTGAACGCCGCGACGTGCTTCGGGTGCACCATGCGGAAGTCGGTTCGGTCCGTGCAGGCAATCTCGGTGATGCCGAGTCGTTCCGCGACGGCGATGACGGAGGCGTCGGTGACGCCCATCGGCCTCTCGATGTAGGTCTCGGCCAGCTCGGTCATACGCGCGTAGTCGGCGACGGTGACATCGACGGGCTCGAAGTCGCCATTGGAGAGGCTGCGGATGAACTCGACCTCGGAGCGTGGCGAATGCTTGCGGATCATGTACCCCGCCTCGGCGACGACCGTGGCAGGCACGAGCAGCCGACGCTTCGCCAAGCGCAGACCGGTCAGCAGGGTGACGCAGGCGTGGTGATGCTTGTCGTTGGTATTGGCTGCCGCGACGATTGCGCCGGTGTCGTACAGAATCACCGGTCAGTCGCGCCCGAAGCCCTCAAGGTACTTGGGGTTGGTGGAGAGGTCGGACGGACCGCTAAACGAGCCGACCCAGGCGAACGCCTTCTCAGAGGGCACGACGTGCAGATCCGCGCGCTTGCGGATGTCCGTCAGCACCTTCTCGACCTCGTCCTCGGGGAGGGAGTCGATCAGGTGGTGAAGCTCGTCGCGGATCTCGGACATGACTCCAGTCTAGGCGATGGCGCTGACTGTGGAGCGGAGCCGGTTGTCGCGTGCCGTCGTTGGTCCGCAACGAACGTCTTGCGGACTGTTTGCGGACTAGAGCCACACGAACCGACCCCTGATTGTTCGTTTCCGCAGGTCAGAGGCCGATTCGCTAGGTCGTGAGGCTTAGATGTCGTAGTAGAGCTCGAACTCGTGCGGGCTGGGGCGGAGCGAGATCGGCAGGATCTCCTGGGTCCGCTTGAAGTCGATCCACGTCTCGATCAGGTCGGGGGTGAACACATCGCCGGCGAGCAGGAACTCATGGTCCGTCTCCAACGAGTCCATCACGGCGCCGAGCGACGCGGGCACGGTGGCGACCTCTGCGTGCTCGTCGGGCGGCAGCTCGTACAAGTCCTTGTCGATGGGCTGTGGCGGCTCGATCTTGTTCTTGATGCCGTCGATGCCGGCGAGCAGCATCGCGGAGAACGCGAGGTACGGGTTGGCCGACGGGTCGGGGCAGCGGAACTCGATCCGCTTGGCCTTCGGGTTCGACCCGGTGATCGGGATCCGGATGCAGGCCGAGCGGTTCCGCTGGCTGTAGACGAGGTTCACCGGCGCCTCGAACCCGGGCACGAGACGGTGGTAGGAGTTCACCGTGGGGTTCGTGAACGCCAGCAGTGACGAGGCGTGCGCAAGGATGCCGCCGATGTAGTGCCGCGCCATGTCGGACAGACCGGCGTACCCCGCCTCGTCGTAGAACCGCGGCTCGCCGTCGGCCCAGACCGACTGGTGGCAGTGCATGCCGGAGCCGTTGTCACCGAAGATCGGCTTGGGCATGAACGTTGCCGTCTTGCCGTTGGCCCACGCGACGTTCTTGACGAGGTACTTGAACTTCATCACGTTGTCGGCGCTGACCAGCAGCTCGTCGAACCGAAAGTTGATCTCCGCCTGCCCGGCGGTGCCGACCTCGTGGTGCTGGCGCTCGACGATCAAACCGGCGGTCTCCAGCGCCTTGGACATCTCGGCGCGCAGGTCGGCGAAATGGTCGACCGGCGGAACGGGGAAGTAGCCACCCTTGTAGCGGACCTTGTAGCCCTTGTTGCCCGACTCCTCCTCGCGCCCGGTGTTCCAGGCGCCGGCGATCGAGTCGATCGAGTAGTAGCCGGTGTTCTGCTTCGTCTCGAACCGCACATCGTCGAAGACGTAGAACTCGGCCTCCGGGGCGAAGTAGGCGGTGTCACCGATCCCCGTGCTCTTGAGGTACGCCTGGGCCTTGCGGGCGATGTTGCGCGGGTCGCGCGAGTAGGCCTCCCCCGTGAGCGGGTCGTGGATGAAGAAGTTGACCACCAACGTCTTGTCGCGGCGGAACGGGTCGAGGTACGCCGTGGTCGTGTCGGGGAACAGAGCCATGTCCGACTCGTGGATCGCCTGGAACCCCCGGATTGACGACCCGTCGAACATCAGCCCGTCTTCGAAGACCTCTTGGCCGAACGACGAGACCGGCACCGTGAAGTGCTGCATCACCCCGGGCAGGTCGCAGAACCGGACGTCGACGAACTCGACATCCTCGTCGGTCACGTACTTGAGCAGCTCGTCGGCGTTTCCGAACATCGATCCTCCTTGGCCGGCAACCGGCCTGGGCAGCGGGTTGGGTGCTGCGTCGTACTGCTGGCTGATGCTTGGTGGGTGTTGCGCTGTAGTGAGTGCACCGTGGTGAGTGCAGCGTGGTGGGGCACTGTGACTGAACGTAGGCGGCGGCCGTGACGCATCAATGTCACGGTTGTTTCGACGATGTTACGGATCCTCGGCGGCCAGCATTCCACTGCGGTCAGTCGGCCGCGAGCGTCGCCCGCGGGGCGAGCGCGGCGTTCCGGCGGATAGCCTGCGTGGGTGACCGAGCAGTCCGTGAGCTATCGGGGCGAGGCGTTGGGTCGTCCGGAGCGCGGTCCCGGATCCGTGGCATCGCTGGGACGCCGCCTCCTCGCCCTGCTGATCGACTGGCTGCTGTGCAGCCTGATCGCGAGCGCCCTGCTCCGAGCCTTCGGCTGGGATCGAACCGGCGCCGCGACCCTGCTCCCGATCGCGGTGCTCTTCGTCGAGCGGACGCTGCTCGACGGCACCTTGGGCTACTCCATCGGTCAGCGGGTGACGCGCGTCGTGGTGGTACGCCTCAGTGGTGCAAGGCTGGGGCTGCCCCGAGCGGCGATCCGCTCCGCACTGCTCTGCCTGGCCGTCCCGGCGATGATCTGGAACGCCGACGGGCGTGGCCTCCACGACCTCGCTGCCGACTCGGTCGCACTGGTGGCGTGACCGGCGCAACCGGAGCCGACGCCGGCGCGTGTCCCTTGGTGACACCGTTGCTGCAGGGGAGAAGGTGGCAGATGGCCGCGAGCACAGCCCATGACGACTTCGCTGATCTGTACGACGCCACGTACGGACGCGTCGTCGCGCACGTCTACGGCATCAGCGGCAACCTTGCCGACGCCCAGGAGATTGCCCAAGAGGCGTTCCTCAAGGCATGGCAGCGCTGGGACTCGATCAGCAGGTACGACGAGCCCACGGCGTGGGTGATCCGGGTCGCGCACAATCTCGCGCTGAGCCGGTGGCGCCGCGCACGGACGGCGGCCCAGGGGCTGCTCAGGCTCGGTGCGCCGGAACCCGATCTCGGTCCTGGCCCCGAGTCGGTCGCGCTGGTCCACGCCCTTCGGCAGGTGTCGCTGGAGCAGCGGCGCGCGTTGGTGCTGCACCACCTGAGCGGGATGCCGATTGCGCAGATAGCCGTCATCGAGAAAGTGGCCGAGGGGACCATCAAGGCTCGGCTGTCACGCGGCCGGCGGGCCCTCGCGGTCCTGCTGGCCGACGATCCCGACCGCGGCGACGGTGCGAAGCCCGATCCGGCACCCGATCCGACCGAGGGCCGTGGCCGGGCGCGCGCCGGACACCCGGGAGCCTCGGATCTGGATCGCGCTGAGCGTCGGGGAGCCTCCGACCTGGATCGCGCTGAAAGTCTCGGAGCCTCGGGTCCGGATCGCGGTCGGGGAGCCTCGGGTCCGGATCGCGGTCGGGGAGCCTCGGGCCCGGATCGCGGTCGGGCCGGGCGCTTCGCGCTCAGGGTCGCCCGCTGGATCGATGTCGTGCGCGGACCGCAGGTTCGTCATGCCTGAGCCGACGCTGTCCCCGGACCGAGCCGACGAGATGTTCGCCCAGCTGCGCCGCGACGTCATGGGCCAGGTGAGCCCGCCGCCGCTGACCGCACTGATCCGGCGGCGGCGCCAGAGGCGTACCCAGCGGTGGGGCGTCGTGGCCGCCGTGGGCTGCGTGCTTGCGGGCGTCGTCCTGCTGTGGCCCTCGGCACCGGGGAAGGCGCCCAGCGTCGCAGGCCCCGTGCCGGCCTCGGCCTTCGTAACCTCCGGCGACCTGAACATGTCTCTGGGAGGCGCGTTCGGCCGTGCGGTGTGGCACCCCGCCGCAACGCTCCCACCGGTGTTGACGTGGAACGGCTGCGCGCCGTCCGAGTCCGCCGGGGACGAGCAGCTGCTGGTGAGGCACCGGTTCGGCGCGACATCGGTGGCCTCGCACATCACCTTGACCGGTGAGACCGCCTCCGCCGACGCCCTGACGACGCAGCTGAACCACGAGGTACGGGCCTGCGTCGCGACCCATCAGCAGCGGACCGGGTTCCGACTCGTGGCCCACAACGGGTTCGCCGTGCACGCCGCCTCGGGGACGGCCCACGTCTTCGGCTGGACCACGCTCGGGAAGGTCCGCGGTGCCACGCAGTGGGAGCTGCTCGTGGTGGCTCGGTCCGGCCGCGCAGTCGAGGTACTGACCCTGCGTACGCACGGCAACGGAAGCCTCTCGGACTCACAGTGGGCGGGCTTGGCGAGAGTCGCGTTGGTCCGCCTCGCGACCGCGAACTGATCCCGCGGAGCGCGCTTGGCGCGATGTGGCTGATTCGCCGGCGGCGGGTTCACCGATTCGCGCCAAACGCGCGTGCCGCCCCGGGGAGGCTCGGACGGATCGCTCGCCTGTGCTGCCGAACGGGCCGACTCATGCCTATGGGTTGTCGTCGAGTAGATGGAGGTGGTGAGCCGCGGTGGTCGCTGCGGACCGGCTCGTCACGTCGAGCTTGGTGAGGATGTGGGAGACGTGGACGCTCGCCGTCTTTGGTGAGATGAACAACTGGGCAGCGATCTGGTCGTTGGTGCGTCCATCCGCGATGAGATGGAGTGCCTCGACCTCCCGGACGGTGAGTCCGTGCCGTTCCTCACGTCGAGGTTCCGCACGTCCGCCGCTGTCGGGATCGGGCAGCCGGCCCCTCCGCGTGACGTCGGCCACCGCGTGCAGCAGCGGGATCGCTCGAAGGTAGAGCCCGATCTGCCGGGCCTCGAGCAGAGACTCGGCAGCCGAGGCCCGGTCACTGGCGGCGATCTGGCACTCGGCCAGCCGGACCAGAGTCCAAGCCCGGTCATGCACCTGTCCGGTGACCGCCCACGCGTCCACCGCGCTGCGCCACAGCTGGCTGATCGGGGTGGCCTTCGATTCGGCTCAGTTCGGCGTCGACCTGCGCGGTCCAGGCCCTTCCAACCGCACCGATGGGACGGACGGTGTCCTTCAGGTGGCGAAGCGGCGAGCGGCGTCGCACCGGCATATGACGATGATGCCCCCCCGGCACAGCCGTACGACGTAAGAATCCTGGACTCAAGATAGGGATTACGCTGGACGCCAACTCGATGTCTTACGAGCACCGTCAGGAGTGACGGTTCGCAGATCGCGAACCAAGATCTCAAGACAGGAACTCGACATGAACGTCGTAACCAACACCGCTTCAAAGAAGGCCCGAGCATCTGTGCTGTCCGGCATCGTGGTCATTGCCACGATGGTCCTGGTCGGAGCTTCAGGCCCCGCGTCGGCGAATCACATCAGCGAGCCCGGCGGCTCGTCGCTGTTGCAACCGACAAGCCCAGCGGTCATGTACAGGCCGTGCTTCATGACGCCGGTCTCGTGAAACGTCGCACTGGACGGACCGATCCCTCGGTGCCGTCTCGGTGCCGTCCCCACCGATTGGTCAACCGCACGAGCCACCCCTGAAGGGTGACCGCTGGCTAACCGTTCGTGAGCTGGGCCGACTGCATCCGTTCCGCAGGCACGTCGGTCCAGCTCTCGCAACGCCCAGGGGTCAGCGGTACTCGGGGTTGGCGTAGTCGAACCGGGCACCGGCATCCCACTCGGTGCGCTGGTTGCCGTACGCCGGGATTCCACCGGCCACGTTGAGCATCGCCGCGAGGTGCATCAGGTTCCACGTCATGAACGCGGTGTTGCGATTGGTGAAGTCGTTCTCCGGGCCACCGGATCCCGGATCGAGGTACGACGGGCCTGGCCCGGCCTCGCCGATCCAGCCGGCATCCGCCTGCGGCGGGACCGTGCAGCCGAGGTGCTGAAGGCTGTAGAGCACGTTCATCGCGCAGTGCTTGAGCCCGTCCTCGTTGCCGGTGATGAGCGCCCCACCGACCTTGCCGTAGTACGCGTACTGCCCCGCGTCGTTGAGCTCGCTGGAGCAGGCGTACAACCGCTCGATCACCCGCTTGGTGACACTGGAGTTGTCGCCCAACCAGATCGGTCCGGCGACCACCAGGATGTGTGCAGCCTTCACCGTGTCGTAGATGTCCGGCCACTCGTCGGTGTCCCAGCCGTGCTGGGTCATGTCCGGATAGACCCCGGTGGCGATGTCGCGGTCCACGGCCCGGATCACGTCGACCTGGACGCCGTGCTTGCGCATCACAGCTGCGCTGGCGTCGACGAGACCCTGGGTGTTCGACACCTCAGGGGAGCGTTTGAGTGTGCAGTTGAAGTACAGCGCCTTGAGTCCCGAGAAGTCCCATGCCGGATCGTTCATGCCGACTCCTCTCTCCGGCTCACCCGAAGCCGCGGCTGTCCTGCTTGAGAGCCGTGTCGACGCTCAACGCGGAGGCGACGACGAGGCTCCGCAGCGGCTCGGACAACGACTGATGGATGTGTACGACGTAGTTGTCGGCCGTGGTGAACATCGTCTTCGCCAACCCTTCCCACGTCTTGGTGATCCGGGCGACCTCGCTGCCATGGCCGTCGTTGATCGCGAAGTTCCAGGCCCGCCAGTTCTCAGCCCGGATCTCGCCGACCTTTCCCTGCGGTGACTCCAGGCCGAACCGGATCTTGCCGATCGCGTTCTGCTGCACGATCGAGCCGATCTCGCTGCCGTTTGCGTCCTGGACCACGACTCGCGACTTCATCACCTTGGCCGGTCTGGTTAGCTGCAGGACCACCTGGCCGTTCATGTCGACGACCTGCAGCTTGTGGGTGAGGAACTGGTCCCACGAGGTGAGCACCCTGATCGCCTTCTTGGCGGCGCTCTGGCCGACCTCACGTACGGCGCCGATCTGGTTGCCGTTCTGGTCGAACACGGCGTACTCGTTGTTGACCTCGATCAGCTTGGCCTTCTGGTTCACCACCAGGACCGACTCGGTGAACAGCGAGCCTCCGCCGGGGCTGTAGCCGCCACCTGCCTTGGTCACGTCGCGCTGGATCTTGTCCGCCGACCGGTTCACCGTCGGGATCGCGCCGCCCTGGGTTGGCAGCGATGCCACGCTCTGGCGTCCGTGCGACGACACGTAGTCGGTCCACGTCGTGCCGTCGAAGTAGCGGTACTCGTGCTGGCCTCCCGGGTCGGGATACCAGTTGGCCGGGGCGGATCCGGGCGTCTGTGTCATGGCGCAGAGGCTACCGGCCGGGGCCGGTCAGCGTCCCTGCATCAGCTTTCGGGTGCCTTTCATCGACGTCGGCACCGGGCCCTTGGGCAAGGGCGCCTGCGGACGCATCGCATCCAGGGCCTTCAGGCGTTGCAACAGCTCGGTCATCTCGGCCGGACGGATGTTGCGCGGCAGCTTGCGGACGTGGCGTACCAGCTTGGGGACCGGAACCATGCCCTCCTCCTCGCCGACGCAGATGTCATAGATCGTGACCTCCCCGGCAACCCGGGCGTGCTTCCTCTTCTCCACCGCCAGCAGGTTGCGGACCCGGGTCGGGTTGCCCTCACCGACCAGGATGATCCCCGGCTGACCGACGACTCGGTGCACGACGTCCTGGCTCTTGGTGAACGAGATCGCCGGCTTCAGGGCCCACCCGCGCTTGAGCATCTGCAGCGCACCGGCGGCCGCGCCGACCTGGCCCTCGACCGCCGCATAGGCCGCCCGCTCCGCACGCCGGCCGAAGACGATCAGCACGGCCAGCAGCCCGGTCATGACACCTAGGACGATGGCCAGCACCGGGTTGACCAGCCACGCGACGACACCGGCGACGACGCCGCCCACGACGACAAACCAGGCGAGCAGGATCAGCCCGATCCTCGGGTCCTGCGCCTTGGTGCTGCGGTAGGCCGCGGCGATCTGTCGGATGCGGCCCTTGGGGGGTGCTGCGGGTGTCGACATGCGGGAGCCCTCGGTCGTGTTCGGTGCGGACGCTCAGCCTACGCGCTGACGGCGTCGTTCTCTGCGGCACGGCGGTTCAGCGCCTGCCGATAGAGACGACCGGCGCGGTACGACGAACGGACCAGCGGTCCCGACATGACGCCGGCGAAGCCGATCTCCTCGGCCTCGGCCGCGAACGCGACGAACTCGTCGGGGTGCACCCAGCGGTCGACCGGGTGGTGCCGCACCGACGGTCGGAGATACTGCGTGATCGTCACCAGGTCGCAGCCGGCGCGATGCAGGTCGCGCAGCGCGGCGCTGACCTCCGCGGGCTCCTCGCCCATGCCGAGGATCAGGTTGGACTTGGTCACCAGGCCGGCCTCGCGGGCACGGGTGATCACCTCGAGCGAGCGGTCGTACCGGAACGCCGGCCGGATCCGTTTGAAGATCCGCGGCACCGTCTCGACGTTGTGGGCGAGCACCTCGGGCTCGGACCCGAACACCTCGGCCAGCTGCTCGGGGATCGCGTTGAAGTCGGGAATCAGCAGCTCGACCCCGGTGCCGGGGTTGAGCGCGTGGATCTGCCGCACCGTCTCGGCGTACAGCCAGGCCCCGCCGTCCGATAGGTCGTCACGAGCGACGCCGGTGATCGTGGAGTAGCGCAGACCCATGCTCTGGACGCTCTCGGCAACGCGGCGAGGCTCGTCGCGGTCGAGGTCGTCGGGCTTGCCGGTGTCGATCTGGCAGAAGTCGCACCGCCGGGTGCACTGCTCTCCGCCGATGAGGAACGTCGCCTCGCGGTCCTCCCAGCACTCGAAGATGTTGGGGCAGCCGGCCTCCTGGCAGACCGTGTGCAGGCCCTCGCTCTTCACCAACGACTGCAGCTCGCGGTACTGCGGACCCATCGTGGCCCGTGTCTTGATCCAGGACGGCTTCTTCTCGATGGGCGTCGCAGAGTTGCGGACTTCCAGGCGCAACATCTTGCGTCCTTCGGGGGCGATCGTCACCCTGCCAGCCTACGCGGCCGGCTGACGTGCACGGCAGCGGTGGTGTCGACGTGGGAGAGGTCGGGAGCGCGGTCGTAGGGGTGCCATGAGAACAGCTCGGCCAGGTGCGGGGCGGCCTTGTCCGCGACCTCGAGGACCGACACCGGGCGGTCCAGCTCGGCGGACAAGGACGTCACTCCGGCGTCGGCGATGCCGCAGGGCACGATGGTGGCGAACCAGTCCAGGTCGACGTCACAGTTGATCGCGAAGCCGTGCATCGTCACATGTCTTGATACCCGGACCCCGAGCGCGGCCACCTTGCGCTCCGGACCGCGTTCGTCGGCGGCGATCCAAACGCCCGACCGTCCAGCGACGCGCCCGGTCGCCACGCCGAGGTCGGTGCAGGTACGGATCAGGGCCTCCTCCATGCGGCGCACGTAGTCCACGACGTACACATGCGACGGCAGCTTGACGATGGGGTAGCCGACGAGCTGCCCAGGCCCGTGGAAGGTGATCTTGCCGCCGCGGTCGACGTCGATGACCGGCGTTCCGTCCACCGGCCGCTCGTGCGGTTCGGTTCGCTTGCCAGCCGTGAACACCGGCGGGTGCTCGAGCAGCAGCACGACGTCGTCGATCTCGTCCTCGGCCCGGGCGGCGTGCAGCCGGCGCTGGTCGTCCCACGCTCGCTGGTAGTCGATCAGCTCGGTGCCGAGACCGACCCGACGCAGCTCGAGGGCGGCGCGAGACGGGGCGACGTCGATGTCCGGCACGTCCCCACGGTAGCCCGCGCCGCGGGACGCCTGTCCCGCCGTCCTCCGGATCCGGGCTGTGGACAACTCCCTACCTACCAGACCACGGACCCATGCTGACTACATGGGTGGACACACGGCACGTCGTACCACGCGGTCGTCCCTGGTGCCTTGGCGCTTGGTGCTGGCCGCCGCCGTCGCGGGGTGCGCGGTCGCGTCAACGCTGGTGCTGGGTCGCGGGATCGGCGCGAGTGAGGACGGCGCGCGCACACCGCACGGCTCCCACCACGCATCCGCCGCGGCGGTCACCTCCGACCGATGGTCGCCGGTCCTGCGTCGGCTGGACCGCGGACGAGATGCGGCACTGCGCACGGGTGAGCGCGGCCGGCTGGCGTCCGTGTACGTCACTGGCTCCGCGGTGCTCGAGCGCGACCGGGCCCTGCTGGTGGCTTTGCGGCGGCGGGGGCTGGCCCTGGTCAATGCGCGGTTGCGGGTCCTGGCCGTGCGGCTGCTCGGCGTCAAGCACCGGCAGGGGCTGGTGTGGCAGGTCCGCCTGTGGGTGGTGGATCGACTGACGGACGCGTCCGTACGCCTGCGGTCTGGCTCGGTGGTGGCGCTGCCGCGGGATCGCCCGACCGCGCGGATCGTGGTGCTGCGGCACACGCGAGCCGGGTGGCGGATCGCTGGCGCTCGACGACTGGCCGGGTGAGCTCGATCAGGCAAGCGCGGCTGCGAGCGAGCTCTCGATGTCCGGCTGGTCGAAGGCGAAACCTTCGGCGAGCAGGCGGGCCGGCTGGATCCGCAGCGAGCCGAGCAGCTGGTTCGAGAGGTCCCCGAGGACGCTGCGCAGGGCGAAGCCGGGCACCGGAAGCACGGTCGGCCGGTGCAGCGCGGCGCCGAGCGCCTTGGTGAACTCCGCATTCGTGACCGGGTGCGGTGACGAGAAGTTGTAGGCGCCCTGCGACTCGCCGTTCTCCAGCAGGTGCAGAACGCCGCGTACCCAGTCGTGCAGCGTGATGCTCGAGAAGTACTGCGCCCCCGACCCCAGCCGGCCGCCGACGCCGAGCGAGAACGGCAACCGCATCAGCTTCAGCGCCCCGGACCTCTTGTCCAGCACGACACTGGAACGGACGTGGCACACTCGGGCGCCGGCGGCCCGCGCCGGCTCGGCCGCGGCCTCCCAGGCTCTCACCACGTCGGGAAGGAACCCGGCGCCGTCGGTCGACTCCTCGGTCAGGATCTCGGCGCCGCGGTCCTCGCCATAGCGCGCCATCGCCGACCCGACGACGTAGGCGGGTTCGCCCCCGGTCTTGAGGATCGCGTCGGCCAGCGTGCGAGTCGTGGCGACCCGGGACGAGACGATCTGCTCGCGGTAGTCGGCCGTCCAGGGCCAGTGGGCCAGGCTGGCGCCCGCCAGGTTGAGCACCGCGTCGCAGGCGCCGATCAGGTGCAGGTCGACCGAGCCTTGGTACGGATCCCACGACGACTCGCCCTCGGTTCCGGGCGGTCGTCGGACGAGGCGTACGACGTGGTGCCGACGTCTGGCGAGCTCGGCGACCAGCGCCGTACCCAGGAAGCCGGACGCTCCGGCGACGGCGATCTTCATGGATCCATCGTGCGATGGATCGGCGTGCCGCGCAGGCTCAGACGCCGAGCTCCGCCTCGAACTTCCCTTCCTCGAGGCGTTCCTTCACCGCGGTCAGGAACCTCGCGGCGTCGGCACCGTCGACGATCCGGTGGTCGTAGGTGAGGGCGAGGTAGACCATGTTCCGGACCGCGATGGTCTCGCCGAGGTTCGGGTCGTCGATCACGACGGCCCGCTTCACGACGCTGCCCGTGCCCAGGATCGCGACCTGCGGCTGGTTGATGATCGGCGTGTCGAACAGCGCGCCCCGGCTGCCCGTGTTGGTCAGCGTGAACGTGCCGCCGGACAGCTCGTCCGGGGTGATCTTGTTGTCCCGCGTGCGGGTGGCCACGTCAGCGATCTTGCGCGCCAGCCCGGCGATGTTCAGGTCGCCGGCGTCCTTGATCACCGGTACCAGCAGCCCGCGTTCGGTATCGACGGCGACACCGAGATTCTCGGAGCCGTGGTACGTCACGGTGCCGGCTTCGGTGTCGATCGACGAGTTGACCTGGGGGTAGGTCTTGAGGGCGTCGATCGACGCCTTGGCGAAGAACGGCAGGAAGGACAGCTTGACGCCCTCACGTGACTCGAACGACGCCTTGACTCGATTGCGCAGCCGCGCGATGACGGTGACGTCGACCTCGACCACGGTCGTCAGCTGCGCCGAGACCTGGAGCGACTCCACCATGCGGCTGGCGATCACCTTGCGCAGCCGGCTGAGGTTCTCGGTCTTGCCTCGCAGCGGTGAGACCTGCGGGGCCGGCGCGGACGGCGCGGAGGCAGCGGGGGTAGCGGGGGCTGCCGCGGGCTCTGCCTCGGCAGCGCTGGCGGCCTTCGCCTCCTCGGCCGCGGCCAGGACGTCCTGCTTGCGGATCCGGCCTCCGACACCGGATCCGGTCAGGCTGCTGAGCTCGACGTCGTGCTGGGCCGCGAGCTTGCGGACCAGAGGGGTGACGTACGACAAGGCGTCCTCGGCGCGACCCTGGCCACCACCGGACGAGGCGGCGCTCGACGGCGGCGTGGGAGCAGCGGCCATCTCCGCCTTCGGCGGCGCCGAGTGCGGGTCGTGCTGGGTACGCACGGTCTCCTTCGGCGCCTCCGCAGGCTCCTGCTTCGACTCCTGCTCGTCCTTCGGTCTCGCCTCGTGCTTCGGCTTCGCCTCGGGCTCCGGCTTCTCCTCGGGCGGCGGCTTCGACTCACCGCTCGGCTCGGCCTCCGTGGCGCCCGACCGATCCGACTGCTCGGACTCGTCCGAGCCGCTCCCGTCGCCACCCTCGCTCGGACCGCCGTCGCTCTTGTCACCGACGACGGCGAGCTCGGCGCCGACTTCGACGGTCTCGTCTTCGTCGACCTTGATCTCGAGCAGGGTCCCGGCCACGGGGGAGGGGATCTCGGTGTCGACCTTGTCGGTGGAGACCTCGAGCAGCGGCTCGTCGACCGCGACGGTGTCGCCCACTTGCTTCAGCCAACGGGTGACGGTGCCCTCGGTGACGCTCTCACCCAACGCCGGCAGGGTGACGGACGTGCCGCCCGATGTCGGTTTCTGGTCGGCCTGGGGGGCCGGCTGCTCCGCCGCGTCCGCGGAGTCCGCATCGCCCTGGTCCGCCGGATGCGCGTCGTCGCCCGACGGCTCGGGCTCCGGCTCGGCGGCGGGTTCGGCCTGCTCCTGCTCGTCCTTGGCGTCGTGCTGGTTGGAGCCCGTCTCGCCCTCCTCGGAACTACTCGAGCTGCTTGCGCTGGCTGCGTCGTCGTCGTCCTCGCCCTGGTCGCCGTCGCTCTTGTCACCGACGACGGCGAGCTCGGCGCCGACTTCGACGGTCTCGTCCTCGTCGACCTTGATCTCGAGCAGGGTCCCGGCCACGGGGGAGGGGATCTCGGTGTCGACCTTGTCAGTGGAGACTTCGAGCAGCGGCTCGTCGACCGCGACGGTGTCGCCGACCTGCTTCAGCCAGCGGGTGACGGTGCCTTCGGTGACGCTCTCACCGAGCGCCGGCAGTGTGACGGGGGTGGCCATGGTTAACCCTGTCTCCTCGGTCTGTCGCCTTGCTCGGCGGCTGGTCGATGCTGCGCTGTTGCCGTACTGCTGACGTGCTGTGCTGCGGTCGTGCCGTGGTGCTGTCTGAGGTGCGCAGTCCGCCGGGGTGCTCTCAGGTGTGCGCGTGCAGGGGTTTGCCGGACAGCGCGAGGGCCGCCTCACCCAGCGCCTCGGTCTGCGTCGGATGGGCGTGGATGAACTGCGCGACGTCTTCGGGATAGGCGTCCCAATTGACGATCAACGAGGCCTCGCCCACCTGCTCGCCCATCCGGGAGCCGATCATGTGCACTCCGACGATGGGCCCGTCCTTCTGGCGCACGAGCTTGACCGACCCCTGGGTCTGCAGGATCTGGCTCCTTCCGTTGCCGCCGAGGCTGTACTCATAGACGTCCACCTCGGTGAAAAGCTCGCGTGCCTGCGCCTCCGTCAGGCCGACCGAGGCCACCTCGGGATCGCAATAGGTGACGCGGGGGATGCCCGCATCGACCACCGGCGAGGGCGAGAGCCCGGCAATCTCCTCGGCGACGAAGATCCCGTGCGCGAATCCGCGATGGGCCAGCTGCAGACCAGGGACGAGGTCGCCCACCGCATAGACGTCAGGGACATTGGTACGCAGCCGCTCGTCGGTGGGCACCCAGCCCCGGTCCACGGTGATTCCCTGGTCCTCGAGGCCCATGCCGTCCGAGCGCGGGCCGCGGCCCACGGCGACCAGCAACACCTCGGCCCGGACGGTGTCGCCACTGTCGAGGGTCACCGTGACGCCATGGTCGTCCTGGCTGACGGACTGGAACTTCGTGCCGAGTTTGAAGTCGATCCGGCGACGCCGGAACGCGCGCTCGAGCTGCTTCGACAGCGACTCGTCCTCCATCGGCACCAGGTGCGGCAGTGCCTCCACGATCGTGACGTCCGCGCCGAAGGAGCGCCACACGCTGGCGAACTCGACCCCGATCACCGAGCCGCCGATGATGACGGCGCTGGAGGGCACGAAGTCGAGTTCGAGTGCCTGGTCGCTGGTCAGGACCCGGCCACCGAGCTCGAGGCCGGGCAGCGAGCGGGCGTACGACCCGGTGGCGAGCACGAGGTGCGTGCCGGTCACCCGCTGACCGGCCACCTCGACCGTGCCAGGCCCGACAAGGCGGCCCTCACCCTCGAACACCGTCACCTTGGCGGCGGAGATCAGGCCTTGCAAGCCCTTGTAGAGGCGCCCGACGACCCCGTCCTTGTAGGAGTTGACTCCCTTCATGTCGATGCTCTCGACCGTCGTGTGGACGCCGATCGACGCACCGTCGCGCGCATGGTCTGCCACCTCAGCGGCGTGCAGGAGCGCCTTGGTGGGGATGCATCCGCGGTGCAGGCAGGTGCCGCCGACCTTGTCCTTCTCGACCAGCGCCACCGTCAGCCCGAGCTGGCTGGCGCGCAGCGCGCAGGCGTAGCCGCCGCTGCCGCCACCGAGGATCACCACGTCGAGGCTGTTGCCGGCGCTGTCCGCCACCGATGCCCTCCGGTTCTGCTCCGCTGACGAGATCTTCGCCACCCGCCCGTCATCTTGTCACTGCGCCGGGACCAGTGCCTACCGGGGTTTCGTGCCCTCGGCCGGTCACCGGGTACGTCACACTGGTTCTAGTTCGCCGGCGCGGCCCAGGTCCCACGGCACAGTGGTGGAGGAGCGGAAGATGAAGTGGTGGCCGACGCGCCGGCGCCGACGACCGACGCCGACGACCGCGGTACGTCAGGCAGACCCGGCCGACCGTGAGCACCTCGAGCAGTTCGTCGCGACGCGCCGCGGCGTCGAAGGTTTCGTCGAGCCACGTACCACCGTCACCGACACCACGCTGCTGCTGGTCGCGGTCGACGGGGAATGGACCCGTCGCCGGGTGCCGTCCCCGTCCTGGGCGCACGAGTTCGCCAACTCGCGCGGCGTCCCCAGCTACGACGCGGCGGTGGTCGGCTACCCCCAACGCATGCGCGACTACAACCGCCGCGCCAAGCAGCAAGGCCCCTGAGCGTCACCGGGAGAGGCGACGCGGCGGTGAGTCAGACGAACGAGCCGTCGGACATCTCCTGCGCGACGCGGATCAGCGTGCGCACCGCCGCGCCGGTCGCGCCGCGCGGCGTGTAGCCGAACGCGTCGCCGCTGTTGAACGCCGGTCCGGCGATGTCGAGGTGGGCCCAACGGGTGTCCCCCACGAACTCGCGGAGGAACGCCGCGGCGTACAACGCGCCCCCGACGGGCTGCGGGTTGTGCTGCCGGATGTCGGCGACATGACTGGAGCGGACCTTGGCCCGCATCTCCTCCGCGATCGGCAGCGGCCACATCACCTCGCCCGCGCGCGTGGCGGCGGCCGGCACCGCCTCGCGGAGGCGGTCGTCGTTCGACATCACCCCACTGGTCCGGTCGCCCAGACCGACGACGCAGGCGCCGGTGAGAGTGGCGACGTCCAGCATCACGTCCGGCTTCGCCTCGCGACCGATGGAGAGCGCGTCGGCCAGCACGAGGCGCCCTTCGGCGTCGGTGTTGTGCACCTCAACAGTGGTGCCGTTGCGGATGGTCAGCACGTCACCGGGACGGGTCGCACCGCCGCCCGGCATGTTCTCCGCCATCGCTGCGATAGCGGTCACCTGCACCGGCAGGTCGAGCTCGGCGATGGCGAATGCCGCGGTCAGCACCGCGGCGGCACCGGCCATGTCGCACTTCATCGTCTGCATCCCCGACACCGCCTTGATATTGAGGCCGCCGGAGTCGAAGGTGATCCCCTTGCCGACCAGGACAAGGTGCGCCACGGGCTTCTTGGGCTTCCATGCCACCTGGACCATCCGGGGCGGGTTGTCCGAGCCCTGGCCGACGCCGAGGGTGCCGCCACACCTCTCCCGCTCCAGCTTCGTCTCGTCCCAGACGGTGACCTTGACCTTCGCCGAGGTCTCGCGCGACGACACGGCGTCGGCGAAGGCCTCGGGAGTCAGGTCCCGAGCCGGGGAGTTGACCCAGTCCCGGGCCTGGTTGACCGCGGCCGCCACCGTCTCGGCGACCTGCAAGGCGCGCTTGCCGCCCTTGCTCCGCGCGTGCTCGGTCAGCACCACCACGCTGCCGGGCCGGTCGCGGTCGGGCTCGGACTTGTACCTGTCGAACTGGTAGCCGCCGAGCAAGACACCCTCGCAGACGGCTTGCAGCTGGTCGGTGGACCCGGTGGGCAACGCGACCGCCACGGATGCGGCGTTGTTGAGTGCGCGCATGGCCGAGCCGGCAGCGCGTCGCAGACTGTCGTCCGTCGTGTCATCGGCGTCGCCGAGGCCGACCACCAGCACCAGGGCCGCACTGACCACCCCACTGCTCGGCAGCTTGGCGATGTCACCCAGCTTGCCCTTGAACCCGAGCGTCGACAGCGTCGTGTCGAACTTCCGCCCGAACGCGGCGGCGATGTCGTTGCCTGCGTCGGCGGCGACCACGGCCTTGCCGCTGCGGTGCGCACCGATCACGAGCACGTCGGTACGAGTGGTGGTCGCGCTCGCTGAACGCAGGCTGACAGAGGTCACGTCGGTGTCCGTCCTCGGCTTCGGGTGGCAGTGATGACGTCCGGCATTCGCCGGGTTGCGACTGAGCCTCGACCGGTCACTGCGCGGGATCGCGGCCACCCTACTCACCCCGGAGTCAAGGTCCGCTGGTGCCGGGCTAGCCCGGGCCGGAGCGCTGGTGGGCGGTCGGTGCTGCGCTAGGTTCTGGCCATGGCCGACGATGCCCGCGGAACCGAGCTCTTCTCGTCACCGCTGCATGAACGTCATGTCGAGCTCGGCGCCAAGCTGGCAGCGTTCGGCGGCTGGCAGATGCCGCTGGAGTACACCGGTGTCCTCGCCGAGCACACCGCCGTGCGTACCAGCGTCGGGGTCTTCGACGTCAGCCACCTCGGCAAGGCCTCGGTCCGCGGCCTCGCAGCCGCGGACTACGTCAACGCCTGTCTCGCCAACGACCTCCGCAAGATCGCGCCGGGCCAGGCGCAGTACACCTTGTGCTGCGACGATCCCACCGGTGGCGTGGTCGACGACCTCATCGCCTATCTGCACGGGGACGACGACGTCTTCCTGATCCCCAACGCCGCCAACACCGCCGAGGTGGTCCGGCGCCTGGCCGCCGACGCCCCCGACGGTGTGGAGGTCACGAACCGCCATCACGACTACGCGATCCTTGCGGTCCAGGGCACCCGCAGCGACGACACTCTGTCCGCGATCGGCCTGCCGGTGGGCCACGACTACATGAGCTTCGTCGAGGCGGAGTACGCCGGCAGCCCGGTGACCGTGTGTCGCACCGGCTACACCGGCGAACGCGGCTACGAGCTGGTAGTCGCGAACGCTGCGGCGGTGCCCTTGTGGGACGCGATACTCGAGTCCGGCAAGCCGTTCGGCATCCTGCCCTGCGGACTCGGTGCCCGGGACACGTTGCGCACCGAGATGGGCTATCCCCTGCACGGTCAGGACATCTCACTCGAGATCACGCCGGTGCAGGCGAGGTTGTCGTGGGCCGTGGGCTGGAAGAAGGAGTCGTTCTGGGGCAAGCGGCCGCTGGCCCGTGAGCGGGCCGACGGCGCCGCCGTGGTGCTGCGCGGTCTGGTGGCCTCTGGTCGAGGCATCGCTCGCCCTCGTATGCAGGTGCTGGTGTCCGACGACCCGGTCGGGCAGGTCACGTCTGGCACGTTCTCGCCCACCCTGCGCACGGGTGTTGCGCTGGCGCTGATCAGTGCCGACGTCGCTGACGGTGCCCAGGTGGGCGTCGACGTGCGCGGGCGGCGGGAGAGCTTCGTGGTGACCAAGCCGCCGTTCGTGCAGCCCGGCGTACGCGCGTCCTGAGCGACGTTCGCCGCCGACCCGTAGGGTCGCCGGCATGACATGGACGTGGCGGATGGAGACAGCGGCGGGGGAGTCGGTCGACGTCCCTGATCTGGGGGTGCCTACGTTCCCCAACCGGGCCGATGCCGAGTCGTGGATCGGTGAGGGGTGGCGAGAGCTGCTCGAAGCGGGGGTGGACCAGGTGCGGTTGTTTGAGGACGACCGGGAGGTCTACGGACCGATGAGCCTGCACGCCGGCTGATCACGGAGCCGGTGGGCCGGAGTCAGTCGCCGATCGGGCGGCGACGCGGCGACATCTGCTCCGTCTTCGTCGGATCGCGCTCGATCGCGCCTTCGAGCACCTCGTCGATCCGAGCCATCAGGTCGCGATCGAGCCGCACCCCGGACGCCTTGACGTTCTCGCTGACCTGCTCGGGTCGCGACGCGCCGATGATCGCCGCCGAGACGTCGTCGTTCTGCAGCACCCAAGCGACCGCGAGCGCAGCCATCGAGAGGTCGGCCTCCTTGGCCAGCGGCTCCAGTCCTGAGATCCGCTCGAGCAGCTCGCCGTCGCTGAGCTCGTCGGCCAAGGTGCCGGCGCCGCCTTTGTCGTCGGCAGCGCGCGACCCTGGCGGCGGCTCTTGGCCAGGCTTGTACTTGCCGGTCAGCAGTCCGCCCGCGATCGGCGACCAGACCACCTGCCCGATGCCGAGCTCACGGCAGGTGGGGATCACGTCGGGCTCGATGACCCGCCACAACATGTTGTACTGCGGCTGGCTCGACACGAACGGGATCCGCAGGTCGCGGGCCAGGGCATGGGCGGCCCTGATCTGGTCCGCGGTCCACTCCGACACCCCGATGTAGTGCGCCTGACCGGAGTGCACGATGTCGGCGAACGCCTCCATCGTCTCCTCCAGCGGCGTCTCATGGTCGTACCGGTGTGCCTGGTAGAGGTCGACATGGTCGGTCTTGAGTCGCCGCAGCGAGCCCTCGATCGACTCCCGCAGGTGCTTGCGGGACAGTCCGGAGTCGTTCGGCCCGCCAGGTCCGGTCGGCCAGAAGACCTTGGTGAAGATCTCCACCGACTCCCGGCGCACCCCTTCCAGTGCCCGGCCGAGCACCGACTCGGCGGCCGTGTTGGCGTACACGTCGGCCGTGTCGAAGGTGGTGATGCCCTCGTCGAGGGCTCGTTGGACGCACGCCTTGGCGGCGTCCTCCTCCACCTGCGAGCCGTGGGTGAGCCAGTTGCCGTAGGCGATCTCGGAGACCTTCAGACCGCTCGTGCCGAGGTTGCGGAAGTGCATGCCTCGACCCTAAGCCGGGCGCGCCCGGTGCGCCCGACGAGTCTCAGCGGGGTTCGGAAAGCGGGTGGCCGCGCTTCACCTGGGGCTTGGGCATCCGGAACCGGCGCAGCTGGGTGCTGCGCAGCAGCGTGTACGCCACCGCACCGCGGGTCTCTTCGGGACTGAACCGCTTGCGAAGCTCCTTCCGGGTGCGCCAGATGAGGTAGCCGGTGTCGAGCACCGTGAAGACGATCGTGACCGTCCAGATGACGGCGACCGCGGTCAGCGACGCGGAGGACCGGATGAAGCTGAGCACGAGGACCGCGACCAGCAGCGGCAGGAGATACTCCCCGACGCTGCGCCGAGCGTCGACCAGGTCGCGGCAGAACCGGCGGACCTTGCCCCGGTCGCGCGCGGGCAGGTGCCGCTCGTCACCGGTGCGCATCGACTCCTGCATCCGGCCGCGCTCCTCTCGACGCTTCTCGCGCATGATCCGCGAGGCCTCCTTGCGAGAGCGCGGCGGCGTCACCCGTTGCTTGCGCGCGGCTTCGGCCTCCTTGCGCTTCGGCGTCGGCTTGCCCTTCGGCGCTGTGCCGGGCTCAACGTCGGCTCGGAGGTCGGCGCCTGCAGAGCCGGGGGCGATGGCACTGTCGTCGTTGCTGGAACGGCGTCGGAACACGAGTGGCAGCCTCACGGGTACTTGCGGCGATCCCGCGCGACACACGGGCCGGGGCCTGGTCACGTCAGGTGGTACCTCAGCGTACCCGGGCGATCCCTCGCCGCGCCGGCGACCGGCGACGTAGGGTGAGGGCACACTGTTCGCCGCCTGAAGGGGGCACACGACCGCATGGGCATCATGAGCCGGATGAGCCTGATCTTCCGGGCCAAGGCCAACAAGGCACTCGACAAGGCCGAGGACCCGCGAGAGACGCTCGACTACAGCTACCAGAAGCAGCTGGAGCTCCTGCAGAAGGTGCGCCGGGGGGTCGCCGACGTGGCGACGAGCCGCAAGCGCCTCGAGCTGCAGATGAACACCCTTCAGCAGCAGAGCGACAAGCTGAAGGGGCAGGCGCAGCAGGCACTCGCCGCCGGGCGCGAGGACCTCGCCCGCGAGGCTCTGACGCGGCGCTCCGGCCTCACCCAGCAACAGACGGACCTCCAGTCGCAGTACGCCGCCCTCCAGGGCGAGGAGGAGAAGCTGACGACGGCGTCGCAGCGCTTGCAGGCCAAGGTCGAGGCCTTCCGCACCAAGAAGGAGACGATCAAGGCGACCTACACCGCCGCCGAGGCGCAAAGCAAGATCGGCGAGGCCGTGTCGGGCATCTCCGAGGAGATGGGCGACGTCGGGATGGCGGTCCAGCGAGCCGAGGACAAGACCGCCCAGATGCAGGCCCGGGCGGGGGCGGTCGATGAGCTCATCGCCTCCGGCGCACTCGACGATGTCACTGCCAGCAGCGGCAACGACGACATCTCGCGTGAGCTGGAACAGCTGTCGTCCGGCTCCGATGTCGACGGCGAGCTGGCCGCCATGAAGGCCGCTCTCGGCACCGGCGGCGCACCCAAGCAGATCGACGCCCAGGGCTCCCAGCCGGCGCAGGCCCAGCCGCAGGACCAGACGCAGAACCAAGGGGGACCCGCATGATCGTGCGGATCATGGGCGAGGGCCAGTTCGAGGTCGCCGACTCCGTGCACGACGAGCTGAACCGCTGGGATGCGCAGGTCGAGGCCGCCGTGCAGGCGCGCGACGAGGTCGCGTTCCGCAGCGCGCTCGACGGTCTGCTCGGGGTCGTCCGCCGCGGCGGGACCACCGTGGCAGACGACGTCATCGTCGATTCCGCGCTGATCCTCCCGCACGCCGACGCCTCGATCGACGAGGTCGTCGAGATGCTGGGGGAGGAAGGCCTCATCCCCGACTGACCGGCCCGACTGACCGGCCCGACTGACTGGCCGCAACCGGGCACGGGGGATGCGATGTCCGCCCAAGGCGAACGACGCGGCGGAACCATCCCGCCGTGTCGCTCGTCTTGCGTACGAAGAGAGGTGACGGACGCCGATGGCCCGCACAAGGTTTCGCAGTGACCGGGGGCTGACTGCCCGGATGGGGACAGTTGGCGTGCTGCTCGTCGTCGTCTACCTCGGCTTCGGCGCGCTGCTGATCACCTACTCAAGCTCCATCGCCTTCGGCATCGTCGTCGTGGTCGCGCTGGCGTGGGGCCAGTGGTTCTTCTCCGCCAAGCTGGCGATGGCCTCGATGCGGGCCCGTGAGGTGACCCCCGAGCAGGCACCGGAGCTGCACGGCATGATCGACCGTCTCTGCGCGCTCGCCGACATGCCGAAGCCCCGGGTCGCGATCGCCGACACCGACATGCCCAACGCGTTCGCCACCGGGCGTACCCCCGAGAAGGCAGTCGTCTGCGTCACCACTGGGATCCTCCGCCGCCTCGACAGCGAGGAGATGGAGGGCGTGCTGAGCCACGAGCTGGCGCACGTCGCCAACCGCGACGTCGCGATCATGACGGTCGCGTCCGCGATGGGGCTGCTCGCCGGTTTCATCACCCGCTGGGGTCTCTACTTCGGCGGGGGACGCCGCAACAACAACAACGGCGCGCCGGCGTTCATCGTCGTGTGGTTGGTCAGTCTGGTGGCGTACGCGATCAGCTTCCTGCTGACCCGGGCCCTGTCGCGCTACCGCGAGCTTTCCGCCGACCGGTGCGGGGCGTACCTCACGGGCAAGCCGTCGGCCCTGGCGTCGGCGCTGACCAAGATCACCGGCGACATGGGGCAGATCCCGACCCGCGACCTGAGGGAGGCAGCGCACATGAACGCGTTCTTCTTCACGCCGGCCATCAAGGGCCAACAGCTGACGGCCCTGATCGCGACCCATCCGTCGCTGCAGAAGCGGCTCGACGAGCTGGCCAAGGTAGCCGCCGACCTCGGCCGGCCCATGTGACCCGGGTCCGAGACGGCGAAGCGCTGCTTCACCGGCGTGGCAGGCTGACGACATGAGCTTCCTGGACTCGTTGCTCGGCCGTGGCAAGGCGGTCAAGCCCAATCTCGACGCGCTGTTCTCGGTGCCCCAGGCCGCGCTGACGCTGCAGGCGTCCGGCGGCTTCACGTCGTCCGGCGCGGGTTCGGTCTGCTATCGCGCAAGTGAGGGCACCGCCTTCTCCAGCATGCAGACCGACGTCGAGGCGCTGCTGGACGCGGATGGCGGGCCCAAGGTCGAGCGCTCCGAGGACTCCTTCGGCTTCACCTGGCTGCTGTGCCGCCACGACCCCGACGACATCGAGGGCCTGGTTACCGACCTGCACGCGGTCAACACCACGCTGGAGGACAATGGCTTCGGCAGCTCGTTATTGTGCTCCCTGGTCGGCTTCACGGGGCCGAAGGGCCAGCAGGTGGGGCTCGTCTATCTCTACAAGCGAGGCACGTTCTATCCGTTCGCGCCCCTTGCGGGGGACAAGCGCGACAACGCCGTCGAGCTCCAGGTCCGAGGCATGATCGGTGACGACGTACCCATCGAGAAGGACCTGCAGCGCTGGATGCCGGTCTGGGGAGCCCCCGGACTGAGCTGACCGGTCACAGCAGGTGGGTGCTCGGCAGGTAGGGCGCCGGCGGTTTGAGGCCGCGCAGTCCCAGGTAACCCCGGTTGTGCACCTCGAGACGGGCGGCCATCGCCACGTCGACGGCCCAGTCCTGCTCGGCGCTGACGTACCCGACGGTGATCGGCACCTCAGGGTCGGACGCAGCCAGCGCCTCCCACATCAGCCGCTGGGCGGTACGCCGGTTGCTGGCCGCCAACAAGTACGGCGAGCCGTTCGGGCGGACGTAGCAGTAGCCGGATCCGGTGGTGTCGTCCACCACGACCAGCCGGTGCTCCCGCGCCATCACGTCGTGGTCGACTCCGTGACCGGCTCCACGGGTCTGCCGGTCGACGGAGTCGCACAGATCGACGTCGCCCGGACTGCCGTCGCGGACATGGTCGACGACCGGCAGCAACGACCGGGCGACCGGTCCCCACAGCAACGCCGTCGGGTGCAGCGTGAAGCCGGCCGCCCGGTAGCGCCGGTAGGCCCCCGGGTCGTGGGAGGCGCAGATCATGCCGCGCGACGCGCCTCGGGAGTAGCCCAACGCAGCCTCGAGGAGTTTCGTGCCCACGCCGGTGCCCTGGGAACGGCCCCGCACGGCGTACGTCGACAGCACCCACATGACCTCCCGGCGCAGCGAGGTCGCAGCGCCGACGAGTCCGTCGTCGTCCTCGGCGACCCAGCAGCCGCCGGCGTCGTGCGCGAGCAGGTGAGCGGTGCGGGCGACCCAGGCCGCGCTGGCCGCCGGCGACCGGCCGTTCGGGGCCGGCCAGTCCGCCGGCCGGGTCCGGACGTCGAGCCGGTGAAACTCCTCGTCGGTGAGGCGTTCGACGGCGACGACGTCGTCGGCACGCATCGGGCGAAGCAGCACGCCGCCACCGTACCGACGCGCCGGCGCCGACCAGAAAATCGACACTGGCGTCGCCATGACAGCTCGATTGTCGATTCTCTCGTCGAAGATGGGGCGCATGCGCGTGCTGATCGCCCCGGACAAGTTCGCCGGCACCCTGACGGCGGGGCAGGCGGCCACCGCCATCGCCACCGGATGGGGGCGGCACGCTCCCGGTGACAGGCTCACCACCATTCCGATGGCCGACGGTGGCCCGGGTTTCGTGGACGCTCTGCACGGTGCTCTCGGCGGCGACCTCCTCGCCGTGACCGTGACTGGCCCGTTCGGCGCCCCGTCGCCGGCCACGATCCTGCGCATCGGCGACACCGCATATCTCGAGTCAGCCCAGGCCTGCGGCCTCCACCTCGACGACCGGCGTGATCCGGAGCACGCCAGCACCACCGGCGTGGGCCAGCTGATCGCGGCCGCTCTCGACAGCGGAGCGACGACGCTGGTGGTGGGCCTGGGCGGCAGCGCCACCAACGACGCCGGCGCGGGTCTGCTGTCCGCGCTGGGCGCCACCGCCGATGGTCCGCTGGACCAGGGGGCGGCGGGCCTCGCGAAAGTGACGCGGTGCGACCTGCGGGCCGCGCAGCGGCGATTGGCGGGCGTCGACCTGGTCGCCGCCACCGATGTGGACAGCCCGTTGCTCGGGATGTTCGGGGCCACCAACGTGTTCGGGCCGCAGAAGGGGCTCGCCGACGAGCGCAAGCCTGCGGTCGACGCCATCCTCGACGGGTTCGTCGTCGCCACGCTTGGCTCGGAGCCGTCTCGGCGGCAGCCGGCGGACGCCAAGGGTGCCGGAGCGGCCGGCGGCCTCGGCTTCGGCCTGTTCGTTCTCGGCGGGCACCGCGAGCCCGGCGTGGACCTGGTGGCGCGGACCCTCGGCCTACCGGACGCCGCCCGGCGCGCCGATCTGGCGCTGACCGGTGAGGGCGCGTACGACTTCTCGTCCCGCGCCGGCAAGGTCGTCTACGGCGTTGCGCAGGCGGCCGCCACGGCGATCCGGCCGTGTGTGGTCCTGGCGGGCCGCGTGTTGATCGGTGGTCGCGAGATGCGCACGATGGGGGTCGAGTCGGCGTACTCGATGGTCGATCTGGTGGGGGAGGAGGCGGCGATGTCCGACGCGGCCGGCTCCCTGGAGATGCTCGCCGAGCGCGTGGCCCGCACCTGGTCCCACTGAGAGTCGACCGCGCCGTCCGTTCACGCCGGGAATGTCGGGCGCGTACGATGGGTTGCGCAGGAGGAAGGCCATCGATCCGCCGTGTGGCGGATCCCCGACGAGCACGTAGGAGAAGCGCACATGACGGCTGACGTGACGACTGCCGGCACCAACGCTGCGGAGACCGCGACCGCCACCGACGGGGTGATCGTGACCGCTGGTGCGGCCGACAAGGTTCGCAGTCTGCTCGAGCAGGAGGGTCGCGACGACCTGCAGCTGCGTATCGCCGTGCAGCCTGGGGGCTGCTCCGGCCTTCGCTACCAGCTCTTCTTCGACGAGCGCACCCTCGACGGCGACGTCGTCCGCGACTTCGACGGCGTCGGTGTCGTGGTCGACCGGATGAGCCTGCCCTACCTCCAGGGCGCCACCATCGACTTCGTCGACACGATCGAGAAGCAAGGCTTCACGATCGACAACCCCAACGCGGGCGGTTCGTGCGCGTGCGGTGACTCGTTCCACTGAGTCCGACGACGCGACCGGCGACACCCCGACACGCAGCAGATCGAAGCGGGCATCCCTGAAGGGGTGCCCGCTTCCCTCTTCCTCTCGTCCAGGCGCCGCCGGGTACGCCGGTTCGGCTCAGTCCAGGTGGTAGTGCAGAGCAGCGCCCAAGCCGACAGCCTCGTCGGGCAGCCGCAGCACCTCGTCTCGCAGCACCTCGTCGGGCACCGGCGTGGCTGTCCCGTCGGACCTTGGCGCCGGCGGGGCGACGTTCGCCGCGTCGGCACACATGTCGGGCAGACTGTCGGGTTCGGCATAGGCCAGCCGGCGCAACGTCATGGCGAGCAACCTCGGAAGTAGGCGACACCTCACGCTAGGGGCCTACTGGTGCGTCCGGAACGGGTACCCATCGGTAGTGTTCCGTGCATGGCCATTGTCGTCACGGGGTCGATCGCGACCGACCACCTGATGCAGTTCCCCGGAACGTTCGCCGACTCCCTCGTCGTCGACCAACTGGACAAGATCGCGTTGTCGTTCCTTGTCGACGACCTCGACATCCGCCGCGGCGGATGTGGGGCGAACATCGCGTTCGGACTCGGTTGTCTCGGCGAGCATCCGGTGCTGGTCGGTGCGGTGGGCGAGGACTTCGTCGACTACCGGTCGTGGCTGGAGCGGCACGGCGTCGACTGCGGCTCCATCCACGTGTCGACCTCACGGCACACTGCCCGATTCATCTGCACGACCGACAAGACGATGGCGCAGATCGCGTCCTTCTACGCGGGAGCGATGACCGAGGCCCGCGGCATTGAGCTGTCGCCGATCGCCGACCGCGTCGGCACTGTCGACATGGTCGTGATCAGCCCCAACGACCCTGACGCGATGCTGCGGCACACGCAGGAGTGCCGGCAACGCGGCTTCCCGTTCGCCGCCGACCCGTCGCAGCAGCTGGCGTGGGCCGAGGGCGAGTTCATCCGCGAGCTGATCGACGGCGCCACCTACCTGCTGAGCAACGACTACGAGGCCGCACTGACTGAGCAGAAGACGGGCTGGAGCGACACTGAGATCCTTGATCGGGTGCACACCCGCGTCATCACCCACGGACCCAAGGGTGTCGCGATCCACCGCAAGGGGCACTCGTTGATCGAGGTTCCGGCCGTCCCGGGGGTCAGCGCGGTGGACCCGACGGGGGTCGGCGACAGCTTCCGCTCCGGCTTCCTGGCGGCGATCAGCGCCGGGTTGGGCCTCGAGCGTGCGGCGCAGGTGGGATGCACCGTGGCGGCCAGCGTCGTCGAGACGATGGGCACCCAGGAGTACGTCCTGAAGCGGGACCCCTTCCTCGCTCGGACCACCCTCGCGTACGGCGAGAAGGCCGCCGCCGAGATCGGTGCTGCTCTGCGGTTCCTGGGCCAGTGACGGCACGCCGAACCTGGTCCTGTCGCCCAGGGAGGGCTGCGTTATCGTGGCCGCGTTGCACTCCCAGCGTGAGAAAGACCGCAACAGAGAGGCGCCCCGTGGGTTCCGAACGCTCCGCGCGTGCCGGCCGCACAAGAGCCGATGTGCAGCACCGTCGGCATGGTCCAGCGAAGGCCGTTGTGCTCGGCGTCATCGCGCTGCTGGCTCTCACCGGATGCTCCAAGAACGACTCCAGCCAGTTCGGACGACTCGGCCTGCCGCGCCCCGCCAGCGACCGCACCACCGCGATGTTCAATCTGTGGCTGGCCGGCTGGACCGCCGTGCTGGTGATCTTCGTCCTCGTGTTCGGCCTGATCGTCTGGTCGGTGGTCCGCTACCGCCGGCGCTCGCCCGACGACACCCCCGCGCAGGTCCGCTATAACCTGCCGATCGAGATGCTGTACACGATCGCGCCAGTCGTGATCGTCGCGGTGTTCTTCGTGCACACCGTGCAGGCCCAGGACGCGATGCTCAAGAACGTCCCGACCCAGCACACGATCATCGTGGTCGGCGAGAAGTGGGCGTGGACGTTCGACTACGTCAAGGACAAGGCCCTCGACGGCAAGACGACCGTCTACGACACCGGCACCCCGGACGCCCCGGCCACGTTGTACCTCCCTCTGAACCAGCCCGTGCGGTTCGACCTGCATTCGCCTGACGTCATCCACTCGTTCTGGATCCCGGCCTTCTACTTCAAGATGGACGTCATCCCCGGACGCAGCAACACCTACACGATGACCGCGAACCGACTCGGGACCTACGCCGGCCACTGCGCGGAGCTGTGCGGCCTCTACCACTCACGGATGATCTTCACCGTCAAGGTCGTCACCCCGCAGCAGTACGCCGCGCACCTGAAGGCCCTGGCCGACCCGAACGGCATCGACCAGATCGGGCAACCCATGGGCAACAGCAACACCGACACGATCGCCGGCCTGACGCCGGAGTCAGGAGGCGGTCAGTGACCACCACCGCGCGTACCGCGGAGGTCCCGATCCAGAAGCCGCGGACGCTGGGCAAGGCGATCGTCCGGGTGATCACGACGACCGATCACAAGGTGATCGGGAATCTCTACCTTGCCACGTCGTTCGGGTTCTTCCTGTTCGCCGGGACGTTGGCGATGATCATGCGGGCGGAGCTGGCGCAGCCAGGCAGCCAGCTGGTGTCGGACGAGACCTACAACCAGCTGTTCACGATGCACGGCACGGTGATGCTGCTGCTGTTCGCGACACCGTTGTTCATCGGGTTCACCAATGCGATCATGCCGCTGCAGATCGGCGCTCCGGACGTGGCGTTCCCGCGTCTGAACATGTTCAGCTACTGGTTGTTCCTGTTCGGGGGTCTGTTGGTGGCGTTCGGGTTCGCGGCACCGGGTGGTGCTGCGGACTTCGGGTGGACCGGCTACTCACCGCTGTCCTCGATCACCAACTCACCGAGCGTCGGCGGGGACATGTGGGTGATGGGTCTGTGGATGGCGGGCCTGGGCACCATCTTGGGCGCGGTCAACTTCGTGACCACCGTCTTCTGCATGCGGGCACCGGGGATGACGATGTTCCGGATGCCGATCTTCACCTGGAACGCGTTTGTCACCAGCCTGCTGGTGTTGATCGCGTTCCCGATCCTTGCCGGTGCCTTGTTGATGCTCGAGGCGGATCGAAGATTCGGGGCGCACGTGTTCGACGCCGCGAACGGCGGCGCGATCCTGTGGCAGCACCTGTTCTGGTTCTTCGGCCATCCCGAGGTCTACATCATCGCCCTGCCCTTCTTCGGCATCATCACCGAGATCCTGCCGGTGTTCAGCCGCAAGCCGGTGTTCGGCTACGTCGGCCTCGTCGGTGCGACGCTGTCGATCGCAGCGTTGTCCGTCGCCGTGTGGGCGCACCACATGTTCGTCACCGGCGCCGTCAACCTCGCGTTCTTCTCGTTCATGACGTTCTTGATCGCGATCCCGACCGGGGTGAAGTTCTTCAACTGGATAGGCACGATGTGGGGCGGGTCTGTCAGTCTGGACACCCCGATGCTGTGGAGCGTCGGGTTCCTGGTCACGTTCCTTTTCGGCGGACTCACCGGCATCATCCTGGCGTCCCCGGCCCTCGACTTCCAGCTGTCGGACTCCTACTTCGTGGTGGCGCACTTCCACTACGTGGTGTTCGGAACCGTGGTGTTCGCGATGTTCGGCGGGTTCTACTACTGGTGGCCCAAGCTGACCGGCCGGATGCTGGACGAGCGGCTGGGCAAGATCCACTTCTGGCTGCTGTTCATCGGGTTCCACACCACCTTCCTGGTGCAGCACTGGCTGGGGGTTGAGGGGATGCCGCGACGGATCGCGGACTACTCACCGGCCGACGGGTTCACCACGCTGAACGAGGTGTCCACCATCGGGGCGTTCCTGCTCGGCGCCTCCACGCTGCCGTTCCTGTACAACGTATGGAAGTCGCGCAACGCGCCGCTCGTCGGTGTCGACGACCCCTGGGGCTGGGGTCGCAGCATGGAGTGGGCGACGTCCTGCCCGCCGCCCAGGCACAACTTCGTCCGCCTTCCCCGGATCCGCTCCGAGAGCCCGGCCTTCGACCTGCACCATCCCGAGATCGTCGCGCTGGGAGAGCCCGGCAGCAACGCGTGGGACAACGAGGCCAGCGGCCATGAAGCGCGGATCACCGGTGGGCGAGATCGCGACCAAGCCGGTCAGGCTCAAAGCTCCGGGGTCACGACTTTGGAGCGGGAGGACACCGAGCCTGAGGACGGCACCGGACACCGGTCCGGAGAGGATGACCAGTGAGGGTCGAAGCATTGGTCATGGCCGCGGTCGGCGTCTTCTTCGGCGTCGTGGCCCCGGTCTACTGGTTCCTCAGCTACGACCCGACGGGCACCAGTGCGCTGGTCATGACGACCCTGCTGGCGGCGCTGGTGGCGTTCTTCCTCAGCGTCGTCGCCAAGCAGATTCCGGATCGTCCCGAGGACCGCAGCACCGCCGAGATCGCCGAAGGCGCCGGTGAGCAGGGCTTCTTCCCGCCGTACAGCTGGTGGCCGCTGTTCTGCGCCCTGGCACTGGCCGCGATGGTCACCGGCGTGGTGTTCGGGTGGTGGCTGTTCATCATCGGCGTCGGTCTGGGAGCCCTCGCGCTGTGTGGGTTCGTGTTCGAGTACTACCGCGGCCTGCACGCACACTGACCCGAGCACTACCGCGGTCTGGACGTACTCACGCGGGTGCCGCGCGTCGCCACGCCCTGCCGACAGCGCTTGCCTTGACGAATTCAGCGCCGTCTGGTTGTTACCCTTGCGCGCAGGGTGCGTGGAGGAGGCCTTTCATGATCGTACGGGGGACTGGGCGCGCGTGCGCTCGGAGCCGTTCCCGCAGGATGGCGCTCGGTATCGGTACCGGGGTCGCAATGTTGTCGCTGGGCGCTTGCCAGGTCACGACAGGCAGCGGTTCCGAGACCCCCAAGGCGGGTGGCCCCTCGGTCCCACAGACCAGCGCCCCAGCGGTCCAGCCGCTGCGCCTGACCACCAACGTCCCTGCGGGCAAGTCCGACGTGTCGGTGGATACCGCGTTCCAGGTCCGGGCGACCGGCGGCAAGGTCAGCAACGTCTTCCTGTTCTACCGCAAGCGAGCCGACGGCCATTTCGTCCCTGGTGCACTCAACCGCGACGGCACGACCTGGCGGGCCTCTGGCCTGCTCGAACCGGGCAAGCACTACCACGCGGTGATCACCGGGCTCGACGCCGACGGCGCCAAGACGACCAGGTCGACCGCCTTCGGAACCCGAGCACTGACCCTTGCGCAGCAGACCTATCCGAGCATTGCTCCGCTGCAGGGCCAGACCGTCGGCATCGGGATGCCGGTGATCGTCAAGTTCGATGTCCCCGTCACCAACCGGGCGGCAATCGAGAAGCACCTGTCGGTCACCTCAACGCCGACGGTGGTGGGTTCCTGGCACTGGATCAGTGCCAACGAGATCCACTACCGGCCGAAGACGTTCTGGAAGCCAGGGACCCACGTCACCGTCCACGCTGACATCAACGGCGTCAATGCCGGCAACGGGGTCTTCGGCCAGGTGGACAACAGCGCGTCCTTCGTGATCGGCGACTCCGTCATCGACCGGATCAACCTCCGGACCGACCTGATGAAGGTCGTCGTGAACGGCAAGGTGGCACGCACCATCCCGGTCACGGGTGGCATGCCCGGCTTCGACACCCGTAGCGGTACCAAGGTCATCGTGGAGAAGTTCCCGTCGCTGCGGATGGACGCCGCCACCGTCGGCATCCCCAAGGGCAGCCCGCAGTACTACGACATCCCGGACGTGCAGTACGCCATGAGGGTGACGTACAGCGGTGAGTTCCTGCACGCAGCTCCGTGGTCGGAGGCGTCCCAAGGCGTGCAGAACGTCAGCCACGGCTGCGTGGGGATGAGCACGGCCAACGCCCAGTGGCTCTACGACCTCTCGCACGTCGGCGACGTCGTCCAGGTCACCGGGAGCGACCGATCCCTCGAGCCCAACAACGGCTGGACCGACTGGAACGAGTCGTTCGCCGCGTACCGGCGGGGTTCCGCCCTCCATCACTGAGCCTGACCACCGCCGTCGCGCCTGACCACCGCCGCCGCTGCCGCGTCGCGCCTGACGCGTCGCCCCTGACGCGTCGCCCCTGACGCGTCGCGGCTGACGCGGCCGGTCCCTCGCTCCCCACCCATCCGCAGCGACCGATCTCCCGGCTTCACACGCCAGGCGTACCGCCAATCCGGGCATAACGGACACAAAGCGGTGCCGGCGGCGAGTGAAGCGGGCAGGATCGGGTGGGACGGCCGCACTCGTAGAGCGGACGCCCACCGGGCGGCCAGGATCAGTGCTCCTTGGGCACACCTGTCTCGCTGACACCGGTGAACTCCGGCACCTCCTCGAGCTCGTGCTGCCCATCGTGGTGATGATGGGCCTCCTCGAGACCCTCCGCCGTCGGCGTGTTGATCGCGTCGGCGAAGTAGAACCGGCTCGCCCGAGCCCGCAGCCGCGCGATCCGGCTGCCCGGGGCGGCAACGCCGTTCTCGTCGGCCTGGGAGGGCATCCGCTCAACGGCGACCCGTTTGTACGCCGTGAGCTCGTAGGCGACGTCCGGCTGGAGTGGCGCGTGCCGCTCCGAGTAGCCGCCGTCCGGCGAGCGGAGGATGACGCCCGACTCGTAGCCGTGCAGCACCCGGTCCCGGTCTGCACGCTGCAGACCGATGCAGATCCGCTTGGTGACGAGGAACGCGATCACCGGCCCGACGAACACCGCGACTCGGCAGAACCACGTGATCGCATAGATGCTCATATGGAACTGCGTCGCGATGATGTCGTTGCCGCCGGCGATCCACAAGATGCCGTAGAACGTGACCCCGGCCATGCCGAAGGCCGTTCGTACCGGCGCGTTGCGGGGGCGCTGCAGCAGGTGATGCTCACCGGTGTCACCGGTCACCCAGCGTTCGATGAACGGGTAGGCACCCAGCACGGCGAACAGCAAGCCCATCAGCACCAGGCCGGGGATGAACACGTTCCAGCTCCACGTGAGCCCGAAGAAGTGGCTCTCCCAGTTGGGCATGATCCGGACCGCCCCCTCGACCCAGCCCATGTACCAGTCGGGCTGTGAGCCCGCGGTGGACTGGTTCGGTGTGTAGGGGCCGTAGTTCCAGATCGGGTTGATCTGGAACAGGGCACCCATCAGCGCCGTCACGCCGAACACGACGAAGAAGAACCCGCCCGCCTTGGCCGCATAGACCGGCAGCATCGGGTAGCCGACAACGTTCTGCTCGGTACGACCCGGACCGGGCCACTGGGTGTGCTTCTGATAGACGAGGATCAGCATGTGGGCGGTGATCAGCCCCAGGATGAGCCCGGGCACCAGCAGGATGTGCACGCTGTACAGGCGGGGGATGAGCGAGTCGCCGGGGAACTGTCCGCCGAAGACGAAGAACTCGACGTACGACCCGACGACCGGGATCGACCGGATCAACCCGTCGACGAAGCGCAACCCTGTGCCAGACAGCAGGTCGTCGGGCAGGGAGTAGCCCGCGAACCCCTCGATCAGGCCCAGGTTCAGCAGGCCGAGCCCGATCAGCCAGTTGATCTCGCGGGGCTTGCGGAAAGCCCCGGTGAAGAAGATCCGGAGCATGTGGATCAGCATCGCGGCCACGAACAGCATGGCCGACCAGTGGTGGATCTGCCGCATCAGCAGACCCCCGCGTACGTCGAAGGAAATGTCCAACGTGGACGCGAAGGCGCGGGACATCTCGACACCGCGCAGCGGGGAGTATGAGCCGTGGTACGTGATCTGGGTCATGCTCGGGTCGAACCAGAAGGTCAGGAACACACCCGACAGCAGTAGGACGACGAAGCTCCACAGCGCGATCTCGCCCAGCATGAACGACCAGTGGTCCGGGAAGACCTTGCGGATGTCCTTCTTCACCAGCCCGGCGAGACCGACACGTTCGTCGAGCCAGCCGACAGGCCCGCCGAGCGCCTTGCCGGCCTTGCTGTCCTGGATCGGCTCGGTCGGTTGCCCCGCACCGGACGTGGTGGTGACGTCGTCAGTCATCGATTCACCTCACATCGTCGGGAAGCTCGGACCGACCACGACAGTGAAGTCGCTCTGGGCGACGAGATAACCGTCCTGGTCGACCTTCAGTGGCAGCTGCGGGAGAGACCGGTGGGCCGGACCGAAGATCACCTTGCCGTTGTTGGCGAGGTCGAACGTCGACTGGTGACAGGGGCACAGCACGTGGTGCGTCTGCTGCTCCCACAAGGCGATCGGGCAGCCGACGTGGGTGCAGATCTTGGAGTAGCACAAGATCCCGTCGACGCCCCAGTTCTCCCGGCCGGGGGCGGCATTGATGTCCTCCGGGCGCATCCGCACCATGATCACGGCCGCCTTGGCCATCTCGTCCAGGGCCTCCGTGCCGGTCAGGGCCGGCTTGCCGCCCACCGAGCGGAAGAAGATCTCGGGCTCCGCGTTGACCAGCTGACCGATCTCGATCTCGCTGGGCTTGATCGGGGTGCCGGCGACGTCGTTGACCACCCTCATGCCCGGGGCCCAAACGGTGTGCATCAGCGCGCCGCCGGGCAGCGGACCCAGGTCGCGCAGCATCACCACTGCGGGAAGGCCCAAGGCGCCGAGCGCGCCCAGCAGGCTGTTGCGGATCATCTTCCGGCGACCGAAGCCAGACTCGGCAGCCCCCTGAGTGACCGCCGCAAGTGCCTCCTGGCGATCCTCCGGCGAGGAGGACACCGGGTGGCGCATCTCGACGATCTCGTTGTCGGTCATGAGCTTCTTGGCCCACTGGATCGCTCCGAGGCCGATCAGCAGCATCGCGCCACCGAGGGTGAGGCCCAGGGTGAGGTTCATCGCGGAGAAGCCGGCCAGGCTGCCTCGGACCGGGACCGCGAAGTAGGCCACGCAGAATCCGAGGATCAACAGCGTGGCGATGCCGAACATCGCCGAGACCTGCCGCTCGGTGCGGCGCTCCTGCACCACGTCGACGTCGGTCGGCCGAGGCTGGTGCTCGGGGAGCCCCGGGTTAGGGATGGGCTCCTCCGCCGGCAGCGCGAGAGTGCCGTCGCCGTGCTCGTGGTCGCTCACTTCTTCTTCCCCGCCCTGACTCCGTGTGCGCCGATCCACGTGGCGATCGCCACGAGCGCGCCCATGCCGACCACCCAGATCGCGAGACCCTCCGACACCGGCCCGAGGCCACCCTCGGGATCGCCGCCGTAGGCGGGCTGGCTCTGGATCGTCTTGATGTAGGCGATGATGTCGCGCTTGTCCTGCGGGGTGATGACGGCGTCGGAGAACACCGGCATCTGCTGCGGGCCGGTCAGCATGGCCTCATAGATGTGCCTGGCCGTGACGCCGTTGAGCGCCGGAGCGTACCGGCCGCTGGGCAAGGCTCCGCCGGCGCCGACCGAGTTGTGGCACGTCGTGCAGTTGGTACGGAAGAACTCGCCGCCTCGCGCCACGTCAGCCCCGTCGATGCTCACCGCGGAAGCGTCCGGGATCGCCGGGCCAGGCGCCAGGGACGCGATGTAGGCGGCCAGCGCCGACACCTCGGAGTCGGTGTAGACGGTGGGCTTCTGGGCCGCCTGCGGGCCTGCCTGGGTCAGCGGCATCCGGCCGGTGCCGACCTGGAAGTCGACCGCCGCTGCACCCACTCCGACCAGCGAGGGTCCGTAGTTCGTGCCGCGGTCGGTGAGGACGCCCTGGGCATTCTTGCCGTGGCAGGACGCGCAGCCGACGAGGAACAGCTGCCGGCCCTGTGCGACGACATCGGTCTGCGCGGTGTCGGCGACGGCCGACCGCGGAGCGAAGGCGGAGTACAGGCCACCGACCGCGACGAGGCCGAAGAGCAGGACGATCGCTCCCGCCAGGGGATGACGGCGCCTCGTGGACAGGAAACGCACCAGGGGACCTCGTTCCTCGTCAGGTGGTCGGTTGGCGGAAGCTCTGAGCGGTCGCGCACTGCCCGTCCGGGGCAGTCACTGGATGAGGTAGATCGTCGAGAACAACCCGATCCATACGATGTCGACGAAGTGCCAGTAGTAGGACACGACGATTGCGGTGACGGCTTGTTCGTGGGTGAACCTGCGGGCGAGGAACGTACGCCCCAACACCAGCAGGAAGGCGATCAGGCCGCCGGTGACGTGCAGGCCGTGGAACCCGGTCGTGAGGTAGAAGACGGAGCCGTACGGCGAGGACGACAACGTGATGTTGTCGTGGAACAGGGAGGCGTACTCCTTCGCCTGACCGGCGATGAAGAACGCGCCCATCAAATAGGTGAGCACGAACCACTCGCGCATGCCCCACTCGCCGACCTTGACGATGCTGCCGGTGCGTCCCACGCGTCCCTTCTCGGCCGCGAAGACGCCCCACTGGCAGGTGACGCTGGAGAGCACGAGCACGGTCGTGTTGAGCGTCGCGTACGGGACGTCCAACTTCGCTGTGTCCTGGGTCCACAGCTCGGGGGAGACCGACCGGATCGTGAAGTAGGCGGCGAACAGGGCCGCGAAGAACATCAGCTCGCTGGAGAGCCAGACGATCGTTCCGACGCTCACCATGCTCGGACGGTCGTGCTGTCCGTGCAGGCGCGCTGATTGGGGGGCGGTCACGGTTGCCACATCCCGCATTATGTATGCCGGGCGGGGCTGTCAACACCCCGACCCCCCGATGGCCGCCATTGCCTTCTGGTGGGCATGGCACGGGGCACTGGTGGGCCCGATACGATCCCCGCGTGAGCCAGTCTGCGAGCAGCAAGACCGTCCGGGTCCTCGTCTACAGCGACGACGTGGACGCGCGCGCATCGGTCATCACCGCACTGGGGAATCGGCCGCATCCGGACCTGCCCCGGTTCGAGTACGTCGAGGTCGCCACCGAGCCTGTGGTGATCCAGCAGATGGACTCCGGCAAGATCGATCTGGCCATCCTCGACGGCGAGGCGGTGCCGGCCGGGGGGATGGGCATCGCGCGACAGCTCAAGGACGAGATCTACCGGTGTCCGCCGCTGCTGGTGCTCACCGGGCGGCCCGACGACGCCTGGCTGGCCACCTGGTCACGCGCCGATGCTGCCGTACCCCGCCCGCTCGACCCCATGAAGCTGGCCGAGACCGCCATCGCGCTGGTGCGGCGCCGCCTCGCGGCCGTGCCCGCCACCCGCTGACTCCCGTCCGAGGAGGGGCGCCCATGCCCGCGCCGACGCAGACCGCGCACAGCTGGCCCGAGGTGTTGTCCATCCTCATCGCCGGCATCGACCTCTCCGGCGACCAGGCCGCATGGGCGATGCACGAGATCCTGTCCGGGAACGCCGCGCCCTCCCAGATCGCCGGCTTCGCGGTGGCGTTGCGGGCCAAGGGGGAGACGGTCGAGGAGGTGGAGGGCCTGACCGCCACGATGTACGCCTTCGCGGTTCCGCTTCAGGTCGCGGGCCGGGTCGTCGACATCGTCGGCACCGGTGGCGACCGGGCCAGGACCGTCAACATCTCCACGATGTCGGCCATCGTGATGGCGGGCGCCGGAGTGCGCGTGGTCAAGCACGGCAACCGGGCCGCCTCGTCGGCGAGTGGTGCCGCCGACGTCCTCGAGAGCCTCGGCGTACGCCTGGACGTACCCCCTGGGCAGATCGGTCAGGTGCTCGACGAAGCCGGGATCACGTTCTGCTTCGCCCCGGCGTTCCACTCGTCCCTGCGGCACTCGGCCGTGACCCGTCGCGAGCTCGGGGTGGCCACGACCTTCAACTTCCTGGGCCCGATGACCAACCCCGCCCGGCCCCAGGCGCAGGCGGTCGGGGTGGCCGACGCCCGGATGGCACCGATCATGGCCGGCGTGTTCGCCCGCCGCGGTGTCGACGCGTGGGTGTTCCGTGGCGACGACGGCCTGGACGAGCTCACCACGACCACCACCTCGACGGTCTGGCAGGCCCGCGACGGCGCCGAGCCGCAGCAGCATCAGGTCGACCCGTCGCGGCTCGGGCTCAGCCCGGCGACCGCCGACGACCTGCGCGGCGCCGATCCGGCGTTCAACGCCGACGTGGTGCGCCGGCTGCTTTCCGGTGAGCAGGGTCCGGTGCGTGACGCGGTCCTGCTCAACGCCGGCGCCGGACTGGCCGTGCACGCCGCCGACGACGGTCCGCTGGAGGACTGCCTCGCCGCCGGCATGGTGCGTGCCCGCGAGTCCATCGACAGTGGCAGCGCGGCCGAGTTGCTCACCCGCTGGATCGCGGCCACCCGCGCCCTCGCCCCGCCCACCTGACCCGATCCGCTGGGACGGTCAGCTGACGACGATGCTCCACCGGTAGCGGGCCAGGTGGTTGCCCGCCCGGTCGTGGATCCGCCCGGACAGGATCACCGTGTAGGTCCGGCCCTTGCGCATGTTGGCGCGAGGGTTCACCGTGATCGACCGACCGTTGTTGGACAGGGTCACGCGAGCCGGTTGAGGGTGCTGACGGCCCTTGAGCATCAACATCACAGTGCCGGTATTGACACTGAAGACTCGCTCGGTGAGGGTCGCCCGGAAGTTGGCGGCGGGCCTGGCGGTGTAGACCGGGGTCACCGAGCTGACCATCGGCGCCGTGGCGTCCACCCAGTAGTTGCGCCAGGCGGTCGACGCGATCGGCGTCCCGACGGCGTCGAGGCTGACGACCCGCCACTGCTGCTGGCCATCGGGCAGCTGATAGTACGGAGCCCAGCTGGTCGCCGTCGTGTAGATCGTCTCGCTGGGGTAGGTCGCGCCTCGCAGGCGTCGTTCGAAGCGGTAGTGCGCAGCGCCGCTAACCGGCCGCCAGGTGAACACGGTCGACCTGGGCGACACCAACCTGTTGTTGGCGGGTGCGACGAGCGTCGGTGCGGAGCCGGTGACGTAGAACGTCGTTGCGGGGCTCCAGCGGCTGGGGTTACCGGCGCTGTCGACCTTCCGGACCCGCCAGAGGTACGCCCGGGTGGCGGCCGGGAGTGGAGTGCTGGCGGACCAAGAGGATTGGAGCGACGTGGACTGGACTAGGAGGTTTTGGGCCGAGAAGGTCCGGTCGTTGTTCTTGTAGACCTGGATCACGTAGTAGGAGAGGCCGGACATCGGGTTCCATGCGAAGTGCTGGCCGGTCGCAACCTTCGCACCGGTGGCCGGGAAGGTGGTCGTCGGCAACGTAGAACGCTTGACCAGCTGCATGGTGTCGCTCCAGGGCAACGGGTACAGGTTGGCGTCGATCGCCCGGACCCGCCAGAACAATGGGCCATCCGGATACGTCCCCGAGGGGTCGGTGTACGAGGTCTGGTCGACTGTGGCATCGATCAGCGGACTCGCGAAGCTGTTGTCCTTCGCCACCTGGACTTCGTAGTTCCGTGCTTCGGTGACCGGGATCCCACCGGTCGGCGCCGGAGTGGTGCTGTCGGCCTGGTTGGTGGCGAGGTAGTCGTTCCACGACAGCGTGGTCTGGTCCCCGACCGCGGTTGGCGCGGAGTTCGTGCCGGAGTCAGCCCGTCGACCGGCAGGGAGCGCTTGTCGAACGCGTTCGTGGGCGTGGTCGGCTCAGGCGCGCATCCAGCCTGTCCGACTTCGCACGGCCGGACTGTCCAGTAGTACGCGTTGCCGGCTTGACTGTCCTGCAGCGTCGTGGTCGGCGCCCAGCGCGTGCTCTTGGTGTAGAGCGGGAAACCTGCGATCAGGTTCGAGAAGTGCTGGTCGTGTGACAGGTACACCAAATATCCACCGGCGCCAGTCACCGGCGCCCAGTCCACGCCTGCGGTGTGGACACCGTGTACGTCGTCGACTGGACACTGGTGTCCACCGAGGGGTTGGTGAAGCCGGGATCGGTGTCGACCTGGACCTCGTACTGCGTGGTTCCCGGGCTGGGCTTCCACGTAAGAGCTGGCACCCCGGTCGGTTGATGAAGGATCGACTCGCTGGACGGCGTCTGCAAGGTCGGGCCGGCTAGGCGCTGACGGCGAACTGCCCGTGCCCCCAGCCGCCGGTGCCGGTGGCACTTGAGGCCCGGACCCGCCAGTAGACGTTGCCGGCCGGCAGCGCCGTCAGGGGCGTCAGGTGCCGGTTGGCGGTCGTGGCATCGATGAGGTTCGTTCCGAATCCGCGGCTGGTGGACACCTGGACCTCGTAGCTGGTGGCGCCTCGCACGCTGACCACGACAGGGTGGCGGTGGCCGACGTCCTTCCCTGGGAGGAGGTCAGGTTTCTCGGCGCCGCTGGCACTGCCTGAGCGGGCACGCTGATCGCCAGGCTGCCGAGCATCGCAGCCACCACGACCAGGACGAGACGTACCGTGATACCGGCCCGTCCTCCTCAGCCGAACGGCCCACATCCGCTGAGCCAGCGGCAGGGCCCCACCGGGGGTGGTTAGCCGACGGTGTCGACGCCGATGCTGAACGCGGCCTCGAGATCATGCTGGGAGTACGTCCGGAACGCGATGTGTGTCTCGGTGGACTGGACGCCGGGGACCTTGTTCAGCTGGTCGGCCACAACGGTCGCGACGTCGTCGTGTGCGGGCACCCTGACCAGGGCGATGAGATCGATGTGGCCGGTGACCGAGTAGACCTCGCTGACGCCCTGCAGTCCGGCGATCTGCTCGGCCACCTCGGGGATTCGAGCGACGTCGGCCTTGACGAACACGATCGCGGTGATCACGCGGACCTCCTCGCAGATGCCGGGCCACGGGCAGGGCACGGTCGCTGGGGCGAGCCTAATGCTCGGCGGCGAGTGACTGGCGGGCCCCATCCGATCTCTCGGGGCCTCGGCACGACCGGACCTGCGGGCACCGACGATCGGATCCGACCACGGCGGGTCAGCGAGGCGGTTGGTGCTGGGTCGCTGGCAGCCGGTGCTCGTCGAACGGCACGAGCCGGTGCCGCGACTCGGTCATCGCGTCGGCCAGCGCCGTGTGACGGTGGGCTCCGGCGACCGGGCAGGTCCAGCTGCCGTCGATGCGCACGAGGCGCACCGTGTCGGCCTCCAACCAGCGCAGCACCAGCTCGGTCTCGCTGGCGGTGGCGGCCGGAGTGGGGCCGGGACCCGGCGAGACCGTCTCGGCCGAGGCGACGAGGCCCTCGACCCACACCCGCGCGTCGGCGCCGCCGGGCATCACCCCGGCGGCGGCGAGCCGGCCCCAGCGGATGACATGCACCTCCCACCGCCCGTCGTCACCGCGTCGGGCGGCGACGACCTGGGCGCAGCCGGTGAGCCCGGCGAGCCGTTGGCTGCGGGCGCTGCCCCGCAGGAACGCGGCGAGCCGGTCCCGGTGCACCCCGGCTTCCTCGAAGCGTTCCTGGCCGGCCAACCGTGCCATCGTGCCGCTGAGCGCGGAGATAACGGTGCGCGGGTCGTTGAGCAGAGCCGTGCGTACGCGGGCTGACTCCTCGGTGTAGTCGGCGACGTCGGCAGACCCGTCGCACGGCGACAAGCAGCGGCCCATCTCGGCGAGCACGCAGGCACTGCGGGCCGGATGCCGCGGCAGGCGGCCGCTGCACTGACGCAACCGGAACACCTCGTGCAGGGCGGCCACCGCCTGCTCCGCCAACCGCCGCGACCCGAACGGCCCGACGTAGTCGGCCGCGTCGTCGAGCACCTTGCGTACGAGCGAGAGGCGCGGCCATGGCTCGCGGGTCAGCTTCACCCAGATGACGCGGCCGGGGTGACGCGAGCGCCGGTTGTAGCGCGGCTTGTGCTCGGCGATGAGGCGCAGCTCGCGCACCTGGGCCTCGAGAGACGTGGCGCAGGTGATGCCCTCGACAGACTCGGCGAGGCCGACCATCTCGCCCATCCGTGACCGGGTCTCGCTGGCCGTGAAGTAGTTGCGGACCCGGGTGCGTAGGTCTTTGGACGTGCCGATGTAAAGGACTCGGCGCCGCGCGTCGCGGAACAGGTAGACACCCGGCGCGTGCGGCAACGGCTCGGCCAGGCGGCGTTTGCGGCGTTGACCGGCGCTGACCCGTGAGCTGAACGTCGACAGCTCCTCCAGCGTGTGCACCCCGAGTGAGCCGAGCCGCTCGATCAGCCCGTGCAGCACGTCGACCGTCGCCCGGGCGTCGTCGAGCGCGCGGTGGTTGGGCGTGGTCCGGGTACGGAAGAACTGCGCCAGCGTCGACAGCTTGCAGTTGGGAGTGTCGTCGCGGGTCAGCACCCGGCGCGCCAGCTTGGCCGTGTCGAGCACCTCGAACGCCGGCCAGGCACGACCTTGCGCGGCGGTGAAGTGCTTGAGGAAGCCGATGTCGAACGGCGCGTTGTGCGCGACCAGCACGCAGCCGTGGGCGAACTCCAGGAAGCTGGGCAGCACCGACTCGATCCGCGGTGCCGTCGCCACCATCGAGTCGGTGATCCCAGTGAGCACGGCGATGAACGGCGGGATCGGCTGGTGGGGGTTGACCAACGTCTGGAACTCGCCGAGAATCTCGCCTCCACACACCTTGACCGCGCCGACCTCGGTGATCATCGATCCACCGACCGCGGACCCTCCGGTGGTCTCGAGGTCGACGACGCAGAACGTCGTCTCGCGCAAGGGACGGCCGAGCTCGTCGAAGCTGGCCTGGACCACGCGTGGCGCACCGCCCTGGCGGAGAAGCCAGGGCGGCTCGACGTGCTGGGCGACGGTCATGGCGGCAAGGTACGGCGGCATACCGACGAAACCGGGCCGCCACGCCCTACGCTCGAGTCGTGGCAGCCGACGCGTTCAGCGAGCCGGACGACGCTGCAGGTCACGAGGACCTCGGCGTCGAACGGATCACGGTTCCTGCCCTGCCGGAGGCGGTGCGCGCCCGTGTCGTCTCGCTCGCTACCGAGGCGCTCGGCTCAATCCCGGCAGAGTCCGTTCCCGCGCCGTTGCGGCGCATCGCGTCGTTCGCGCCCGGGCGGCGGGCGCGGGCTGCGGCCACGCCGATGGCCGTGGCGCTGGAGGACGACGACTTCCGTCGCCGCGTGGACGCGCAGGTACGCCTGGCCCATCCCGAGCTCGCCGCGCTCGCCTCGCTGCACCGGGCTTCCGCTGCCGACCCGGTCGACGTCGCGTCCACGGCGTACCTCCTGCGGCCGGATGACTGGGTTCAAACCCTGCGGGCAGCGATGGAGCAGGTCGAGAGGCGGGAGCAGACCACCGAGTCCGGTCGCGGAGCCGCCGACGCCCGGCACGTGTCCCGCCAGCTGGAGCAGTCGCGCACCCAGCTGCGAGAGGAACGGCAACGTCACCGCGAGCAGCTGGCGAGCCTCAAGAAGGACAACGCCGAACTGCGCCGCCGGATCGCGACTCATCGTCAGCGGATTGCGTCCGCCGAGGCCGATGCGGGCGCGCAGACAAGCGAAGCACAGGCCGTACGCGATGCGGCGGGTCGGCAAGTCGCCAACGCCGAGGCGGAGGCGCGACGGCTGCGTGCTCGGGTCACCGAGCTCGAGGCCGAGAGCGCCACGCTTCGCCGGGCCGAACGGGAGAGCCGTACCGCTGCCACCGTTCGGGCGCGCGTCCTCCTCGACACGCTCGTCGATGCCGCGTCCGGTCTGCGACGCGAGCTCGCGCTGCCGCCGGTCGACGTGCTGCCGGCGGACCCGGTCTCGGCGAGGGAACGGCCGGTCAGCACCGCCGCCACCCGCTCGTTGCCGGCCGACGACCCGACCTGGCTCAAGCGTCTGCTCGAGCTGCCGAAGGTGCATCTCGTCGTCGACGGCTACAACGTCACCAAGCTGGCGTGGCCAGAGCTGTCGTTGAGCCAGCAGCGAACCCGCCTGATGCGTGAGCTGGCTCCGGTGGCCGCTCGCAGCGGAGCGGAGGTGACCGTCGTGTTCGACGGCGCCGACCTCGGCCACACCCCGACGGTCAAGGCGCCCCGCGGAGTCCGGGTGCGCTTCAGTCCGCCCGGCGTCATCGCCGACGACGTGATCCGCGACCTCGTGGCAGCCGAACCGGCCGACCGCGCGGTGGCCGTGGTGTCCACCGATCGAGAGGTCGCTGAGGGGGTGCGGCGTTCCGGTGCGCAGGCGGTCGAGTCCGCGGCGCTGGTACGCCTGCTCCGCCGCAGCTGACCGGCCGTACCGAACCGGCGC
>JBOHDX010000106.1:0-10313 GCA_050700835.1 Nocardioidaceae bacterium
CTGTCGCCGCCGTCGGAGGGCGTGCCTTCCTCGTGGGCGGCGTCAACTGGCCCGAACGCATCGCCGGCGGCGCTCTCCTGCTGGTCGCGGTGGCGACGCGACCCCGCCTGCCGGGCCGACCGCCGCATCGCCCGGAGCAGCCGGCAGCGGTCTGTCCAACCGCGGACGAATAGGCAAGGATCGACCTCGAGATGGCTGACGCACTGGCAACCGCCGCTCTAGCGGCAGCCGATGAGATCCGCTACGTGCGCTGACGCGACCCCGCAGTCCCCGCGGGCGCCCTGCATGGTGCTGGGCGGTGCGGCGCGGTGCTGGGCGGTGCTGGGCGGTGCTGGGCGGTGCTGGGCGACAGGAGCGACGCGATGGTGGACGACCCGATCGAATTCGGCGCCGGCCCGCCCGTCTCCGGGGACCTCGAGGTCTCCTGGTTCCCCGGATCGAAGCCGGGGCGACGCATCGAGGGGCCGCTCATCCAGGTGCACCGGCACGATCCGCACACATTCATCCTGCGGCAGAGCAAGGAGGTGAGCTTCGAGGCGCCGTTCATGTACCTGTTCTGCGGCAACGAACGAGCTCTGCTGCTCGACACCGGCGCCTCCGAGCAGCCTGCCCGGTTCCCGTTGCGGGCAACCGTCGACGACATCCTCGGCGACTGGTTGTCCAGGCACCCGCGCGGGGCCTACCCACTAGTCGTCCTTCACACGCACGGTCATCGCGACCACGTCGCCGGCGATTGGCAGTTCCTCGACCGCCCGGCCACGACGGTCGTCGACCGTGACCTTGCCGCGGTCCAGGCGTACCTCGGGATCTCGCGGTGGCCGGAGGAGGTTGTCCGCCTCGACCTCGGCGGACGCGTGCTCGAGATGGTCGGGATCCCCGGGCACCATCCGGCCTCGATCGCGGCCTACGACCCGTGGACCGGCTTCCTGCTGACCGGGGACACGGTCTATCCGGGCCGGTTGTACGTCGCCGACTTCCCGGCGTTCCTGGCCAGCCTCGACCGGCTTGTCGCATTCTGTGAGGTGCGGCCGGTCAGCCACGTCATGGGGTGCCACGTCGAGATGAGGCGTACGCCCGGACGCGACTACCCGATCGGTTGCACCTACCAGCCGGACGAGGCGGACCTGCCGATGACGGTCGCGCAGCTGACCGCCGTGCGCGACGCCGCGAGGACCGTCGCTGACCGGCCAGGGGCGCACCGGTTCGATGACGTCATCATCTTCCACGGACCGTGTCGTGGCGCGGTGGCCAGGCAGGTCGTTCGGTTGCTGTGGGGCAAGGCGCGCGATCGCCTGGGCTGACGCTGACGCTGACGCTGGCCAGGCGAGAGCCGGCGGCGAACGGCGTCCGCGTCGGCGTCGGCGTTAGCGTTGCGGCCGCGACATCTGGTCGCGCAGGGTCTCGAGCATGTCGCCCCAGTGCTCGAAGAAGGTTGCACCGTGGCCCTTGCCGGGCCGGACGACGAGCGTCGAGCCAGGGATCCGCCCGGCGAGCCACTGCCCGTGCGAGACCGGGACCATCACGTCGCGCTCGCCGTACCACAGCCAGGTCGGCACCTTGAGCAGGGCCGGATCGATGTCCCAGTCGGCCCCCCAGGCCACATTGTCACGGGCGTACCCGTCGTAGCTACGCAAGGCTTCCCGCAGGTCCGCGGCCCAGGCCCTTCTGGCGGCGGAATCCAGCCAGGGGGTGTCCTTCGGGGGTGCATGGTGGAAGAACTCGTCGACCATTGCCATGTCGTCCAGCGCGAGCATCCGGTCGAAGGCCACGTGTCCTTGTGCCCGGAAGCCGTCCAGGGCACCGGTCACGTCGCCCGCATCGGCGAGGGCGAGCAGCCGCCGGTCCGGGTCTTGGGTGTCTGGGTCTTGGGTGTCTGGGTTTTGGTCGTCTGGGTCCTGGGCGTCTGTCGGCTCGATCAGGCGCCAGGGACCGATGCCCACGGCGACCCCGACCGCCCGGACCCGGTCCGGAGCCGCCAGCCCGGTCGCGAGGGCGTACGGCCCGCCGCCGGAGGCCCCGAGCACGGCGAACTCCCCGAACCCGGAGGCGTCCGCCACCTCCACGGTGTCGGCGCCGACGGAGGCCAGGCTCGGCGGGCTGTCGGAGGAACGCCCGTAGCCGGGTCGGCCGACCGAGATCAGGCGTACCCGCAGCGCCCGCGCCGGGCTGTCGCCGCTCACTGCCTGCAGCCGGCCGTTGGGCGTTCCGTGGTGGAACACGACCGGGAGGCCGGCCGGGTCGCCGCCCTCCCACAGTTGGAGCAACCGGCCGTCTGAGAGTCTGATCTCCGTGTGGCCCGACATGCCGTCGAAGGTAACCGGTCGGCCGCGCCGGCGGCAGGTTCTCGGGCGGGCCCAGGCGAATCGCTGGCCCGTGCAGTCGAAACTTTGTTCGACCCGAGCCTGGCTTTTGTCGGTGGGGTGCCGTAACTTCGTACACGTGTTCGATCGAACGTCTATTCGAACGCTTGACGAGGAGGACGCCATGAGCACCATCACCGTGACCCGGGTACGCCCGATTCGACCGCGACCCACCATCCCAGCTCGCCGGGCCCGCGCGGCGCAGCTGCGCCTTACGCGACGTGGCCGACTTGCGCTGTTCGGCTTGGTCTGCGCGATGCTGGTGGCGCTCACCGTGGCACTCGGGCCGTCGGTGTCGGCGTCGGTGCACTCCGGCGACCCCGTGCCGGTGCGCACTGTGACGGTCAAGGCCGGGGACACGCTGTGGGGCATCGCCACCGCGGCCGCCCCCAACGGCGACACCCGGGCCATGGTGCACCGGATTGCCGAGCTGAACTCGTTGCCCGACACCGGCTCGCTGCAGATCGGTCAAACCTTGGCGGTCCCCACGTCCTGACTCGGGTGACCCCGGGCAGAGTCGACTCGACCCGAGCAGAACGACCGGGATGGTGGGATCTGGTGGTCAGCCGCGCTTGCGGGCGCCGGCTGAGGCCTTCCTCGCGGCGGTCCGCTCTCTGGTCGTGCCGCCGGTCGAGAGATTCCCGCCGGTCGTCTCCAAGTGCGCCCGGACGAACCACTGGAACAACTCGAGCTTGGCGATCTGGCCGATCAGCATGTCCTCAGTGATCGCGTCGACGTCGGCGATCTGCTCCTGAGCCCTGCGGTGGTCGGCGACCACGCCGTCGTACACCATGTCGAGCGCGCCCAGGTGCTCGTTGGTCGTGGCTCGCCCGAGGCTGTAGTCGTCCCACGACCGGTTCTTGACGATCTCTCCTGGAGTGCCCTTGGGGGACACGCCGAGCGTCGCCATCCGCTCTGCCGTTTCGTCGACCATGTCGCGCACTTCGACCACGTGAGGGTCGATCATCTCGTGCACAGCGATGAAGTGCGGGCCGGTGACGTTCCAGTGCACGTGCTTGAGCGTGAGCTGCAGGTCGTTCAGGCTGTTGAGCCGGTCCTGCAGAAGGTCCGCGACGCGATGGCCGTCGTTCAGGGTGAGGCCGGGCACGGTGTAGGAGCCAGTGGCGTTGCGATGCGCCGCGGTGCGCCTCGCGGTGGTGTGCCCGGTATTTGTGCCCCGGGTAGCTGTGCGCCGGGCAGACGTCTTCTTGGTGGCCATCCAACGACGGTAGCCACCCCTACCTGGACCGGCATCTCGAGCCCCCGAGCGATCGACACTGGATTCCAAGGGCCGTCCCGGCACCCTATGTCCGTGCTCGACCCCCAGACGCCCGACTGGCCGCAGGCCCCTTCGCTTCACACGCCAGGCGCACCGATATGCGCCCGATATGTCCGATTCGACGGCACGCCTGGCGTGTGAAGCCAGCGGCCTTCCGTCGGCGGCCACCGACGCGGCCGGAGCGGCCTGCCCGGTCGGCACCCGGGAATCGACATCCCGGTTGCCATGGGCGCCCGGTTGTCGATTCGTGCGTCGACGGGACGATGAATGACCGTGGCACGCGGCTCCGGAGCCGGGCACCACACCGGAGCCGGGCACCACACCGGAGCCGGGCACCACACCGGAGCCGGGCACCACACCGGAGCCGGGCACCACGCCTCGCGACACGCCCGGAATGCGGCGCTGACCTGCGCCGATACAGAAAGTGTCAGGACCTTGCGGGATTCTCTTGCACGTGCCAGGAGCCGAGCGTATGGTCACCCCTACATGTAGTACTTACACCGGTGTGATTATCCACATCTAGTCTACAGGATGGTGGCTCGTCACCCACAGCAACACCGGCATCATCCCCAGCTCGTCCACAGAATCATCCCCAGCAGCCACCCCGAACAACGGGGTACTGCGCTGTGCCCAACCCTGAAATGGTGGCGAGCCCACCTCTCGCAACCGCCGACCACCCGCAGCAGCCACGACTAGCAGCAGCAACGAAAGGAGGCCCGGACACATGCACTGCCCGCACTGCCGCAACACCGACACCCGGGTTCTCGACAGCCGGGTCAGCGACGACGGCGCCTCGATCCGCCGCCGGCGTACCTGCCCCGAGTGCGAGCGCCGCTTCTCCACCGTCGAGCAGGTCCAGCTGTCCGTCGTGAAGCGGTCCGGCGCCGCGGAGCCCTTCAGTCGCGACAAGGTCATCGCCGGGGTACGCAAGGCCTGCAAGGGCCGCCCCGTCAGCGAGGACGACGTCGCACTCCTCGGCCACACGGTCGAGGACTCGCTGCGTGCCGCCGGCTGCGCCGAGGTGCTCACCCCAGAGGTGGGGCTGGCGATCTTGGGGCCGCTGCGCGAGCTCGACGAGGTGGCCTACCTGCGGTTCGCCAGTGTCTATCGCGCCTTTGAGTCGGCCGAGGACTTCGAGACCGAGATCGCGATGCTGCGTGCCGAACGCGAGGCGGCCACTGAGCCCATCGCGGCCAGCGCCGGACCAGTCACCGAACCCGCCGAAGCACCCGCGACCGGCTGAGAAACACCCCCGTACGCAAGCAAGAACGGGCAGGAATCTGCCCGCCCAGACGTTGACAAGTATGAGTGACTCGATGAGGAGACGACGCATGACGGAGACGGTCAGCGGCACCAACGGAGCCGGGGCAGCGCGCAAGAGCGACAAGGCCGGCAGACGCAAGGGCCTGACGATCGAGCGCGTCTACACCACGCCCGGAGTGCACCCGTACGACGAGGTGACCTGGGAGCGTCGTGACGTCGTGCAGACCAACTGGAAGACCGGCGCGGCCGTGTTCGAGCAGCGAGGCGTGGAGTTCCCCGACTTCTGGAGCGTCAACGCGTCCACCATCGTCACCACGAAGTACTTCCGAGGCGCCATCGGCTCCGACCAGCGCGAGTCGAGCCTGCGGCAGCTGATCGACCGCGTCGTCCTGACCTACGTCAAGGCCGGCAAGGACAACGGCTACTTCGCCGCCGATGCCGACGCCGAGGTGTTCGAGCACGAGCTGACCCACATGCTGCTGCACCAGATGTTCAGCTTCAACAGTCCCGTGTGGTTCAACGTGGGCACCTCGAGTCCGCAGCAGGTCTCGGCTTGCTTCATCCTGGCCGTCGACGACTCGATGGACTCGATCCTGAACTGGTACAAGGAGGAGGGCCTGATCTTCAAGGGCGGCTCCGGCGCCGGGCTCAACCTGTCCCGCATCCGTTCGTCCAAGGAGCTGCTGCGGTCCTCCGGCGGTACCGCGTCCGGCCCGGTGAGCTTCATGCGCGGTGCGGACGCCTCCGCGGGCACGATCAAGTCCGGTGGCGCGACCCGGCGCGCGGCCAAGATGGTCGTGCTCGACGTGGACCACCCCGACATCGCCGAGTTCGTCTCGACCAAGGCCCGCGAAGAGGACAAGATCCGGGTGCTGCGCGACGCCGGGTTCGACATGGACCTCGGTGGCGACGACATCCACTCCGTGCAGTACCAGAACGCCAACAACTCGGTGCGCGTGACCGACGAGTTCATGCGCGCCGTCGAGGACGGCAGTGAGTTCGGGCTGCGCGCGCGTACCACCGGCGAGGTGATCGACACCGTCGACGCCAAGCAGTTGTGGGCCGATATCGCCCAGGCCGCGTGGGAGTGCGCCGACCCGGGCGTGCAGTACGACTCGACGATCAACGACTGGCACACCACCCCGGAGGCCGGACGGATCACGGCGTCCAACCCGTGCAGTGAGTACCTTCACCTCGACAACTCCTCCTGCAACCTCGCCAGCCTGAACCTGCTCAAGTTCCTCAAGGACGACGGCAGTTTCGACGCGGTCACCTTCACCAAGGCGGTCGAGCTGGTCATCACCGCGATGGACATCTCCATCTGCTTCGCCAACTTCCCGACCCAGTCGATCGGCGACACCACCCGGGCGTACCGCCAGCTCGGCATCGGGTACGCCAACCTCGGCGCGCTGCTGATGGCCTCCGGCCTGGCCTATGACTCCGACGGCGGCCGTGCCTTGGCCTCGGCGATCACCTCGCTGATGACCGGGGTGTCCTACCGGCGCTCGGCCGAGTTGGCCGGGGTCGTGGGGGCCTACGACGGGTACGCTCGCGATGCCGAGGGTCACACCCGGGTGATGCGCAAGCACCAGGCGGCCAACGACGCGGTGCGCACGATGCACCCGATCGACCGTGACGTGCACACGCTGGCCACCAAGGAGTGGGCGGACAACTTGCGGATCGGCGCCCGCAACGGGTGGCGCAACGCGCAGGCGTCCGTGCTCGCTCCGACCGGCACGATCGGCTTCATGATGGACTGCGACACGACGGGCATCGAGCCCGACTTCTCGCTGGTCAAGTTCAAGAAGCTCGTCGGCGGTGGCTCGATGCAGATCGTCAACCAGACAGTTCCGCGTTCGCTGACCAAGCTCGGGTACGCTCAGGAGACCATCGAGGCGATCGTCGAGTACATCGCCGAGCACGGCCACGTCGTCGACGCACCGGGGTTGAAGCCGGAGCACTACGAGGTGTTCGACTGCGCGATGGGGGAGCGCGCCATCAAGCCGATGGGCCACGTGCGGATGATGGCGGCGGCGCAGCCGTTCCTGTCCGGCGCCATCTCCAAGACGGTGAATCTGCCTGAGACCGCGACGGTCGAGGAGATCGCCGACGTCTACCACCAGGGATGGAAGCTTGGTCTCAAGGCGCTGGCCGTCTATCGGGACAACTGCAAGGTGGGCCAGCCGCTGGCGGACGCGAAGGCCAAGAAGGCGGTCGCGGCGGCCACGGTGACGGAGCCGGCCGAGCCGGGGCGCCCGATCCGCAAGCGGCTGCCGAAGTCGCGCCCGTCCACCACTACCTCGTTCACCGTCGGTGGCGCCGAGGGCTACATGACCGCGGGGTCGTACCCGGACGACGGTCTCGGCGAGGTGTTCCTCAAGCTCGGCAAGCAGGGCTCGACCCTGGCGGGTGTGATGGATGCGTTCTCGATGGCGATCTCGATCTCGCTCCAGTACGGCGTGCCGCTGGAGACCTACGTCAGCAAGTTCACCAACATGAAGTTCGAGCCTGCCGGCATGACCGACGACCCGGACATCAGGATGAGCCAGTCGATCATGGACTACATCTTCCGCCGGCTCGCTCTGGACTACCTGCCGTTCGAGACCCGCTCCGCGATGGGCATCTACACCGCGGAAGAGCGGCAACGCCAACTGGAGACCGGGTCGTACGTCGCGGAGCCTGAGGTCGATGAGGTCCCGGAGGCGGAGTCGCTGAAGACGGAGCCTGCGGTGGGTGGCGCTGACGCGGGCTCGCCAGCCGCCGCAGCCGCCGCGGACGTGGCCGCCAAGCCGGCGCCGGCCCAGGCGCACACCTCCGCAGAGCTGGTCGAGGTGATCACCGGGTCAGCCGTCGACTCACCGCTCTGCTTCACCTGCGGCACGAAGATGCGGCCTGCCGGTAGCTGCTTCGTCTGCGAGGGCTGTGGGTCCACCAGCGGTTGCAGCTGATGCCAGTTGCCATCTCGCGGCGACAGGTCTGCCACGAATAGGCGACTGCTTGCCAGCAATAGGAGCCTGAGCAGAGTCTGGGGGGGCTGGAACTTCGGTCCCAGCCCCCTCCGGCGCGTCAACCTTGAGTCGCGTCCATCCAGAGCACCGCGTCGAGCAGCCGGAGATCGCACCAATCGAACAGCCAAGACGGTTGCTCTTTGTCGAGTCGGGCGCGGAGGTCGGTGAGCCGCTGGACGACTTTGGGGTGGGTAATTAGATGCGCAAAGACTTGGATGTCGCGGATGAAAGTGCCGAGACGTGCGGCCTTATTGTCCATCCGCTGATTGTCGGCAAGGTATGTGCACACCTTGGAGTCGCGCACTGGGAACAGCATTGGGCGCTTTCGGGCGCACAGTTTGGATGCGAACACCCACTGATTTGTTGCCCGATTGCCTAGGGGCGGAAGCATGCTTCTAATGTCGTCGTAGAGGGCGTGCATGTTGCTGAGGTGTGCAGGTTCGGCGTCCGAGAGTGACAGCGAGGTCGGCAGGCGATGCAGATAGTTGGCGACGCGGGTGCGCAGCGGACCTGGGTTCATGAGAGAGCGACCTGCATTCGGTGGGACGATCATCTGAAGCGTCGAGACTGCCCCTAAGTCGGCGGCGGTGACGGCGTATTCGTCTTCGGTTGGTTCCCCAAGGAATGTCGCACCGGAGTACCCACCTTCTGGGTCGTAGTACGTGTGAACCGCCCCGGCATGTCCGGAGACTTTCTAGCTTGAGACTCCAGCGGCTGCTGGGGTCTGGTGGTGAGCGTAGTGAGCCTGCTCTGCTTCGACCGGTGTGAGGTCGTCGCAGTACTCGAAGGGGCGGCGGTGGTTGAACCAGTCGACCCATTCGGCGGTGGCGATCTCGAGGTCGTCGAGGCCCTTCCACGGCCGCCTCGGCTTGATCAACTCGGTCTTGTAGAGCCCGATCACCGATTCCGCGAGCGCGTTGTCGTGGCTGGACCCGACAGCGCCGGTCGAGGGCTTGATGCCGGCGGTGGCGAGGTGCTCGGAGTAGGCCACGGAGAGGTATTGGACTCCGTGGTCGTGGTGGGCGATCAGGCCAGCCAGCTCACGTCCGTCTCGGCCGCGGGTCCAGATGGCCTGCTGGACGGCGTCGACGACGAACCGGCTGGTCATGGTGGTCGACACCGACCAGCCCAGGATCCGCCGTGCGTAGGCATCGATCACGAACGCGGTGTAGCACCAGCCCGACCAGGTCGAGATGTAAGTGAAGTCGGCAACCCAGAGCCGGTCCGGCGACAAGGGGCGGAAGTTCCGGTCGACCAGGTCGGCAGGCTTCGGCGTGCGGGGGTCGCTGATCGTGGTGCGCTTGACCTTGCCGCGCACCGCGCCCCGCAGGCCGAGGTCGGCCATCAGCCGCTCCACGGTGCAGCGCGCGATCGGCGGCGCCTCGGACGGGCGTTCCCGGTTCAGCGTCAGCCACACCTTCCGGGCGCCGTAGACGCCGTAGTTCGCGGCGTGGACGGTGGCGATCTTCGGCTTCAGCTGTGCGTCGCTCACCTCGCGCGCTGTCGGCGGACGACCACGGTGCTCGTAGTAGGTCGCAGGGGCGATCTTGGCGCCCAGCTCGGTGAGCTGGACGCAGATCGACTCGACACCCCATCGCAGACCGCCCTCGTCGCGGTGGCCCGCGACGGAGTCGATGAACTGCACGATCAACGCTGTGGCCGGTCGAGTTCGGCCGCGAAGAAAACCGATGCGCTCTTCAAGATGGCGTTGGCCCTCTTGAGCTCGGCGTTCTCTCGCTTCAACCGCTTCAGCTCCGCGGACTCCACGGTGGTGACACCGACCCGCTTGCCGCCATCGACCTCAGCTTGGCGGCACCACTTCCGGATCGTCTCCGGCGTTCCGACCCCGAGCAGCGTGGCCACCTGCGTCATCGCGGCCCAGTCCGACTCGTAGTCGGGCCGGAGCTCAGCGAACATCCGGACCGCTCGCTCACGCAACTCGACCGGATACCTCTTCGACGTACTCCCTGACATGACTCCATCCTTCCCAAGGAACGGAGTCTCCGGACTCGCCGGGGCGGTTCAGTGAGCAAGTTCTGAAGGGCGTGGTCGACGGTGTCTGTGCTCGCTGTGAAAGCGTGCTCGGCGCGCGTCAGGGTAGTGGCGAACATCTGTGGTTCAACTGGCTCTCCCACTCGTGCGGCAGACGCATGTTGCGACCATCGCCGTAGGCACTTTTCGGATTCGGCTCGGGGGTCGTCACGGACCTAGTGTCGCGCGTCGTTAGTGTTTAGACGGTTAGGTTTTGCGAGAATGGGGCATGGCGAATCGTGCTGCACCCGCGTTGGGTTTGCGAGAAGGTGACCAAGAGGAGTTGGCGCGGTTGACGCGGTCCTCGGCGGCGCGTGCTGGTCTGGCGCAGCGGGCTCGGATCGTGTTGCTTGCCGCGGACGGTGTCTCGAA
>JBOHDX010000107.1:0-2966 GCA_050700835.1 Nocardioidaceae bacterium
GCCCGCGCCAGCTGGACCCGCCGACCCGCCAACCCCATTAGAAGAAGGGCAACACCATGACCGTCAAAATGTCCGCCGCCCTCCCCGACGACCACACCCAAAACGGGCTCACCGCCATCACCAGCGAACTCGTCCGCGACCCCGAAACCATCCACTACGCCATCGTCGCGGTCGACTGCTGCCGACTCACCACCGACACCGACACCGGCGACACCGTCCCCACCGCCCGGATCCGCCACATCGAGCCACTCACCGGCGCCGCGGCCACCGACGCGACCCGGCTCCTCCACCAAACCCAAGCCGACCGGACCGGCCACCCTGTCCTACCGATCCCCAACCCCGACGGCGCCGACCTCGTCGACATCGACGGAGTCCTCATCGACGACTAGCCCCCCAACCCGCGCAGCACCAACCACCATCCCGGGACACACGTGCAGCACATCACCACCCCACCACCAGCCGCCGGCCACGACAACGCCCGGCGGCACCACAACGACCCCGGACCCCCACCACCGCCGCACGACACGCCCACCAACGGCACCATCCCCACCACCCTCGACCCCGAACAAGCCCTCCTCGGCGCGCTCCTGCTCACACCCGCCCACGCCGCCGCCCTCGCCGACGAGCTCGAACCCGCCGACTTCGACCAACCCCGCCACGAAACGATCTGGACCGCGATCCACACCATCGCCGCCACCGGCGCCATCCCGGACGCCGTCACCGTCTCCACCCACCTCGCCGCCACCGGCCAGCTCCGCCACATCGGCGGCCCCGGCTACCTGCCGCACCTCCTCACCACCACCCCCGGCGCGACACTGGCTCAAGCCCTCCACTACGCCACCATCATCCGCGACCACGCCCGCCTCACCGCCGCAGACACCGCAGCCACCCGCATCCACCAAGCCGCCGCCACCGGCCGCATCGGCGACGTCGAACACGCCCTCGCCGCCGCCCTCGACACCATCGACGCCGCCGCCACCCGCTTCGGACCAGCCACCCACACACCCACCCACACCAACCTCAGCTGGCTCCTGACCGGCACCCCACCCCACGTCGACCCACCCGCCTGGGGACAACGCGACGACGACGCCGGCCACCTGTTCTACCCCGGCCGCGTCAACGGCATCTACGGAGACCCCGAAGCCGCCAAATCGTGGCTCGCCCAATACGTCGTCGTCGAAGCCCTCACCGCCGGCCAGTCCGGCGCCATCATCGACGTCGACCACAACGGGCCCCAACTCACCACCGAACGCCTCCTCCTCCTCGGCGCCACCCCCACCCAGCTCGCCAACCCCACCCAGTTCCGCTACTACACCCCCGACGACGCCTCCGACCTACGCGCCGCCGTCGCCGAAATCACCACCTTCAAACCCGCCGTCGCGATCCTCGACTCCATCGGCGAAATGATGCCCATGCTCGGCATCAAATCCGTCGACAACGACGAACTCACCGGCGCACTAAGAACAATCGCATCCGCTATAGCCGCCGCCGGAACGTGCGTCATCACCATCGACCACCTACCCAAATCCGCCGACGCCAGAAAAACCGGATTCGCCATCGGCGGCACCGCCAAAAAACGCGCAATAGACGGCTCCTACATTCACGCCGAAGCCCGCACAGCACCCGCCCCCGGACAAATTGGCCGCATCACCCTACGCATCGAAAAGGACCGCCCAGGACGCCTACGCGCCGCCTGCACCGGAACATACGTCGGCACCTTCACCCTCGACTCCACCAAACCACACACCACCATCGCCAGCATCGGCACCGACGGGTCACCCCTCACCCCCGCCGGCGTCGTCCGCCCCACACACCTCATGGAGGCGATCTCCCGCTACGTCGAGGCCAACGACCAGGCGTCCTTCCGCGACATCAAAGCCGCCGTCGTCGGCAAGGACCGCTACCTACGCGCCGCGATCGCACGGCTCGACGAGGAGGGCTACCTCATCACCTTCGCCGGACGCGCCAACGCCGTCCTCCACCACGTCAACGTCATGTACCGGGAGGACGAAGATGACACCTGAGTGTGTCCCTGAGTGTGTCCCCGAGTGTGTCCCGGAGGGCCGAAAGGGCACCCGCGAGTCGAGTGTGTCCCGTGTCCCCTCCCCCTACGGGGAGGGACACACTCAGCGAGCCCTCACGAGTGCGTCCCCCAGTGTGTCCCCAACCCCCCTCCAGAGAGCCCGCCTGACGGACCACACCCGGACCCGGCCGACACCCAGGCCGATCCCAAAGAGGACGCCATGAGCACGGTGACCTGCTGCGTCTGCGGCGCCGATGCGGGCGACCAGCGGACCTGCCCGGTCTGTGTCGGCGAGGCCCGCGACAACCTGCGCATCATCACCGCCCTCGCCGCGCACCTGCCCCACCAGGCCGTGCACCGTGGTGTCGACTCCGCTGCCGCGATGGCGGCCGGCCCCGCAGCGGACCCCGAGGCGTGGCAGCATCGTGCCCTGTCGGCGATCACCGGCCGCGTCTGCCGCTGCGCCGCCCGGGGCCGCGGCTGTCCCCGCGACTGGCCCGTCCCGGCGCCTTGCCCGGACGAGGCGTACCTGGCCGACTGCCGTGACGAGCTGCACCCGCTGTGGGTCCTCGGCATGTGGGACTCAGACTGGCGGCAAGTTTTCGACCAGCCGACCGGTCTGCGGGTCACCGTTGGCCGGGCCGCCGCCTACCTGGCCCGCCAACTGGCCTACGCGGCGCAGCATCATGACGGGTTCGGCGAGTTCGCCGCCGACGTGGACAGCTGCCGGCGGTGGCTGGAGGACGTGCTGTACGCCGGCGAACGGGACGAGGCGACCGCCGCACCGTGCTTCCGGTGCGGCGGCCGGCTGGTCCGGCACGTCGCGGCCAGGACCGGCCGGAGTCTCGGTGGCCGGGAAGACACGCGCCGTTGCCGCCGCTGCGGGCAGGTCTACGACGAGACGTCGTACTGGCTGGCGGTGCGGGCGCATGCGGAGCAGGCC
>JBOHDX010000108.1:0-1257 GCA_050700835.1 Nocardioidaceae bacterium
GATCGGCCCAGAGCCATCGTGGCGGCTGCGCGCGACCGAGGTCAGCCGCACGGATCGTCAAGCCGCTGCGATCCCCGGCCTGCGGCGCGGCGAAACGCGTCGGATAGCTCGTGACCCCGCTCACGAGTCCTCCTCGAACCGAACTTCCCACAGCGCGTCGAGCGGGTAGACGCGATCGGATCCGTTCCGGTACCAGCGATCCTCACCCGTGCCGTGCCCGCGTCGAACCTCGCTGCAGAACACCGCCCCATCGCGGATGACCACGTAGGCGCTATGCGAGTCCGCGTGCTTAGGACTTATCCCGGTTGGGTGGCGGCGGCCGCGCTGACGAGTTCGGCGAGGTGGGCCTTCTTGAACGCGATCAGTCCGCTGGCGAGTTGCAGCAGCGCGAGATGGTTCTGGTCCTTCTTTGACCACCGGATCAAGATCCCGCGGTTACGGTTGAGCCACGAGTGGCACGCCTCCACGACCCATCGACGTGCCCGCCAGCCGGGTGTCAGTGCCTTGTCGGCGATCTCCTCACCTCGCGCGCGGATATGCCCCGTCAGGCCGAGACCGGCCACGAGCTCACGAACTTCGGCGTTGTCATACGCCCGGTCCAGGCACAGCCCCTGAGGCCGGCCCGTGGTCGGGGCAGGGCGCTTGATCGGGATCGACTCGAGCGTTGCTTTCAGCAGCTTGTGATCGTTGCGGTTCGCGCCGGAGTGATCGAGGCCGACCGGGACCCCTGCGGCGTCGGTGAGGACCGAGCGCTTGGCCCCCTTTTCGCTCTATCCGTTGGGTTTGGCCCGGTTTTCGCGCCGCCCAGCGGCGCCTTGGTCATCGCTCCGTCACCGGCCATGAACGACCAGTCGATTCCGACCTGCTCGTCGTACTCGAGCAGCCCTTGGCGCCAGATCTCGTGGAACACGCCGGCCCGCTCCCACTCCTGAAAGCGCCGATGCGCCGAGGAGGAGGAGCACACGCCGGTGGCGTTGAGCGCGTTCCACTGCATCCCCGTCCTGAGCACCAGCAAGATCGCGTCCATCGCGTCACGGTTTGGCACCCGCGGAGCGTGACACCCCCACGGGTGAAACGGCGGCGCTGGCAGCAGCGGCTCGATCCGCTCCCACAGCCAATCCGGCACACGCCAACCATCATCCCGGCTCACCAGATACCCCATCGCGCACATCCTGACCGATAGCACCACAGCCGCAACATGCGGTCGGCCACAGATTCAACCCAGGTCTACATAACCCTTCATCCGGGATAGGCCCT
>JBOHDX010000109.1:0-1558 GCA_050700835.1 Nocardioidaceae bacterium
CCGAAGAGCACCTCGACGCCGTCGCCGAGGAGCTCAACGACCGGCCCCGCAAACGCCTACAGTTCAAGAAGCCGATCGAGATGATCGGACCACTGCTGTTGCGATGACCGCCAGAATCCGCCGATCCTCACGCGGGAGCGTGACCAGTGCGGATCGGACACCGGGTCAGGACATTCGGTAGAAACGCCAGAATCCGAAGTCTTCGATCGGGAGAACCTCGAATGCGCCGAAGCCGGCTGCCTCGCCGTAGGACTTCAAGGTTGACGGACGCATTACTGTTCCGGTCCCCACGCTCGGGGGCGAGGAAAGCCCGTCCGGCAGGCAGACGAAGAGGCTGAATCCGTACATGATCCGCTCTAGGTCGTTGCCGTCTGGGGCGAATGCGTCTGCCACGGCCTCGTCCATCACGATCAGGAAGCCGCCGGGCGCAAGCGTTCGCCGCACCGCGTGTAGGACTTCAATCGGTCGGGGCATGTCGTGCACGCACTCGAAAGCAAACGCCACGTCGACCGTGCCCTCAGGCAGTGAGGCGGCGTCCTGGCACACGAAGCGCAACCGCTCGCCCACACCTGCGGCGCGGGCGTTTGCCACGGCCAGGTCGACCGAGGGCTGGTCGATATCGACGCCGAGCACCGTGGCCGCGGGGTAAGCCCGAGCCAGGGAAATGCTCGACCAGCCCCCGCCGCAGCCCACGTCGAGCACCCGGCAACCCGGAACGACGAGGGCGTCGTGGACCGCGGGCACGCCGGCGAGTGCCTGGGCCAGCTGGCTTTCGTACCACGGACGATTGGCGTCGGCCTGGGACTCCCGAGCGTCGTCCCCGAGCTCGTCCCAGCTGACGCCGCCTCCGTGTCGATACGCCTCGAGGAGTTGCGGGAGCACAGGTCCGACCGCCCCGAACATCCGGCCAAGGGGCGCCAGGTAGGCCAGGCTCGTTTGGTCGGTCATCACCTCGGCCGTGCTGGCCGGGATGGCGAAGCGACGATCGTCGGGGGCGCCGTCGCGCTCGACCACTAGCAGCCCGGCGACGGCCTGCTGCTCGAGCCACTCGCGGGTGTAGCGGACCTGGGTGTCGGTCCGTTGGGCGAGCTCGACCGCGCTGGCCGAACCGTCACGGGCCAACGACCGGTACCAACCCAGGCGGTCTCCGATGAAGACCGACAGGATCTCGACCGTGCCGAGGAGCGAACCGAACAGGCGTTCCGCGACTTCGCTCGCCGTCTGCTGGGATGCGCCCATGTGTCCACTATGGCCCGGCCGCGTTCGGTGGGACAGCCCCATCGACCGTAGGCGAGGCTGCGGTCCAGTCCGGTGGCCGGGCGACCCTCCGCTGGCGCGCGAGATCGCCCGCTGTCGCCCCGCGTCGTGTTGGCGGAACCGGCTCGGATCGTGAGGGCGCGTGAAGTGCGTCCAGCCGAGCGGTGCCCCAGAAGACGATGGTCGCGCGGGACGCGCTTCGGTCAGGATCCCCACGCGGCCACCATCGCTGGCGGCATATGGTGATGGGATGGCTAGTACGGACACCGCCTCGCGGGTAGTCGCAGCAGCGGGTGACCGC
>JBOHDX010000110.1:0-1370 GCA_050700835.1 Nocardioidaceae bacterium
GCAAGGAATCTGCGTATGTCAGAGTGCACGACATGAGCAGACCATCCAAGGCCTACCTCCTGATCGAGGAACGGCTCGGCGAAGACCTCGCCCAGCATGTCGCACAGATGCGCGGCGCCGGCCACTCCTGGGCCGAGGTCGGGTTCGAGTTGGCGCAACGCACGAACGTCGTCGTCACCGCCGAGTCGCTGCGGATCTGGTTCGCCGGCACCCCCGCCGCCCGCAAGGGCAGCAATGCGGGTGCGGCATGAAGGCCCACGCGCCGTAACCCCCCTGATCGGTCACGCACACCGGTGTGTGTATCCCCGCGCCGCCGATGTGCGTGACCCCCGAAGCCTCGCCGGGCCCGGGTGGCCGGGGAAGGACGCCCGACCCGGCGAGCACCCCCAAAACCACACAGCAGACGGCCCGCCTCAAACCGCACAAGGGCGAGGCGGGCCACCGACAAGGAGATCATCTCATGACCACAGCCACCATCACCATCCTCCGCGACGACGACGGCCCCCGACCCGCCGGACTCGTCTGGGAAACCCCACCCGACACCCGCACCAAGCCCGGGAAATACGCCGCGATCGCCCGCGCCCTACGCGACCACCCCGGCGAGTGGGCGATCCTGCGCACCTACCCCACCGGCAGCAGACGTGGCTGGGGATTCGCCGGCGCCATCCGCCAAGGGAAACTGGCCGACCTGCGCAGCGGGTACGAGGCGGTGGCCCGCACCGTCGACGGGCAGATCCGCGTCTATGTCCGCTACGCCCCGCCGTCCGCCCTGGCAGCGACGTCATGAACACTGCGAAGCCCACCAGCGTCCGCGGCGACGGGCCCGCCACCGAAGCCGCCGAGCCCACCGACTGGGCCGGCGACCTGGCCGCCATCGCCCACTCGGCCGCCGTCGACATGCTTCCCCCGCCGCTCGCGATCCGCCTCAGCTGCGACGGTGACCTGCCCCAGGTGCAGGTCGCGGTCGGCGACGCGCCCCCATGGCTGGCTGCCCTCACCGGCCGCGCCACCAGACACATCCCCTACAGCAACCGCGGCGGCAGGTCCACCCACCACTACACGACCGGGTGGCTAGACGGCGTCCGGATCGTCCTGGTGCATGTTGTGGTGCGCCACGGTGACCCCTCGACGGAGGTGGCCCTGTGACCCCGACCGCCCTCATCCTGACGACCGTCCTGGTCGTGTGGGTGTGGGCCATGTGGGGCTGGATCACCGGCGGCCCCCACGACGACGACGGGGGTGACGGGTCGTGACCAGCCAGGAGCGGGCGGCGCGGCTCGCGGCCGACCCGACGCTCGCCGTCCACGGCAAAGTATCTACGTACACCAACTGGGGATGCCGCTGCAACCTCTGCTACGTCTACGCGGCCG
>JBOHDX010000111.1:0-8626 GCA_050700835.1 Nocardioidaceae bacterium
GTTGTCGAGCTTGTCTTGTGCGCCGAGCGCGCTGGTGCTGAGTGAGCGGGTGCAGCGACGGCGGAGCTGGCGAACATGGCGATGACCGCCGTGATGCCGCCGATCGCTGTGATGACCTTTGCTCTCGTTCTCATGACGCGTTCCTTTCGAGAGCCGGACGCCACGGGGTGTGGGGGGGGCCAAAGGCAAAGTAGCGCTGGCGGATACCACGCGGAAGCCCTGTACAGCAACTACTTTCGCGGCACTTCTCGGTGATTGTCGGACACGATTTTCTTGCTGCGGGGAGGCGCTGTCGCAATGATCCGCACTTGGTCGCTGAGGATGGTCGACCGGGTGGACTGCGCGCGCCCAGAACCTGTGACCGACGGTGCGCAGAGGCCCCGACCGGCTCCGGTCATGCAGCTCCCGCAAGCGGCTGCGGAGGAGGTGCCGCCACGTCTCGGCGTCGGTCGCATCGATGTCGGTGAACGCCCAGGGCGTGCTCCGGCAGTACGCCACGAGCGCGCCCACGTCGGTGAACCGCGTGGCAGGGCGCTCCTCGCCACCGGCGAGCGCTGCCCAGCCCGCGGCCAGCAGCTGTCGCCGGGCCTCGGCAAGGTCCCAGATCGGCTCCTGGCCGGCGAGACCGAGCAGGGCGCGAACCGAGGTGGTCTCGTCGCTGCCGACCTGCGCAGTGACGAACAAGCCCTGGGGTCCGGTGATCCGGTACACCTCGCCAGCGTCGAACGCCTCGTGCCGGTTCAAGACCAGGTCGAAGGCATGGTCACCGAACGGCAGGCCGGGCCGGGTCCGTACCGACACCGTGTTGTCGTCAGCACCGACGCACTGCACGAGCGCAACACCCAACGGGCGCAGGGTGTCCAATGCCTGCGGGATCGTCGCGGTCCACTCCTCGTAGGCCACTGTCGTCGCGGGCAAGGGGGTGAGATCGGCGAGTGCGCTGCCATCCCCGGTGCCCATGTCGAGCAACCTGCGGCACACACGCACGCCATGGCCCGCAACCCCGGCCACGTCCAGGACGGTCGGCCAGGAAGGTAGCGCCCCGGGAGGAAGCCCGCGCCCCAGTAGGCCTCCACATCGACCGCGAGGCCCTCCTCGAGGAGCTCATCGAAGGCACGCTCGGCCATCCACCCAACTTAACCCGGCACCGGACCGGTCGGATGGATGCGGTGCAGGCGGGTCGACCGTGCATGACAGACTGCGGCCTCGTGACCGCGAAGATCCTGGACGGCAAGAAGGCCGCAGCCGACATCAAGGCGGACCTCACCCGGCGGGTCGCGACGCTGCGGCAGCAGGGATTCGTCCCCGGTCTAGGCACCGTGCTCGTGGGGAACGATCCAGGCAGCACGTGGTACGTCAACGGCAAGCACCGCGACTGCGCGCAGGTCGGCATCGCGTCTATCCGGGAGAACCTGCCCGACACGGCCACCCAGCAACAAGTCGAGGCGGCCGTTGACCGGCTGAACGCCGATCCCGCCTGCACCGGCTACCTGGTGCAGCTCCCGCTGCCGAAGGGGTTCGACGAGCCGTCCGTGCTGGCGCGGGTCGACTCGGAGAAGGACGTCGACGGGCTGCATCCGATGAACCTCGGCTGGCTCGTCCTCGGGCATCCGGCCCCGTTGCCATGCACCCCCCGCGGCATCGTCGACCTGCTGCGCCGCAACGGCGTCGAGATCGCCGGCGCCAACGTGTGCGTGATCGGTCGAGGGATCACCGTGGGGCGCTCCCTCGGCCTGCTGCTGACCAGGCGTACCGAGAACGCCACCGTGACGTTGTGCCACACCGGGACGAAGGACCTCGCCGCCGAAGTACGCCACGCTGACATCGTGGTCGCCGCGGCCGGCGTCCCGGGGCTCGTGACGGCTGACATGGTCAAGCCCGGTGCCGCGCTGCTCGACGTCGGGGTGAGCCGGGGCCCGGACGGCATCGTCGGCGACGTCCACCCGGAGGCTGTCGAGGTGGCCGGCTGGATCTCGCCCAACCCTGGCGGGGTCGGCCCCATGACCCGGGCCATGCTGCTGACCAACGTCGTCGAGCGCGCGGAGAGGCTCGCTGCTCGATGAGCGGTCTCGACCGCCCGCAGCTCGGGACTGGTGTCTATCTGCTGGTGCTGGCCGCCCTGGTGGTCGCGCTCGTGCTCGTCTCCCTCGGCTCGTGGCGGTTAGGCCTCGGCGTGGCCGGCGCGTCAGTCATCGTGGCGTGCGTCGCGCGTGGCGTGATCCCGGAGCGCATGGCCGGTCTGCTCCGGATCCGACGGCGGGCGAGCGACATGGTCATGATGGCGGTGATCGGCGTCGGCCTGGTCGTGCTCGCGTTCATCGTGCCGACCCGACCCTGATCCGACCCGACCTCGAGCCGCTTCCCGCTGTTGTCAACGCTTCGCTTGAAGTGTCCGAGTCAGGGGGCAAGACAACGCTGCGGGTCACAGCCCTACGAGCCGACCTTGCCGCGGACCTGGGCGTCTCTGCGTGGCAGTCTTCTGTACTGACTGCGGGACCGGGGACAAACCGTTCCCAAAGTCCTTGCAACCCATGCCGTGCTGGGTGTAAAGGATGTCCCGAGTCGACCCGAAAATAGCTGGAGGGGGCCGGTCAGGCGGCCGCGGGTTCGAGGGAGACGCGGTAGCCGAGGCGTTCGAGTTGGCTGAGTGCTCGGCGACGTCGGTGCTCGGGGTTGTCGCGGGTGAGGAAGTAGTCCGCGCGAAGGTACCGGTAGAAGGTGTGGGTACCTGGGATGTGCCAGGCCCCGACGAGCAGGCTGTGAGCAACTGCGGCGTGGGCTGGGTTGCGGCCGCGGCGGACCGCCACTCGTCGGAACTGTGCAAGGGCGTAGGAGTTCTTCCTTCGGATCGCGCGCATCGCGGCTGTGCCGAGTGCGGCCTTGAGCCTACGGTCGCCGGGTCGGGTGTGGCGGGCTTGCTTCTACCGGCGGGCTTGTTGTTCCCGGGACAGACTCCGGCCCACGATTCCAGGGGTACGCCGGTATCGAAACGGGTCATGTCCGTCCCGATCTCGGCGCTGATGACTTCAGCGGTAGGATTTCGACGCCAGGAATCGAGTCCAGCTGGTCAACCTCGCAGCGGCACGGCTCGACCTCGGAATCTATGCGCGTGTTGAGTTCAGCGATCATGCGGTTGATGGGTGTCGATGTGGTCGCAAATCATGCGCGCGAGACAACCTTGGGTGTACGGTTGAGCCGAGGCAGTGCGTAGTCGGCGGTCTCCCAGCTAAGGAATTCATCATGAAGAAGCTCTCGGCGGCAATCACGACCGCGATGGCGATAACGTTCGGCAGCCTTGCTCTCGCCTGACCTGCTTCGGCGGCGACCATTACCCACAGCTGCGGCTTGTCGGCACAGATGTGCGTGTTCTAAAAACTCGCCCGGGTACGGTCTGGGGGCCGAGTACGGCAACAGCTCGGATGTCTACAGTTTCAACCCACAGTACAACGGCGGAAACACCTATGCGTTCAAGGTTGGCGCTTACGGCTCCGCGGGTGCCGGCCAGAGCGTCTGGAACAACACAGGTGGTGCGGGCGACTATTCGAGTTACCGCAACTTCGCCGTGTGGCAAACCATGACTACCAAGCCCATACGACGTGGTTCCTTACGGCCATTACATCGGTCTCACGAACACCCACAACAACGACACCTCGATGGGTTGGATCTGATACTTCGCCAGCGAGCGTCGGCATTCGGCAGGCGGTCGCTCGTCGTCGTTGCCGCAGTCGCGGTCATCTCGGGTTGCGCTTCCACGCCTTCCGCATCCAGCCGAGACCTCCCGACGCTGCATCCTTATAGCGGTAACGGCGGGACCGCTTCACAGAGCACTACGATGCCGGGTCTGCTCCCGTTGCAGCAGTACATGCTGCGCGGCCGCGACTATGACACCGTCCAGCGCGCAGTCACGATTCTCGCGCAGCAGTGCATGGACAAGCAGGGGTTCCATATTCAGTTGCCACCGCCCGTGCCGGCTGCTGGATCGATGGTTGACATCAGTGTTCGGCGCTATGGGGCGCCAAACACTCTGGGGGATGCCCAGAAGTACGGATATCAGGTGCCGCCCGAGGACACGCCGACCCCGACGGCGGCCGACCAAGCCTTCGACCGTTCTGTGACGCCTGCGGAAAGGAAGGCTCTGGTCGGCGCGACACTAGCCGGCGCAAACGCTCCATACCGGAACGGATGTGTAGGCGACGCGGACCGGCATTTGATGGGAAGTTCGTCGGCCATCCAAGTTGACGGGCTCGCGGACCCACTGTTAATCCGTCAGGTAAATGACGATCCGAGGGCGGTTGAATCGCTGACCGAGGAGGCGGATCTGAAGAAGTTCGCGCGATGCATGAGTGCGGCCGGGTATCCCGATGTGACAGGCCCACTTCAGCTGCCGCGGCAGTTCGACAACGCGGGAACATTCACGACGACAGTCAGCAAGGCGCAAATCAGCGCAGCGGTGACGCAGTTCGACTGTCGGCAATCGAGTGGGGTTGAGGCGGCGATGCGGGCGGCCGAAGTGGTGTTCCAGCTCAAGGCGATAGACGCGAATCCGGTAGCGTTTGCTCAGGTGAAGGCAGAGTTGGCCGCTGTGGTGCGTCGCGCGACCACGATTGTCGCAGGCGGATGAGTCGGGGCGCGGTCAGGAAGCCGACTCGCTCGTTTGCAGTACTGGTGACGGTGGCGTTGGTGGCGATGCTGTTGGGTGTGCTGTTGGGGCGTTCGATCCGCTCCCCAGCGCAGCAAGCGCTGGACACTCAGCCTCCGGGCAAGTCGGTGATCACTGCGCCGGTGACATCGCGTGCGTCGACCGGTCAGGTCGTCACGCGCGGCACGATTGCAGTCGGGCAGACAGTTTCGGTAGGTCCGGTTCAGGCCTCGACCCCGGTGTCAGTGGTGACGGGCGTCTTCGTCGCGTCGGGGCAGACGGTCAGGGCTGGCCGCCGGTTGATCGAGGTATCGGGGCGTCCGGTATTTCTGCTGCAAGGTGCCTTCGCTGCGTATCGCGATATTCGCATCGGTGAAAGAGGCCCAGACGCTGCCGAAGTCAACCGAGCTCTCTCCCGAATCGGCCTCCCCGCTCTCAAGGGCAGCACCTTCACAGCGGGCACGTCGTCCGCACTGGCGGAGTTGTACCGGCGGTTCGGCTACGCGTCGCCGAGCGGTGGTGGCCTGGATCGCCGCGAGGTGGTGTTCGCCCCGGATTCGTCGGCCGTGGTTACCTCGGTCGTTGCCCGGGTGGGCGGCTCAGCCACAACAGCCAACCTGGTAGTGATGTCCTCGGGCAAGACGTTGGTGAGCGCAAACATGGACCCGAACTCTGCCCGAGCCGTGCACGTGGGAGATGCTGCGGAGATCTTCCTCGACGGCTCGGGTGGGCAGGTAAGCGCCCGGGTCGCGAGCGTGACCGTGGGGAGCACTGTGCAAACGACCTCCCTCACCCTGAAGCCGCTGGCACCCATCGACCCAACGAACAGCGGCGCGGATGTCCGCGTTGTTGTCACGGAGCGGTCAACGGGGAAGTCGACGCTGAGCGTTCCGGTCTCGGCGGTGTACTCCCAGTCCAATGGCCAGACCGCCGTCGTCGTACAAGCTGGTTCTAGCCAACAGGTGGTACCCGTCCAGGTGGGACCTGTCGTGGGTGGGTTCATTGGGGTCGCGCCAATGAGCGGCGGACCCGGACTGCGCGTGGGCGATCAGGTGGTGGTCAGTGGACCCGGTCTCAACTGAGCGGGACGTGGCGGGCTCAGGACCGCTGATCCGGCTGGATCAGGTGGAGCGCCGATACCCGGGGCCCCCCGTGGTCGTCGCATTGCGTGATGCGACCTTCAGCGTAACTTCGGGTGAGTACCTGGCGTTGATGGGCCCATCGGGCTCGGGCAAGTCGACATTGCTTAATGTGCTCGGGTTGCTAACCCGGCCGAGCGGTGGGCGCTACTACCTCGGCGGCCTCGACGTCGCTGCCTTGACCGAGCGGGAGATGGCGGGTGTCCGCGCCCAATGGGTCGGGACAGTCTTCCAAGCATTCCATCTGTTGACTGATCGCTCTGCTGAGGCGAACGTGTCGATGGGAGCGCTCTACGGCGGGCACAGGCTACGCCGCGACGAGATCCGGGAACGTGCTAGGGGGACGTTGAAGCGAGTCGGTCTGTCCCACCGGGTCGGTGCGATGCCCTCCACTCTGTCTGGTGGCGAGCGGCAGCGTGTCGCGATCGCCCGGGCCCTGATGATGCGGCCGCGGTTGCTGCTGTGCGATGAGCCGACGGGAAACCTCGACTCGACGACTGCGGCTGAAATCCTTGAATTGTTCAGCGAACTCCATGGACAGGGTCAGGCGCTGATCATGATCACGCATTCGCCTGACGTGGCCGCACGAGCAGACCGGCGCCTCTCGATGAACGACGGTGTGGTGACCGAGGCATGATTCCTCGACGCGCGCGTGGGTTGATTGTTCAGGCGCACGTCCCCACCTCCCGGTTCGGGTGGAAGTCGTGGCTGACTGAAGTCATCCACGGTATCGGCGCTCGACCCTTACGGGTTGCGCTGACAGTCGCGGGTACGCTGCTCGGGCTAGCGACCCTGGTCGCCGTGCTGGGACTGACCACCAGCGCCCAGGGGCAGGTTTCGGGCAGATTCTCGATCCTACGAGCGACGGACGTCGAGGTCGTGGCCAACGACGGCGCCTTCGGAGTCGGCGGGTTCCCCAAGAACGCTGATGACCGTGTGGACCGACTCGCAGGGGTCAACGCAGCCGGGATTGCCTGGGCGGTCGACTCGGTCGACTGGGATTCAGTGTCCAGCACCGTGGTTCCCGGTATCACCGCGCCAGTCCCGAGTGGAATCTCGGTCTACGCGGCGTCGGCCGGTCTGCTGACAGCCAGCAAAGCAACGCTGAAAGAAGGCCGCACTTTCGACTCGTTCTGCGTCAAAGAAGCATGTCGGGTCGCGGTTCTCGGCTACGTAGCTGCCGAACGCCTCGGGATCGACCACCTGCAGCCAGGACTATCGGTCTTCGTCGGCGGAACCCCGTTCCTCGTGGTCGGCATCCTCGACAACGTCCAGCGCAACACTCAGATGCTCGGCGGTGTCATCGTTCCCGCCACCACCGCGACCGCGCTCTGGGGCCCACCTCGGCAATCGACCGCCTGGATGACGATCGACACGCGCATCGGGGCGGCCAACGTCGTTGGCTCTGAGGTTCCGTACGCGCTCCGACCGGAGCAGATCTCCAGCTATCAAGTGAATCTCCCCCCCGATCCTCGCAGCCTGCAAATTAGCGTCGGCGGCGACCTATCGGGACTGTTCCTTGCCCTGGGCGGGATCACCCTGCTCGTCGGGGCGTTCGGCATCGCGAATCTGACCACAGTGTCGGTCATGGAACGGATACCCGAGATCGGTCTGCGCCGCGCCTTGGGCGCGAGGTCCATCCATATCGGCCTGCAGTTCGTCGGCGAATCCGGTTGCCTCGGCCTGATCGGTGGCCTGATCGGAACACCCGTCGGCATCGCGATCGTCCTCGCCGTGTGTCTAAGCCGGCAATGGACCGCGCTCCTTCCGCCCTGGCTGCTCCTCACTCCCGTACTCGGTCTCCTTGTCGGCCTCATCGCCGGCCTGTATCCCGCGTGGCGAGCCGCTCGAGTCGAACCTGTGACGGCTCTACAACGTTGACCATCGCCGTTGCGCATCGCAACACTTTCCACCGCTGAGCACCCTTGGTCGACAGTACGCTTCCGCACCAGGGGCTATCTGCCATCGGCGACCACCGATGGCAGTCACGCGGGTGCCGTCCCCGGTCGTTGAGCCGCTTCCCGCAGCCGGGCAGCGCCGCTGACGATCGCCGGTCGGTGCGTCAGCCCAGCAGGCCGAGCCCGTCGACCGCCTCGCGCTCCTCGCGAAGCTCCCGCACACTGGCGTCGATCCGTCCGCGGCTGAACACGTCGATCTCGAGCCCCTGCACGATCTGGTACACGCCGTTCGACGTGGTCACCGGGAACGACGAGATGACGCCTTCGGCGACGCCGTAGGAGCCTTCGGACGGAACCGCCATCGACACCCAGTTGCCGGTCGGCGTACCGGCGAGCCAGTCACGGGTGTGGTCGACGGTCGCGGAGGCCGCCGAGGCGGCCGACGACGCGCCGCGGGCGTCGATGATGGCGGCGCCACGTTTTTGCACGGTCGGGATGAAGTGGTTCTCCAACCATGACTGGTCGTCGATCAGCTCGGCGGCGTTGTCACCCTTGACCAGCGCGTGGAAGACGTCGGGGTACTGGGTGGCCGAGTGGTTGCCCCAGATCGTCATCCGGGTGATGTCGTTGACGCTGGCGCCGGTCTTGGCGGCCAGCTGCGCGAGCGCCCGGTTGTGGTCGAGGCGAGTCAGCGCACTGAACCTCTCGCGGGGCACGTCGGGTGCGTTGGACATCGCGATCAGCGCGTTGGTGTTGGCCGGGTTGCCGGTCACCGTGACCCGGATGTCATCGGCGGCGCGGTCGTTGATCGCCTTGCCCTGCACAGTGAAGATCGCGCCGTTGGCCTCGAGCAGGTCCGCGCGCTCCATGCCCTTGCTGCGCGGTCGTGCGCCGACCAGCAGAGCCACGTTGGCCCCGTCGAAGGCGACGTTGGCGTCGTCGCTGATCTC
>JBOHDX010000112.1:0-1042 GCA_050700835.1 Nocardioidaceae bacterium
GCAAGGAATCTGCGTATGTCAGAGTGCACGACATGAGCAGACCATCCAAGGCCTACCTCCTGATCGAGGAACGGCTCGGCGAAGACCTCGCCCAGCATGTCGCACAGATGCGCGGCGCCGGCCACTCATGGGCCGAGGTCGGGTTCGAACTGGCGCAACGCACAAACGTCGTCGTCACCGCCGAGTCGCTGCGGATCTGGTTCGCCGGCACCCCCGCCGCCCGCAAGGGCAGCAATGCGGGTGCGGCATGAAGGCCCACGCGCCGTAACCCCCCTGAGCGGTCACGCACACCGGTGTGTGTATCCCCGCGTCGCCGATGTGCGTGACCCCCGAAGCCTCGCCGGGCCCGGGTGGCCGGGGAAGGACGCCCGGCCCGGCGGGCACCCCCAAACCGCACAGACGGCCCGCCTCAAGCCGTACAGGGCGAGGCGGGCCACCGACAAGGAGATCATCTCATGAACACTGCGAAGCCCACCAGCGTCCGCGGCGACGGGCCCGACACCGAAGCCGTCGAGCCCACCGACTGGGCCGGCGACCTGGCCGCCATCGCCCACTCGGCCGCCGTCGACATGCTGCCCCCGCCGCTCGCGATCCGCCTCAGCTGCGACGACGGTGACCTGCCCCAGGTGCAGGTCGCGTCCGGCGACGCGCCCCCATGGCTGGCTGCCCTCACCGACCCGGCCACCAGACACATCCCCTACAGCAACCGCGGCGGCGGGTCCACCCACCACTACGCGACCGGGTGGCTAGACGGCGTCCGGATCGTCCTGGTGCATGTGGTGCGCCACGGTGACCCCTCGACGGAGGTGGCCCTGTGACCCCGACCGCCCTCATCCTGGCGACCGTCCTGGTCGTGTGGGTGTGGGCCATGTGGGGCTGGATCACCGGCGGCCCTCCCCGCGACGACGGGGGTGCCGGGTCGTGACCAGCCAGGAGCGGGCGGCGCGGCTCGCGGCCGACCCGACGCTCGCCGTCCACGGCAAAGTATCTACGTACACCAACTGGGGATGCCGCTGCAACCTCTGCTACGTCTACGCGGCCG
>JBOHDX010000113.1:0-1668 GCA_050700835.1 Nocardioidaceae bacterium
GACCAACACGGCGTGGAAAATTCATGGGTCAGACCACACCGAGGGCCGGTTGACCACCGCGCCAGGCGGATGCTCCGTACGGAAGGGAACGGTCTACCGCACCCTGCAACGAGCCGCGACGCCAGAGAAGGCCAAATAGCGCGGCGCTACTTTGCGGCTCGGGTCAGCTTCGGGAGTTCGGGGCCGCTAACGCCGGCTGATAGCAGTCGGAGGTCCCCATTTCGCACACCATCTCCACCGGCGACAGTTAGCGAAGCGCGTTCAGCTCGTCGAGGGCGCGATGGCCGCGCTTGACCACCCCTGGTACGACATCGTGGCGCCCGTCACGGATGGGGACCTCGAGGCTCACGAGGATCTGTGTCGCTGCAACCACCGCCGCCCCCTCCCAGCCGACCAGGACGAGGGTTCTCGTCCACAGCCGCCTTCGGACACCGTCCAGCGGATCCTGGAAGGTTAACCACAAGAGGTTGATGAGATCAGTCGCCCGCGTGCCGCTACCTGCGTTCCCGATATCCACGACCGCCACCACCGCTCCGTCACGGACCAGGACATTGCCGGGGTTGAGATCGGTATGGACCATGTCAGGTGCCCCTCGTGGTGGTGGGATGTCGGTACACACGAGCCGCAGGCGCTCGACCAAGGCCGACACCACGGAGGAATACCCCGAGAGCCTGGCCACGGACTGGCGGAGAAGCGATTGCTCGGGCGTCTCGTTGAAATCCAGCCCGGCGACAGCCGATTCCTGACCGGTGGCGACCCGCCAGGCGTACGACCAGTGGTCGTAGGGCTCGGAGGCTTGGCCAGCCTGAAGTTCGATGATCTCCATCAGCTGCTCAACGAGGGACGGTGTCAGCTCTGGCACGGGAGCCGCGTCAACGAAGTCCATCAGATGCCATACATGAGTGGCTGTGGCCCACCGGTCGTGCGATCCACGCGTTCGGCGCGGACGAGCAGGAGCTTCGGCGACTTCCGGGAGGACAGGTTGTCGCCTGGACCGACGGACGCCTTGTTCTCAAGCCGGTGGGTCACGCACCAGAGCATCGCCGGGTCAGCGAGGTGTACGCCGACTGGCGCGCCCACGACGAGGTACGGGTGCCTGAACCTGTGCAGCCCCGGGAGCCGGACCAACCTGGTGGCTGGTCAGTGGACGGATGGGCGGCACACGTCTTCCTCGAAGGGCGAGAGACTGAACTACCGCGCGAGATCGCCCGGGTCAAAGAAGCGAGCGAGGCGTTCCATCATCACATCCGAGGTATGCCGCGGCCGGAGTTCCTCGACTCCCGCAATGACCCGTGGGCATTCGGTGATCGACTGGCATGGGAGAACGGCCCAGCCGAAGGGGACGCCGAGACCCTCGACCTGATCGAGCACCTCCGCAGCCACCTTGCTCCCGTGGAGAGCCCGGACCAACTCATCCACGGCGACATCCTTCCGAACGTTCTGGTCGCCGACCACCGGCCACCGACCGTGATCGACTGGCCGCCGTACTTCCGGCCGGTCGAGATGGCGAACGCGATCGCGGTCACGGATGCTGCGACCTTCCTAGGTGCCTCAATGAGTCTGCTCGATGATTGGGCGACCGGACAGGACTGGTATCAGATCTTGGCCCGGGCGTTGCTGTATCGCCTGGGCCCCACCGGGATCTTCGCCGTGCGCAACCGGCTGAAG
>JBOHDX010000114.1:0-84460 GCA_050700835.1 Nocardioidaceae bacterium
TTTCAACGCCTTCAAGCAGTGGCGCGGCCTGGCCAGCCGCTACGACAAACTCGCCGTGAACTACCGCGGCGGCGCAGTGCTTCGGGCAATCCTCATCTGGACCAACGACTTATGCGTCACGCCCTAGCCGTTACCCGCTGCCGAGCAAGGTCACCGGCTCGCTCGTCGTTCGGCCCTGACCGCGGCCTTCGTCGATGGCCACTAGCCGCCACTCCCGGACTGCTCCACGGCGACCCATCCAGGCTGGCGCTCGGCGCGCTGGTAGACACCCAGCAGTTCGCCGTGTTCACCGAAGAGGGTCAGCCTGCCGTTCACCAACCGTACGCTCCGCGCTCTGGTCATCACTGCCACATTGGGGAGGCGGTTCTCGTCGGCTCTTCTCTCACAGCGCCGCGTGGTCGTGGCGAACAGCTCAGCGCGGAACCGGCCGGCCCGGCTCACGCGATAGTGAAAGCTGTCGATGTTGCAGCCGTTGGAGCCTCCTGCCAACCGACCCCGTAGGTGGAAGAAGAACTCGGGTCGTTGGCCATCCACCGTGCGAAGGCTCGTCACGTCCCGCCCGAGGAGACTGGTCGGCCTCCACTCACCCACGAGGTCGCGCGCCGCCACCGGCCCGTTCGCGCTCGGCGAAACGGTCTGCGTTGATGGAGACTGCGGCGCGGCTGGCTCCCGCGTGGCCACTTCGTTCGCGCAGCCGCACAACGTGGTGACCACCGTCAGCCCGGCCAACGTTCTGGCGATTCTCGGCATCCGGCGCCCCCAGTAGTGCCGTCGAAGATGATCACCCGCAATGCGGGGTACCGCTGTCCGACCCGGCGCTTACGCTGTCTCCGCGGTGACTATCCGGGAGGAACGATGGCTGACGCGGACGACGTACGCCGGGCAGCGCTGGCACTGCCGCACGTGGAGGAGATCGACAGCGATGGTTTCGACTTCCGGGTGGCAAACAAGGGGTTCGTCTGGTCCTACCCCGAACGCCGGCCGGGCCTGCCGAGGCTGATCCGGACCGACATTGCGGTGTTGTTCGTCGGTGACGAGGCCGAGAAGCAGGCCCTGCTTCTCGGTGAGCCGGAGGTCTTCTTCACGGCATCCGCCTACGACGGATGGCCGCTGGTGATGCTGCGGCTGGAGCAGGTGGACATTCGGCGCCTGGGCGAGCTCGTGACCGACGCCTGGCGGATGCGCGCCCCCGCCCCGATCGTCGCTGGTCTCGACGACTCCGAACGCGTCAGCGTTCCTCGACCAGCTGGTTCGCGTGTCCGCGACGGGCGATGACCTCGGCCACGACGGACACCACCGCAGCGAGCAGGATCAACGCGGCCGACAGGGCCAGCGCGACGTCCAGGCCGCTCTGGAAAGCGGAGTACGTCGCCCGGATGACCTTGTCGACGATCGGGCCGTACGCTGCCGATGCTCCTGAGTCGCCACCGTTGGGCACCTGACCGCTTTCGATCGCGTCAATGATGATCGACTGGAAGTTCGCGGGGATTCCGAGGTGGTCGAGCCGGTCGGTGAGACCACTGGTGAGGTTCGCGTTGACCAGCCCACCGAGGGTGGCCACGCCGATGACGGCACCGAGCTGGCGGGTGGTGTTGGTGGCCGCCGCCGCCATCCCCGCGTGCGCTGCCGGGACCTCGTCGAGGACCGCCGAGGCCAAAGGGACCACCGCCATCCCGAAGCCGAGCCCGGCGATCGCGAGCGACGCCATGAGCGCCAGGGATCCCGGGTGACTGGACAGATTCATCCGGGTGAGAAGGATTCCCCCCGCGGCTATCACGCAGCCAAGGATCATCGGAAGCTGCGCGCCGGCGCCGGCGACCCAACGGCCGGTGACCAGCGAGCCGGCGATGATGGCCACCGCCATCGGGGAGAAGACCGCCGCGGTACGCCATCCGGAGTAGCCGACGACCTCTTGGAGGTAGAGCGCGGTGAAGAAGAAGATGGCGAAGAGCCCGAAGTAGATCGCGAACGCGACCAGCAGAGCGCTGCCCACCCGTGGCAGCCTGAGGTAACGCCCGTCGAGCAGCGGACTGACCGCGCGTGACTCGACGACGACAAACGCAATCAGGGCGACTCCGCTGAGAACGAACAACGTCACGACGTGAGCCGCGTCGTACCCGTCCTGCTCGCCGGTGATGGCCGCGAAGATCAGGCAGCCGAGGAACGCGACGCCCAGCACCGTGCCGGGAAGGTCGAATCGCCCCACAGCCGTGACCCGGCTCTCCGGCACCCACCTCGCGACCACGGCGATCAGCGCGAGGCTGACGACCACGTTGAACACGAACACCGCGCGCCAGGAGGTCGCGCCCACGAGCAGGCCGCCGATCACCGGCCCGAGCGCGAGCGCCAGCCCGGAGACCGCGGCCCAGACCCCGACCGCGCGTGCCCGGAGTCGCGGATCGGGGAACTGGTGCCTGATCACAGCCAGAGTGCCTGGCTCCGACCCGGCCGCACCCAGCCCCATGACTGCACGCCCCAGGATCACCATCCAGACACCCGTCGCGACCGCCGCGACCAGCGACCCTACGCAGAACACCGCCAGTCCGGCCATCATCACGCGCCGGTGTCCGATCCGGTCACCGAGCGAGCCCGCGGCCAGCATCAGGCTGGCGAACACCAGCGTGTAACCGTTGACCACCCACTGCAGCTGGACCACTCCGGCGCTGAGGCCGGACTGCACGCTCGACAGGGCGACGCTGACGATCGTGGTGTCGAGAAAGGTCAGGAACAGCACCGCGCTGACAGCGGCCAGGCTTCTGCGAGCGTTGTCAGGCGCGGGCACGACCGGCTCCAGGATCGCCTACCGGCCGGCTCACTTTGTGGTCGGCGTCGACGCGCTGCACAAGGCCGGGGCCGCGCCTTCGAGCGTGAGCAGCGCACAGAACGTCGTCGCACCGACCTTCCAGTGCCCGCCCTCGTTCACCGCGACACCGGACTGGTTCTTCAGCGCCGGGGTTCCGGCCAGCAAGACGGTATAGACGACCTTGGCGCGGGTCGACGTCACCATGCTCACCGACGAAACCGTCGCCGTTGTGCTCTTCGAGATAGGGGACCCGGCCTGCGCCTGGATGGTCGACGCGAAGGCGGGACCATTCTGGACCAGCGCGATCTTCTCGGCCGCCGTGCTCTTTCCACTGAAGAATTGGGTGTACACCGTGGTGATCTCCGCCGTCGCTCCCGTGCCCGAGGAGGTGGGAGACGTCGCCGTGGTGGAGGGTGTGGGCGTCGTCGAGGTCGTGGTCGTGGTCGTCGGTCCGGGGCCGCTGCCTCCGCACCCGGTCGCTGCCAGCGCCACCGCCAGGGCGACGGCGCCCAGGGCCAGTCGCGCCCGGATCTCGGACCACGCCGCGTGCTCCATGTCAGTCGCCCACCCGTTTCCGTCAGCATGCAACCGTGCTTCGTTCTGCATAGCACCTGTTGAGCCTCGACCAGCCGGCACGCGCCGACGGCGTCTGCGTGGCAGATGTCGACAGCGTACGACGGCCGCTCGCTATCCGTGACCGAGAAGGGCCGCCGCGGCTGCCAAGCCGAGGGACAGCGGCGGCGCGGTGACTAACGTACGCGGATGAGCTCCCCGTCGGTTGCCGGACTGTCATTGCACTTCTGCAGCGATCCGGCCGAGTTCCTCGGCGAGGCGGGTGACCACCTTGCCGCTGACCCGGTAGTCAGCACCGTGGTGACAACGGTGGCCCACCGGGCTGAGCCACAGCCGGCCGACGTGACTGGGCAGCTCCATCGTCATTGGTGGTTGGTGGTCCTCGACGACTCAGGCGCCGTGGTCGGGGCCGGGATGAGAACGGCGACGTTCGCCCCGTACCCGCCGTTCCTGCTGCCGATGCCGGACAAGGCGGCGATGGCCCTGGGTCGCACGTTGCACGAGCGCGGGGAGGAGGTGCGCGGGATCAACGGGGCGCTGCCCGCGGTGCAGTTGTGCGCCGCCGAACTGGCCCGGCTCGGCGGGGGCCGCGTCGAGGTCGAACGGCACACGCGGTTGCACGAGCTCGGCGAGTTGGCGCCGCCGGCGTTGGTGCCGGGTGGGCTTGTGGCGGCGACTGAGGACGACGTGGACCTGGTGATCGCGTGGTTCGCCGCGTTCATGGGCGACGCCGATGAGCAGGCGGGCCGCCCTCGCGGTGCCAGTGCGCACGAAGTGCCTGATCGACCGGAGATGCTGAGCCGGCTGCGAGCCGGGCGGCTGTGGTTCTGGGTCGATGGGGCCGGTGAGAAGGTGCACCTGACCGGCGTCAACCCACCGTCGTTCGGAGTGGCTCGCTTGGGCCCGGTGTTCACGCCGTCGGCACAGCGTGGTCGCGGCTGGGCCAGCAACGCGGTGGCCGAGGTCTCGCGGCGGCTTCAGGCGAGTGGTGCGCGGGTCTGCCTGTTCACCGACCAGGAGAACCCGACCTCCAACAAGATCTATGGCGCCCTCGGCTATCGGCCGGTGGTCGACATGGCCAACGTTCGCATCGTCGTCTGACGCCCCGCGGCGCAAGGCCCGCGAGTGAGCTCCGCAAGGGTTTGGGCGACCCGCAGCGGGGTAAGGCACAGAGGCCGAGCCTGCTCCGTGGCGCCCCGGCATCGCCCGCCGACGAAGGAGTGACATGTCCTCCCACCTGCCGTTCCAGCCCCGCAGGTCTCGCACATCGCCGGCCCGGAAGAGAACCGTCTCCAGCGTGGCGTTGTTCGCCACCGGCACCGTCGCCGTCTCCCTGGCTCTGGGCGCAGGGACTGCCGGGGGCCAGTCCCCCGCGTCGCCCCGTACTCACATGAGGATGACGACGACTCCCATCAAGCACGTCATCGTGGTCATCGGCGAGAACCACTCGTTCGACAACGTGTTCGCCACATTCCGTGCCGCGAACGGCGAGCCCGTCAGGAACCTGCTGTCGGAGGGGATCGTCAAGGGCAACGGCTCGCCCGGTCCGCATGTGCGCAGAGCGCGGCAACGCCTCGCCAGGGACACGACGGTGTATCGGCTCCACCCCACCAAGACGGGCGCGTACGCAAAGCTGCCGGCACCGAGCACGACCTACATCTCCGGGGCCTGCGACGGCGGCCAGCCGCAGAACGCGCCGGACAACCGATTCCCGCGGCTCCCGAACGCTCCCTTCCAGCTCACGAGGTACGTCCCGTACCACGCCACCGCACCGGGCTGTCCCGAGCCTGGTGCCTGGGTGGGTGACCCGCTGCACCGCTTCTACCAGATGTGGCAGCAGAACGACGGGAACCGGCATGACCAGTACGTGTGGACGGCCAACACCGCCGGCGACGACAACGGCGCGGTCCCACCCGCGCCGATCTCGCAGGGAGCGGTGAGCATGGGCTTCTACAACGTCCGCCACGGCGACGCGCCGCTGCTCACCGCGCTGGCGCGCCGGTACGCCATGTCCGACAACTACCACCAAGCGGTGATGGGTGGGACCGGGGTCGACCACTATCTGCTCGGCACCGGCGACTTCCCGTACTACCAGAACGCCAGGGGCCGGCCGACCCGGCCGCCGCGGAGCCAGATCGAGAACCCGAACCCGCTGCACGGCTACAACAACGCCTACACCAACGACGGCTACGCGGGCGGCTCCTACACGGACTGCTCGAACCCCAACGCCCCCGGCGTCGCGGCGATCATGCGCCAGATCAAGGCCGGTCGCGCGTGGAACGGCGGGGACTGCGCGCCGCACCACTTCTACCTGCTGAACAACTACAACCCGGCCTACAACGCCAACGGCACACGGGTCGACACCACGAAGTTCCCGTTCACAGTGCCTCCTCAGACCACTCCCGACATCGGCAGCGAACTCAGTGCCCATCACGTGACGTGGGGGTTCTTCGGGCAGGGTCTTCAAGCACACAACAGGCAGGGCCCGACGTACTGCGCGATCTGCAACCCGTTCCAGTACAGCAAGGCGATCATGACGAACCCCCGACTGCGGGCCAACATCAAGCCCTACAAGGCGTTTCTCGCCGATGCCAGGGCCGGGACGCTTCCTGCAGTGAGCTACGTGAAGCCCAGCATCACCTTCGACGGGCACCCGGCGTCGTCGACGCTCGCTGCGTTCGAGAGCTTCCTACACCGCACTCTGCGTGCCGCCATGGCCAACCGCAGGGAATGGGCGTCGACGGCCGTGTTCGTCACCATGGACGAGAGCGGCGGCTACTACGACTCGGGCTACATGGCACCGCTCACCTTCTTCGGGGACGGGCCGAGGGTGCCGATGATTGTTGTATCTCCATGGGCGAAACGACACTTTGTGAGCCACCGCTACGACGACCATGCGTCGATCCTCAAGTTTATCGAACGCAACTGGAGCCTGCGCCCGCTGACGTCGCGCAGTCTGGACAACCTGCCCAATCCAGTGACGGCACTCGGTCACCCCTACGTGCCTGTGAATGGTCCGGCGGTCGGCGACCTGATGAACTACTTCACCTTCTCCAGAACTGACTGACACGAACACCTGACGTCCGTCCGCTCCGACGTCAGCCGCGGTGCACGACGAAACGCCCGCTGTCGCGAAGACTCTGCCCGACCACGCAGTAGGTCTCGGTGGCTCGGGCGAGGCGCTCCAGTGACGCGTCATCGGCCTCGGTGTCGACGTCAACGGTGACGACGACGTCGTGGACTCCGACGGGGACCAGCGGGTCCATCCCCAGAGTTCCGCGCGCGTCGAACACTCCTTCGGCATGCAGCGTGACCGAACGCAGGACTACTCCCATCGCGGTCGCGACGGCACGCAGCGTCACTCCGGTGCAGGCCAGCAATGCCTCCAGCAGCATGTCCCCCGAACACGCGTCGCTCCCGTCGCCGCCGACGGCCTCGTGCAGTCCGGCTCGCACCGGACCTGCCCACCCGTTCACGGTGCAGGTGACTCCGCTGTCGCGGAAGTCGGCGTGCGCACCCAACGGCGTGCGAGCACTCGAGGGGTCGGACCGGAACCGCTGCTTCAGCGGTGCCTGCTTCTCGCGCAAGGTGGCGGCGTCCATGTCTGAGTGTCCGTCTCGCCTTGTCCCGGTTCAACCCTCGCCGAACCGTCGCCGGTTCTCACTCGGGATGAGTGGCTCGGTCCCATCCGAAGGATGAGATCACACTCTCGTACCGAAAAGTGGCGTGCGACCGGTACCGGAGTGTGATCTCGCGGTGCGACCATCGGTCAGTGCGCCGTCATCTCGGCGAGTTTGTCCGCGACGTCTCGACTCCCGGCGATCGCGGCGGCTTCGAGGACCTTGCTGATGCTAGGTGAGGCCTCACCTCCGGTGACTCGTTGCACCGGCTGTTCGAGACAGTCGAAGAACCGCCGGTGGATCTCGTCCGCGAGCCAGTCGCCGTACGACGTACCCAACGGGCCCTGCTCGGCGATGAGGACGTTGTTGGTCTTCTTGATGCTTTGCTCCAGCGTGGCCCAGTCGACGCTGCCGCGGTCGAGCCAGCGCAGGTCGATGACCTCCGCATCGACGGTCCCGAGCGACTCGACGGCCTGCAGGCATTGGCGGACCATCGCCAGGTATGAGATCACGGTGACCTGAGATCCGGGCCGGCGGATGGCGGCCTTGCCCACCGGGATGCAGTAGTCCAGGTCGTCCACCGGCCCCTCCCCGGTCGCGGTGTAGAGATCGACGTGCTCCAGGACGACGACGGGGTCCTTGCATCGCAGCGCGGTGTTCATCAGCCCGACGTAGTCGAACGGCGTCGAGGGAGCCACGATCCGCCAACCTGGAGCGGTGGCGAAGATCCCGGCCGGGTCCATGGAGTGCTGGGAACCATAGCCGGTGCCCATGGCGACCTTGCTGCGCAGGACGAGAGGCACCTCGCCGTCGCCGCCGAACATGTGCCTCGCCTTGCCGATCTGGTTGAACAGCTGGTCTGCGGCTACCCACATGAAGTCTGCGTACATGAACTCCACAACGGGTTTGTACCGGCCGTCGATCGCAATGCCTCCCCCCAGGCCGGCGAACGCGTTCTCGCTGATCGGCGTCCCGAGCACGCGGTCCGGGTACGCCTCGGCAAGGCCGCGGGTGGCTCCGTTGGTGCCACCGTTGAGGTGGTGGATGTCCTCGCCGAGAACCACCACGGTGTCGTCGGTCTTCATCCGTCGCGCCATCACGGCGGCGACCGCCCCGATGAACTTCTGCTCCGCGAGCTCACCGGTGAACGTCTCGCGGTCGACCATGCGGGCATCCGCGAGCTCACTCAGGTCGCCGCGAAGGCCGACGTCGCGGAAGTCTGGGTCCGGCCACTCGGCGGGCTTGATCCGGCGTTGGCCCTTCCGCCCCCCGGGCAAGGGCTCGACAAGCACGTCGCCCAGCTCGCGCATGACGGCTCGGGCGCGGGCGACCGAGGCGTCGATCTCCTCCTGCGTGAGGATGCTTCGGCGCACGAGGTGGGCGGAGACCTGCCTGATCGGATCCCTGTCGCGCCACTGCTTCTCCTCGTCCTTGCTGCGGTAGCCGAAGGCGCTTCCGGGGAACGGGCCGTTCTGATGGAAGTAGCGGTAGACGTCAGCCTCGATCATGGTCGGGCCCTTGCCGGCTCTCATGTGTGCAAGGGCTTCGTGCATGGTCAGGTTGACCGCCAGCGGATCCATCCCGTCGACTTTCCAGCTAGGAATGTTGAAGCCGAGCCCGCGGGCCGAGAGTCGAGGCTCCGCGGTCGCCTCGTCGACGTGGGTCGAGACGGCGTACAGGTTGTTCTCGATGAAGAAGCAGATCGGCAGCCCCCACGCCGCCGCGAGGTTGAGCGTCTCGAGGGTCGAGCCGATGTTGGCGGCTCCGTCACCGAAGTACGCCACGGAGACGGCGTCGGTGCCAGCGTGGCGGTTCGCCCATGCGAAGCCGGCGGCCTGTGGCACACCTCCACCGACGATGGCGTTGGTGCCCATCGCGCCGGCTTCCTTCCACTGCAGGTGCATCGATCCACCACGACCGCGGCAGAAGCCGCGGGAGAGACCGCAGATCTCCGCGAGGGTGCGAAGGAGCACCGGGCGGACCTCGTCGTCGATCGCCGCGGTTGGGTCGAGCCCCTTCGGTGCGACGTGTGCGATGGCCTTGGCGAGGAACTGGTGATGCCCACGGTGCGAGCCTGTCACCGTGTCGCTGCTCGTGAGCGGGAGAACCGAGCCGACCGCACCCGCCTCCTGACCGATGCTCGAGTGGGCCGGGCCGTGGACGAGCCCGGCCCCGGCGAGCTCGAGCACGTACTCCTCGAAGGACCGGATCAGGACCAGCTGGCTCAGCATGGTCGTGAGCAGGTGCGGATCCGCGACGTCCCAGTCCTCGGTCGTGGCAGTGAGCTGCACCCACGGCGATGCGGGTTGCAGCGGGGCGTGCTCGGTCATGACGCTCTCCCGACGTTCGACTCGCTCCCAGCCTGACACACGATTGGATCCAATGACTAGTCACGGCTGCGCTGCTCGGCGTACTGTCGCGCAGGGAGGCCGTTTCTTAGGATCCAATCCGTCGAAAAGTGGAGACAACCAGCGATGCCTGAGACCGCGCGGGGACTGCCCGGTCTGACTCGGGTGGACCATGTCGGCTTCACCGTGCCCGACCTCGAGCAGGCGACCAGCTTCCTGGTCGACGTCATCGGGTGCGAGTACATGTACTCGCTCGGCCCGTTCCAGGGCGACGACGGGTGGATGGGGGAGCACCTCAACGTCCACCCCCGCGCCGTGATGCGTCAGCTGCACTTCTTTCGTTGCGGGGGCGCCGCGATCTTCGAGGTGTTCCAGTACGAGGCACCGGACCAACAGCCCGGTCCACCGAGGAACAGTGACATCGGCGGCCACCACGTCGCGTTGTACGTCGAGGATCTCGATGCGGCCGTGGCGTACCTGAAGGGTCGGGGGGTCACCGTTCTCGGCGAGCCGACGGCGAGCAAGGGGCCCAGCGAAGGCCAACGTTGGGTCTACTTCCTCGCACCTTGGGGCATGCAGTTCGAGCTCGTGTCCTACCCCTTCGGGAAGGCGTTCGACCGCACGTCACCCGTCGGAGCGGATCCCGATGAGTGATCTGGTCGGGGAGCGGGCCGAGGACGTGATCGCGACAGCCGCGACGAGCCTGACGAGTCAACGGGTGGCCGACTATCTGCGCGACTCGATCCTGCGCGGGGAGTTCCGACCGGGTGACCGGATTCGGCAGGAGGACGTCGCGGCACGCTTCGGCGCCAGTCGTGTCCCGGTTCGCGAGGCCCTGCGCATGCTCGAGGCCGAGGGCCTCACCGAGCACCACGCCAACATCGGGGCGCGGGTGCCCGAGCTGGATCGGTTCGAGGTGGACATCCTGTATCAGATGCGGGAGCGGCTCGAGCCCCTCATCCTCGCTGAGAGCATCCCCCATCTGCGCGGCGACGATCTGGTGCAGCTCAGGCACATCCAGGAGCGGATCGAGGCCGACGACGATCTCTCGCACTTCCTGGAGCTGGACCGCGAGCTGCATCTGCTGAGCTACTCCGGTTGCCGCTTCGACCAGCTGCTGGCGACCGTGACCAGGCTGTGGAACTCCACCCAGCACTACCGTCGCGTGTTCATGGCGCTCAGCGGGCCAGGCCGCCGCTGGGTGGTCACTGCCGAACACCGGCTGTTGCTCGACGCGATCGAGCGTGGCGACATCGCGGACGCCGAGCGTCACATCCTGGGGCACGTCCGCCGCACCCGGATCGAGCTGGCCAAGCATCCCGACGTGTTCGCTCGGCCGGACGCGACGGGGAGGGTCGTGCGTACATGAGGGAAGAGCTCTGCCTGGTCGTGAACGGGAAGCAGGTGGTCGTCGTCGCGGAACCCGACGCGACGCTCTTGGACGTGCTTCGCAGCGAGCTCGATCTGCGGGGGTCCCGCTTCGGTTGCGGGCTCGGACAGTGCGGCGCGTGCTCCGTCCTCGTGGACGGCAGGGCCGCTGCGTCCTGCGAGACACCGATGTGGTCCGTGCGGGATCGCTCGGTCACGACGGTGGAAGGGCTCGGGCATGACGGTGCCCTCCATCCGCTGCAGCAGGCGCTGCTCGACGAGCAGGCAGCCCAGTGTGGCTACTGCATCTCGGGGATCCTGGTCAGGGCGGCCGCGCTTCTGCACTCGAACCCGGAGCCGGACGAGCCGGCGGTGATCGACGCTCTCGACCGCAGCCTCTGCCGGTGCGGCGCCCAGCAACGGATCGTGCGCGCGGTCGTCCGCTGCGGCCACACCCGCGGGAACACGCCTTGACGACCTCGCGCGAGACGTCACTGGTCGGCAGTCACCTCCCTCGTCACCTTGAGACCAACGGGACACTGTCTCGGTGGGTCACGGTCGAAGCCGACGGCACGGTCTCCGTGCGGGTCGGCAAGGTCGAGCTCGGGCAAGGCATTCTGACTGCCCTTGCCCAGCTGGCTGCCGAGGAGCTGGACGTCGACGTGGACCGAGTCCACATGGTCCCGGCGAACACCGCGACAAGCCCCGACGAGGGCCTCACCTCCGGCAGCATGTCCATCGTCGACTCGGGGCCCGCGGTGAGTCTGGTCTGCGCCAACGTCAGAGCCCGGTTCGTCGCTGCGGCAGCCCGGTCGTGGTCGTGCGAGGACTCCGAAGTCTCGGTCGAGCACGGCCGACTTCACCGTGCGACCGCGGGGCTCGCCACGTCGTACGCAGCGATGGCTGCCGGCGTGGATCTCGACGTCGAGGTCGACCCCGACATCCCGCTGAGGTCAGGGGCCGGACGGTGGGTGGGCACCAGCGTCGCGCGCATCGACCTGCCGGGCAAGATGTCTGGGCGTCCGGTGTTCATCCATGACCTGCGGCTGCCGGGCATGCTCTTCGGCAGGGTGGTGCGCCCGCCTTCGCCGGGTGCGGTGTTGCTCAGCCTCGAAGCCGACGTCGAGGTGGGGCTGGCGCCCGCCGTGCGGGTGGTGCGCGACGGGTCGTTCCTGGGCGTGGTGGCAGACAGCGAGGCTGTGGCGGTCCGATCGGCGGAGCTGCTGCGCCGGGCAACCTCGTGGGCCGAGCACGACACGTTGCCGGACGAGACTCGCCTCTCCGACTACCTCCGGTCCGGTCCGCACGAGTCGCAGTCCATCGTGGCGGACTCGGACTCGGACTCGGACTCCGGGTCGGGAGCGGGCGACCGAACCCTGAAGGCGACCTACCACCGCCCGTTCCTCGCGCACGCCTCCATGGCGCCGAGCTGCGGAGTCGCGCGCTGGGACGACACCGGCGGGGTGGCGGTCTGGAGCCACAGCCAGGGCATCTTCCGGTTGCGGGACGCGATTGCGAGCGCCCTGGCGAAGGATGCCGACCGGGTGACCGTCACGCACGCCGAGGGCGCCGGCTGCTACGGCCACAACGGAGCCGACGATGCGGCGTTCGATGCGGTGTTGTTGTCCAGATCTGTGCCCGGGCGCCCCGTCCACGTGCAGTGGAGCCGTCACGACGAGCTGACCTGGTCGCCGTTCGGGTCGGCCATGACCGCCGACGTGAGCGCCACACTCGATCCCCGCGGTCACGTCGCGTCGTGGGAGTACAACGTCTACAGCCAGGGCCACACGAGCCGACCTGGCTACGAGGGCGTCCCGGGGTTGCTTGCCGGCGCCCACCTTCAGAAGCCATTGGCCTACCCCCCCGCCGCCGACCCGCCGCATCGCTCCGGCGGTGGTGCGTCTCGCAACGCGGTGCCGTGCTATGACTTCGCGCACCGGCGTATCTCGACGCACCGGCTTCTGCGGACTCCGCTCCGATCCTCCGCGTTGAGGTCGCTGGGCGCCTTCCTGAACGTGTTCGCGATCGAGTCGTTCGTGGACGAGCTGGCGGCTCTTGCCGGTCTGGATCCGTTGGCGTTCCGGCTGGCGCACCTCGCTGACGAGCGCGGCAGAGCGGTCCTCGAGCGGGCCGCCGGCATGGCCGGGTGGGGGTCGACCCGCACCGGCGATGGCATCGGCTCCGGTATCGGCTTCGCCCGCTACAAGCACCAGGGCGCCTACTGCGCGGTGGTGGCCGAGGTGGAGGCTGACACGGACATCCGGGTACGCCGTCTGTTCGTCGCGGTCGATGTCGGACGAGTCGTCAACCCGGACGGAGTACGCAACCAGATCGAGGGAGGCTGCACGCAAGCGACGAGCTGGACGCTGAAGGAGCGTGTGCGGTTCGACCGGACGAGGGTCACCAGCACCGACTGGGAGAGCTACCCGATCCTGCGGTTCAGCGAGAGCCCCCGGGTCGACGTGGACATCCTGTCCCGACCGGACCTGCCGTCGGTGGGCTCCGGCGAGGCCGCGCAGGGTCCGACGGCGGCGGCGATAGGCAACGCGGTGGCCGACGCGCTCGGTGTGAGGGTGCGGGGCCTGCCTATCAACGCCGGAGCAGTTGTCAAGGCGATCCAAGAACAAGAGGACTGACCAAGGAGTGCACCATGCCCACGCAAAGGCCCACGCAGAGAATCAGCTACCGCCCGTTCGACGAGATGGACGAGCGCATGCAGCAGGAGATGCGCCGGTGCGCGCGCGAAGGGACGCCGCGGCCGGAGAGCTCAGCCGTCAGAGCGCACGCTGCCAACGCTTTCTGGGCATTCGCGGAGTCGTGGCAAGCCGTGTTCCACTCCGGCGTCTGCGACCACTCGATCAAGGAGCTGTGCCGCGTCTATGTCTCCCGCACGGTGAAATGTGAGTTCTGCGGAAACCAGCGTTCGATCAAGGCGACGACCGATGGGCTGCTCGAGCAGCAGTACGACGACCTGTTGAACTTCGAGGCGTCCTCCAGCTACGACGAGCGGCAGAAGGCCGCGCTCTCCTATGCCGAAGCGATCGCCTGGAGGCTCGACACCGACGACGCGTTCTGGCAACGACTCCACCGGCACTTCTCCGAGCCGGAGCTCGTCGAGCTCGGCTGCTTCGTCGCCTTGACGTACGGCCAGCAGAGCTGGATCAGGTTGCTGGGGATCGACCATCATCAGTACCTGGCAGGGTCCGACGCATCCTTGGCTCCGGGCTTCCGTACGCCGCAGGAGCTCGCGGCGAGCGAGGCCAGCCCGGACTACTGGGCCGCCGCACCCTAGGCCACCCCTGGGCGCGCCAACCGTCGCGGGCGGTGACGCGGCGTCAGTACGGGTTCGCAATCACCAATGTCTGCGCCGGGAACAACGTGAGAATGCGTGGTCCGTCCTGGGTCACCAGGACCTCCTCCTCGATTCGCGCGGCCGAGAACCCGTCGCTCGCCGGACAGTAGGTTTCGAGCGCGAACACCATGCCGTCCTCGAGCTCGACGGGTGCCTTCATGCTGTTGAGCCTCGAGATGATCGGCCGTTCGTGGAGTCCGAGCCCCAGACCGTGTCCGAACTGCAGCCCGAACGCCGCCATCTCGTCCTCGAAGCCGAACTCGGTCGCCGCCGGCCACACCCGGGCGATCTCGTCCGTGCCGGCACCCGGCTTCACCGCCGCGATCGACGCGTCCATCCACTCGCGCGCCTTGTCGTACGCAGCACGCTGGCTGTCCGTGGCGCTGCCGACGCTGAACGTCCGGTAGTAGCAGGTCCGGTAACCGTTGAACGAGTGGATGATGTCGAAGAAGGCTTGGTCACCCGGCCGGATCAACCGGTCGCTGAAGTTGTGGGGGTGCGGGTTGCAGCGCTCTCCCGACACGGCGTTGATCGCCTCCACCTGGTCCGAACCCATCTCGTACAGACGCTTGTTCGCCAGTGCGACGATCTCGTTCTCCCGGATGCCGGGCCGCAGCTCCTCGACGATGTCCTGGTAGACGCCGTCGACCATTGCCGCTGCCTGGGTGAGCAACACGATCTCGTCCCTGGACTTGATCTGGCGGGCATCGAGCATCAGCTGTTGCGCGTCGACCACGGTCAGCCCTTGGCGCTGCATCTCGAACAGGAACGGTGGCTCCACGATGTCCACGGCGACGGGGGCGTCGGCGACGCCGGCGTCCTCGAGAAGTCCCTTGATCTGACGCACTGCGGACTCCATCAGGCCGACCGACGGCGCGATCGACCCTCTCAGCCCGAGCATGCCGGCGTGACAGTTCTCGGGCTCGAGCCAAGGCGAATAGAGCCGATGGTGACGAGCCGCGGAGCCGAAGTCCCACAAGGTGGGCTCGCCGTCGCGGGTCAGCAGCGCGTAGCGCGTCATCTTGTCGCCGAGGGCTCCGCCGATCCACGTCTGAGTGGTGTAGCGGATGTTGTAGAAGTCGAACAACAGGAAGGCGCCGCACTCGCTGGCCGCCAGCGAGCTCCTGGCCCGGCTGAGCCGGTACGTCCGCAGCCGGTCGAAGTCGACCCGCTGCTCGTAGTCCACGCTCATGTGACCGGGCGCGGGGAGTGGCGAGGCGATGCCCATGGCTACGTCCCTTCGGTCGGACCACCGAGTCCGTCGTCGACGTCGACGTTCTCCGGCTTGAGCTCGATTCCGGAGCTGGCTGCCTGCAGGTCGAGCAGAATCGCGAAGTCCTCCGCGACCCGTCCGCTGCTGACGCTGGCTTGCACCGACTGAGCCGTGGCGGCGGCGACGGGCATCGGCACGTCGTACTGTCGCGCGGCGGCGAGCCCGAGGTCGAAGTCCTTGCGCAACAGGATCGGCGTGAACGTCGGCGTGAAGTCCAGGTTGACGAAGGAGGGCGCCTTGTACCTGGTGAACACCGAGCCCATAACGCTGTTGTTGAGGAAGTCCAGGAAGGAGGCCCGGGAGACGCCGCCGCGTTCTGCCAGGACGGTGATCTCGGCCAGCGACTGGGTCACCACGCCGAGAAACAGGTTGTGACAGATCTTCACCAGGCGGGCCGCATCACCGTCGCCGACGTACGTGACCGACTTGCCCAACCGTTGCAGCAAGGGGGCGGCCTGCTCGAACGCGTCCGCTGGGCCGGAGACCACGAGGCTGAGCATGCCGGCCCGCACCACCTTCCCGTTCCCGCTCACGGGCGCGGCCAGAAAGTCCACTCCGTACTCGCCGCACGCCGCGCGCACCGCCTGGGAGGCCTCGGTGGACACGGTCGAGCAGTCGATCACGACTCCGGGTCGCTCGCGGGCGTCCGTCAGGAGCCCGCCGTGGCCGAGAAGCACCTGCTCGAGGTCGTCGTTCGACGACACCATCGTGAAGACGACATCGAGGTCACGCAGGTCGAGCACCCGATCGACGACCCGGCACCCGAGCGCGGTCAGGGGCTCGGCCTTGGACCTGGTCCGGTTCCAGACGGTGAGCGGGACGCCGTCCTCGGCGAGCCGGGCGGCCATGGCCGCGCCCATCCGGCCGGTGCCGATCCAGCCGACGCGCGGACCGCCTTCGTGGATCACGTCCGCATTCACGTGGCGCCCCTCTGCAATCGTTTGCTTTCCAACTTAGCCACGCGTGTTTGAGCCTGTCAACAAACGCCGCCCGCCGTGGCGGCGCGACCCGGTCACGGCCGGACGGACAGCTTGTCGGCCACCCAGTCGGCGGTGTAGGGGCGATGCCACGGCGCGATGTTCGCGCAGCCGTGGTTCCCGTCCTCGAGCATCAGCAGCTTCACGTCGCCCCCGGTCGTCTCGGCCAGCCGCTCGGCCTGGCGCCAGGGGATCAACCTGTCTTGGCGCCCGAACACGATCAGCAGCGGCGCAGTGATGCGGTGCGCCTGGTCCTCCAACGACAGCGTGTGCGCGATCCGCTCGGCCTCAGCGTCGGTCGACGCGGCCGAGCGCACTTGAAACGTCCGGCGCGTCAGCGTCGGCAGCTGCGGCCATGTCTGTCCGAAGTCGAAAGGGCCGGCCAGCGCCACACACGCCTTGATCCGGCGGCCCAGCGCCGCAGCGACCCGGGGTGCGTAGTAGCCCCCGAGGCTGACTCCCCAGACGCCCACTCGATCAGGGTCGATGCCGGGCTGGGCGGACAGCACCTCGATGATCGCGTCAGCCGGCGCGGACCAGTCCGCGCGGATCGGCAGGTCGTACTCGGCCTCGCCCTGACCAGGCCCGTCGACGCTGAACGTCGCCACTCCGCGCGCGATGAACGTCTCTTCGGTCGTGCGGAGCTCCTCCTTGGTGGAGTCCAGCCCGGACAGCAGGATGACGGCGGGGTGAGGTCCGCCGTCGGCGGGAGTGCGGAGGATCGCGGCCAACCTCGTGTTCTCGAAGTCGAACTCGACCCGGCGGCCGACCGGGGTGAGATGAGGCAGCGCGTCCGTGAGGCAGGTGACCGCGTGTCCGTGCGCAGCCCGCATCTGGTCAAGGTCGTCCACGAACACGAACTTGGCGAAGTGGTAGTAGACCGCTGCCTGTGCGAGGTGGCCTCCCGCCGACACGGTGCGTCCCTCGCGCAGGGCCGTCCGTCCGAGAGCCTCGTGCTCCGCCGCCACCCGTGACCAGGCTTGGCACCAGTTCTCCCAGTGCTCTAGCCCCGCCGTGACTCGGGCGAAGTCGGACGCCGTGACCCCGTTGGTGATGAAGCGCGGCCCCCAATGGGCGATCGCCGACGCGACTCGGTCATCCATCGACCAGATCCCCTTGTGCGAGCTCGGCTTGCAAACGAATGCAGTTTGGTTTCATCATGAGAGGTCTGTCAAGGCAACCGCATGGAAGGGCAGCGTTGACCACGAGCCTCACGCTGGGTGCGTTCAGCCCCTCGGTCGTGCTGCGAGTCGCCCGCCGCACGGGCCGCCTCGCGGAGGCAGGGCTCAAGGTGTCCGAGGTCTCGGTGCAGTCGTCTCCGGGGCAGTTCCGCTCGCTGCTCGACGGTGCCCTCGACGCGGCACTCACCAGCCCGGACAACGTCGTTGCCTACCGCTTCTGCCCCGACAACCCCTTGGGGGCGACGGCTGATGTGCAGATCGTGTCGGCGGTCGACCGTGGGTTGGGCCTCGGCTTGTACGGACGTCCGGGTATGCAGACCGCGGATCAGCTCAGAGGTGCCCGGTTGGGGGTCGACGTCGCGACGTCGGGGTTCGCCTTCGCGCTGTTCAGGCTGGCGGAGTCGTTGGGCGTGCAGCCAACGGAGTACCAGACCGTGACGCTGGGCTCGACCCCTCGCCGTCTCGCTGCTCTGCTCGCCTCGAAGTGTGACGCCACCATGCTCAATGCCGGCAGCGAGCTGAAGGCGGAGGCGGCCGGCTGCCGCTTGCTGGCAGGGCTGGTGGACGTATGCAAGCCGTACGTCGGAACGGTGGTGGCCATTGCGGGTGATACCCGCCTGTCGGCCGCCAACGACCTTGCGTCGGCGCTGGCGGCGACCACCGGGGACATCGTGTCGGGAGCAGTCGATGACGTTGCGGTGCAGGAGGCGACGTCGGCGCTCGGCCTTCCGGCCCTGATGGCACGGCGCTACCTGGAGGTCCTCAAGGATCCAGACACCGGGCTGGTGCTGGACGGCAGGATCGACATGGTGGCGCTGCGGACCGTCGTCGAGCTGCGGCGTCGGTATCTGCCACAGGTCGTCGACGGTGTCGACGTCCTGAGCTCGGCGCTGGACGTCGCCCAAGGTCTGCTCAGCCGCCCGGACTTCGCCACACCCGTCCAGCACTAGGATCCTGGCCGTGGACAAGCCGACGCTCCGCGATGTGGCCGAAGCTGCCGGTGTCCACGCTGCAACGGCTTCCCGGGCGTTGAGCCCCAAGACCCGACGACTCGTCAACTCCGATACGGCCCGACGCGTCATACGGGCGGCGGAAGCGCTCGGCTACCAGCCCAACCAGATCGCACGCAGCCTCAAAACGTCGAGGTCCGGGACGATCGGGTTGGTGATCCCGGATCTCACCAACCCGTTCTTCCCGCCGATCGTGCGAGGCGTGGAGGACGTACTCGGCCCGCTTGGCTACAACGCGTGGATCGTCAACACCGACAGTGATCCGGCGCGCGAAGAGGTGCAGATCGAGTCCCTTCGCTCTCGACACGTCGAAGGCCTCATTGTCGCGACTGCCCGGCTGGACCACCCGCTGTTGGAGCGGCTCAACGAGTCCGGAGTTACCATGGTCATGGTCAACCGGAAGCTGAGCAGCGCCGGCATCCCGTCCATCACCGCGGACGACGCGAGCGGCGTGACGATGGCGGTGGAGCATCTGGTCGGGCTCGGCCACACCCGGATCACGCACCTGGCAGGACCTCGGACCACGTCGACGGGTCTGGCCCGCTCGCGAGCATTCATGCATGCTGTGCGCGATCACGGAGTGGACGATCACGCCCAGGTCGTCACGTGCGACTCCTGGAACGAAGCGGAAGGTGCGCGTGCCCTGCGTGCGCTCCTCGACGCCAGCCCGGACGTCACCGCCATCGTCGCGGGCAACGACCTGATCGCGCTCGGGTGCTACGACGTCTTTGCCGAGCGTGGCATCTCGTGCCCTGAGCAGATGAGCGTCGTCGGCTTCAACGACATCCCGTTCCTCGACAAGCTGAGGCCCTCGCTGACCACGGTGCGAGTGCCCAACTACGAAATCGGCGCCGAGGCCGCCCGGATGCTTCTGGACTGCATCGAGGCCCCCGAGCGATTGTCCCGCTCCGTTCTGCTGCCGGTGTCACTGGTGATCCGTCAGTCGACCGCCCCTCCTCGCCCTTGAGTCCGCCGCCGACCGGCTGTTGACATCGACCCGTACGGGGTGGAACTCTTGCGACTGCAAACGTTTGTGGTCGCGGGCCCCTCCGTGTCGAGGTCAGGGGCCGATCCAGCCCAGGAGGTTGGGAAGAGTGGACAGACGAGTGACGTTGGCAAGGGCGCTGGTGATCGGTGCCGTCTCACTCGGGCTTGCCGCTTGCAGCTCCAGTGGTGGTTCGCCGTCAGCGGGCAGCAGCTCGCCGATCAAGATCGGTATCTCGCTGTCGCTGTCCGGAGACTTCTCCGCCGACGGGAAGGCGTTCCAGCAGGGCTACCAGCTGTGGGCGGACAACGTGAATGCCCACGGTGGACTGCTGGGACGGCAGGTCCAGCTCGACATCGTGTCCGACGCCAGCAGCCCGACGCAGGTGGTCACGAACTACCAGAAGCTGATCAGCGTCGACAAGTGCGATCTGGTGTTCGGGCCGTTCTCCACACTGCTCACCCAAGCGTCGTCGCAGGTCGTGTCGCGGTTCGGCTACGCGTTCGTCGAGGGCGCCGGCGGCGGCCCGTCGGTGTTCCAGCAGGGGCTGCACAACGTGTTCGACGTCAGCCTGCCGGTCGCCAACAATCTGCAGAGCTTCGCCAGATGGATCGTGGCCATGCCGCCCAGCGCCAGGCCGGCCACCGCGGCGTACGCCACGGAGGACGACCCGTTCACGGCTCCCCAGCTCGACATCGCCCGCAAGATCCTCGAGGCGGGCGGGGTGAAGACGGTCTACAACCAGACCTATCCGTCCGAGACCACTGACTACGGACCCATCGCGGCTGGGATAATCGGCTCCCACGCAGACATCGTGCTGGCCGGCACCCTGCTGCCGGACATCAGCGCCTTCGTCCAGCAGTTCATCCAGCAGAACTACAACCCGAAGGCCCTGATCGCGACGGCCGGGCCGGACCAGGGCACGCAGTTCGTAAACGCGGTGGGTGCCTCCCACACCGAGGGGATCATGGTCCCCAACGCGTGGTACCCGCAGGCACACTTCCCCGGGAACGCCGCGATGGTGAAGGCCTATGTCGCGAAGTACGGCGGGACCGCCGCCAACATCAGCTCGGACGTGCCCGAGGGCTACGCGGTGGGCCAGGTGGTCCAGCAGGCCGTGGACGCCACCAAGGGTCTCGACAACGCCAAGATCATCGCCTACCTGCACGCTCACTCGTTCACCACGGTTCAGGGGCCGGTCACGTTCGACTCCACAGGTCAGAACACGGCGGCGAAGTCGTACATCTTCCAGTGGCAGAAGGGGCAGCTGCAACCGCTCCAGCTCAACTCGGCGAAGCAGCTGGTGGCGGTGCCGCCCTCCAAGACACCGGTCGAGTTCCCCAAACCCGTCTGGTGACCACCCGCACCGACTTCGCCGGCCGTGCGTGGTACGGCGTGCAACCACGAACGGACCGAGACCATGGGTACTGAGATCGCCCGCGCGGTGATCGACGGGGTGCTGACCGGTGGGGTCTATGCGTTGATGGCGGCCGGTCTGACGCTCATCTTCGGGGTGATGGACATCATCAACATCGCCCAGGGCGTGCTGGTCGTGCTCGGCTCGTACCTGAGCTACGTGCTGTACCAAGACGCTGGTCTCGACCTCTTCGTGGGTCTGCTGATCAGCATTCCGGCGCTGTTCGTCGTCGGGTGCGCGATCGAGTGGCTGTTCATCAGACGTCTCGCCGGCAAGAACCGGACGGGGCTGTCGATCCTGGTGACCTACGCGGTCGCCATCGTCATCGAGGGGATCCTGACCGCGATCTTCTCCAGCGACTACAAGCGCCTCAATGCGTGGTACGTCAACCGTTCCATCCACGTGTTCGGCTTCTACCTGCCGTACATCTATGTGTTCGGCTTCGCGCTCGCCGTGGTCCTGCTGGCGCTGCTCTACCTGATCCTCTACCGGACGCGCTTGGGTCAGAGCATCCGCGCGTCCGTGCAGAACCGGCTCGGAGCCGAGCTGATCGGCATCAACATCAACCGCGTGTCGACCCTGACGTTCGGGATCGGCACAGCGGTGACCGCGGCCGGGGGCATGATCTTCGGCGCGACGACGACATTCAACCCGAACACCGGCTACGACCTGATCAGCCGCCTCTTGGTCATCATCGTGCTCGGTGGACTAGGAAGCGTCGGGGGTGCCCTGATCGCAGCGGTCGCGATGCTCGTGATCGAAGACGTGACGGCCGTGGTCTGGTCGCCGGTGTGGGCCAGCACGATGTTCTTCGCCGTCTTGGTGGTCGTCCTGATCGTCAGACCCAACGGCATGTTCGGCCATGCCGCAACGAGGGCCCAGTGATGGGTCGGAACCTCGGCTTCGGGGTGGCAGCGTTGGCGCTGCTGGGCGGCATCGGGTTCCCGTTCGTGTTCACCAATCCGGCCACCACGTCGATCGCTGTCTTCACGCTGCTGTTCGTGGCGTGCGCGTCGGCCTGGAACCTTTTCTCCGGCTTCTCCGGCTACATCGCGCTCGGCAACGCGGTGTTCTTCGGCACCGGTGCCTACGCACTGGCGAACCTGACGCAGCACTTCCACGTCGCAGCGGGCAACCAGATCTTCCTCCTCGTGCCGGTTGCGGGCCTGGCCGCGGCGGTGATCGCGGTGCCGTTCGGCTGGCTGGCGTTGCGCACCCGGCGCCACACGTTCGTGGTGATCACGATCGCGATCTTCTTCATCTGCCAGCTGCTTGCCTACAACCTCACCGGCATCACCAACGGGTCGTCGGGCATGTTGCTTCCGGTCCCGCAGTGGGGACCGATCTCCTACAACGCGCACTTCTACGCCGTCGCGCTGATCGTCGCCGTCGCTACTGTCCTGGCGTCGTGGCTGGTCCGGCGGTCGCGCTTCGGGCTTCACCTGCTCGCCATCAAGGACGACGAGGACCGCGCCCGGGGTCTCGGAGTGCCCACCGGTCAGCTCAAGCTCACGGCCTTCGTGATGGCCGGGTTCTTCACCGGCATGTGCGGCGCGATCGACGCGTACTTCCTCGGAAGCATCTATCCGCCGTTCGTCTTCGACGCGCTGTTCGATGTGACGGTCGCGTTGATGTGCTTCCTGGGCGGGCTCGGCAGCGTGAGCGGACCTGTTCTCGGTGCACTCATCCTGGAGCCGATGCAGCAGTACTTCACGCTGCGCTACTCGGCCAACGGCGCTTATCTGATCGCCTACGGGATCCTGTTCCTCGTCATCATCCGTTTCCTGCCCGCAGGCATCGTCCCGACTGTCGCGCAGACGATCCGCACGTGGCAGCGAAGACGGGTTGAGAGGGTGACCAACAAGTCGGAGCGGAGTGCCACCCCGGTCGAGACGACGTCGGCAGGGAGATCGTGATGCCGGTGGCCCAGAGCGAGACGCTGCTCGAGGTTCGCGGTCTCCACAAGCACTTCGGCGGGCTCCGCGCGCTGGACGGTGCATCCATGGCGGTCCGGACAGGGTCGATCACCGGTCTCATCGGTCCGAACGGGTCGGGGAAGACGACCATGTTCAACGTGGTCACGGGGTATGAGAAGGCAGACTCGGGGCAGATCTCCTTCCGTGATCGCCACCTCAGCAACCCTGCGCCCCAACGTGTGTGCTCGCTCGGGATCGGGCGTACGTTCCAGCTCACCCGGGTGTTTCCGAGCCTGAGCGTGCGGGACAATCTTCTCGTCGGCGAGCGCGCGGTCGAGCGGAGTCGCCGTCGGAGTCTGTACAGCGCGCCGCGTCTGAGTGAGCTGCTCGACTTCGTCGGGCTCAGGCGCCTGGAGGGAGAGCCCGCGGGAAGCCTGTCGTACGGGCAGCGCAAGCTCCTGGAGCTGGCGATCATCCTGGCGCAGGACCCGAAGGTCATCCTCCTGGACGAACCAGCGGGCGGCATCAACCCGAGTCTTGTGGCCATGATCTCCGAGCGGATCAGAGAGCTGAACCAACAGGGGGTCACGTTCCTCGTCGTTGAGCACAACATGGAGTTCGTGATGGGAATCTGTGACGAGGTGGCCGTGATGGAGCGCGGCAAGGTCATCGCCATCGGCCCACCCGAGCAGATCCGCAACGACCCGCGGGTGCTGGATGCCTACCTGGGGGGTTCGCTCGAAGACCCCGTGGAGGACGCCGATCACGGGGCGCCGAGCGAGGACGGTGGATCGTTGTGAGCGCGTTGCTCGAGCTCGACGAGGTGTGGGCCGGCTACGACGGCAGCGACATCCTCCGGGGCCTGAGCATCACGGTGCCCGACGGATCCGTGACGTGCATCGTCGGACCGAACGGCGCGGGCAAGTCGACCATCCTGCGGGTGGTCAGTGGTCAGCTCAGGAGCCGTCGCGGGTCGGTCAGGTTTGCCGGTCAGAAGCTCACTGGGCTGACTCCTCGCCAGATCTTGCTCAAGGGCATCGTGCAGGTCGCCCAGGAGCACAGCCTGTTTCCCGACATGACCGTTCGTCAGAACGTACTGATGGGCGGCTTCATCGTGCGCGACCGTGCGCTGCTCGACCGGCGGCTGGCGATGGTCGAGGAACTCTTCCCCATCGTTTCGGACCGGGCCAAGGAGAAGGCAGGTTCGTTGTCCGGCGGCCAGCAGCGGCTCGTGGAGTTCGCGCGATGCCTGATGCTCGACCCTCGTCTGGTGGTGCTCGACGAGCCGTCCATGGGGCTCGACCCGCGCACTCTGCGCGTCGTGATGGAGACCGTGCGGGCGATGGGAGACGCGGGGCGCACGGTGCTGCTCGTCGAGCAGAACGTCCGAGCCGGTCTGACTCTTGCGGGCCACGCGGTCGTCCTCGAGAGCGGCCGGGTGCGCTTGGAAGGCACCGGGAAGGACGTGCTGGCAAACCCCGAGATCGCGCACCTCTACCTCGGAGGGACCAGCACCGCCGAGAGCATCGGCGCGGCCGGCCGAGCGCAGGGCCGCTAGCCGACCCGGGGTCATGCAATCGAGTGCACGTCTGGAGCGAAGAAGTGTCTGCCGGTGCCGTGGATCGACGCCCTGCCGAGGAGCCGCCGGAGTTCAGCGACGCTGAGTTCGACCGGCGCCGCGCCGCCATCCGTTCGCTCATGGACGAGCACGGTGTCGAGGTGCTGCTGGCCTATGGCGCCAACCGCAGCGGGTCGGCGGTGACCTGGCTCACCGGTTGGCCGGTGACCCGGGAGGCGGTGCTGGTGCTCGATCGGCATGGTGACCTCGAGCTCCTCGTCGGCTTCTTCAACCACGTGCCGAACGCCCAGAGGCTGGCGCGTAGTCAGGTGCGGGTGGACTGGTGTGGCTCCGATACGGCGGAGACCGTGGTCCGACTCCTTTCGCGGCATCGGCGTACGCCGGCGGTGGGCACTCTCGGCGCCCTGCCCGCGTCACTGGCCACCGCACTGGCAAGCGTCGCGCGGCTGGTTCCGCTGAACCGTCCGTACACGGCGGTGCGACAGTGCAAGAGCGACGAAGAGCTCGCGCACCTGCGGTGGGCGGCTGCGCTCACCGACCTGTCGGCGTACGCACTGGTGGCGGCGGCCGTGCCTGGTGCGACTGAGCTGGATCTCGTCGCTGCCGTCGAGGGGGCATACGCGGGCAGCGGCGGCACAAACCACGTCCACTACGTGACGTCGACGCCGATGTACGCTCCGGACCGTTGCGCCCCGGCCCAGTGGCCGACCCGCCGGCGGCTCGCCCGCGGAGACGTGGTCATCTTCGAGCTCAGCACGGCGTGGGGTCAGGACTATCCCGGGCAGGTGCTCCGCACCGTCACGGTGGACGCTGAGCCCACGTCTCTCTACCGGGATCTGCACGGGGTCGCGGAAGATGCCTTGGATCGCATCGCTTCGCTGCTGCGGCCGGGGGTGGCACCGGCGGAGCTGTTGGCGGCAGCCGACGGAATCGAGCGATCCGGGTTCGTCGGGTTCGACGATCTGGTCCACGGGCTCGGCGGTGGCTACCTTCCCCCCGTGCTCAGCTGCCGGTCGCCACTTCCAACCGGCCTGGACGCCGAGCCGTTGCGAGCCGGCATGGCTCTGGTCGTCCAGCCCAACGTGTGCACACAGGATCTTCGGGCCGGTGTCCAGACCGGCGAGATGTTCGTGGTCACCGACGGCGCACCGGAGGTGTTGCACCGGCTGCCCCGCGGCATCCTCGCCGGCGGATGATGGGCCGACGTCCTGACGGTGTGGCTCTTCCTGAGGACCTGCCTGAGTCCGATGGTCCGATGGACTAGGCAGAGCGCGGTTCTGGGATGCCGGGGGCGGCTGCTGCCGCCCCCGGCATCCCAGCCGAGCCGAGATGCGTCACTTCAGGTGGACGAGCTTCCACATGCCCATGAGCGCGTGCGGCATGCCCGTCTCGTCGTCCGGCCACCAGCAGGCGAGGAGGTACTCGCCGGCCGGCATGTTGATGCGCATGGCCTCAGACGTGTTGGGTGACATCACACCGCTGTTGGTGCTCAGCCGCAGACCCCACGACGGACGGCCCTGCGCTCCACCCTTCATGTAGCGGCGCACCATGGCGGCCGTGGTCCCGTTCTTCACTCGATTGATCTCGACGAAGTGCGGCTGGTCGCTGTGGTTGCTCATCCGCAGCCAGCCGGCTGCCGGCAAAGTCACGGGGGCGGTGGCGAAGCCGTAGGTGAAGACGGTCACGTTCCCCGCGTGCTTGACCGGTGGCCGGGCCGGAACAGTGCCGTGCACACGCAGCCACATGGTCGCGTTGCTGTCCTGGTCGACGAGCAGGTAGCGCCCCGCACGCAGGGTGACGGCGAACCGTCCTGGAGCCGCCGGTGATGTGGCCGTACCACCGCGGAACGTGATGCGGTGGTCAACCCGGCGCACGGCCTGGACGTTGCCCCGGAACGCCTTTGACAGGTCTGTCATCGCCTGCTGGATCGTGTAGCCACGGTGCAGCCGCGCGATCTGGAGCGCGTGCGTGCCCTTGCTGGACCGCACGCTGAAGATCGTCAGACCCGCGCGCATGTCGTGGCCGACGCTGAGACGGATCGCTGAGCTGCTCATGCGCGCGACGACGACCGGAACCGTCGAGGACGTTCGGGTGTGGGCGGCGGGGCTCGCGACGGCTGCGGTGGACGTTCCGCCGAGCGTACCCACCACCAAGGCTGTCGTGCCCAGTGCGACGAGCCTCGCGGTCGTCTGTCTACGGATCTGCATTGTGGTTCCCTTCATTGCGGTTGATGCGGAAGTGGGACTCGTTCTACGAGCTCTGGCTCTGCGAAGGACGGGAGACCCGCCCGCTCCCGAAGAGCCGCCGCCGCTGTGGTGGACGGCGCATCGAGCAAGCATTGGAAGAGCTCGTCACGGCTGAGGGCGAGCGCCTGCACCAGGCTCACGGGGGTCCCCTCGCTAGTCAGTTCGGCTGCTGCACGTTGGACACGCGCGGTGATCGCCTGGGCGTCCGCGGTGCGTGAGCGCGGCAGGAAGAACTCGATCAGGTACGCCGGCACGCTGCTCCTCCCTGCCCGGAGGATCGGTGCCTCCGCAGCGAAACTAGGGGAGCGGTCGCGGGGGAGGTAGAGGGGGAATCCCCACACTTTGGCGGGCAAGCTCTGCACGCGAGCGGACGCCGAGCTTGGCATAGATCCGGGTGAGATGCGCCTCCACCGTGCTGGTCGTGATCACCAGGGCCGCGGCGACCTCCTTGTTCGACAACCCGTCGGCGACCATGGCGGCCACTCGCTGCTCGGTCGCGGTCAGCGTGTCACCGGACGATGTGCGGCCACCGATCCGCGCGACCTCTCCGTGGGCTCGGGCTGCCCAGGTGGCGGCACCGAGCCTGTCGAAGCCGGCGGCTGCCTCGTCGAGGAGCTGTCGCGCACGTCGTTTGCTTCTCGATCGCCGCAACACGGTGCCCAGCATCAGCTGGGTCCGGGCGCGCACGAAGGGCAACGGCAAACCTGCACTGAGATCGACGGCTTCCTCGAGTGCCTGGATCGCGGCCGGGCGATCTCCTTGTTGCTCGACCACGAGTCCTCGAGCCTGCGTCGCCATCAGCCGCGGCCACGCCGTGCCACTGGCCACCGACCATCGCTCGAGCTGGCCCAGCCGGTTCGCAGCCGTCTCCAGGTCTCCAGTCATCACGAGCGCCTCGACGTAGTCACCGAGATGCCGCCATTGGCGTGGTTCGGTGATCTGGCACAAGCTCATGTACGAGTCGGTCCGTCGTAGGGCATTCACGGCAGCGGCTGGTCGGCCGGCGGAGAGTTCGTTGAAGCCGATCGCCGCGTACACCAGGGCCTCGGCCCAGCTGTCGCTGGCGCCCCGGGCAGCGTCGAGGGCCGCGTGGGACAGAGCGCGCGCCCCGTCGGCATCGCCGCGGTGCGCTGCCACAAGCAGTCGGCCCGAAGTCGCGAAAGCCAGTCGCGCGAGCTGGTCGGACTGCTGGACGAGCTCGGCGGCTTGTGACGCCCACTCGTCAGCCTGGGACCAGCGTCCCGTCCACAGCGCCAGCTCCGAACGGTGGGCCAGCGTCCCCGAGAGGGAGACGACATCCCCGAGGGTCTCGGCCAGCTCGGCGGTCTCGGCGAGGATGGCATCGGATCCGGCGAAGTCGTCGACGTACTTCAGACACTCACCCAGACAGGTACGCGCGCGCCAGGTGATGGCCAAGGGTTCGGGCGAAAGCTCTTCTAGTGCGGTTGCACGCTCCATCTGTTCACGCGACAGGCCGTGTCCGAGGTGGTAGTGCGAGAGCGCCACCTCGCGCACTGCTCGGGCGAGCAGCGCCGGGTCGGCATCGGCGGCGCTGTCGAGCAGCCGGAGGCTGATCGTCACGTGACGGAGTCTCTCCGCAGCCGTGAGGTGACTGCGCTCGGCGAACGAGAGATGCGCCGCTGCTAGCACCGTGAGGTCCAGCTGGGCCTCGTCGATCGCCTCCAGGCTGAGCCGCCCGCTCTCCTCGGGTCCGGCCAGCTCGTACGCGACGGCCGACAGGGCGATGAGGTTGCGGGCTCGTTCCGGACCGCGCGGCGAGCCGTCGACGATGTGCTGTAGCAGGTCCCGCGCTCGCAGCGGGCTCCCCGCATCCATCAGGCAACGAGCCGCCATGCGGGCACGGGATGTCGCCAGCCCGCCGGGTGCGTCCGCAGTGAAGTCCACACTCAGCAGCATCAACTCCGCGGCAGAGTCGGGGGCTCCACGTCGACGCGCGTGCCCGGCTGCCTCCTCGAGTGCGGCAGCCACCTGCTCATCGGGGCGGTCCTTGGATTGCGCGAGGTGGCGGGCGCGTTCCTCCGGGTCGATCAGGACCACCGCGAGCCGTTCGTGCGCCGCCCGCCGCGCGCCCTCGGGTGCACCGCGATAGCACGCAGAGGCGAACAACGGATGCGCGAAGCGGAGTCGAGAGCCCTCCACCACGAGCAGCCCCGAGCGTACGGCGCGGTCGATGTCCTCGGCGGCGTCATCCCAGCCGAAGCTGCTCAAGACGTCGATGGTTGGTCGCGAGGTCATGGACACCACGAGCAACGTGTCACGCGTCGAGCGGGGTAGCTGGGCCAGCCTCGTGCGTACCAGCTCTGCGAGGTCCAGCGGTGGTTCGAAGGAAGCGGCGTTCGGCAGCGCATCGCTGCTCATCGTGGCGCGGGCGAGCTCCAGACAGTGCAACGGGTTGCCATTGGCGACACCGTGGATCCGGCGTACGACCGTATGGGCCATCCCAGTACCCACCCGGCTGCGCAGCAGCATCTGCGTTGCCCCGAGCGACAGCGGCGTCAGCTCGGTTCGGACCGCGGCGCGGACCCACGATTCCAGAGCGGCCGGGACCTGGGTACCCGCCCGGACAGTGAGCAGGACGCGTACGCGGGACGAGGGGATGCGCCTGGCGGCGTAGGCCAGCGCCGTCGCCGACGGTTGGTCCAGCCATTGGATGTCGTCCACTGCGACCAGCACCGGATCGGAGGCCGCCAGCAGTCGCAGCAGAGCCTCCAGGGCCAGTCCCACCGACCGGGTGTCCGGTGGTGGTCCGTCCGGCTCACGACGCAGCAGCGCGATCTCCAGCGCCCGCTGTTGCGGTGGCCGCAGAGCTTCCAGGCTGGCGACGGTCGCTCCGCCGAGCAGGTCACCCAATGCCGCGAACGACAGGGCGGACTCGGCCGCCGCCGGAGCGGCCGCCAGCACGCGCCATCCTCGACGCCCCGCGATTGTCAGCGCGGTCCGCCAGAGCGCCGTCTTGCCGATCCCTGCCTCGCCGACGACGAGCATCGTCTCGGGGGCGGCGACCGGCACCGGCGTGGGGCACCGGTCGGGAGGGCGGGCCGACTCGTCCACGTTGTCGTGGTCGACCGCGCCGGCGTCGCCCGGGTCCAGGCGCAGAAAGTCCAGCAGGAGGTTCAGCTCGTCCTCGCGGCCGAGCAGGGTGCCCTCCCCGGTTAGGGGCAACGGAGGCGTGGCTGCGCTCACGTCCGATGATGTCGTCGTGGACACCCGGCCATCCTCCGTCGGTGTCGGCCTCACTCGGCTGTCGCGCCTCATGGTGGCAGGATCGCCGCGCCCGCGGGCGCACTTTGGGTGACATTGCGGCGGCGAGCACGGTCCCAGCGGAGGGGATCAGGGGTGATTGTGTTGGGCGATATGGGCGATATGAGCGATATGAGCGACCCGATCACCGATGCGCAGCCGGATGAGCACGGCGCCTACCGGCGCGACGGCTTCACCTGGGCTGCCTTCGGAGCCTTGCTCGCCTTCGGCTTCCTCAACTCCGTCCTTGGTCCCGCGCTGCCGTACCTCCGTGCCGTGGAGCACGTGACGTACCTGGTTGGTGCGCTGCATCAGGTGGCGTTCGCGGCCGGCGGGGGGCTGGCCGGCCTGCTCGCCACGCGTGCGAGTCGCGACAAGGGCCGGGCAGTGACGATTCGCCTCGGATTGTTCGCGGCGGCGATCGCGGGACTCGGCCTGGGATACGGCAACCGGAGCGGGATCACCGTGCCGTCGGCGCTGCTGATGAGCTTGTTCGGCACGGCAGCGCTGATCCGGCTGTGGGCCGCGTTGGCCGACGGGCACGGGAGGCGCCGCACGGTGGCCATGGCCGAGGGGGAGGTGTCGGTGAGCTTGGGCGGGATCATCGCGCCGCTGCTGGTCGCCGGCCTGGCGGCCACGGCTCTCGGCTGGCGGTCGGCCTTCGTGGTCGGTGGCATCGTGGTCGTGGTGGCGGTGCTGGCCTCGGGCACGGTCCGTATCCCGCGCGCGCGTCCCGGCCGACGCTCTGGACCGGGATCGTCCGTCACCCCGGCCCGCCGACGGGTGCCCGAACCGACGCTGGTCGTGGTCTTCTCCATCGTGGCGCTGGAGTTCTCACTCAGCTTCTGGCTGGCCAGCTATCTCAACGACAGCGTCGGCTTGAGCCGGGACCTGGCCGTGGCAATGGTCAGCGGTCTGTACGCAGCCAATCTCGTCGGTCGTCTGGTGGCTAGTCGGCTGGCCCGCCGCACCCCGACCGAGAGTCTTCTCCTTGCCTCCATCGGGCTGGGGCTGCTGGGAACGCCGGTCCTGCTGACGGCGACGAGCGCTGTCCCGGCCGCAGTCGGACTTGCGGTCGTCGGCGCAGGGATCGGCGCGACGTTCCCCCTGACGTCCTCGTTGCACGTCGCGGGCAGCACCCGTGCCGCCGACTTCGCCATGGGACAGGTCCTGTTCACAGCCGCGATCGGGCAGGTCGTCGGCCCGCTGCTGGTCGGGGCGATCGCCCAGACGGCGGGACTGCGGGCCGGCCTGCTCGTCCTGCCGGCGCTCGCCGTCCTTGCGGCCATCGTCCTCGCGAGGTCGGTCCGTCGGACGATGCCGCGACGGTGTGAGCGCCCGAGCTCCGGCGTCAGGCGCCGCGCTCACGGTCTCGATGCAGCCAGGTCAGCAGATCCGTCGGCGCCAGCTCGGCAGCGCGCGCGTAGTAGCCGGACAGCTCGTCGGCCGTGAGCACCTCGCGGCCGGCCCCGGACGTACCCCGCCGGAAGAACGCCGCCCGATCCTTCAGAACGCCGGACCCGTCCGGCACGATCTGGTCCGCGTGTGAGCGCATGCCGTCGAACGTGGCGGCAGCCACCAGGGTGGGCCAGCGCTGCTCAGGCACCGTGATACGCAGTCGGTCTGCGATCCGGCGCATCTCCCCCTCCAGGTCGCCGGACAAGTCGTCATAGTGGGCCATGACGATGTTGGGTTGGTCGCGGCGGGCCCAGGCGTCCGACAAGTGCCACATGACACCAGGCAGCGAGTCCATCTCCTTGCGCGGATCTTCGTCGTCGTCGATCCACGACAGCAGCCACGGGTGTAGTGCAGGGCGCGGGGCCGGGCGCGGGGCCGGCGGCTCGGGTTGCCCGGTGAGCTCGCGCATCCTCGCCCGGTCGATGTTGTTGCCCTGGTGGTACAACGACACGGCCATGTCGAGCGGGTGGCGGGCCACCACGATGTAGGTGGCCCGCGGATCAAGCGGTATCCCATCGAGGGGCGTGTGCGTCTTGATGAATCGCCGATGGTCTTGCGTCGCCAGCCGTGCATACGTCTCGTCGCGCGGTGCGATCAGCCAGTCCAACCACGGCGACAGCTCAGAGACCGGCGCGGGGAGCGTCGGGCTCTGGAAGGTAAGCAGGGCGCAGATCATCTGCATCCAGGTGGTCCCGCTCTTGGAGCGGGTGCTGATCACGATGTCACCCTGCCGGAAAGGGAATCCGCTCCAACGCGCACTGTCCTCGTCGGCAGACCTGTAGCGGACCGGTGTCTGTGGCATCTGCCCACCGTATCCAGGCGTCCGGGTCGAGCTCCGGCGTCAGCTCGCGTGCTTCACGCAGCGCGTCGCGGACGGGCGGAACTCCAGACGTTCGGCTCCGATCTCGTCGCCGCAGACGTCACAGAGGCCGTAGCTTCCTTCGTCCAGCTTGGCGATCGCCCGCTCGGTCTCGGCGAGCTTGCTCATCAGGCTCTCCTGCGCCGCGACGTCGGTGATGCGCTCCACCGCCATCGAGGTGCTGTCGCCGACCCGCTTGCCGAACCCGATCCCGGCTCCGGGTTCGGGTCGCGCGGTCAGCGCGGCCAGTTGTGCGGTGAGGCGCTCGCGCGACCGTTCCAGCACCGGGCGTGCGTCTGACTCAGTCACGGACGCAGTCTGCCACCGTGCCCAAGCACGAAGCGGTCGCATGAGCTGCGGTCACCATTGAGCGGCGTGAATGAACTCGGCCGAGGGCTTTCCCCAGCCGCTGCGTGACTCGGATTGTGAGGTCCATGTCCGCTGTGCGCGCGGTCCCTAGATTGGTCAACCGGCTCGGTGTGCAGCCGAGTCTCTGCGCCAGTGTCGCCGAGACGAACGTCAGTGGGGCCGGTCGCCGAGGGTGTCGAACAGCAGATTCAGGCCTTCCCCCATGGTCGGGTGGGTCAGCACGGCGTCGCGGACGCTTTGGTACGGCAGCCCCGCGATCATCGCCATCTGCACGGCGGAGATGGTCTCGCCCGCGTTGTGTCCCAGGAGGGCAGCGCCCAGGATCTCGTCGGTATGGGCGTCGACGACTGCCTTCCACGTTCCGGTCTGGTCGTGCAGCGTCTTGGCTCGCGGGATCGCCGAGACGGGGATCTTGGCCACGGTGACCTCATGTCCGGCGGCCCGTGCCTGTGCCTCGGTCATCCCCACTCGGGCCAGTTCCGGGGTGATGAAGACGGTGTAGGGAACCAGGCGTCCGGAGGTGGACGCGTCCTGGCCGGTCAGGTTGGCGCGCAGGATGCGGAAGTCGTTCCAGGAGGCGTGGGTGAACTGCGGGCTGCCGGCCACGTCGCCCGCGGCCCAGACGTGCTCGGCGCTGGTGCGCAGGTGGTCATCGACATCCACGAAGCCCCGGTCGGTCAGCTCCACCCCGGCGGCACCCAGCCCGAGCTCTGAGGTCACCGGTGTGCGTCCGGTGGCGACCAGCAGTTCCTCACCTGCCAGCACCGATCCGTCCTCCAGGGTGAGGGTGATCGTCCCGTGGCTCGGGTCCCGCTGCACCGATGCGGCGCGCACGCCGGTGCGTACCTGGACTCCTTGATCGGTGAGGATCTGGGCAACCTCGCCGGCGACGTCACCGTCCTCGCGGGGCAGCACCTGTGAGGCGCCCTGGACCAGCACGACCTGGGTGCCGAAGAGCGCGAACATCGAGGCGAACTCGCATCCCACGTAGCCGCCGCCCAGGATGATCAGGGTCTGGGGCAGCCGATCCAGGCGCAGGATCGTCTCGGAGGTCCAGATCTCCGCCTCGGCCAGGCCGGGCAGGTCGGGCAAGGCCGGCGTAGTGCCGGTGTTGACCAGCACGTCCTTGCCGCGGATCAGCCGGGTAGCGCCGTCATTGGTGTCGATCTTCAAGGTACGGGGCGCCACGAACCGGGCCGTGCCCATGATGAAGTCCATGCCGGAGTCGGTGAACAACCTCCGGTGAGCATCCACCATCCCCCCGACCACCGACTCCTTGTGACGGCGCAGGGTATCGGCCGAGACCACAGGCTCAGCGGCGAGCTCCACACCCATCGCGCCGGCGTGGCGGGCTGCCACGATCGACCGTGCCGATCCCACCAGGGACTTGGTCGGGATGCACGCGACGTTGATGCAGGTTCCGCCGATCTTGTCCCTCTCCACCATCGCCACCGACCAACCCGCCTTGGCCCGGTCCATCGCCAGCGACTTGCCGGCTTTGCCGCCGCCGACGACGAGGAGGTCCACATCCTCGGGTTCGTACTGGTCCATCGGTACCTCCCGTACGTCGGACGTGTGCTTGTACTCAGGCAGATGCGCCCGCCTCTTGGATGCATCCTCAAGGGGGCGGTGACAGGTCGCAACCGAAGTGCCCTTGATCGTCGAGAGTGTCGAGCAGGAGCGCGCGAACCGGTGATCGTGCTCGACGCCTCTTCCGCCTTGCCGGGCTGCCGACCGCGCGCATTTGCGGGAAAGTGGTCGGAACTCGGCGTCCGGGTGAGCCACTTTCCCGCAAATGCCGGGGGGCCACAGGGGGTGGGCCGACCGACGGATGTGACTGGCGCCTCCACCGGCTGGGGTGCACCGCGGGAAGGCGCACGGTGCTCGCGACGTTGGGCTGAGTGGAGTTGGACTCAGTGGAGATGGACTGAGTGGAGGCAGACGTGACTGCGACCGAGACCAGGACCAGACCGCACGTGGTCGTCGTCGGAGGCGGGTTCGGCGGGCTCGCCGCAGCCGGCGAGATGCGCGGCATGGACGTGGACGTCACCCTGGTCGATCGCCATTCCTACAACACGTTCCAGCCCTTGCTGTACCAGGTGGCGACTGCTGCGCTCAACCCCGGCGACGTGACCTACTTCCTTCGCGCCGCGGTCGGGCGGCAGCCGAATCTGCGGGTACGCAAGGGGGACGTCACCGGCATCGACCCGGCAGCCCAGAAGGCCACCCTCGACAACGGTGACGTGCTCGGCTACGACTACCTCGTCGTGGCCAGTGGCGTGACGACCAACTACTTCGGCATCCCGGGCGCCCAGGAGCACGCCTTGGCGCTCTATACCCGGATCCAGGCGCTGCAGGTCCGGGACGCGATGTTCCAGATCCTTGAGTCGGCGGCGGCCGCGGAGCACCCGGGCGACGTGCGCATGGTCGTGGTCGGCGGCGGGGCTACCGGCGTGGAGATGGCCGGAGCGCTGGGCGAGCTGAACCAGCAGGCCCTGCCCAAGGTCTATCCCGAGATCGATCCTGGCCGGACCCACATCGAGCTCGTCGAGATGGCCGACCACCTGCTGGCGCCGTTCGCGCCGCGCATGCAGCGCTATGCCGCGAAGGCGCTGGAGAAGCGCGGTGTCACCCTTCGACTCGGCACGGAGGTACGCGAGGTCCGACGGGACGGTGTTGTGGTCGGCGACGGCGAGTTCGTGCCCGCCCAGCTGGTGGTCTGGGCGACCGGCATCACGGTCCCCGCGGTAGTGGCGGAGTGGGGTCTGCCGCAGGGCAAGGGCGGCCGGATCCTGGTGGGGTCCGACCTGCGCGTGCACGGTTGGGACAACGTCTTCGCCGTCGGCGACATCGCCGTTGGCCCGGACTCGCTGCCCCAGCTGGCTCAGCCGGCTCTGCAAGGTGGCCGCCACGCCGGCCGGCAGATCCGCGCACTCGTCCGGGGTCAGGACACCGCGCCGTTCCACTATCGCGACAAGGGGATCCTGGCGACGATCGGCCGCAGCTCCGCCGTCGCGGAGGTCACCCACCTGCCGAAGGTGACCGGGTTCGTGGCGTGGGTGATCTGGCTCGGTGTCCACATCGTGTCCCTGCTCGGCAATCGCAACCGGCTGGCCACGCTGGTGAACCTCTCGGTGCGCTATCTCGCCTGGCCGCGCTCGTTCAACGCGATCGTCGGCGAGGTGCCGACGCCCGGTGCCGACGGCTGACACCCCACGTCAGTCCTTGAGCATCGCCGCGGTGAGCCAGTGCGCCGGGATGCCGAAGCCGGCGATCAGCGCCGCCGCGTGCGGTCGCAGCGCGCGGCACAGCTCGTTGACCGCCGCAGTCACCGCCTTCGAGCGGGCCGCGGTGAGTCGCCCGTGCTCGAGGAACCAGGCCTTGTCGGCGTCGACCGCCGACAAGGCGTACAGGTCGCACACCTGGTCCAGCAGTCCACACACGGCGGTGTCCTGGCAGTCGTCGATGGCGGCGACGAACGCCTCGAGCACGACGCGCTCGACATGGACGCGGGCCGCGTGCAGTACGTGATCCTGGGCGGCGTTGTAGACGGCGAACGCATCGGTGTCATCCCTTCTGGCTCGTCGTAGCCGTCGCGCCAGCGTGTCGAGGACGTGCGTCTCGCGGTCCTCGAACATGCCCAGCTGGGTGCCGCGGTCGAGCAGGTCGGAGTCATCGTCGGAGCGTCCGGGTCGCGCGTCGACCAGACTCTGGATCAGCTCGCGCGCCGCGGTGCGTTCGATCACCACGTCGGCGAACTGCCGGGTCGCAAACCGCACCATGCCCAAGGTGTCGAGCCCGGAGAACTCGTCTGCGTACGCGGTGAGCAGCTCTTTGGCGACCAGCTGCAGCAGCACCGTGTTGTCGCCCTCGAACGTGGTGAAAACGTCCGTGTCCGCCTTGAGCATCGCGAGCTGGTTGTCGGCCATGTAGCCGGCGCCGCCACACGCCTCACGGCACTCCTGGATGGTGCGAGTGGCATGCGTGGTGGTCAGCGCCTTGATCCCGGCGGCGCGCGTCTCCAGCTCGCGCTGAGCGTGCTCGTCGGGCTCGGTCGAGCTCTGCACGTCGTGCAGCGTGGAGACCAGATCGTTCTGCGCGAACGCCAGGGCGTACGACCGGGCCAGCGCCGGTAGCAGTCGTCGTTGGTGGCTCAGATAGTCGAGCAGAACGACCTCGGACCCTCCAGGGGCCTGGAACTGGCGACGCCGCCGCGCGTACTCGATGGCGACGTCCAGCGCCAACCGGGTGGCCGCCCCGGCGCCTCCGGCCACGCTGACCCGACCACGGATGAGGGTGCCGAGCATGGTGAAGAAGCGCCTGTTGGCGTTCTCGATCGGGCTCGAGTACGTCCCGTCGGCGGCCACGTCGGCGTACCGGTTGAGCAGCGAGTCTCGGTCGATCCGGACGTGGCCGAACGAGAGTCTTCCGTTGTCCACGCCGTTGAGGCCAGCCTTGACGCCGCAGTCGACGGCCGTGACCCCCGGAAGCACGCCGCCGTCGTCGTCGCGGATCCGGATGAGGAAGGCGTGCACCCCATGCTCCTGGCCGAGCGTCTCGAGCTGCGCGAACACCACCGCCCAGTGCGCGTCATGGCCTGCGCCGCCGATGTAGTCCTTGCGCGACGCCCGGTCGGGGGTGTGGAGGTCGAACGTCCCGGAGTCGGGATCGTAGGTCGCGCAGGTTCCCAAGGACTGGACGTCGGACCCGTGGCCGGTCTCGGTCATCGCGAAGCAGCCGGGCGCCCGCAGGTCGATGATCGCCGGGACCATCGCGTGGTGCCGTTGGGTGCCGAGGTTCTCGACGGCGCCGCCGAACAGTCCCCACTGCACGCCGGCCTTCACCAACAACGAGAGGTCGGCGTTCGCGAGCATCTCGAACGACGTGATGGAGGCGCCGATGTCTCCGGTACCGCCGTGATCGGTGGCGAAGCCGGCTTGCGGATAGCCCGTCGCGACAAGTCGGCCGAGCTGCCGGCGTACCCGCGCGCGCTGCTCGGACAGCGTCAGGGCGGGGTCGGTGGCGAAGTCCGCCATGGCCAGCTCGGCGCGTTGTCGCTCGCGCACGTGACCCCAACGTCCGTCCAGCGCATGTCGGAGCCCCACCCCGAGGCGATCCTCGACCACCCCGGCGGTCGCGGGCGAAGTCTGCTCGGTGTCAGAGTCGGGTGCGCTCATGGGATGACCGTAGGACTTCGCACTCCGGTCCCACCCCGCGGTGGTCGTCGTAGGCTGGGCGAGTGTCCGCACCGACGATCGAACTGGCCTCGGTGACCCGAGCCCGAGAGGTTGTCGGCGACGGTCGGCTGGTCGTGCTGACTGGTGCCGGGGTGTCGACCGACTCAGGGATACCCGACTACAGAGGCCCCGACTCGCCGCCGCGGACGCCGATGACGTTCCAGGATTTCGTGGCGGGTACGCCTGCCCAGCAGCGCTACTGGGCCAGGGCCCACGTCGGGTGGGGTCACATGTCCGTGGCCCAGCCCAATGCCGGTCACCGGGCGCTGGCCGCGATGCAGCGGCTGGGCCGGGTCGGCGGCCTGGTCACCCAGAACGTGGACGGACTGCACGCGCGCGCCGGTAGCCCTCAGGTGATCGACCTGCACGGCCGGATCTCCGACGTCGTGTGTCTCGAGTGCCGTCGAACGACGAGGCGTGCCGCACTCCACCGGCGGTTGGAGCAGCTGAATCCGGGTTATGCGGCACGAGCCGCGGAGATCGCGCCGGACGGTGACGCCGTGTTCGAGGACACCAGCACCTTCGTACTCGCGGGGTGCGAGGACTGTGGTGGCCGGCTCAAGCCGGACGTCGTGTTCTTCGGGGAGAACGTCCCGCGTGACCGCGTGGCAGCGGCCATCGCTCTCGTCGACGCCGCCGATGCGTTGCTGGTCGTGGGCTCGTCGCTGCAGGTGATGAGTGGCCTCCGGTTCGTCCGCCAGGCTGCCAAGACGGGCAAGCCTGTGGTGATCGTGAACCGTGGCAAGACCCGCGGCGACGACCTAGCCGCGCTCACTGTCGGCGCCGGCTGCAGCGAGTTCCTCACGGCCTTCGCGGCGGATCCGACACCGCTTCCGGCGGCTGTACTCGCCTGACCTCGACCGCTCGGCGGTGGGACTTGAACAGATCCGCGAGGCCGAGGAGTAGCGCCACCACCACGAACGCCAGAGTGGTCCGCAGACCGAGGCTCATCGCGCTGGCGAAGTCGCCGTGGCTCGACACCAGCCGGCTGAAGAACTGCGCCAGCACCAGCGCCACCCCGATCGCCGATCCCACCCGCTGCGCCGTCTGCAGCATCCCGCCGCCGCTGCCCGCGTGCCGGACGTCGACCTCGGACAGCGTCAGCGTGACGTTCGGGGTGATGGTGAGCCCGCTGCCGAACCCGGTGAGCAGCAGCGGGAGGGCCAGTTTGAGCCCGACGTCTCCGTGTACGTGGCTGACCACCAGGTCGACGCTCACCAGCCCGACGAGCACGAGCCCGAGGCCAGCCACCACGAGGGCGCGGCCGAAGTGGTGCACGATCCGGCCGCCGAGTGCCGCCGCCACCGCGGACCCGAGGGCGAACGGCATCTGCGTGATGCCGGCCATCAGTGCGTCGTAGCCCAGTCCGTTCTGCAGGTACAGCGTGAGCACCAAGAAGATGGATGTGAAACCGGCGAAGTAGGCGGTCCCGAGGGTGAGCCCGAGCATGTACGACCGGATGCGCAGTAGTGAAAGGTCCACCAGGGTGGCGTTGCGCCGGGCGTCCCACCGGCGCTCCCAGAGGTAGAAGACCACCATCAGAGCTGCCGACACCGCCAGCAGCCACCACGGACGGGCCGCGAGCGACGTCCGGCTGCCTGACACCAGTGGTAGCAGCACGAGCACTGTCGCGGCCCCGAACAGCAGCACCCCGACCGGGTCGAGGGACTGGCGACGTCCGGTCGGTGTCGGCGGCAGCAGCTTGGGTACGAGCGCCAGCGCCGCCAGTCCCACCGGCACGTTGACGTAGAACACGAGTCGCCAGCCGAGGTCCGAGCCTCCGAACTTGACCAGCAGTCCGCCGAGCAAGGGTCCGACCGCAGTGGAGATGCCGACCGTGGCGCCGAACATCCCGAACGCCCTACCGCGCTCCTTGCCACGGAACATCGTCTGGATGAAGCCCGATACCTGCGGTGACAGGATGCCGGCTCCGATCCCCTGCAGCAGCCGGGTGGCGACGAGCCACTCCGTGCTCTGCGCTGCGCCGCACAATGCGCTGGCAACGGTGAACAACGCGAGTCCGGCGGCGAAGACTTGGCGTCGGCTGCGTGCGTCACCGATCCGGCCGGATGGGACCAGCACCATCCCGAAAGCAAGGGCGTACCCGGCGACGATCCACTGCAGGCCGCTGTCGGAGGCGCGCAGGCCGTCGCGGATCGAGGGCAGTGCGACATTGACGATGGACACGTCGAGCAGAGTCATGAATCCGGCGACAAGGCACAGGGAGAGTGCCCGCCACCTCGCCGGGTCGGGCGACTCGTCGGTGCCGACCGGTCGGCTGGTCGACGAGGCCGAGGTTGAGCTCACCGGCCAACGCTATCCGCGCCGGCGCGGTTCGACAGGGCGAGTGCCGACCTGGACACCGAGGTCCCTAGGGTTCCTAGCCGTGGGGACTGTTATCGACGTGACGGATCTGGCCAAGTCGTACGGTGAGACGAAGGCGGTGGACGGTGTCACCCTCGAGGTCAACGAGGGTGAGTTCTTCGGAATCCTGGGGCCGAACGGTGCCGGCAAGACGACGACGCTGGAGTTGATTGAGGGTCTGCGTGAGGCCGACCGGGGGACGATCTCGGTCCTGGGTGAGAGTCCCTGGCCGCGCAATGCCTCGCTGCTGCCGCGGATCGGCGTCCAGCTGCAGGCCTCGGCGTTCTTCGACCGGCTCACCGCGCGCGAGCAGCTTGCGACCTTCGCCGCGTTGTACGAGGTGGACCACGAGCACGTCGACGCGATGCTGCAGACGGTGGGTCTCACCGAGAAGGCGAGCACGCCGACAGAGAAGCTGTCCGGCGGTCAACGCCAGCGACTGTCCATCGCGTGCTCGCTGATCCACGAGCCCGAGGTCCTGTTCCTCGACGAGCCGACCGCTGCGCTCGACCCGCAGGCACGGCGGAACCTGTGGGATCTGCTCGGCTCTCTGACCGACAGCGGCCGCACCATGGGGCTGACCACGCACTACATGGACGAGGCCGAGTCGTTGTGCGACCGCGTTGCGGTGATCGACCACGGGCAGATCCTCGCGATCGACTCCCCGCAGACGTTGATCCGCGGTCTGGACGCCGCCACCCGCCTCAGCGTCGTCAGCGGTTCGTTGACCCCGGACGACGCGCGGCGCCTCGACGGTGTGGAGTCTGTCGAGGACGACGGTGGCTCCATCGTCGTGACCACTCGTCAACCCGCTCGCGTGCTCACCGCTCTGGCGCAGCGGGATGCGCTGGACGGCCTGCAGGTACGCAGCGTTTGCCGGGGTCGTCGGAGTGGGCGACGACGGCGTCACCTACGACGCTGCGTACGGTCGCGGTGGGCCGGTGTACGTAGGCGGCGATTATGGCCCGCGACGCGTCCGGTCACCACAACGCCGGCACCCTGCACCGCATCACCCAAGGCGCCCCCGGACACCCCGGCCACTCCTACGGCCTCATCCGCGCCAGACGGCCCCTGCACCGCTCCTACATCGAGGCGCCCGCCACCCCGTCACTAGACCCCGGACGCCGCAACCTCAGCTACGGCGCCATCATCCGATCGGGTTGTCCGGGTTTGTTCGGCTGGGTTGTGTGGGCTGTCAGCTCGGTGCCGGGGCGCTTGTGCGTGCGCCGAGTTGAGATAAACAACGGCGTGGTCATATCCCAAGCAGTGGAGGGCGTGAATCTAGGCGGGCCACATGATCCACTTCGCGGCGCCACCCTCGAGGACGTGTTCCTCGAGCTGACGGGGAGGGAGTACCGCGCATGAGTGAGCTGCGGAAGAGCTGGACTCTGGCGGTCGCCATCTGGCGCAGCTTCGTACGCGACCGGATGGAGGTGTTCTTCGTCATCTTGTTCCCGCTCATGTTCCTGGTGCTGTTCGGCGGCATCTTCACCAGCGGCGGGCCGGGGAAGTCGACGATCGTCGAGGTCGGCCGGATCGGCGCGCTCGACTCGATGCCCTCGGCGATGCGGGCGCAGTTCGACAGGTCGGTCTCGCTGAAGAAGGAGACCGACCTCGGATCGGCACTCAGTCAGCTGCGCAAGGGGGACGTCGACGGGGTACTCGTCCAGGACGGCAACCGGGTGCTGCTGCACTTCAGCCAGGCGAATCAGGTGACCGCTGCGGTCGTGCAGGGAACCATCGGGGGATACGTCCAGGCGGCCAACGTCACCGCATCCGACAAGCCGCCGACGTACCAGTTCTCTGCCGTCCAGGTGGAGGACACGTCACTGAAGTCGATCCAATACATCATGCCGGGGCTGCTCGGGTGGGCGGTGGCGACGAATGCGACGTTCGGCGCGGCCCTGACGCTGGTCCAGTGGCGGGTGACCAAGCTGCTGCGTCGACTGCGCCTGGCGCCAGTGTCGACCGGGTCCATCGTCTTGCCCGCATCGTCGTGACGATGGTGACCGCGCTGATCCAGATGGCCATCTTCGTCGGCCTCGCGGTCGCGTTCTTCGGGCTTCAGCTCAACGGCTCCTGGTGGATGGCGGTGCCGCTGCTCGTCTGCGGCACGCTGTCGTTCATGGCCATCGGCCTGCTGGCCGGTGCGCTGAGCAAGACGTCGCAGGCCGCGTCCGGGTTTGCCAACCTGATCGTGCTGCCGATGGCGTTCCTGTCCGGGTCGTTCATCCCGCTCGACGCCGCGCCGGGCTGGCTGCAGTCTGTGTCGCACATCTTCCCGCTTCGCTATCTGATCGAGGGCATGCTCAACGTGATGGTGCGCGGGGAGGGGCCGGGCTCCGCGCTCGTGCCGATGGGCGTGCTGCTCGCCTTCGCGGTCGTCATCGTCGCCGTCGCCAGTCGTTTCTTCCGCTGGGAAGGCGACTGACGGGGCTTCGCCTGACCGGGCTTCGCCTGACCGGGCTTCGCCTGACGGGGCTTCGCCTGACGGGGCTTCACACGCCGGCCGTACCGTTAAACCGGGCATTTCGGGCGCGGGACGGTGCCGGCGGCGTGTGAAGCGGGGTCGAGCGTCCGGCTGCCGTGCGGAGCGGGCATCGGCCGCGAGATCACGTTTCGAGGCGAGTGCGGTGGGGCGACCACGCCTGCAACTGTGATCTCGCCGAACACGCGCCGCGCCGGCGACCTCGCCATGCGGGTGTGCCGTGTCGGCCCGGCGCTCAGAGCCGGGCAGCTTCACACGCCGGCCGTACCGTTGAACCGGGCATTTCGGGCGCGGGACGGTGCCGCCGACGTGTGAAGCGGCCCCGGAGGGTGCCGCCGGCGTGTGAGGCGGCGCCGAGTGTGCCGCCGGCGGGTGAAGCGGCCCCGAGGGTACGGCCGGCGGGTGAAAGTGGCGCGGTGTCGCTCGCGCCTCAAGGCCGGCGGCGCGGTTTAGCGAACCGTCAGGGTGACTTTGCCGACGGCGCGCCTTTCGTCCAGCTCGGCGAGGGCGTCGCCGGCGTGCTCGAGCGGGTACGCAGTGCCGAGCGGCGGGTCGAGGGCCCCGGACTCGACGTGCGGCACCAACGCGGCCCACTGGTCGGCGACGAAGCCGGGGCGAGCCAATGCGAACGCGCCCCAGCCGACGCCCGTGACCTCGATGTTGTTCAGCAGCAGCCGGTTCACCCTGACGGTCGGGATCTCGCCGCCGGCGAAGCCGATCACCAGCAGCCGGCCTTCGGGGGCCAGCGAGCGCAGTGAGTCGGTGAACCGGTCGCCTCCGACCGGGTCGATGACGATGTCGGCGCCACGACCGCCGGTGAGCTCGGCGACGGAGTCGCGGAAGCCGTCAACCAGGACCGCCTCGTCGGCACCTGCGGCGCGGGCAACGGCGGCCCTCGCCGGCGTCGAGCAGACCGCGATCACCCGGGCGCGCCACGCCTTCGCGACCTGGATCGATGCGGTGCCCACGCCACCGGCCGCGCCGTGCACGAGCACGGTCTCGCCCCGCGCCAGCCGACCGCGTCGAGCGAGGGCGAAGTGGGCCGTGAGGTAGTTCAGCGGCAGTGCCGCACCGGCAGCGAAGGACACCCGGTCCGGGAGCGGGAACACCATGCCCACGGAGGCGACGGCCAGCTCGGCGAAGCCGCCGACGATCGGCAACGCCACGACCCGGTCACCCGCTCGGACCTCCGCCCCCTTGGGCGCCAGGCGCACCACACCGGCGACTTCCGAGCCGGGCACAAACGGCAGTGGGGGCTGGTGCTGGTAGAGCCCCCGGGACTGCAGCACCTCCGGGAACGACACCCCCGCGGCGTGCACCTCGACGAGGATCTGGTCGTCCGTCGCCGTCGCATCGTCCACGTCGCTGACCCGTACCGCGGAAGGGCCGTCGAGGCTGACGATCTGCACCGCCCTCACCGGCTGGCACCCCGCGGTGTCGGGAGGATTCGTGCCCCGCTGTGAGGAACCGACGTGATGTTGCGTACGCGGGGGCGGTCGGTGCCCCACCCGTCCGGACGGGTCACGTCGAGTCGCCCGATGACCTGGCGCAGCACCGCCACGCCTTCCATCAACGAGAAGCCGGCACCGATGCAGCGACGCACGCCACCGCCGAACGGGATCCACGTGTTGGGTGGGACCGGACCTTCCAGGAACCGCTCCGGCCGGAACGCCGTGTGGTCGGCGAAGTTGTCCTCGCTCGCATGCGCCAGCAGGATCGACGGCGCCACCGTCACACCGGCTGGCAGGTCGAAGCCGGCGATGGTTGCCGGCGCCTGGAGCACTCGCGCCACCATCGGGATCACCGGGTGCAGCCGCATCGACTCCTTGAGCACCGCCTCGACCCACGTGTCGTCGTCCTCGTCGACGGCGCGCTGGGTTCTCGCCAGCAGCCGCGGCGACCGCGCCAGCTCGTACAACGCCCAGGACAGTGCCGAGGCTGTCGTCTCGTGCCCCGCCAGCAGGAGTGTGACCAGCTGGTCACGCAGCTCGTCGTCGCTCAACCCCGGCTCGTCCTCGGTCCCGCCCACCCGCAGGAGCCGCGACAGCACGTCGCCGCGATCAGCCAGGTCGGTGGCCCGCCGGCGCTCGGCGATCTCGGTGTACAAGATCGTGTCCAGCGCCTGCTGGTTGCGCAGGTACGCTCGCCACAGTCCGTGTCCCTGCAGCCGGGGATAGATCCACCCGAGCAGGATCACCGGCCCCACGTTGACGGTGCGGTTGACCATCGGACGCAGTCGGGACAACCGGGACTCGTCGGTGACGCCGAACACGACCCGCAGGATCACCTCGAGCGTGACTGCGTTCATTCGATCCAACGTGTGCACCGGTTCGCCGGCAGGCCAGCGTTCGACTTCGGCTGCGGCGATCCGGGTCACCAGGTCGCGATAGCCGTGCAGCGCAGCCCCGTTGAACGGCGGCATCAGCAGCTTTCGCGCCCGCGCATGCTCTGCGCCGTCGACGAGCAGCAAGGAGTGAGGGCCCATGACCGGCCCGAGGATCGAGTTCCCCTTGCCGGCATGGAACGTGGCGGGATCGCCGGCAAACACCTCCCGGACATGTTCGGGTCGTCGGACGAATACCACCGGCCGACCGGCGGGTGCGATCCGGAGCTTGAAGACGTCGCCGTAATGACGGTGCATCGCGGGCACGAACTGGTGCCTGAACCGCATCAGCATCAACGTCTGCAGGGGATAGGCGAGGCGCGGACCGCGCGGCAGGCCGCGCTCGTCGATGTGTGGCAGCCTGCCCGCCGGCCTCAGCGTCATCCGGCGCGCCCTCCGCTGCGCCATGGTGGTCATGCCGGGACGCCAACCTCAGAGGGGATCTCGCGAACCGCCGGCTCGCCCCAGGTGTACGCCCGGGTGTCGATCCGCCGCGTTTCGAGCCAGTACTTCCAGGTGAAGCCGGGCCAGATCGCGCGGTTGACCCCTTGCACGTCGAGGTACCAGCTGGTGCACCCGCCCTGGGTCCAGATGCCCCGCGCCAACCGTCGCTGGAGCGAGTCGTTGAACTCGCGCTGGGCGGTCGAGCGCACGTCGACGGAGGCAACCGACCGGCGATCCATCTCATCGAGCAGCCGGATGGCATACGCCGCCTGCTGCTCGATCATGAACACGACGGAGTTGTGCCCCAGACCGGTGTTGGGGCCTAGCAGGAAGATCAGGTTGGGGAAGCCGTGCACGTTGATGCCGAGGTAGGTCTCGACGCCCTTCTCGTCGAACTGCTTGGCCAGGCTGATCCCGTCGACGCCTTCGATGTCGAGGTACTGGAACGCGTCGACCACATGGAAGCCGGTGCCGAAGATGATCGCGTCGACCTCGCGCTCGACCCCGTCAGCGTCGACGACGCTGTGTTCGCGCACCTCCGCGACCCCGCGATCGACGAGCTCGACGTTGTCCCGCGCCAGCGCGGGGTAGTAGTCGCTGGACAGCAGGACCCGCTTGCAGCCCAGGCGGTAGTCCGGCCGCAGCTTCGCCCGGAGCTCGGGGTCCTCGACCTTCCGCTCCAGGTGCTTGGTCGCCAGCCGCTCGGCCAGCCGCTGGAATCCCGGATGACCGTTGAACCCGAGGGCACGCGACTCGAGGATCCAGTAGAGCAGGTTGCGATAGGCCCGCTGGGCGCCTGGAACCTTGGCGAACACCTGTTGGGTACGCACGGAGATCGGGTGGTCCGGGCGGGGCAGGAGCCATGGCGCAGTGCGCTGGAAGACGTGCAGCTGCTCGACGTCCGGGGCGATCTGCGGCACGAACTGGATGGCGCTGGCGCCGGTGCCGACCACGGCGACCCTCTTGCCGGTGAGGTCCGTGCTCTGGTCCCACGCGGCGGAATGGAACATCGGTCCGGCGAACGAGTCCATCCCCGGCAGGTCAGGAAGCCGGGGGATGTGGAGCGCCCCGATGCCGGCCACCAGCAGCCGGGACGAGAACGTGTCACCATTCGCGGCAGTCGACTCCCAGCGCTGCTCGGACTCCTCCCAGCCGGCGCTCACCAGCTCGGTGCCGAAACGGGTCCGTGCGCGCAGGTCGTACCTGTCAGCGACGTCACGCAGGTAGTCCCAGATCTCGGGTTGGGGGGAGAAGCTGCGGCTCCACGCAGGGTTCTGCTGGTAGGAGAAGGAGTACATGTGCGACGGGATGTCGCAGGCGCAGCCGGGGTAGACGTTGTCGCGCCAGGTGCCGCCGACGTCGTCGGCCTTCTCCACCAGCAGATAGTCGGTGCGGCCGGACCGTGTCAGCTGGATGGCCATGCCGAGACCGGAGAATCCGGTCCCGACGATCAGTACGTCCGTACGGGTGTGGGTCACAATTTCAGATACTACCGGTATCTGGATTCGTGGCAAGGGGCGCGCTAGCGTGAGCGGCGATGTCCGCCGCCACGATGCCGACGAGTGTGCTCACGCGCGCCGAGCGCCAGGCCCAGACCCGGGCCAGGCTCGTCGCCACCGCGCGGGCGCTGTTCCTGCGTGACGGCTTCAGCAACACGTCGCTGGACCGGGTCGCGGAGGAGGCGGGCTTCTCCAAGGGCGCCGTCTATTCCAACTTCCGCAACAAGGACGAGCTCTGCCTCGCCGTCCTCGACGACATCCACGCCGAGCAGCTGGCCCGTATCGTCGACGCGTTCGGCTCGCCGCACTCCTTCGAGGAGCGGCTCGCCGCCTTCCAGCGATGGGCCGAGGAGCGGCTCGGCGAGCCCCGGTGGACGTCGCTCGAGGTCGAGTTCGCGACGCGTGCCCGCCTGTCGAAGTACGTCTCGCGGGAGCTGGCCCAGCGCAACGCGGCGGTCCGGGAGTCGTTGGCCGGCCTGATCCGCGAGTCGGCGCAGAGCTACGACCTGCACCTGCAGATGGCTCCGGACGATGTCGCCACGGCGCTGCTCAGTCTCGGCATCGGGCTCGGGGTCGCGCGCGCCAACGATCCTGCCGTGGGCGTGGACGTCCTGACTGCGACCATCCGGATCCTGCTCGGTCAGACGGCTGGCAGCACTCATGCATGACCGTGCAGGGCAGCTCGCGCGGCCGGAGGATCTGGTCGACGTACGAGCCCTCCTCGACGCCTACACGGACGTGCGTCCGGATCCGGACGATCCTGACCAGCGGGTCGCCTTCGGCACGTCCGGGCATCGGGGGTCGAGCCTCGACGGCGCCTTCAACGAGGACCACATCCTTGCGATCACCCAGGCCATCTGTGAGTACCGAAAGGCCCACGGGATCACCGACGCACTGCTGGTCGGCAGGGACACCCACGCCCTGTCTGAGCCGGCCTGGCGCACGGCGCTGGAGGTGCTGGTGGCCAACGACGTCACCGTGCTGGTGGACTCCGGCGACGGCTACACCCCGACACCCGCCGTCTCACATGCGATCGTGACGCTCAACCGGATCCGTGCACCCTCGCGCTGCGACGGGATTGTGATCACGCCGTCGCACAACCCACCCCGAGACGGAGGGTTCAAGTACAACCCGCCGCCCGGAGGTCCGGCCGACTCCGAGGTCACCGGGTGGATCCAGGACCGCGCCAACGACCTGCTGGCCACCGGACTGTCGGGAGTCAGCCGGGTCGACTTCGTCGCTGCCAGGGCGAGGGCCGGCGGCTACGACTTCCTGCACACCTACGTGGACGACCTCGAGTCCGTGCTCGACATCGACGCGATCCGCGATGCCGGCGTGCGGATCGGCGCCGACCCGCTCGGTGGTGCGAGCGTGGCGTACTGGGGCGTGATCGCCGAGCGGCACCGTCTCGACCTCAGCGTCGTCAACCCAGTCGTCGATCCGCGGTGGGCGTTCATGACCCTCGACCACGACGGCAAGATCAGGATGGACTGCTCGTCGCCGTACGCCATGGCGTCCTTGATCGACCGACGCGCGGACTACGCCATCTCCACCGGCAACGACGCGGACGCCGACCGGCACGGGATCGTCACCCCGGACGCCGGGCTGATGAACCCCAACCACTTCCTCGCGGTCGCCATCGGCTACTTGGCCGAGCACCGCGACTGGGGTCCAGAGGTCGCCATCGGCAAGACGTTGGTGTCGTCGTCGATGATCGACCGTGTGGTCGGGGGCCTCGGCCGCCGGCTGTGGGAGGTCCCGGTCGGCTTCAAGTGGTTCGTGCCGGGCCTGATCGACGGGACGGTCGGCTTCGGCGGTGAGGAGAGCGCGGGAGCGTCATTCCTGCGTCGCGACGGCTCCGTGTGGACGACCGACAAGGACGGCATCCTGCTGGCGCTGCTGGCGTCGGAGATCCAGGGGGTCACTGGCCGCAGCCCGAGCGAGCACTACGCCGACCTCGTCCAGCGCTACGGCAACCCGGCGTACGCCCGGGTGGATGCGCCCGCCGACCGGGAGCAGAAGGCCAAGCTGGCCAGGCTCACCCCCGAGTCGGTCACTGCCACCGAGCTGGCCGGAGAGCCGATCACGTCCCGGCTCACGACGGCGCCGGGCAACGGCGCGGCCATCGGCGGGCTGAAGGTGACCACAGCGTCGGCCTGGTTCGCGGCTCGGCCCTCGGGCACCGAGGACGTCTACAAGATCTATGCCGAGTCTTTCCACGGGCCCGAGCACCTCGCTGAGGTGCAGGAGGCCGCGCGGAAGGTCGTCTCCGCGGCGCTGCGGTAACGGCCTGCGGTTGACGGCCGCGGCTGACGGCCGCGCCTGATCCACCCCCTCACGATCCGACAGTTACGCACGCATCGGTCGGCAGTTGCGGACGCGAGATCACGGTTTCGTACGGGTTCAAGCGCCCCCTGTCGTACGAAGGTGCGATCTCGCGCGGCAAGGAGGCGTGCGTAACTGTCGGATCGCGGCCAGAGGTGGTTCGGAGGGCGGACGGGGGTGGCTCGGAGGGCGGACGAGGTGGCTCGGAGGGCGGCCGGGGTATGGCCGGCGGGCGGACGGGGTGGCTCGGCGGCCGGCCGGGGTATGGCCGGCGGGCGGAACGGGGTGGCTTGGCGGGCGGCCGGGGGTGACGCCGGAGCACGTCTCCTGGCCCGCGTTTCGGGGCGTGCCTTCGGTCCGCTCAGGGTCCTACGGCGGAGCCACCTCGCCCTTCCCTGAGTATTACACGGATGTAATTTGCAAGTCGACACGCCGTGTTACAGGAGTTAATTTTGTGGTTCCTGTTCCTCTTGGGACCAAATTCGCCTACGTTCGTCTCCGGAACTTCTACAGCCGGTCACATCGCAACCTCGTTCCGTGAGGTCGCGACGAGGCGGTCAGGGTGTTCGAGCCCACGGGGAAGGGGCTCGGACAAGACGAGAGGGAATTCCCGTGTCACACGACGGACCGATCACGCCGGAACGCCGTCGCCGCACCGTCTCTCGGGCCGTCCGCCTCGGCGGCGTGTCCGGGATCGCGGTGGCGCTGTGCCTGTCCTCGCTCAGCCAGGCGAGTGCCAACCCCAAGCCGTACCCCTCGAAGCAGCAGGTTCAGCACGCCAAGCAGGCGGTTACCGACAAGGCGACCCAGGTGGGGCAGATCAAGGCCGCCCTCGCCGCCGCGGACCAGCAGCGCAACGACCTGATCATCAAGTCCGACCAGGCAGTCGAGGCCTACGACGGCGCCAGGTACCGGTTGGGTCTGGCTCGCCAGGACGCCAAGCAGGCCAAGGAGAGGGCCAACGCGGCGTCGCGCAAGGCCGAGAGGCAGCGCGCGCGCGTCGCCCAGCTCACGGTGAACACCTACCAGGCCGGCGGCGGCATGAGTCAGCTGACGACCCTGCTGCAGGGCCAGGGGCCGCAACAGCTGCTCGACCAGCTCGGTTCGTTCAGCAGCACGACGACGGCCATGCAAGGTGACCTCGCCGGCTACCAGTCGACCAAGGCGGTCGCGGACGTGCTGCGCAAGCAGGCCGACGCAGCAGTCGCGCGACGGAACGCCGCAGTCAAGGCCGCGGCCGCAGCCAAGCAGCAGGTGGAAGCGGCCCTCGCGGCGTCCCAGGCCGCCGTGGACCGGATCGCCGCAGAGAGGTCATCGCTGATCCGCCAGCTGGCCCAGGCACAGCACATCTCCGTCCGGATGGCCCAGCAGCGGCAGACCGCCCTGGCCCGGATCGCTCGGTTGCGCGCCGAGCGGATCGCCGCCCGCCAGGCGGCGCTGGCCCGCGCCCGGCAGCTGCGCGAGCAGCGCCGCGAGCACCGGCAGCAGGTGCGCGAGCTGCGCCGGGAGCACCGCCAGCAGCAGCACCAGGCGTCGACCGGACCCACCGGACCCACGAACCCGCCCACCGGACCCACGAACCCGCCGACCAACCCGGGCGGCACGACGCCACCTCCGCCTTCGTCGGGCGGCGCGGCTGCCGCCATCGCGTTCGCCCAGGCGCAGATCGGCAAGCCGTACGTCTGGGGCGCGGCCGGACCGGACTCGTGGGACTGCTCAGGCCTGACGATGGGATCCTGGGCCGCCGCCGGGGTGTACCTGCCGCACTACGCCGCCTCGCAGTACGAGTCGACCACGCCGATCTCGTCGACCGACCTGCAGCCAGGCGATCTGGTGTTCTGGGGCACGTCGAGCGACCCGGCCTCGATCTACCACGAGGCGTTGTACGTCGGCGGCGGCATGATCATCGAGGCGCCGCGTACCGGGGAGAACGTCCAGGAGGTCTCGATGTACTCCTGGATCGTGCCCAACTTCTACTCGAGGGTGTGACTCACATGACCGAGCCCAGCCAGTCAGAACCGATGATGTGGCCACCGGTCAGGGCCGCCGGCGAGGGTCAGTGCTGCTGGTAGGGGACGAACCTGCCCTGGCTGGCCACGATCTCGGCCTCGGCCTCCGCCCGGCCGGCCCACCTGGCCCCCTCGACCGACTTGCCTGGCTCGAGATCCTTGTAGACCTCGAAGAAGTGCTGGATCTCGAGTCGTTCGAACTCCGGCAGGTGGTGGATGTCGCGTAGGTGCTCCTGCCGCGGGTCGACGGCCGGCACGCAGACGACCTTGTCGTCGGGGCCCTTCTCGTCGGTCATCCGGAACATGCCGATGGTGCGGCAGGTGATCAGGCAACCGGGAAACGTCGGCTCCGAGAGCAGCACGAGCGCGTCGAGCGGGTCGCCGTCCTGGCCGAGGGTGTCCTCGATGAAGCCGTAGTCGGCGGGATACTGCGTGGCCGTGAACAGCGTCCGGTCCAGCCGGATCCGCCCGTTGGAGTGGTCCACTTCGTACTTGTTGCGTTGACCCTTGGGGATCTCGACCGTGACCTCGAACTGCACCTGCTCCTACTTTCCGCGTCGACTTCCGGTGCTCCTCAGGGTGAGCGACCACTGACCTGCCGGCAGGCCCTGCCGTCTAGTGTCTCGCATGTGCGTGGCCCCGTGAACCTCGAGGGACGCGCCGGCGCCAGCCGTCGGCGGAGCCCGGCCGGGAGCGTCCGAGGCGTCGTCTCAGTCCTCGTCGTCGTGGTGGTGCTCGCCGCCGCCTGGACCACCGCCTTCGTCCGCGGCGATCTGCACGGATGGTTCGGGGGCGACCAGCGCCCGAGCGTACCGACGGACGTCGCTCCTCCGACCGAGGTCCGCCTCCCGGTGCCGCGGGTCGCGCAGCCGGTGCTCGGGCAGCCATCGGGTCCGCCCCTGAGGCCCGCGGCCGTGAGACGAGTCCTGTCCCCACTGCTCAAGGACTCCGCGCTCGGGGGCCACGTCGGCATCGAGGTGCGCGACCTGACCCACGCACGCACGGTCCTGCGCCTCGGCCACGGCAGCTTCACGCCGGCATCCACGCTGAAGCTGTTCACCACGACGGCCGCGCTCAAGGTGCTCGGACCCGACCATCGGTTCACCACGTCGACGATCCTGCTGCGCCGGGCACGGGTGCCGAAGCTCGTCCTGGTCGGCGGTGGCGACCCGCTCCTTGCGCTGCGGAAGGCGAAGCCGTCCGTCGACACCTACCCGCAGCCGGCGACGCTCGCCGCCCTCGCCGCGCGGACGGCGAGGGCGCTTCGCGCCGTCGGCACGACCCGGGTACGCCTCGGCTACGACGCGTCCCGGTTCACCGGGCCCTCGGCCAGCCCCACCTGGCCGCCGAGCTACATCGGCAGCTTCGTCGTCAGCCCGGTGTCGGCGCTGTGGGTGGACGAAGGGGTGCTGCCCTCCGGCTACCGCCGGGCGGCAGACCCGCCCCTCGCCGCCACCGAGGCGTTCGCGCAGCTGCTCAGGGCTCACGGCATCCACATCCAGGGCGTACCCGCGGCGACGTCGGTGGCGGCCGCGCGGACGCCGGGAGCGGCCACCGGTCCGCTGGCACAGGTGCAGAGCGCACCCCTGGCCGCGATCGTCCAGCACACGTTGGAGCAGAGCGACAACGACGCCGCCGAGGTGCTGTTGCGGCAGCTGGCGATCGGGACCGGACGGCGGGCCTCCTTCGCCGGCGGTGTCGCCGCGCTGCGGCAGGTGCTGGTAGGGCTCGGGGTGCCCTGGCGGGGGCTGCGCGTGTACGACGGGAGTGGGCTCTCCCGTCACGACCGGGTGACGACGAGTGCGGTCAGCACCGTGCTCCGGTTGGCGTCCACCGGTCCGGCGGCGATCAGGACCGTCGCCACAGGTCTTCCGGTGGCGGGGTTCGACGGGTCGCTGGAGAGCCGCTTCTTCGCTCCCGGCACCCGGGCGGCGTTGGGCGTGGTGCGGGCCAAGACGGGGACACTCACGGGCGTGAGCGGGCTGGCCGGACTCGTCGTCGACCGCAGCGGAACCCCGCTGTCCTTCGTCGCGCTGCTCGACCGGGTACCGGTTTCGTCGACGCTTGCGGCCCGCACCGGCCTCGACCGCATCGCCGCCGCCCTGGCCGGCTGTGGTTGCCCCTGACCGGCGCACCGTACGGTTGGGGCATGGCTGAGTCCGGCATCGTCGACTGGCGGTTCGCGGTGCAGACGGCCGCGCGCCTGGTGCGGCCCGGGCCGCAGATCCCCCGGGATGAGGTCGACGACGTCGTTGACGAGCTGCGCCGCGGGGCTGCCCTGTCCGAGAACCACGTCCGCGACTTCACCGAGCTGCATGCCCGGTCGGCGACTGCCCCGGTGCTGGTGGTGGACCGTCGGGGCTGGGTCCAGGCCAACGCGGACGGGTTCGCGACTCTGATGGACCCGCTCGTCGACAAGATCCGCCGACGCCATCACCTGCCGGATGGAGTCGTCAAGGTGGTCGGCTCACGAGTCACCGGCGCCGAGGCGGGGGCACTGCTGGGCTTCTTGTCCACCAAGGTGCTCGGTCAGTTCGACCCGTTCTGGACCGGTGGCCCCGAGAGCACCGGCCGGATGCTGCTGGTGGCGCCGAACATCGTCGCCGCGGAGCAGGAGCTCGACGTGGACCCGCACGACTTCCGGCTCTGGGTGTGCCTGCACGAGGAGACCCACCGCGTGCAGTTCACTGCCGTCCCGTGGATGCGTGACTACCTGCGCGGTCAGGTGGCCGAGTTCGTCGATGCCACGGACATCGATCCCGAGCGCCTCGCCACGCTGCTGAACGACGCTATCGGTCACGTTGCTCGGATCGTCCGTGGCGACAGCGACGTGTCGATCGCAGAGATCCTGGCCAGCCCTGAGCAGCGCCAGGTGATCGATCGGCTGACCGGGGTCATGTCCCTCCTGGAGGGCCACGCCGACGTCGTCATGGACGGTGTCGGCCCGTCGGTGATCCCCACCGTCGACCAGATCCGGACGAGGTTCAACCGCCGTCGAGGCGGTGGCTCCCCGTTCGACCTGCTGATCCGCAGGTTGCTCGGTCTCGACGCCAAGATGCGTCAGTACAAGGACGGCGCAGCGTTCGTGCGCGCCGTGGTCGACAAGGTCGGCACCGCGGGGTTCAACGCGGTCTGGTCGGAACCGTCAGCGTTGCCCAGCAAGGCCGAGATCGCCGACCCGGCCTCCTGGGTCGCCCGCCTACACGGCTGACTCCGCGCCGTGGGACACCCGCTGCACCCGTCGTTGGCGGCCGTGAGGCTGGCTGTGCGCCGGTGCCTGTCGGATCTGGCTCGTGGCTCACTGGTGCTGGTCGCGTGCTCCGGTGGCTCGGACTCGATGGCGTTACTGGTCGCCACCACGTTCGTCGCCCCGCGCCTGCAGCTGCGGGTCGGGACCGTGGTCGTGGACCACTGCCTGCAGGCCGGCTCCGGTGAGGTGGCGGAAGCAACGGCCGCGCGCGCCACGGCCCTGGGCGCCACACCGGTGGAGGTACGCCAGGTCGCGGTGGGCACGGCGGGAGGTCCCGAGGCAGCTGCCAGGGAAGCGCGCCGGCACGCCTTGAAGGACGCAGCGAGCGAGCACGGCGCCTCCATCGTGCTGCTCGGCCACACGCTCGACGACCAGGCGGAGACCGTCCTGCTCGGGCTCGCTCGCGGTTCCGGCGCGCGGTCCCTGGCCGGCATGCGGCCGGTCGACGGGCTGTGGCGTCGTCCGTTGCTGGGCCTGCGCCGCTCGGACACCCTCGCCGCCTGCGCCGCAGCAGGGGAGCGGGTGTGGCAGGACCCGCACAACGACCAAGCTTCCTTCACACGGGTACGCGTCCGACTCGACGTGCTACCGGTCATGGACGCCGCACTTGGGCCCGGCGTCGCGCCTGCCCTGGCCCGCACCGCCGACCTGCTGCGCGCCGACGCCGACCTGCTGGACCGACTCGCCGCAGACCTCCACGCCCGCGTCCGCGTGGCCGGCGGCCTGTCGGTGCAAGGTCTCGCCGAGGCCCCTCCCGCGCTACGGACCCGGGTGCTCCGGATCGCCGCGCTCGGCGCCGGGTGCCCGCCCAGCGAGCTCACCCTCGGCCATGTCCGGTCCATCGAGGCGATGCTCACCGACTGGCACGGTCAACGCGGCGTCGACCTGCCCGGGCGGGTCACCTGCCGGCGTACCGGCACCGCCTTGGGGTTCAGCGGCGACCCTGTGGCAGGGTGAGCGCTCGTGGACGAGACCCACGTCGGCGACGACATCGAGAAGATCCTGTTCACCGAGGAGCAGATCCAGGACCGGCTGGTCGAGCTGGCCGCCGACATCGAGCGGGACCACGTGGGCCAGGACCTGCTGCTGGTGGGCATCCTGCGCGGGGCCGTGATGGTGATGGCCGACCTGGCCCGGGCACTGGGGCGGCACGTCGAGATGGACTGGATGGACATCTCGTCCTACGGCGCCGGCACCACCTCGTCCGGCGTGGTCCGGATCCTCAAGGATCTCGACACCGACATCACCGACCGGCATGTCCTGCTCGTGGACGAGATCATCGACACCGGCCTGACCCTGTCCTGGCTGACCAAGAGCCTCAGCTCCCGCAACCCGGCGTCGGTGGAGATCTGCACGCTGCTACGCAAGCCGGAGGCCCAGCAGATGAAGGTCGACGTCAGGTACGTCGGGTTCGACATCCCCAACGAGTTCGTCGTGGGCTACGGCCTCGACTACCGTGAGAAGTACCGCAACCTGCGCTGCATCGGCACGCTGGCACCCACTGTCTACTCCTGACCGCGGGCTGTTCGACCCAACGACTGGCCCAACGACTGGCCCAACGACTGGCCCACCGACTGGGGAGTGCCCCGGGAACGCCGAAGCACTCCCCAGTCGTTGGGTGAGGGGACGGAGCGGGCAGCCGGTCTTGACCGTCCCACCGCGCGACGGTCCGGGCCCGTGTACCGTTCGAGTCCTGTCGTGCAGGTACGGCCGGCGGCCGTGGCCGCTGTGAGCAGCGCACACGACCAGCATCCGACGTAGCACCCAGTGGCAGGAGGAGCGGGGCGTCAGCCCCCGATCATGGACGTCAAACGCATCGTCAGAGGCCCATGGCTGTGGATCATCGTGGGCGTCGTCGCCGTGCTCGGCATCTTGCAGTACGTCTCCTCCAGCAGCGGGTACGACTCGGTCGACACCGCCAAGATGATCAGCTACATCAACGACGGCTCGGTCAAGTCGGTCGTGTTCAAGGACGGCGACCAGGAGATCGACGCCACCCTCGACTCGGGTCGCAAGGTGTCCTCCCAGTGGCTCGGCAACCAGGGTCTCCAGCTGGTCAACAAGGTCCAGAAGCAGGTCGACGCCCACAAGATCTCGACCTACAACGTCGAGGTCCCCCAAGGAAGCTTCCTGGGCTCACTGCTGAGCGCGATCCTCCCGTTCATCATCATCTTCGTCCTGTTCCTGTTCTTCATGAACCAGATCCAGGGCGGCGGCCGCGGCATCATGCAGTTCGCCAAGTCCAAGGCCAAGCTGATCACCAAGGACACGCCGAAGACGACGTTCGCCGATGTCGCGGGTGCTGACGAAGCGGTCGAGGAGCTCGGCGAGATCAAGGAGTTCCTGCAGGAGCCCGCGAAGTTCCAGGCGGTCGGTGCCAAGATCCCCAAAGGCGTCCTTCTCTACGGCGCCCCGGGCACCGGGAAGACGCTGCTGGCGCGTGCCGTCGCAGGCGAGGCAGGCGTCCCGTTTTACTCGATCTCCGGCTCCGACTTCGTCGAGATGTTCGTGGGCGTCGGCGCGAGCCGGGTCCGTGACCTGTTCGAGCAGGCGAAGGAGAACGCGCCGGCGATCGTGTTCATCGACGAGATCGACGCCGTCGGCCGGCACCGTGGCGCCGGGCTCGGGGGTGGTCACGACGAGCGTGAGCAGACCCTCAACCAGCTGTTGGTCGAGATGGACGGTTTCGACATCCGTGGCGGCGTCATCCTGATCGCCGCCACGAACCGACCCGACGTGCTCGACCCCGCTCTGCTGCGGCCGGGCCGGTTCGACCGCCAGATCGCCGTGGACAATCCCGACCTCACCGGCCGGCTGAAGATTCTGGAGGTGCACTCCCGGGGCAAGCCGATGGCACCTGCCATCGACCTGTCGTCGGTGGCGCGTCGCACTCCCGGCTTCACCGGCGCGGATCTGGCGAACGTCCTCAATGAGGCGGCGCTGCTGACCGCTCGCGCCAACGACAAGATGATCGACAACATCGCCCTCGACGAGGCCATCGACCGGGTCGTGGCCGGCCCGCAGAAGCGGACCAGGCTGATGAGCGAGCTGGAGAAGAAGATCACCGCCTACCACGAGGGCGGGCACGCCCTGGTCGCGGCAGCGCTGCCGGGCAACGACCCGGTGCACAAGATCACGATCCTGCCGCGCGGCCGTGCGCTCGGCTACACGATGGTGCTGCCGGACGAGGACAAGTACTCCACGACCCGCAGCGAGATGCTCGACAAGCTGGCTTACATGATGGGTGGCCGGGCGGCGGAGGAGCTCGTCTTCCACGACCCCACGACCGGTGCGGCCAACGACATCGACAAGGCGACCAGTCTGGCCCGGGCCATGGTCACGCAGTACGGCATGACTGAGCGGTTGGGCGCGATCAAGCTCGGCGAGAACAACTCCGAGCCGTTCCTGGGTCGCGACATCGGCCACACCCGCAACTACTCGGAGGAAGTGGCGGCGTTGGTCGACGAGGAGGTCAACCGGCTCATCACCGCGGCGCACCAGGAGGCGTTCGACGTCCTGGTCGACAACCGCGATGTCCTCGACGAGCTGGTGCTGACCCTGCTGGCCAAGGAGACCCTCGACAAGGCACAGGTCGCCGAGATCTTCTCCACCTTGCGGATGCGCTCCGTGCGCCCGGCGTGGACGGGGTCGCCGAACCGCGTGCCGTCCGACATCCCGCCGGTGATCTCGCCCAAGGAACAGGCGGCGATGAACGGCAAGCCGGTGTCCGCTCCTGTGGAGGAGGAGCAGGGCGCCATCGTGCTCGCACCAGGCGATGCTGGCGACGTGCACGGCAACGGGATGTCAGGAGGCGACGGCGGTGGCCAGCCGCAGCCCCCGAACCTCGGCGGCTGACGGGTACGGGCACAGTCCCGACCCGATCGCCGTGGACGGCGCACGCACCATCCCCCCGTTCGACCGTGCTCGCGCCGAGGCCGCGGTCCGGGAGCTGCTGATCGCCATCGGCGAGAACCCCGACCGGGACGGCCTCCAAGACACTCCGGCCCGCGTCGCCCGGTCGTACTCCGAGCTGTTCGCCGGCATGCGGCAGAGCCCGGAGGACGTGCTGACCACGACGTTCGACCTCGGTCACGACGAGCTTGTCCTGGTCAAGGACATCGAGCTGTGGAGCATGTGCGAGCACCATCTGGTCCCATTCGTCGGGCGTGCCCACGTGGGCTACATCCCCGGCGAGGACGGCCGCATCACCGGCCTTTCCAAGCTGGCCCGCCTGGTCGACCTCTATGCCCGGCGACCGCAGGTGCAGGAGCGGCTGACGTCGCAGGTCGCCGACGCACTGACCCGCATCCTCCGGCCGCGCGGGGTTGTCGTCGTGATGGAGGCCGAACACCTGTGCATGGCGATGCGCGGGGTCCGCAAGTCAGAGGCGACCACCATCACCAGCGCCGTCCGCGGGCAACTGCTCAACGCAGCCACCCGGGCTGAGGCGATGAGCCTGATCCTGCACTGACGTTCAGACCGCCAGCCGGTATCCCCGCCCGTGCACGGTGACGACGTGAACCGGGTTCGTCGGGTCGTCCTCCACCTTGATCCGGAGCCGGCGGACGTGGACGTCCACGATTCTGCCGTCCAGGCGCCGACCATCGCCCCAGACGTGTGCGACCAGCTGTTCCCGGCTGCGTACCTGGCCGTAGGCGAGTGCCAGCCCGCAGATCAGCCTCAGCTCGGTACGAGTCAGCGCGACCGCGCCTCCGTGGTGCCGAACCACGCCCTCGTCGACGAGCACCTGCAGGGCCCCTTGCCCGAACCTGCGGTGCAGGTGCGCCTGCGGACCGGCCCTGCGCAGGAGGGCGCGGATCCGGGCGGCCAGCTCCTCGGCCGCCAGTGACGCGGGGACGCAGTCGTCCGCGCCCGCCTCCAGGCAAGCCACGACGTCGTGACCGTCAAGTCGCCCGGTCATGGCGATCACCGGCACACTGCTGGAACGCCGGATCTGCCGACAGACACTGAAGCCGTCGACGTCCGGGAGCACCAGGTCGACCAGGACGACATCCGGCTCGGAACCGCGCAGCACGACGAGTCCGTCGTGACCGTTGCCCGCCTCGGTCACGCCGTAGCCCTCGCGCTGCAGCGCCAGGCTCATCGCCCGCCGGGCGTGGGCGTCCTCCTCGACCAGCAGCACAACGTGTGGCACCTCGCCAGTGTTGCTCGGTCTTCGACCAGGTCCGGCCCGGCGCCGGGTGTTGTGACACGTCCGTGACAGCGCCGTGCCGGAGCGGTGTGGTCGGGGGATGCGTGGGCGGTGCCGATAGCCTCCCGGGATGAGCATCGGAGAGGGAGCCGCTCGGCCTGCCCCGGGGAGGCCGCCGGCCGTGCCCGGGTTGCCATCGGCCGCTCGCTGTCTGGTGATGGGGGTCGTGAACGTCACCCCCGACTCGTTCTCCGACGGAGGGATGTGGTTCGAGCCCGACGCCGCCGTACGCCACGGCCTCGATCTGCTGGCCGAAGGCGCAGACCTCGTCGACGTCGGTGGCGAGTCGACGCGACCCGGAGCCCAGCGGCCGTCGCCGGCGGAGGAGCTGCGCCGCGTCGTACCCGTGGTCCGGGACCTTGTTCTCGACGGAGCCGTGGTCTCGGTGGACACCATGCGCGCCGAGGTGGCGGACGCAGCCCTAGGTGCGGGAGCGGCGATGGTCAACGACGTGTCCGGCGGGCGAGCGGACCCGCAGATGCTCCGCCTCGTCGCGCAGGCGCAGGTGCCATTCGTCGTGATGCACTGGCGGGCGCCCTCCGCGCAGATGCAGGACCACGCCGAGTACGCCGACGTCGTCGGTGACGTGACCGACGAGCTGCGCCGGCAGGTGGATGCCGCCGTCGCCGCCGGTGTTGCGGCTGACCGGATCGTCGTGGACCCGGGCCTGGGCTTTGCCAAGACCGGTTCGCACAACTGGACCCTGCTGGCACACCTCGACGCGATCTCGGCGCTCGGGCACCCGGTCCTGGTGGCAGCGAGTCGCAAACGGTTCCTCGGCGACCTGCTGGCGGACGCCGACGGCTCGCCCCGGCCCGCCGGGGAGCGGGACGACGCCACGGCGGCGATCTCCGGGCTCGCCGCCGCCGCCGGTGCATGGTGCGTTCGGGTGCACGACGCCGCCCCGAGCGCGGACGCGGTCCGGGTCGTGGCCAGGTGGGCCGATGGCTGAGCCGGCCGTGGGCGGCACGGGGGGCGTCGAGGCGGCCAACCGCAGCTTCTACACCGCGATCGAGAGCGGCGACATCGACCTGATGACCGCCCTGTGGCTGCCGGGCGAAGACACCGCGTGCGTCCACCCGGGCAACGAGGTGGTGCGCGGGACCCCGGCGATCCTGCGGTCGTGGTCGTTGGTGATGGCGAGCACGCCGTACATCCAGTTCTTCCTGACCGACGTCGCGATGAGTGCCCACGGCGATGTGGCTCTCGTCGGATGCACCGAGAACATCCTCGCCGCGGGTGAGGGTGCTCCCGCGGCCGAGCTGACCGGGGGGCGCGCAGTCGCACTCAACACGTTCGTGCGCACCGGGGCCGGCTGGCGGATGTGGGCGCACCATGCATCGCCGGTGCTGGGTCGGGGTAATGAGCCGGCAGGACCAGGGGAGGAAACGTGACGACTGACGCGCCGGACCGGATCGCGCTGACCGGTTTGCAGGTGCGGGCACACCACGGCGTCTTCGCCCGCGAGCGCCGGGAGGGGCAGCCGTTCGTGGTTGATGTGGTGCTGAGACTGGACACCGGACCAGCGGCTGACGGAGACGACCTATCGCGTACTGTCGACTACGGCGAAGTAGCCCAACGGGTGCATGACGTGGTGGCATCCGACCCCGTGGACCTGATAGAGACCGTCGCCGCCCGAGTCGCCGACACCTGCCTGGAGTTCGAGGGCGTGGCGAGCGTGCTGGTGACGGTGCACAAACCGGAAGCGCCCATAGCGGTCACGTTCTCGGACGTCGCCGTGACCATAGAGCGGAGCCGTCATGACTGAGACCCCGAACCCGCACATCGTCGACACCGACACGATGACTGGCGAGATGCGCCCGATCCGTCAGGCCGTGCTCTCACTCGGATCGAACCTCGGGGAACGCTTCACCACGCTGCAGGGCGCGCTCAATGCGCTGGCAGACACACCGGAAGTCACCGTCGTGACCGTGTCGCCGGTCTACGAGACGGCGCCGGTCGACTCCCCTGCGGACGCCAAGGACTTTCTCAACATCGTCGTACTCCTCGACACCACGCTGGCCGTGCATACCTTGCTGGACCGGGCGCTGGCGGTCGAGGACGCGTTCGGTCGTGTACGCAGCGAGCACCACAACGCACCGCGCACACTCGACGTCGACCTCGTGGTGGTCGGAGAACGCATCGCCGACGACGCGGATCTGAAGCTGCCCCACCCGCGTGCGCACGAGCGGGCCTTCGTGCTCCGTCCGTGGCTGGACGTGGATCCTGAGGCCTACATCCCGGGGCACGGACATGTCGTCGACCTGATCGGCAAGGTCGACACGTCCGGTGTGCATCGCCGCGACGACCTCCAGCTCGACCTGTGACCCCGCTCACGCCGTGACCGAACCGGACCGTGGCCACAGCGTGGGCACCACCAGGCCCATCACGCTGGCCATCGCCGTTGTGGTGGGGTTGGCGATCGGCGGCGTGTTCCCACTGATCTCCGAGCGGGGCAACCGGGTGGCGCCCAACGTGCCCTGGTCCGCGATCGGCGCCCTCGCCTTCCTCGCGGCCGTCCTCGGGGGATTCGCCTGGACGACGTGGCGGACGTTGCATCGGCGGCGGCTGCCGATGGACGCCCGCCGCGCGGTGAACCTGCTTGTCCTCGGCAAGGCGAGCGCGCTCGTCGGCGCGCTGCTTGCCGGGGCGTACATCGGTTTCGGGGTGCACTACATCGGCTCGATGAACGTCGACCTGCCGCGCTCGCGCGTCATCCACTCCCTGCTCGCGATGCTCGCGTCGATCGGAGTTGGCGTGGGCGGACTGCTGCTGGAGCGTGCCTGCCGGGTGCCGCGCGATCCCGACGACAAGCGCACGGGCGCGAGCTCGTCTGCCTGAGCGGCGGTGCGGCACGGGGCCGGGGGTTCCGGTAGCGCGGGGCGCCGGTCGTGCCGGCCGGCGGGTGCTCGGGAGCCCGCGCGCCCGAGAGCTGGGTCGTCCAAGGCGCGGCGCGCTGTCCGGCGTGGCAGAGGAATCGCGAGGCCCGAGCCTCCTACCCTGGCGGCATGGGAATGAACCGTCGTCGTCGACGTAGTTTCCGCATCACTGTCGCGCTCGTGCTGCTTGGGCTCGCAGGCCTGCTGGTGGCTGCTGCGGTCGTCATCGGCGGTGCCCCGCTGCTCGCGATCGCCGCGGTGTCGACCTGGGTCGCCGGCGCGACTGCCGCACGCATGATGTCGAACGAGCTGGCGCAGACCCGCCGCGACGCGGCGCGAGATCGCTCCGCTCAGGCTCTCGCCTACCAGCAGATGGCTACCGAGCAGGCCCGGTCGAACTCCGCGTTCGCCGCTGCGATGACGGCGACGGTCGCTGGCAGGGACGTCGAGCTCGCCGCGCTTGCCGGCACTCTTCGGCTGTCCGAGGCCCGCGCCGACGAGGCCGTCGAGCGGGGCCGGCGTCATGCCCTCCGGGTCGACGAGCTGCAGACCCGGGTCGATGAGCTCGCCGCCGAACTCGACCGTGCGCAGGAGGAGCAGGTCATAACCGCCGACGAGCTGGCCGTCTGGGACGACAGCCAGGCCCCGACGGTCGTGGACCTGTTGACGTGGGAGGAGCGGCGGCCAACGGGCCCCGCCATCGACGAGGCCCACGCACAGGCGTAGCCAGGCTGTCCGGCGCATCCGCTGCCCGGGGCCTCGTGGGCTGCTGCGGTGGTGGCCGGTGTCGAGGCGGGATGCCCCAACCGCTGGCGGGCCTGGCGGTGGCCGGTGTCGTGACCGGGTGTCGTGGCGGGTGCCCCGCCGGCGGGCGCCCAGGCGGCCAGGCTCAGACCCGCACGGGCCCGGGTTGCTCCAGCTCGACCGCATCCGGCGACACGCCTTCGTCGTCGGCGTGCACCGAGCGGCGCAGCGCCGCATGCAGCGAGTCCGGTGTGAGTACGCCGATGAACTTCGCACCGTCGAGCACCGCCACCCAGCCGGCATCGTGCCGCAGCATCGTGGCGAGGGCGTCCTTCAGGGGCGCGTCGTGCTCGACATAGGCGTCCATCCGGCGAGCACGGTCGGCAACGGTGCCATCGCCTCGCGCGACGTCGGCCGAGAGCCAACCCTGCAAGGCGCCTTGGTCGTCGAGCACGACCGCCCACCGAGCATCCTGCTTCGCCATCACCACTCCGGCCTCGCGCAGCGTCTCGCTGGCGCGGACGGTGGGAGGCGCGACGACGTCGCTCGGCTCGATCGCGGTCACCGCAAGGCGCCGCAGCCCACGGTCTGCCCCGACGAACTCGGCGACGAAGCCGTCCGCGGGCGCGCCGAGGACCCGTGCCGGCGTGTCGTACTGTGCGAGCCGGCCGCCCTGGGCGAAGACCGCGACTCGGTCACCCAGCCGGACTGCCTCCTCGATGTCGTGGGTGACGAACATGACCGTCTTCTCCAGCTCGTCCTGCAGCCGCAGGAACTCCTCCTGCAGGCGGCCGCGTACGACCGGGTCGACTGCACCGAACGGCTCGTCCATCAGGAGCACCGGAGGATCGGCTGCCAACGCACGCGCGACGCCGACCCGCTGTCGCTGACCGCCTGACAGCTGGTGTGGGTAGCGGCCACCGAACACCTTGGGGTCGAGTCCGACCGTGTCGAGCAGCTCGTCGGTGCGCGCCTCGATCCTCTTGCGGTCCCACCCGAGCATGCGAGGCACCGTCCCGACGTTGGTCCGGATGGTGTGGTGCGGAAACAGCCCGATCTGCTGGATGACGTAGCCGATCCGGCGCCGCAGGTGGACCGGATCGACCCGCGTCACGTCATCGCCGTCGAGCAGGATCCGTCCGGTCGTGGGCTCGATCAGCCGGTTGACCATCTTCAGCGTCGTGGACTTGCCGCAGCCGGACGGTCCGACCAGTATGACCAGGGAACCTCGGGGCACGTCGAGGTCGAGGGCTTGAACGGCAACCGTCCCGTCCGGGTAGGTCTTGCCGACGCCCTCGAGCCGGATCATCGGATCTTCGGTACCGTCCATGCCGTGACACTACCGGCGCTGAGCACACCGGGCTCGTGCTACGACCTGCTGAACAATCAATGGTTCTGCGCGTCGTACTGGCACGACCGCGAGTCTCAGTTGCAGGCGGCAACCGTCCAGCACATTCAGATCACTGTCGAGGCAGTCCTTCTCGGTCTCGTCGTTGCCATCCCCCTCGCGTTGCTCGCGAGGCGGTTCACCCGGTTGGAGACGTTGATCCTCGGTCTGTCCACCATGGTCTACACGATCCCGTCGTTAGCGTTGTTCCCCTTGCTCGTTCCGTTCACCGGCATCACAGCGACGACTGTCATCATCGGCCTGGCTCTGTATTCGTTGACCATCTTGGTGCGCAACACCCTTGAGGGGTTGAGATCCGTGCCCGACGAGGTACGTGAGTCCGCCCTCGGTCTCGGCTACGGACCCACCCGCATGCTGCTCACGGTCGAGATGCCGTTGGCGCTGCCGGTGATCATCGCCGGACTGCGCGTGGCTACGGTCTCGACGGTGGCGCTCACGACGATCGGCTTCATCGTCAACTTCGGTGGCCTGGGCAACCTGCTGGCCGACGGAGTGCAGAACAACTTCAAGGCCGAGATCTTCGCCGCCAGCGTGCTGTGCGTGGCACTCGCTGTGGTTCTCGACGTCATCCTGCTCGGCACCCAGTGGGTGCTGACTCCGTGGACCCGGACGCGGGCGTGACCCGATGATCGGCGACGCCATCTCGTTCCTGTTCACCGGCGCCAACTGGTCCGGCTCCAACGGCATGCTCGTCCAGCTGCTACAGCAGCTGCTGCTGACGATCACTGCCTTGGTGGTGGCTCTAGCCGTCGGGTTGCCGATCGCTTTGTCACTGGGGCACCTGGGCCGCGGAGGGTTTCTGGCGATCAACATCTCCAACGTGGGCCGGGCCGTACCCACGTTCGCGGTGCTTGTGCTGTTGTCGGTGGGTCCGTCGTGGGGGACCGCGGAGCTCGGCCCGTACGGCCGGGCCGGCCTGGCCACGTTGTTGTCCCTGGTGTTGTTCGCCCTGCCGCCGATCATCACCAACAGCTATGTCGGCGTACGCGAGGTCAACAAGGAAGTGGTCGAAGCAGCGCGAGGCATGGGCATGAGTGGTCCGCAGCTGTTCTTCGGGGTCGAGCTACCGCTGGCGATGCCGCTGATCACCACCGGCATTCGGCTGGCGCTCGTGCAGGTCTGGGCCACCGCGACCATCGCCGCGCTGGTGGCCGGCCCCGGGCTCGGCAACGTGATCACCGCCGGCTTCTACCGCAGCGACTACGGCAAAGGACTCGGTGGCGCGATCCTGGTGGCCGTCATCGCGTTGGTTCTGGAAGGAATAGCGGCGATTGTCCAGCGATGGAGTGACCCCCGGGCACGTGCGGACCGCCGAGCGACGGCATACGTGGTTGCACAAGCCGCTACGTGATGGTGCGATGGTGTGCGGGGTGCCGCCCGGTGCCCCACCTGACACGCGTGGCTGGCGCCACGGGACACAGAAGGTGGTGCGCGGGATGAGCGTACGTCGCATGGCCGGCCTCTCGCTGGCGGTCGGGGCACTGCTGGCCGGCGCAGCGTGCGCCAGCAGCACCGCTCCGTCACCGAGCAGCAACCCGACGAGCGGGTCGTCGAGCAGCGGTGCCGGCAGCAAGGGCACCATCAGTCTCTCCGGCCAGAACTTCACCGAGATGCAGATCATGGCGGCGCTCTATCAGCAGCTGCTGGAGAAGGCTGGCTACACCGTCAACGTCCACCTTGTGGCGACGCGCGACATCTATGTTCGGCAGCTGGAGTCGGGCAATGTCGACGTGGTGCCGGAGTACCTCGGCGCGCTGACGGACTACCTCAACACGCTGAAGAACGGCGCCAACGCGCCCACCATCTCCTCGAACAGCTCCGCCTCCACCCTGGCCAAGCTCAAGCCGCTGGCGAGTGCCGACCACATCTCGATGCTGGACCCTGCGAAGGCCACCGACCAGAACGCCTTCGCCGTCACCAAGAGCTACGCCAGCCAGAACAGTCTCACGACGCTGTCCGACCTGGGTGCTCTCGGCAAGCCCATCGTGCTGGCGGCGGCACCGGACTGCCAGGGCCGGTCCGACTGCCAGGGAGGGCTCTCGAAGGTCTACAAGATCAACATCAGCAAGATCCTGCCGCTCGGCTTCGACTCGCCGCAGGTCAAGGACTCGCTGTCAAAGGGCGAGTCCCAGCTCGGTGAGGTGGCGACCACCGACGGTGCGCTCGCCTCCGAGAACCTCGTGATCCTGACCGACGACAAGGGCGTCCAGCCGGCGCAGAACCTGATCCCGGCAGTCAACTCCGACTTCCTGTCGGCTCACCCGGACGTCGCGACGGTGCTCAACAAGCTCTCAGCCGTGCTGACCACCAGCGACCTCGCAGCGATGAACGTCCAGGTCGACGTCCAGCGTGCCCAGGCGGCAGACGTGGCTCAGCAGTACCTCTCGTCGAAGGGCCTCATCTAGGCGAGCTACTTGTCGATGTCGCCGACGACGAAGAACATCGAACCGAGAATCGCGACCATGTCGGCGACGACGCAGCCGGGCAGCAGCTCCGGCAGTGCGGCGATGTTGTTGAACGACGCGGTGCGCAGCTTCATCCGCCACGGCACCTTCTCGCCTCGCGACACCAGGTAGTAGCCGTTGATGCCGAGGGGGTTCTCGGTCCACGCGTACGTCGTGCCCTCGGGGGCCTTCACGATCTTGGGCAGGCGCACGTTCACCGGGCCCGCAGGGAGCATGCGCAGCTGCTCGATGCATCGGTCGGCAAGGTCCAGCGACACCTTGATCTGCTCGATCAGCACCTCGAACCGCGCGAAGCAATCGCCGGACTGACGGGTCACCACGCGCAGGGACCCGTCCGCGACCAGCTCGTCGTAGGCGAGGTACGGCTCGTCTCGACGCAGGTCGATGTCGACTCCGCTGGCTCGCGCGATGGGCCCGGACACGCCGTACTGGTGGATGATCTCCGGCGAGACCGTCCCGACGCCGCGGGTGCGGGCCTGGAAGATCTCGTTGCCCACGACCAGATCCTCGATGTGCGGGAGCCGAGTACGCACCGCAGCAACCGCGGCCGCGCAGCGCGCGAGCCAGCCGGCCGGAAGGTCCTCCTTGAGACCGCCGACCCGGTTGAACATGTAGTGCATGCGGCCCCCCGACACCTCTTCCATCACCTCCTGGATCGTCTCGCGCTCGCGGAACGCGTAGAAGATCGGAGTGATGGCCCCAAGCTCGATCGGGTACGAGCCGGCGAACATGAGATGGCTCAGCACCCGGTTCAGCTCGGCCAGCAGCATCCGGTTCCAGGTGGCACGGACCGGGACCTCGAGGCCGAGCATCCGCTCGACCGCCAGCACCACGCCGAGCTCAGAGGAGAACGCGCTCAGCCAGTCGTGCCGGTTGGCCAGCACGATGATCTGCCGGTAGTCGCGGACCTCGAAGAGCTTCTCGACGCCCCGGTGCATGTAGCCGATGATCGGCTCGCACGTGACGATGCGCTCGCCGTCGAGGGTCAGTCGCAGTCGCAGCACCCCGTGGGTTGCCGGGTGTTGCGGACCGATGTTCAGCACCATGTCCTGGGTGGCGAGCTCGTCACCCGCGCCGCGTTCGTAGCCGAAGCCTGAGGCGCCGTCACCGACGCCGACGACGACGTTCGACATCGACGAGGAGTCGGGCATGTGTCCATCCTGCCATCGCCGCTTGGATAGCCTCGGCGGCATGGACGAGTTGTTCGCGGTGCCCGGTGCACCGTGGGTACGGGTGGACCCGGCACTGGCGAAGCTGCGACACATCCTGCTGGGGTCAGGGCTCGCGGGGCTGCTGGTGCTGTGCGCGCTGGCCTGGCTCCTGATCCCCGCGGGCGACGTGATCGGTCCGGTGGTGGCGCTCACCGGGATCGTGTTGGTTGCGGCTGGGTGGGTGGTCATCGGCCGCAACGCGCGCTCGTGGGCGTATGCCGAGCGCGACGAGGACCTGTTCATCACGCGCGGGGTGCTGTATCGCCGCCTTGAGCTGGTGCCCTATGGCCGCATGCAGTTCGTGGACGTGACCGCCGGCCCGCTGGAGCGCTGGTTGGGCATCGCGACGGTCCGCCTGCACACCGCGTCGCCGGACACCCGGGCTCACATCCCCGGGCTCCGGTCGACCGAGGCCGGTCGGTTGCGCGACCGGCTCACCGAGCTCGGCGAGGCCCAGGCGGCCGGTTTGTGAGCGCACCTGCCGACCTCGGCGGGTTCCACCGGGTGCACCCCGCGACTCCCTTCCTGCGTGGGGGCCTCGCGTTGGTCGTCGTCGCGGTCTACGTCGGTCGCTCGCTCGTCGAGGGTGGCTCCGTGCCGTACCCCTGGTTGGTCCTGCCGGCCGCGGTGGTGGCCGGGTTGGGCTTCGGGCTCGTGTCGTGGTGGTTCACACGGTTCCGGATCAGCGCCACGGAGCTGCGCATCGACAGCGGTGTCTTTGTGCGCCGGTCACGGCGGGTCAAGATCGAGCGCCTACAAGCGGTCGAGGTGCAACAACCCTTGCTGGCAAGGCTGTTCGCGATGGCCGAGCTCACCTTCGAGACTGCCGGCGGCGGCGGCGACGACAAGGCGAAGCTGGCGTTCCTGCCGCTCGGGCGGGCCGAGTCGCTGCGGGCCGACCTGCTCGGTCGTGCACGCGGGCTGGAGGGCGAGGTCGCCCGCACTGGCCTGGGACCGGTCGAGCCGCTGGCGCCCGAACGTGTCCTGTTCAGCGTGCAGCCCGGCCCTTTGCTCGCAAGCCAGGTGTTGCGGGCGGCGTTCGTCGGACTGGTTGTCCCGTCCGTCGGTGGTGTCGTGATCCAGGTGCTGACCGGCACACCGTTGGGTTTCGCGTTGTTCATCCCGACGGGGCTCGCCGCGCTTTCGTTCGTGGCGAACGGCTTCGTCGCGAGGTTCGGCTTCACCGCCTCCCGGACTGCCGAGGGGCTGCGGCTGCGCTCAGGCCTGCTCAACGTACGCAGCCAGACGATCCCCACGGACCGGGTGCAGGGCATCGTGCTGCACGAGCCGCTGGCCTGGCGCCCGCTCGGCTGGGTGTCGGTGCGGGTCACGGTCGCCGGCTCGAAGTACAAGGACGATCAGAAGAACATCTCCCTGTCGACCCTCGTACCGGTAGCTTCTCGCGCGGTGGCACTGCGACTGGTCGCAGAGGTGCTGGGCAGCGCGGACCCGGACGCTGTGTCGCTCGCACCCGCGCCCAGGGCCGCTCGTTGGCTCGACCCGCTCGGCGCGGCCGTTCTGCGGTACGGCGCGGACGACCGGTTGATCGTGACCAGGCGAGGAGTGCTGAGTCGGCGTACCGATGTGGTGCCGCGGCACAAGCCGCAGTCGGTCCGGGTCACCCAGGGCCCTGTCCAGCGCGCATTGCGGTTGGCGAGCGTCCACGTGGACCTGCCATCGGGCCCGGTCGAGGCAGTCGGCCGGCACCGTGACGCGGCTGAGTGCTGGCAGACGGCGCTCGCCCTGACCCGCGCTCCCCGCACCACCCCCTGACCCTCCCCAACTCCCGCCGATCCGCGGGTTGTGGCCCGCCGATCCGCGGCTTGTGGCCCGCCCATCCGCGGGTTGTGGCCCGCCGATCCGCGGCTTGTGGCCCGGCGGTCTGCGGCTAACGGCGACGAGGCAGCCGGCGTCAGCGCAACAGCAGGTCGGGCATCGGAGCGCCGACGGCCGTGACGAGCCAGGTGAAGTCGCCGAGCCCGGGGGATGCGGTGAGCTCGGCAACCTCGCCGCGTGACGACAGACCGCGCAGGTACGCCACGGGATCGGTGGTGGCGAGCGCCGGTTCAGGCCGGTCGCCGCTCAGCCCGAGCCGGCGAAGGGCGGTGCGCTGGTCCAGCCGGATGGTCGTGACGCCGCCGTGAGGCTTCGAGGCCGAGATCGCTGCCTCGACTGAGTCCCAGTTGACCGGGGCGGTGACGTCACACGATCCGTCGAGCGCCACCTCGACCTCGCGGCCGGAGCGGTACGCCCGGACACCTCCCGATCGAGACTCGGTGCCCGAAGCACGCGGACCGTAGTCGATCGTCACCGCGACTCCGCGAGTCAACCCGCCGACGACGGTGCACCAGGCCTCGTCCCGGGAACGACCGATCTCGACCCGGTCACCCGGGCGGGGATCGGGCACCCACCGGTGGCACCACGTGACGTCGTCGTCGCGCAACGACGGACCCCAGGCCTCTCGCATCGATGCCGGATCGACCAGAATCTCGCGCCAGTCGCCGTCGCCGTCGAGCATCGCGACGAGGCATGGCACGTTGTCGAGCCACTCGTTGGCCACGACGAGAGCAGCGTCGATCGGCGGCTTGGCGGCGACGGACCGCCACTCAACGTCGGACGGCAGGTTTTCAGGCCGACTGGCGACCTCGACCCCGATGAGCCGCAGGTCCGGCGCGACCCGCCGCAGGTCGGCGAGCAACTCCCCTTGACCGGCGCCGAGATCGACGACGCGGTCGAGGCCGCAGGCACGGGCCAGCGCAAGCACGGCGCCGGCGAAGGCCGGCGACGCATGGACCGAGGTCCGGAAGTGATCGCCAGGTGCCTCGCGTACGAAGAATCCGTCGGCCCCATAGAGCGCCCGGTGCCAAGCCGTCACCCACGGGACGGCCCCGCCGAAGGGCTCGTCCGACTGTGGGATCACTCGCGCGAGTGTAGGCAGCCGGCCCCCCAGCAGCTGTTGTGACCGAACGCACCGGGCAGGCCGGTGCGCGCGCCCACGTGCCGCCCGTACCCTTGAATCAAGCAGGACACGACCCACATCACCACGCTGACCCACCGTCCGGTACCCCCCCTGCGGGACTGGAACGAAAGGCAGAGCAGATGCAGCAGCCCACCACGAAGCGATTCCACCTTGGCGTGATCGGCGCAGGCCGGGTCGGGGCCGTTCTCGCGGCCGGCTGGCGCACCGCCGGCCACGACGTCGCGGCCGTCGCGGGTGAGTCTCCCGCTTCCCGCACCCGCATCGAGACGCTGCTTCCCGGCGTCGACATCACCGATCCCCGCGAGGTGGTACGCCGAGCTGACCTGGTGCTCCTGGCCGTACCCGACGATGCCTTGTCCGACCTCATCACCGAGCTCGTCGCGGCGCAGGTCATCCGACCGGACCACGTGGTGGTGCACACGAGCGGGCGGCACGGCACCGGGGTGCTGGAGCCCGCTGCCCGGCTCGGCGCCGACGTGATCGCGTTGCACCCGGCGATGACGTTCACCGGCACCCACGTCGATCTCGACCGGCTCGCGGGGTGCACGTTCGCCCTGACCGCCGCGGAGGGCACAGCCCGAAGTGTCGGTGCGGGACTCGTCGCCGACCTCGGGGGCAGGGTGACCCTGGTCCCGGAGGAGCAGCGCACCCTCTATCACGCCGCCCTGGCGCACGGCGCCAACCACGTCGCGACGCTGGTGAGCCAGGCGATGGACCTGCTGCGCCAGGCCGGCGTGACCGACCCGTCGGCGACCCTGCGGCCGTTGCTGTCGGCCGCGGTCGACAACGCGCTTGCCTACGGCGACGCGGCGCTCACCGGTCCCGTGGTCCGCGGCGACCTGGCTACCGTCGCGGCGCACCTGGACGCCTTGCGCGCGGCTCCGCCAGCGACGCTCGACAGCTATCTGGCGATGGCGCGGGCCACCAGTGAGCGCGCTGTTGCGGACGGACGTCTGGCGCGTCCGCGCGCCAGTGACCTCGCGGAGGTGCTCGATGCGGCAGTCTGGGACGCGACGGCCGCCGCCATGACGGCCTAGCAACGGTCGGAGTGGACATCGGATGGATCCCACCGTCGTCAGCACGGTCGAGGAGCTGGACCGTGCGCTCATGCCCGCACGCCTCGCCAACTCGCCGGTGTCGTACGTCCCGACCATGGGGGCGATGCACGGGGGCCATGCGGCACTGCTGCAACAGGGCCGTCGACTCGGGGACGCGCTGATCGCGTCGATCTTCGTCAACCCGACTCAGTTCGGACCGGGGGAGGACATCGAACGCTACCCGCGACCGCTCGAGGACGACCTGGAGATGTGCGGCCGCGAAGGCGTCGACATCGTGTTCGTGCCGGAGGTCGAGACCATCCATCCCGACGGGGCCGGCGGCGTGACGATCGACCCCGGTCCGCTGGGCGCGGTGCTGGAGGGCGTCAGCCGCCCGACCCACTTCCGCGGCATGCTGACAGTGGTGGCCAAGTTGTTCGCGCTTGTACGCCCGAGCACGGCGGTGTTCGGGGAGAAGGACTACCAGCAGCTCGCACTCGTCCGGCGGATGGTGCACGACCTTAGCATGGCGATCGACATCGTCGGCGTGGCGACAGTTCGCGATGCCGACGGACTCGCGCTGTCGTCGCGCAACCGCTATCTCGACGCAGCCCAGCGTGAGCACGCCCTGGCGTTGTCGGGGGCGTTGTCGGCGGGGGCAGCGCGTGCGTGGGACGGCTCCGGCGCGGTCCTTGCGGCCGCCCACGAGGTACTCGACAAGGCGGAGGACGTTGACCTCGACTACCTTGCCCTGACCGACCGCGACCTCGCGCCGGACCCACGCGCAGGGGAGGCCCGTCTGCTCGTCGCCGCCAGGATCGGCACCACCCGGCTGATCGACAACGTCGGTCTCGTCCTGGAGCGTTGAGACGGTGCTGCTCGCAGTCGACATCGGCAACAGCGACACCGTCCTCGGATTGTTCGACGGCGCCGACCTGACCGAGTCGTGGCGCGTGTCCACCGAGGACCGCCGGACGGCCGACGAGTGGTACGTCCTGGTCTCGGGCCTCGTGGGCGCGACCACGGTGACTGGGGTCGCGGTGTGTTCCACCGTGCCGCACGTGCTGCACGAGATGCGGCAGGTGCTGACCCGCTACTACCCCGACGTGCCGCACGTGGTGGTCGAGCCGGGCGTGCGTACCGGCGTGCCGGTGCTCACCGACAACCCCCGCGAGGTGGGCTCGGACCGGATCGTCAATGCGCTGGCCGCGGCCACGCTGTTCCAGCCGCCCTGCATCGTGGTCGACCTCGGCACGGCGACGACCGTCGACGCCATCAGCGCCCGTGGTGAGTACCTCGGCGGGGCGATCGCGCCCGGTATCGAGATCTCCCTGGAGGCCCTCGGCCGACGGGGCGCTCAGCTTCGGCGGGTCGAGTTGGTGCGCCCGCGCTCGGTGATCGCGAAGAACACCGTTGAGGCCCTGCAGGCGGGAGCGGTGTTCGGGTTCGCCGGCCAGGTGGACGGGTTGGTGAAGCGGACGGTGGCGGCTCTGGAGGCTGATCGTTCGGAGGTCACCGTGGTGGCCACGGGAACGTCCGCGCCGACGATCCTGTCCGAGTGCGCCGAGATCGACGAGTACGAGCCGCGGCTGACCCTGCACGGCCTCCGGCTGGTGTTCGACCGAAACCAGGTCGCCCGGCCGGGCTGAGCCCCCCGTAGCCTTGGCTGCCATGACGGACCCCCAGGCGCCTGACTCCGCCGGAGACCTGCCCGAGCAGATGCGGGTCCGGCGGGAGAAGCGGCAACGCCTGGTTGACTCCGGAATCGCGCCGTACCCCCTCGCGGTGCCCCGGACCCACTCGCTGTCCCAGGTGCGCGCAAAGTACGACGCCGCTGGCCTCGCGCCCGACACCGCCACCGGCGAGCAGGTGTCCGTCACCGGGCGGGTGATCTTCCTGCGCAACACCGGCAAGCTGTGCTTCGTCCGGCTGCGCGACGGCGACGGCACCGAGCTTCAGGTGATGCTGTCCCTGGCCGATCTGGGGGAGCAGTCTCTGACGTCGTTCAAGGAGCTCGTCGATATCGGCGACCTGATGGCGTTCTCCGGCGAGGTCGTGACGAGCCGGCGCGGCGAGCTGTCGGTACGGGTAACGAACTGGTGCTTTACCGCGAAGGCATTGCGACCGTTGCCCAACGAGCACGCACCGTTGAGCGAAGAAGCGCGCGTACGCCTGCGGTACGTCGACATGATCGTGAACCCGCACGCCCGAGAGATGGTGCGTGCGAAGGCAGTCGTGTTGCGCTCGCTTCGAGAGACCCTCCATCGCCGAGGTTATGTCGAGGTGGAAACTCCCGTCCTGCAGCTCACCAACGGCGAGGCCGCGGCGCGCCCGTTCCGCACCCACCTGCAGGCCTTCGACCAGGAGATGGTGCTCAGGATCGCCCTGGAGCTCAATCTCAAGCGCGTTCTCGTCGGCGGGGTCGAGCGGGTTTACGAGATCGGAAAGACGTTCCGCAACGAAGGCATCGACTCCACGCACAGCGCCGAATTCATGATGCTCGAGGCCTATGAGGCGTTCGGCGACTACGACACGATGGCGGCCCTGGTACGCACCCTCGTGCTCGACGCGGCGCAGGCTCTCGATCGCACGACCGTGCCGGCGCGGGACGGCACTGAGATCGACCTGACCGCGCCGTGGCGACGGGCCAGTCTGCTGGAGCTTGTCAGTGAGGCACTGGGCGAGCAGATCGACCTCGACACCGGCCTTAACGCCTTGCGTGGGCACGCCGAGCGCCACGACGTCGACCTGCAAGCCAGCTGGGGGTGGGGGGATGTCGTGCTGGAGCTCTACGAGAAGCTCGTCGAGCATTCGCTGATCCAGCCGACGTTCGTGTGCGACTACCCCGCCTCGGTCCGCCCGCTGGCAAAGCCGCACCGGTCGGAGCCGGGCCTCGTCGAGGCGTTCGACCTCGTCATCAACGGCGTCGAGCTGGCCCCGGCGTACTCCGAGCTCAACGACCCTGTCGTGCAACGGCAGAGATTCATCGAACAATCCGGGCACGCCGTGGCCGGCGCGTCGGACGAGATCGAGCTCGATCTGGACTTCCTGCGCGCCCTCGAGTACGGGATGCCTCCGGCGGGCGGGATGGGAATGGGTGTCGACCGTCTTGTGATGCTGTTGATGGGCACCTGGATTCGAGAAGCGATTCTGTTCCCGCTGCTGCGCCCAGAGTCGACATAGCGTCGACTTAGAGTCGACGTGACCGAGTTATTGGTTCATCGTTTGTACAGTGAGCCGCAAACCAGGCTACGATTCCATTCGCCAGGTCCGATCGCGTGTCCGGGCACAGACAATTGACTCGACTTGAGAGGCACATCGTGGCGCAAAAGGTTCAGATTCTCCTGGTCGATGACCTCGACGGTGGCAAGGCCGAAGAGACGGTGGCGTTCTCACTCGACGGTTCGGCGTACGAAATCGACCTGTCGGTCAAGAACGCCGCCAGGCTGCGCAAGGATTTCGCGCCTTACGTCGCCGAAGCCCGCAAGGTCGGTGGCCGCCGCAAGGCCACCCGTGGTCGCCCACGGGCAGCCGGTGCCGCGCCGGCAGAGATCCGCCAGTGGGCTCGCGACAAAGGCTACGACGTGCCCGATCGCGGCCGCGTCTCCGCCGAGGTCCGCGAGGCGTACGCCGCCGCGCACTGACCGCCCCCGTCGACCCCCCGCCCTACCCCGGCGGGGCGTCGACGCGTTCGCTACCGGCGAACCCGCCTGGTCAGGCGGAACACCCGGTGTCTGATGGGGGTTGAGACACGGGAAGAGCGGGGTCCCCGCAGCGCTGCACCCGGCCTGGTGGCAGGGCCACGACTAGCATGGTGACCTGCGGCATGTAGTTCGCCCGCACCGGGCACACGAGGAGAGTGTGATGTTCGAGAGGTTTACCGACCGTGCGCGTCGGGTCGTCGTCCTGGCTCAGGAAGAGGCCCGGATGCTCAGTCACAACTATATCGGCACCGAGCACATCCTCCTGGGTCTCATCCACGAGGGCGAAGGCGTTGCCGCCAAGGCCCTCGAGAGCCTGGGCATCTCGCTGGAGGCCGTGCGCGCGCAGGTGGAGGAGATCATCGGCCAAGGACCGCAGGCGCCGAGCGGGCACATCCCGTTCACGCCGCGGGCCAAGAAGGTGCTGGAGCTCAGCCTGCGTGAGGCGCTCCAACTCGGGCACAGCTATATCGGCACCGAGCACATCCTGCTCGGCCTGATCCGTGAGGGTGAGGGCGTCGCCGCCCAGGTGCTGGTCAAGCTCGGCGCCGACCTCAACCGCGTGCGCCAGCAGGTGATCCAGCTCCTCAGCGGCTACCAAGGCAAGGAGACCGCCACGAGCGGCGCTCCCGCGGAGGGCGCCCCGAGCAGCTCTCTCGTGCTCGACCAGTTCGGCCGCAACCTCACCCAGGCCGCCCGGGAGGGCAAGCTCGACCCGGTCATCGGCCGGGAGAAGGAGATCGAGCGGGTCATGCAGGTGCTGTCGCGCCGGACCAAGAACAACCCCGTCCTGATCGGGGAACCCGGGGTCGGCAAGACGACCATCGTGGAGGGGCTGGCCCAGGACATCGTGCGTGGCGACGTCCCCGAGACGTTGAAGGACAAGCAGATCTACACCCTCGACCTGGGTGCCTTGGTGGCGGGGTCTCGCTATCGCGGCGACTTCGAGGAGCGGCTGAAGAAGGTTTTGAAGGAGATCAACACCCGCGGCGACATCGTGTTGTTCATCGACGAGATCCACACGCTCGTCGGCGCGGGCGCCGCCGAGGGAGCCATCGACGCGGCCAGCATCCTCAAGCCCAAGCTCGCCCGCGGTGAGCTGCAGACGATCGGCGCGACCACGCTCGACGAGTACCGCAAGCACCTGGAGAAGGACGCTGCGCTCGAGCGCCGGTTCCAGCCCATCCAGGTGGCCGAGCCGACGATCGCCCACACCATCGAGATGCTGAAGGGGCTACGCGACCGCTACGAAGCGCACCACCGCGTCACCATCACCGACGAGGCGCTGGTCTCGGCCGCGACGTTGGCCGACCGCTACATCTCGGACCGCTTCTTGCCGGACAAGGCGATCGACCTGATTGACGAGGCCGGCTCCCGGCTGCGGATCCGGCGCATGACCGCCCCACCGGACCTGCGCGAGTACGACGACAAGATCGTCGAGGTGCGCCGTCGCAAGGAGGGCGCGATCGACAGCCAGGACTTCGAGGCGGCTGCGTCGCTGCGCGATGAGGAGAAGAAGCTGATCGCAGCCAAGGCCGAGCGGGAGAAGCAGTGGAAGGCCGGCGACATGGACGTCGTGGCCGAGGTCGATGAGGAGCTCATCGCGGAGGTCCTGGCAACCGCGACCGGCATCCCGATCGTCAAGCTGACCGAGGAGGAGTCCGGTCGACTGCTGCGCATGGAGGACGAGCTGCACAAGCGCGTCATCGGTCAGGACGAGGCAATCAAGGCCCTGTCGCGTGCGATCCGGCGTACCCGCGCGGGGTTGAAGGACCCGCGCCGGCCCGGGGGGTCGTTCATCTTCGCCGGTCCCTCGGGGGTCGGCAAGACATGGCTGTCCAAGGCCCTCGCGAACTTCCTGTTCGGCGATGACGACGCACTGATCCAGCTCGACATGAGCGAGTTCTCCGAGAAGCACACGGTCTCGCGGCTGTTCGGTTCGCCGCCCGGCTACGTCGGCTACGAGGAGGGCGGCCAGCTCACCGAGAAGGTCCGCCGCAAGCCGTTCTCGGTGGTGCTGTTCGACGAGGTCGAGAAGGCCCACCCGGACATCTTCAACTCGCTGTTGCAGATCCTGGAAGAGGGTCGTCTCACCGACAGCCAGGGTCGTGTCGTCGACTTCAAGAACACCGTCATCATCATGACGACAAACCTCGGTACCAAGGACATCACCCGTGGCGTCAACCTCGGGTTCGCGCAAGCCAGCGACACCATCGGCTCCTACGAGCGGATGAAGGCCAAGGTCTCCGACGAGCTCAAGCAGCACTTCCGGCCGGAGTTCCTCAACCGCGTCGACGAGATCGTGGTGTTCCCGCCGCTGACCCAGGACGAGGTCATCAATATGGTCGACATGATGCTCAGCTCGGTGGAGGCGCGGTTGAAGGACCGCGACATGGCGCTCGAGCTGAGCCAGCCCGCCAAGGTGCTGCTCGCGACCCGCGGCTTCGACCCCGTGCTCGGCGCGCGCCCGTTGCGGCGCACGATCCAGCGCGAGATCGAGGACACGCTGGCCGAGAAGCTGCTGTACGGCGAGTTGCGACCGGGTCAGATCGTGCTCGTCGACGTCGACGGTGAGGGTCCGGAGGCCTCGTTCACGTTCGAGGGCATGTCCAAGGGCGAGATCCCGGACGTGGCGCCGGTGGAGCCGGCCACGAGCGCGGACTGACTTCCGTGCCGCGCGGGAGCGCATAGCGGTCGTCGTGGAGCGGCTCGACGAGTCCGTCCGACACGAGTCCGTCGAGTGCGCGCTCGCGCTGCACGCCGTCTGACCAGGCAGCCTCGAGAGCCGAGCGGGGCGCGGGCCCCTGCCGGTCCCTCACCACCGCCAGCAGGCGGCCGCGGCACTGCCGGTCAGTTCCGTCGTAGCTCTGGCGCCGCCGCGGCGGACCGGCGTACGCCGGGTGTCCGAGGGCACGCCACTGGCAGGCGTCGGCGATCGGGCAGTCCGTGCACCGTGGAGCCGCGGCCGTGCACACCAGAGCCCCGAGTTCCATCACCGCCACTGCCCACTGGGCGGCGGTCGACGGGTCGGCCGGCATCAGGCCGGCGGCGCGACGCCGCTCCGCGACCGTGAGCGACCCGGACGGAAACTCCGTTCCGACCACGACCCGGCTCAGGACCCGACGCACGTTCGTGTCGAGCACGACGTGTCGTTGACCGAACGCGAACGACGCGATCGCGGCGGCGGTGTAGTCGCCCACCCCCGGCAGTGCCCGCAGCGCGCCGATGGTGCTGGGGACCTGACCGGAGTGTCGCTCGGTGATGACGGTCGCGGCTGCGTGCAGCCGCAGGGCACGTCGCGGGTAGCCGAGTCGGCCCCAGGCGCGAATGGCCGCCCCCGCCGGCTCGGCCGCCAGGTTAGCGGGCCGCGGCCACTGCGCGGCCCAGGCCGCGTAGACGGGCAGGACGCGCGCCACCGGCGTCTGCTGGAGCATGAACTCCGACATCATCACCGGCCAGGCACCGACGCCCGGACGTCGCCAAGGCAGGTCGCGCGCGTGCGCGGCGTACCACGACAGGAGCGGCGTCCGCAGGTCGGCAGTCATCGGTCGACGATCGTGCCACGGACCCCTTCGACCCGGACACGCACGTCGTCGGCCGTGCAGCCGACCACGAGGTCGTCGGGGTTCAGCGTGACGTCGAGCGTTCCGTTGCCGACCCGGAGACCGGTCACGTGCACCCGGCCGAACGGACGTTGCGTCGACGGTGCCAGCACAACGTCGCCCGACGGCACGTCGACCTGCAGCCCCAGCGTGGCGGTCAGTCCCGCGACCGATGCGGCGGCGGCCCAGGCCTGTGGCCGGCAGGCGGCCGGGTAGGGCGTCGGGCTGGCCACGTCGCTGCGGGCGTCGCCCCCGAACAGCTCCGGTAGCCGGTGGTCGAACGCCGGCGCCGCGTCGGTGAGGCCTCGGAGCAGGGCGGTCGCCTGCCGGCTGAACCCCTCCTTGGCCAGCCCGAGCGCCGCGATGGCGGTGTCGTGCGGCCACACCGTTCCCCCGTGGTACGACAGCCGGGCGTACCGCCGTGAGCGGTTGGACAACGTGCGGAGCCCGAAGCCGGAGTCCATGTCCACGCCCGACAGCCGATCGGCGACGTGACCGGCCTGGTCGCCGTCGAGGATGCCGGTGCCGAGCAGGTGAGCCATGTTCGAGGCCACCGAGTTCACTGCCCGGCCAGCCGCGTCCAAGGCGACCGCGGGGTACGGTCCGCGTTCGTCCGCCACCCAGAACGACTCCGCGAACCGGCACCGCAGCGTCTCGGCCCAGGCCCGCCACCGGTCGGCACCGGGGCGGTCGAACGCCTCGAGCAGCATGGCGCCGTCGCGGGCTGCGGCATAGGCGTACCCCTGTACCTCGGACAGAGCAATCGGCGCCTCGGCTAGCCGGCCGTCTGCCCACTGGATCGAGTCGTGCGAGTCCTTCCAGCCTTGGTTGCTCAGGCCGTGACCCGAGTGGTCGACGTAGCGCAGGAACCCGTCCGACGACGCCGATGCCTCCAACCAGGCGAGACACTGCTCAGCCGCCGGGAGCAGGTGCGAGACCTCGGCTCGGGGCGCACCCCATCGCCAGGCGTCCGCAAGCAGGCTGACCCACAGCGGCGTCGCGTCCACCGACCCGTAGTAGCGCGGGGGCAGCGACATCGTCCCCAGCCGCAACGGCGCGCGGCGTACCTCGTGCAGGATCTTGCCGGGCTCCTCCTCGGTCTCGGCGTGGCGCTCGGTGCCCTGCCGGCGAGCGAGCACGCGCAGGGTGGACAGGGCCAGCTGAGTGCCCAAGGGCAGCAGCATCCGAGCCGCCCACAGCGAGTCGCGTCCGAACAGGGTGAGGAACCACGGACTGCCGGCGGCGAGGAAGACGTCGTCGCTGTCGGTGTCGGCGAGCAGCAGCCCGGTGAGGTCGGCCAGACTGCGCTGGAGCACGCAGGTCAGCCGGGGATCATCGCTGCTGACCTGGGGGGCCGTCCAGGGGACACGGGTGGCGCCGGTGAACTCCAGCCGCTCGGCCGGCTGGTGCCGTGCCCTCAAAGTGACCTCGAACGACTGCCCCGTGGTGAGCACGAACGACCAGCGCAGGGTGCCGCTGACAGCGTCCACCTCCCGGGGACAGGGCGCGGCAGACAAGGTGACCGTCTCGCCGTCGAGCTGCCAGCACAGCGTGTCGGGTCCGGCGGTGGGGCGCAGCGCGGGTTCCATGCCGCCGCTCTTGACCACATCCATGCCGGCCAAGTCGCTGGACACCGTCACCTGCAGCCCGACGACGACCTCGCCCTGCGCGGCCGAGCTCACCCAGATGCGCTCGAGCAGCTCGCCCGCCCCCAGCTTGCGGTCCCGGTCGACGTAGATGGTCGGGTCGGCGACATCGTCCCCCAACGTCCTTGACACCCCCACAAAGGCGGCGCCGTCGGGCGCCAGCGTGCGGTGCGCGACCGCGGCCGGCTCGTCGGCGCCCACGCGCAGCAGCAGGCAGGACAAGGCCCGCCTGTCACCGTGGAACCAGCCCTGCGCACCGCCCGGCCGGATCTGTCCGTCGGTGCCCGACAGGGCGAGCCCCGGCGCGCGTACGCAGGACACCAGGTCGTGCAGGTACGGCTGGGTCTCGCCCGCGATGCCGGTTGACAAAGCATCAGACGTGCGGGAGATTTCCGGCATAACGACAGTTTGATCGTTCAAACGGCGCATCGTCAACGCTCCCGGTGAGGTACTGATGTCCGACTCCCGGTCCGAGGGTCTCAGGTCGGGCCTGTCCGTGACCATCGACGCAGTGGCCCATGCCGCCGGGGTGTCCCGGCAGACGGTGTCCAACGCCCTCAACGCCCCGGAGCGGCTGCGGCCCGAGACACTCACCTCGGTGCTCGACACGATCTCGTGTCTGGGCTACCGCCCCAACCGGGCCGCTCGGTCCCTGCGTACCCGCGCGTCGAAGCTGGTCGGCCTGCGCGTCAACCCGGCGCCGACGGGCAGCGCCGGCTCGCTGCTCGACCGGTTCCTGCACGCGCTGGTCGAGCAGTCGGTCGGGGCCGGCTACAACCTGCTGGCCTTCACGCCGATGGACCCCCGCGACGAGCTGTCGGGGTTCCAGGAGCTGCTCTCCACCACGGCGGTCGACGCATTCGTCCTGACCGACACGCACCGGGGTGACCGACGGCTCGAGTGGTTAGCCGACCAAGAAGCGCGGTTCGTGGCGTTCGGTCGCCCCTGGGACGAGTCCCTCGGTCACCCTTGGGTGGACGTGGACGGCGCGCAGGGCTCAGCGTTGGCGGTGCAGCACCTGATCGAGCAGGGACACCACCGGATCGGGTTCCTTGGCTGGCCCGCCGACTCCGACGTCGGCGAGGACCGCCGGGTCGGGTGGCAGCGCGCCTGCGAACGCGCGGGGCTGCCGACCGGCGGACTGGTGGCGCACTCTCTTGACGACATCAAGGCGGCCGGCCGCGCCGCCGCCGGACTGCTGGATGCCGCGCAGCCGCCGACCGCCCTCGTCTGCGCCAGCGACACCCTTGCGCTCGGTGTGTTCGCCCTGCTGTACGAGCGGGGGCTACGGCCCGGCCGGGACGTCGCCGTGTCGGGTTTCGACGACACACCCGCCGCCGCCGTCGTCCCCGTCGGACTCACGTCGGTCCGCCAACCGCTGGAGGACGTCGCCACCGCGATCGTCGACCGGCTCATGTCGTTGCTGTCGGCGGAGTCCGCGCGCGGACGCCGGCCGACATCACGGGGGGCGCTGCTCGCGCCCACACTCGTCGTCCGCGGCTCGACCGAGGGCCGCATCCCCTGGGAGGACAGATGAAACACCGTAGAACGTCAGCAGCCGTCGGTGGCGGCCTCGCTCTGGTCCTGTCGTTGGCCGCGTGTGGCAACGGCTTCAGCTCGGGCAACAAGACGGGCGCTCCGCAGTCTCAGAGCGGCCCGGTCACCCTCAACATGATCATCGCCTCCAGCGGGGACGCCGAGACCAACGCCGTGACGTCGGCGGTGAAGGCGTGGGAGGCCAAGACCGGCAACACGGTCAAGATCACACCGTCGAGCGACATCCAGACCGACCTGGCGAAGTCGTTCGCGTCCTCGTCGCCGGCCGATCTTATGTACATCGACGCCGGCACGTTCGCGACGTACGCCTCGCAGGGCGCGCTCTATCCCTACGCCCAGACGGAGTCGTTCGCCGGCGACGTCTACCCCTCGTTGAAGCAGACTTTCACCTACAACGGCAAGTACTACTGCGTCCCGAAAGACTTCTCGACGCTCGGCTTGATCATCAACACCGACATGTGGAAGCAGGCCGGGCTGACCAACGCCGACATACCCAAGACGTGGGACCAGCTCGACGCCGTCGCCAAGAAGCTGACCACCTCGTCGCACGTCGGCCTGTCGATCAGCCCGACCCGGGACCGCGTGGGCGCGTTCATGGTCCAGTCAGGCGGCTGGCTCGTGAATGCCGACGGCACGCAGGCGACTGCGGACTCCACCGCCAACGTCACCGCGCTGTCGTACGTGAAGAAGCTGCTGGACCAGGGTGTGATGAAGTGGTCGAGCGATCTGGACACGGGTTGGGGCGGCGAGGCCTTCGGCACCGGCAAGGCCGCCATGACCATCGAGGGCAACTGGATCGACGGCGCCATGAAGAGCGACTACCCGAAGGTGCACTACCAGGTCGCCCCTCTCCCGTCCGGTCCCGCCGGGAGCGGCACCCTGCTGTTTACGCAGTGCTGGGGTGTGTCGAGCAAGAGCCCCGCGCAGCAGCAGGCGATCGACCTGATCAAGGCCCTCACCACCGGGAAGCAGGAGCTCAGCAACGCCAAGGCCTTCGGGGTCATGCCGGCGCTGCCGTCGGTGAAGTCGCAGTACCAGCAGCAGAACCCGCAAGACGCTGCCTTCATCACCGCCGCCGCACAAGGCAAGGGGCCGATCTCGCTGCCGGGCTTCGCCGCAGTGCTGTCCGACTTCGACAGCCAGCTCGCCGGCCTGGCCAAGGCGGATCCGACGACGATCCTCGCCTCGGTGCAGAAGAACGCACTGGCCGCCCTGACCAAGTGATCGCCAAGTGACGGCACAGTCGCGGGTGCCTCGCCGTCGGACCCGATGGCGGGGTCGACAGGGGCTGCGCAGCAACGAGCAGGTTGCGGGGTGGCTGTTCGTCGCCCCGATGATCGTGATCCTGGGACTGTTCCTGGTCCTGCCGATCGTGATGGCCGCCTGGGTGAGCCTGTTGAACTGGGCGCCGGCGAACGGAGACC
>JBOHDX010000115.1:0-27396 GCA_050700835.1 Nocardioidaceae bacterium
CCCGAACGACGACTGCACCGCCGGCCGCTCGTACTTCGGCGGCCGGTCCGAGGCCAACGCCCGCTCGACCGTCGACCTACCGATACCCAGATCCCGAGCGACCTGCCGCTGCGGAACACCGTCCGCGGCCAGCCGCCGGATCAAAGCCCAATCCTCCACTGAGTTCACCCATCCAATCTGTCTGGGTGGCCTCGTTTTCGACCGTCGCTATGGCCTCGATTTCAAGCGTCGTCGACACTCTTTGATCAGACCCGGATCCGCGTCAGAACCCGCGGATCGGCGCTCATCCGCGGGTTTCGGCGCCCGCCGGATTGCGACTGGCGTGAGATCACAATTGCAGGCGACCTAAGCGCCCTCCGTCCGCCTCAAAATGTGATCTCGCGGCGGACGGGGGCGCTGCGGATGGGCGGGCCGAAACCCGCGGATCGGCGCCAAAACCCGCGGACCGGCGAGCCAAAACCCGCGGACCGGCGAGCCAAAACCCGCAGATCGGCGGGCCAGAACCCGCGGATGGGCGGGCCGAAACCCGCGGATCGCCGGGAGTCAGGCGAGGTCGAAGCGGACGGTACGCGAGTCGAGGTTGGCGGCGACCAGGCGCACCCGCACCTCGTCGCCGAGCGGCAGCGGCGTCGCCGACTCCACGGGCGCGTCCACGGCCGGGTCGGAGACCATCACCGAGCCCTTGCGGGCATCCTTGTCGTCGGTCTCGGTGACGACACCACCGAAGATCTGCCCGATCGAGCCGGACAACACGCCGGCCTCGACCAGGTCGAGCACCTGCCGGTCGAACTGATGCGCACGGCGATCGCTCGCCTCCATCGTCTTGGGCAGCTCCGGGAGCGCCTGCGTCACCCAGTCGGGTACGTCCTCGTCCTCCGACAGCGCGACGCAGACCTCGCCGACGTACCGGTCGACCAGGCGTCGCATCGGCGCCGTGCAGTGGGCGTACGGCGCGGCGATCGCGGCGTGCAACGGCTGGGGCGGCACCGCGCCGTCGAACGCGACGTAGCCGGCACCGCGCAGCAGCCGAGTGCAGGCTTCGAGCATCGCCGCGTGCGGGGGTCTGGCAGGTTCCAGCGAGCGAACGAAGTCGGGATAGTCCATCACCTGTGGCCAGGGGATCCGCAACGCCTGCGCGGTACGCCGCAGGCGGGCCAGGTCGCGGGGCTCGGCCGGAGGCAGGACGCGAAGCACGCCGACCTCGGCGTACATCATCAGCTCAGCCGCCGCCATGCCGGTGAGGAGGGAGATCCGGGCGTTCCAGTCCTCCACAGGGCTCTGCGCGCGGTACGCCAGGGACCACCGGCCGTCCTCGGCCACGATCTCCTGCTCCGGCAACGGAAGGCTGACTCCGCCGCGTTCACGTTCACGCTCCTGGCGCAGCATCCCGATCTCACGCAGCAGACCGAAGACCTCGGGCTCGTTGCCGGCGTCGAGCTGCTGCTGGACCGATGCATAGTCGTACTGCGCTCGGCTGCGCACCTGCGCACGGTGCACTTCCACATGGGTGCCCTCCCCCGTGGCGTCCAGGTCGATCCGCCACACCAGAGCGGGTCGCAGCTGGTCCGGCAGCAGGCTTGCGGCACCCTCGCTCAGCACTGCCGGATGCAACAGGATCGAGCGGTCCGGGCCAAACAGCGTCTCGCCACGGTTGTGCGCCTCCGCGTCTATGGCACCGCCGGGGCGCACGAAGGCACCGATGTCGGCGATGGCGTACCACACGGTGAAGCCGTCACCCCTGCGCTCCAGGTGCATGGCTTGGTCGAGGTCCTTGGCGCCGAGCGGGTCGATCGTGACGAACGGCAGGTCGGTGTGGTCCCGCTCCGGCAGGGACACCTGCGCGAGCGCGGCGTCGGCCTCAGCCTGGACGTCGGCCGGGAACTCCACGGTGATGCCGAGATCCTCGACGATCGTGGCGATACCCGCCCGGAACCTCGACGCGGCGGCATCGCGCACGTGCACCCGGCGACCCTGCATGCAGCCACCCTAGAGGCCGCCGAGCCACGCCGCCGTGGTCCGCCTAACCTTGCGCCGTGCACCTGGACAGCGTCGTCGCGGTGGTGTCGCTGCTGGCCATGCTGATCACCGCGATGACGTTCCCGAAGGCGTGGGTAGAGCTGGTGGTAGGCACGCTCGCCGCCGCCGCCGTGCTGGGGATCGGCAAGGTCCCGTGGTCGCGTGCGGACGCCGAGCTACGGCACCTACTCCCGGTCGTGACGTTCCTGATCGCGATCTTGGTGCTGGCGGAGTCGTGCGCGCGTGACGGACTGTTCGCCGCGCTCGGTGACCGGGTCGGCAGGCTGTCGGGAGGCCGACCGCAGCGGATGCTGGGGCTGACCTTCGCCAGCGCCGCGACGACCACCGCCGTGCTGAGTCTCGACGCCACCGTCGTCCTTCTCACACCCGTCCTCACGAGCGCGGCGGAGGGCCAGGAGATCGACCCTCGGCCGCATGAGTTCGCCTGCGCCCGGCTGGCCAACTCCGCGTCCCTGCTGCTGCCGGTGTCGAACCTGACCAACCTGCTGGCCTTCGGGGCCACCGGACTTTCGTTCCTGGGGTTCGCGGCCGCGATGGCGCCGGTGTGGCTGGTGGCCGTCGCCGCCGAGTACGCAGTGCTGCGCTGCTGGTTCCGACGACGCCTGCGTACCCGGGGACAGGCAGAGCCGTTCGAGGTGACGCCGATCCCCCGGTTCGCGCTGGTGACCGTGCTCGTGGTGTTGGTGGGCTTCGCGGTCACCCAACCGTTCGGCGTCGAGCCGGTGTGGGTTGCCGGCGCTGGTGCCCTGGTCATGGCGGTCCGATCATGGGTCGGGCGCTCCTCGACCCCCTGGCGCAGTGTGCTCACCGGCCAGCCCGCGTTCGCCTACTTCGTGCTCTGCTGGGGTGTCGTCGTGGTGGCGCTGGGCCCCACCTTCGTCGGGACCACAGTGCACCGCATGCTGCCGGCCGGGGACGGGATCGGCGACCTTGTGCTCGTGGCCCTGGTCGCGACTCTGTCGGCCAACGTACTCAACAACCTCCCGGCGACGTTGCTGCTGCTGCCGTTCGTGACTCCGCTCGGAACCCCTGCTCTGCTGGCGATGCTCGTCGGCGTCAATGTCGGCTCCAACGCGACCTACGTCGGGTCGCTCGCCAACCTGCTGTGGCGACGCACCCTGGCCCGGCACTCCTCCCCGCCACCCGCCGCCCAGGTGCTTGCGCTCGGCCTCACCAGCACGCTGCCGGTGCTGCTGTGCTGCGCGGTCGCGGTCGCCGGCTGGTCGGCCCTCCTCGGGCTCTGACCGTCGCCTAGGGTCGGCGCGTGCTGGTTCTGCTGCCGCCCTCGGAGGGCAAGACGTCGCCGCGACGAGGCAAGCCGCTCGACCTCGCCGCCCTGTCCTTCCCGTCGCTGGCGCCGGCCCGCCGGGAGGTGCTCGCGTCGTTGCTGGCGCTGTGCACCCACGACCCGGCCAAGGCAGTGACCGTCTTGGGCCTCGGCCCGACCCAGTCCCCCGAGGTGGCGCACAACGCCCGGCTGCTGACGGCGCCGTCGGCGGCCGCCGAGCGGGTCTACAGCGGTGTGCTCTACGCCGCCCTGGACCTGCCGGGACTCGACGCCGCGGCTCATCGTCGGGCGGTCCGGCGGATCGCCGTCGCCAGCGGATTGTTCGGACTCGTGCGACTGTCAGACCGGATCCCGGCGTACCGACTTTCCGGCGACGTCTCCCTGCCCGGCATCGGGCCGGTCGCAGCGATCTGGCGGCAGGCGTACTCGGGCGCGCTGCCGGACGCGGTCGGACGCGGACCGCTGCTGGACCTGCGGTCGGGGGTGTACGCCGGGTTCTTCCGACCGAGTGGCGCCCTCGCGGCCCGAACGGTCACGATCCGAGTCCTGCACGAGCAGGGCGGCACCCGCAAGGTCGTGAGCCACTTCAACAAAGCCACCAAGGGCCGGCTGGTGCGCGACCTCCTGGTCCACGACGTCACCCCCACCCGCATCGGCGGTCTTGTCGACGCGCTTGGCGACCTCGGCTGGAAGGTCGAGCAACACGACCGCCGGCTCGACGTCGTCGTCTCCGCGGTGTGAGGGTCAGTCGGGCAGAGCGGAGAACCCACGCATCGTGGGTACGCCGTCGGGCCACCACTCGAGTGTGGTCAACGAACCCGGGGCCAGCGTCATCCGGTGCAGCACGTGGGTCGGGGCATCGAGAGCCGCCTGGACCAGAGCCTTGATCGGCGTCACGTGACTGACCACCACCACGGTGCCGCCGGGGTATGCCCGCACCAGGGCGTCGCGCGACTGGCGGGCGCGGTGCGCCACATCGGTGGTCGACTCACCGCCCGGCGGGCGGGCGTCGGGCGAGGCAAGCCACGCCGTCAGCTCGTCGGGCCAGCGCCGCTCGACGGTCTCGAGGTCGAGCGAGTCCCACTCGCCGAACGACGCCTCTGCAAACCCGTCGTCGACGACGACCTCGAGTCCCAGCTCGTCCGCGACGTAGCCGGCGGTCTCCCGGGCCCGCCGCATCGGGGAGCTGACGAGACCGTCGACGCCGCCACGGCGCTTCAGCCACGATGCGGCCCGCGCAGCCTGTTCTGCACCGGCGTCGTCGAGGCCCGGGTCCTTGCCACCGCGGCCGGAGAACAACTTGGCTCCGGTCTGCTCGGTCGCTCCGTGACGCAGCAACACGAACGTCGTCGGTGCGCCGTGGTCTCTGTCGCGACGCCACCCCACCAGCGGGTCCCCCGGTGACGTCGCGGTCGGATCTGCGTCGTCCTCGGACGAGGTGCGGATGGTGTCCCGATCCCTTGCCCGCTTGGGCTTCTTGCCTTGGGCGATGTCGAGGGCGACGTTGAGGATCGCATCCGCGGAGTGGTTCTGCTCGCGAGGAACCCACGTCCACTCGACGCCGATCGGCGCCAACCGCTGCGCCTGCACCGCCAACGGCCGCATGTCCGGGTGCTTGACCTTCCACCGCCCAGCCATCTGCTCGATGACGAGCTTGGAGTCCATGCGTACCTCGAGGTCCGCCTCGGGTGCGTGCTCGGCCGCGAGCTCCAGCCCCGCGATCAGGCCGCGGTACTCGGCCACGTTGTTGGTCGCCACCCCGATGACCTCAGCCCGCTCGGCGATGACCTCACCGGTCTCGGGGTCTCGCACGAGTGCGCCATAGGCAGCCAGGCCCGGGTTGCCGCGGGAGCCACCGTCGGCCTCCACCACGACCCGGCGGTACGCCATCAGACGCCTGACTCCGACGTGCGGATCAGGATCCGGTTGCACTCCGGGCAGCGCAGCACCTCGTCCGGCGCGGCCGCGGCGATGTCGCGGAGGTCGGCGCTGTTGATCTCGAGGCGGCAGCCCTCGCACCGGCGCTGGTGCAACGGTGCAGCGCCGACACCGCCCATCTGCTCGCGCAGCTTCGCGTACAACGCCAGCAGCGGCTCGGGCACCGACGCGCTCACTCGCTCGCGCTCGACGACGAGTCCACTGGCCTCGTCGTCGATACCCGCCACCGCCTCGTCCAGCGCCTTCTGCTCCGCCACGACCGCGTCGTCGATCGCGGCCATCTCGGTGTGCGCCGCATCCAGCGACGTCGCCGCCGTCTCGAGCCGCTGCATCACTTCGAGCTCCTCGTCCTCCAAGACGCCGATCCGTCGGTCCAGCGTCCCGAGCTCGTGCTGCAAGCTCTCCAGCTCACGCGGCGACGAGACCTGGCCGGCGTCGAGCCGCTGCTGGGTGCGAGTGCGCCGTTGCCGCACCTGCTCCACATCGGCGTCCGCCTTGCGCTGCGCGGTGTTGAGATCGGCGACGTCGGTGTCGAACTCGACCGCTTGCCGGGCTACGTTGCTGCGCTTCTCGGCAAGCTCCGCAAGCTGGGCGTTCTGCGGAAGGCTGCGTTTCCGGTGCGCCAGAGCGGTCAGCCCCGAGTCGAGGCTCTGCACGTCCAACAGGCTCAACTGTGCGAACGGATCGGCTTTCAGCGTGGGCTCCTCGGGGTGTCGGTCCTCATCGGGCCAGGCCGCGCATCGGCAGGTGCGTCGTCCAAGGGTCGGTGACCAGTCGCGAGACCCGGATCTCCACCGTAGCCCCCGACCCCGCAAGGTCCTGCCGCAGGCGTTCGGCGGCTCGAGGCAGCCAGGTCCACTCGGCCGCCCAGTGGGGTACATCGATCAGCGCGGGGCTGGAAGGGTCCGGGCCGGCGTACTCGCGGAACTCCAAAGCTGGATGGTGCCGCAGGTCGGAGGTCACGTAGACGTCGACACCGCTGTGGCGTACCGGCTCGAGCAGGAAGTCGCCGGCCCCGCCGCAGACCGCCACTGTCGCGACCTGACCGTCGGGGTCGCCGGCGACCCGGGCGACGCTGGACGTCGCCGGAAGGGCGGTCACGACACGGCTGGCGAAGTCAGCCAGCGACAGCCGTTGGGCCAGCCGGCCGATCCGCCCGGAACCCCGGTCCCCCGGCCGGTCGGCCATGGCCAACAGGTCGAAGGCGGGCTCCTCGTAGGGATGTGCCGACCGCAACGCGGCCACGACCTGGGAGCGCAGCGGCCTGGCCGCCACCATCTCCAGCCTGGTCTCGTCGACGCGCTCGACCCGGCCGACCTCGCCGATGGCGGGGTTCGCGCCCTCGCGCGGCCGGAAGGTTCCGACGCCGGTCGAGGTGAACGTGCAACGGTCGTAGTCACCGATGGCGCCGGCGCCGGCTGCCACCAACGCGTCGACGACGGCCTCGACGGCGGCGTGCGGCACGAACGTGACGACCTTGTCCAGCGGCTCGACGGGATCCGGGTCGATCGGCCGGAGGTCGTCCAGTCCGAGGGCCAGCGCGAGGGACTCGGACACGCCTCCGGCTGGGGAGTCGGCGTTGGTGTGGCAGGTGTGCAGCCCGATCCCGTGACCGATCAGGTCGTGCACGACACGGCCCTTGGGGGCCGCGGCAGCCACCCCATGCACCGCTCTCAGGAGCAGCGGATGATGGGTGACCAGCAGGTCGGCTCCCCACTCGATCGCCTCGTCGACAACAGTGGCGACCGGGTCGACGGCGAACAGCACCTTGGACACCGGCGCATCCGGGTGCCCGCAGACGGTGCCGACGGCGTCCCAGTCGTCGGCCCACGCCGGGTCGTACGCCGCGTCGAGCGCGGCAACGACCGCGGCGAGGGAAGGTGTCTGCGTCACGCACCGCAGGCTATCCAGGGAGCTCGAGACAGACGTCCTCGGGACGACCGCCTGACGATCCGAGCGCGGACCGGACCGGCCAGCCTGGCTGGCCGGTCCTGGGCCGCGATCAGACGCAGGTCAGTCCTCGTCGTGGCGCGGCCGGACGATCACCTTGCCCACCATGCCCATGTAGTCGTGCAGGGCACAGATGTAGCGGAACGTACCGGCCCTCTTGAAGGTGACCGTGAACGTGCCGTGCGGACCGATGATCCCGGAGTTCAGCTGTCCACCGGTGAAGTGGGTCGGGTCGCCGTACGGCGCAAAGATGTTGGCCCTCTCCGGACCGAACGTCACCGTGTGCGGCTCGGCCATGCCGTTGTTCATGAAGGTCACCCGCTGGCCGACATGGACGATGACCGTCCGGCGGTAGAACCGCATCAACATGGCGGTGCCGTCGTCTGCCCCCATGATGACCATGCGCGGCTGCCTGGCTTCGCGCTTCGTCGCGCGCATCAACGCGTAGCCGTCGCGCAGCGTGGCACGGACCGCCCGCTTGGCCTGGTGGTTGTAGTCGGCCTGGGTGTACCGGTACGGGGTACCAGCCGGCCGCACATGCACGACGCCCTTCATCATCGCGCCGTGGACCAGGCAGTAGTACGTGTAGTTGCCCGCAGTCGGGAACCTCAGCGAGTAGCCAGACTGGGCGGGGAAGCCGCTGTCGGCGACGTTGGCCAGGATGCCGGAGTTGTAGTACGAGCTGCCGTCGTAGACCGGCCCTCCTACTGGGAACAGCTGCGCCGGGTCGCCGGGGTTGAACGCCGGGAGCGACTGTCCGGTGGCCAGGAAGGTGACGGTGTGGATCTCCGCCGCCCGAGCCCTCCACACCACGGAGTCGCCCGCGTCGATCCAGATGTGGGATGGGAGGAACGCCATCCCCTGGATGGCTTGGTGCCTACTCTGCTCGCCCACCCTGACCGTCCAGGTGTGGCTTCTGGTGACGGTGTCACCCGAAGCCGTGCCCTGCAGCCCGACGGAGACCACCGTGGCCGCCAGCAAGGCAACGAGGACGCGCAGTGTCCGGGACAGATGACTGATGCCTGAACGGCGTCTCATAGGACGCCCCCTCTCTCATGGGCTGCCGAGATCATTGCGTACCAGAACTAGTCGCCACCATGCGTCGATGTGACTAGTCACCGGGCCCCACACCACAAGGAACCCGCGCAAAACCCGCACAAAGGGTGGGCGCAACAGGGATCGAACCTGTGACATCTTGCTTGTAAGGCAAGCGCTCTACCGCTGAGCTATGCGCCCGGATGAGGTCGGCCAAGCCTAACCGGGCGGACCGGGCTGGACGCGCCGGCGAGAGCGCGCCGCCGCCCCAAGAAGCCTCCCCGAAGACACGTTGTGGCCGCCGGAGTCTCGGGTCACCGGCGGCCACAACAGGGTTATTGGACACCACGAACGAGGGTTCGCGCCACTCGATCGCCGAAATTGCCATCCACTTTTCGGCCGATAGCACGGACCGTGCGTTGCCGATCTCAGGCAGCAACTTTCTGCAGCTCGCGGCGGTAGTCCTCCAGGTCTCGAGCATCCGGCAGACCGTTCTCGACCTTCCATCGGACGAGGCCCGCCTTGTCCACGATGAACGTCCCACGCAGCGCGCAGCCACGCTTCGCGTCGAACACGTCGTAGGCCTTCGCCACGTCGCCGTGCGGCCAGAAGTCACTCAGCAACGGGTACGTCAGGCGGTCATGCTCGGAGAAGGCGCGCAACGCGAACATCGCGTCGCAGGAGATCGCCAGCAGCGCAACGTCGTCGTTCTCGAACGAGGGCAGCGAGTCGCGGAGGGCGCACAGCTCACCGGTGCAGACGCCGCTGAACGCGAAGGGGTAGAACATGACGACGACGGCCCTGCTGCCGCGGTACGACGACAACGTCACGTCCCGGCCGTGCTGGTCCTTGAGGGTGAAGTCGCGGGCTTCCTGACCGGTCTCGATCGACATGTGTCCTCCTGGGGCCTTTTACTGGGAATCGTAGTGAGCCCGTCACCGGGGCGCCGGATCGTCGAGCGCAGCTAGGTCTCGTTTGAGGATCTTGCCGGTCGCATTGCGCGGCAGCTCGGGCAGGAACCAGATGTCACGCGGCACCTTGTAGCGCGCCAGGCTGGCCTTGACGTGGTCCTGCAACGCCTCCTCGGAGACGTGAGCGCCCTCACGGAGCACGACGTACGCGCGCAGTCGCTGACCGAAGTCGTCGTCAGCGACGCCGAGCACCGCGACCTCGGCAATCTCGCGGCGCCGCGCCAGGCAGTCCTCCACCTCCTGCGGGTAGACGTTCTCGCCTCCCGACACGATCATCTCGTCGTCACGGCCCTCCACGAACAGCAACCCGTCCTGGAAGCGGCCGACGTCGCCCGTCGCCATCAACCCGTCGATGACGCTCTTGTTGCCGCCCCCGGTGTAGCCCTCGAAGAGCATCGAGTTGCCGACGAAGATCCGGCCGGCGCCGGTCGTGACCCGCTGGTCGTCGCGGTCGTACAGCTCGACCTGGGTGCCTATCGGAGGACGCCCTGACGTGCCGGGCGCCCGTCGCAGCTCTTGTGGCGTGGCGATCGTGGCCCAGGCGCACTCGGTGGAGCCGTAGATGTTGTAGAGCGTGTCGCCGAACTCGTCCATCCACCTGGAGGCCAGGTCACCCGGCAACGCCGACCCGCTGGCAGCCACGACCTTCAGGCTCGACACGTCCACGCGGCGCTGCTCCGCTGGCAGGTCGAGGACACGCTGCAGCATCACCGGAATCACCACCGCCCCGTCGCAACGAAGCCCGGCCACGGTCTGCAGGAAGTCGGCCGGGTCGAACCGGCGGCGCAAGACGAGGGTCGAACCGATCAGCATCGACAGGTTGAGATGTGCCCAGCCCCAGGTGTGGAACATCGGCGCCGCCACGTGCACGGTCATGCCGTGCCGCAAGGGGATCCGCGACACCAGCGATGCCGCCGCGTCAAGCGAGCCGGCACCTCGGCTGGCGCCCTTCGGGTCCCCGGTCGTCCCCGAGGTGAGGATCGTCGTACGCGCCTCCCGATCGGGTACGCGCATGTCGGCGTCGTCCTCGGTGGCGACGAGGTCGGACAAGGTGCCAGTGCGCAGCGCGTCGGAGTCCGTCCAGGCGATCAGCCGGTGAACCTGGTCGGGCACACCGGACATCAGCTCGGTGAACTCCTCGTCGTGGATCACCGCAATCGGCTGCTCGCGCTCGAGCACGTCGACCAGCTGTGGCCCGGCGAACGCGGTGTTGAGGTACACCACGTCGGCACCGAGCTTGGCGACGCCGACGGTGGCCTCGATGAACCAGCGGTGGTTGCGGCACATGATCGCGACCGAGTCCCCTTCGTGCACGCCGAGTCGTTCGAGGCCCCGCGCGACGGCGTTGGACTCGCGGTGGATCTGGTCGAACGTCAGGGACCCGAGCTCGTCGATGAGTCCGATCGAGTGCGGCATCCGGGCTGCGAGGGCGGTGTAGCCGCCGGCCGGTCCGGTCCCCCACTGCACCAAGGTCTTGGCCAGCCGGTAGAGCCGGTCGGGCCGGTAGGGACGGATGATGCCCGTCGACGCCAGCGCCCACAGGCTCTGCGCCATCACCGCCAGGTTGGTCGGGGCGACCATCGCGGCGATGGTCTTGGGCGAGGGGTCAGGCAAGGGAGGCCCTCCTGGAGAGGTGCGAACGTCCCACTCTGACCCACCGGCGGGCACCCGCGGAACCCTGCTGCGACGAGGCGCACACGTGACGTGACGCACAGGTCGCGGGGCCTGGAGAGCCTCAGCGCTTCGCGCCGCGTGCCCCCTTGGGGGTGACCAGCTTGGTCGCCGTCCAGTCGTCGGTCGCGGGTACGGACGTGGTGGTGGCCAGCCCCGCGACCGGTGCAGCCTCGGCGACGTCTGCGGCGTCCACATAACCGGCCCGACCCACCTTGGGCGTCAACAACCAGATCGCACCACCCTCGACGAGGTCGGTCAGCGCGTCGACCAGCGCGTCCACGAGGTCGCCGTCACCGTCGCGCCACCACAGGACGACCGCATCGACCACGTCGCCGTGGTCGCCGTCGACCAGCTGGCTGCCGATCGCGTCCTCGACCGCGGCCCGGAGGTGGTCGTCGACGTCGTCGTCCCACCCCAGCTCCTGCACGACCATGTCGGGGCGGAACCCGAGCCGTGCAAGCGGACCTCGGTCGTCCGCGTCGCCGGCGCTCGCGCTCACCAGATGCCTCCTCGTCGACAGTGTGCACCCGTCCGTCGGGCGTGTCTTGGCACGTCACCCTAATGGCTGACGGGGTTCTGGCAACGCGGAACGTCGTGGAAGGATGGAGGTGCCCCGACCGGGGTGTCTCGCGTGCGTACGCGCGGGCGGGACCGTGCAGGTGCTTTCGGCCCAGGAAGGACAGCCGTGGCTTCGACTCCCGAGCGCCCACCGGTGATCCACGAGGGGCTGCCGACGCAGCTCCCCGACATCGACCCCGACGAGACCCAGGAATGGGTGGACTCGCTCGACGCGCTGATCTCGGAGCGTGGCCGCGAACGGGCCCGGTACGTCATGCTGCGCCTGCTGGAGCGGGCCCGTGAGGAGGCCGTCGGAGTCCCCGCGCTGCGCAGCACGGACTACATCAACAGCATCCCGCCGGAGCGGGAGCCGTGGTTCCCCGGTAACGAGGACGTGGAGCGCAGGATCCGGGCGTACATCCGCTGGAACGCCGCCGTGATGGTGTCGCGCGCGAACCGTCCCGGCCTCGGCGTCGGTGGTCACATCGCGACGTACCAGTCGGCAGCCAGCTTGTACGAGGTCGGGTTCAACCACTTCTTCCGCGGCAAGGACCACCCCGGGGGCGGCGACCAGATCTACTTCCAGGGACACGCCTCGCCCGGCATCTACGCCCGGGCGTACCTCGAGGGCCGGCTCAACGAGAGCCAGCTCGACAAGTTCCGGCAAGAGGTCAGCCACGGCGTCGGCCAGGGTCTGTCGAGCTACCCGCATCCACGGCTGATGCCGGACTTCTGGGAGTTCCCGACCGTCTCGATGGGGCTGACCGCGCTGAACGCGATCTATCAGGCCCGCTTCAACCGCTACCTGTCCAACCGCAACCTCAAGGACACCTCGCAGCAGCACGTGTGGGCCTTCCTCGGCGACGGCGAGATGGGTGAGCCCGAGTCGCTCGGCGCCATCGGTGTCGCGGCCCGCGAGGAGCTCGACAACCTCACCTTCGTGATCAACTGCAACCTGCAACAGCTCGACGGACCGGTCCGCGGCAACGGCAAGATCATCCAGGAGCTCGAGTCGTACTTCCGCGGTGCGGGCTGGAACGTGATCAAGGTGATCTGGGGTCGCGAGTGGGACGCACTGCTGGCCCGTGACGTCGACGGTGTCCTCGTCAACCAGATGAACCGCACCCCCGACGGGCAGTTCCAGACGTACTCCGTCGAGACCGGCGCCTACATCCGGGAGCACTTCTTCGGCGGTGACCAGCGACTTCGCGCGATGGTGGAGAAGCTGTCCGACGACGACCTGCGCAAGCTGCCCCGCGGCGGCCACGACTATCGCAAGGTCTATGCGGCGTTCGAGTCCGCGACCAAGCATGTCGGCCAGCCGACCGTGATCCTGGCCCACACCATCAAGGGCTGGACCATCGACGCACTCGAGGGTCGCAACGCGACCCACCAGATGAAGAAGCTCACCAAGGACGACCTGAAGAAGTTCCGCGACCGTCTCTATCTCCCGATCAGCGACGAGGCCATCGACAAGTCCGAGGTTGCCCCCTTCTACCACCCCGGCGCGGACAACGACGAGATCCAGTACATGATGGAACGCCGCGCCCAGCTGGGTGGATCGCTGCCGAAGCGGCGCGTCGACCCTGTGGTGGTGAAGCTGCCCGGTGACCCGATCTACGGTGAGCTCAAGCAGGGTTCCGGCAAGCAGGCGATCGCCACGACGATGGCACTGGTACGCCTGCTGCGCGACCTGATGCGCGATCCGGAGATCGGGCAGCGGATCGTACCCATCGCGCCGGACGAGTACCGCACGTTCGGCATGGACTCGATGTTCCCAACGGCCAAGGTCTACAGCCCGCACGGGCAGACCTACGACTCGGTGGACCGGAAGCTTCTGCTTGCCTACAAGGAGTCTGCGCAGGGTCAGCTGCTGCACGAAGGCATCAGCGAGGCGGGGGCCATGTCGTCGGCGATCGCCGCCGGCACCTCCTACTCCACGCACGGCGAGCCGATGATCCCGTTCTACATCTTCTACTCGATGTTCGGCTTCCAGCGGACCGGCGACTCCATCTGGTCAATGGCCGACCAGCTCGCGCGCGGCTTCCTGATCGGTGCGACGGCGGGTCGGACCACGTTGACCGGCGAGGGACTGCAGCACGCCGACGGACACTCCCCGTTGCTCGCCAAGACGAATCCGGCGGCGGTGCACTACGACCCGGCGTGGGCGTTCGAGATCAGCTACATCGTGCAGTCCGGACTGCAGCGGATGTACGCGCCCAGCGACGGACACCCCCACGGTGAGGACGTGTTCTTCTACATCACCGTCTACAACGAGCCGTACGTCCAGCCGGCCGAGCCGGAGAACCTCGACGTCGACGGGCTGCTGCGCGGTCTGTACCGCTACCGGGCGTACTCCGGTGATCTCGGCGACGACGTGCCCCAGGTGCAGCTGCTCGCCTCGGGAGTCGCTCTGCCGTGGGCGTTGAAGGCGCAGGCGATGCTCGCCGACGACTACGGTGTGGCCGCCGACGTGTGGTCGGCGACCTCGTGGAACGAGCTCGCGCGCAACGCCGAGGAGACCGAGCGCTGGAACCTCAACCATCCCGGCGAGGAGCAGCGGGTCCCGTTCGTCACCCAGAAGCTGACTGGCGCCACCGGACCGGTTCTCGCCGTCAGCGACTACATGCGCAGCGTCCCGGACCAGATCGCCCGGTGGGTGCCTGGCCGGTGGCAGTCGCTGGGTGCCGACGGGTTCGGGTTCGCCGACACCCGGGCGGCGGCCCGGCGCTTCTTCCAGATCGACGCCGAGTCGATCGTGGTGTCGGCGCTCGAGACGCTGGCGGCCTGCGGTGAGATCAAGCCCGAGGTGCCGGCGGAGGCGTTCGAGCGGTTGCGCATCGACGACCCGACTGCCGTGGCCGACGTCGAGCAGTCCGGCGCCGACGCGTGACGCCTCACCAGCCTGACTTGGCCCGGCGGGCCTCGTAGAGCAGCACCGACCCCGCCACGGCGGCGTTCAAGGAGTCGGCGCGGCCGAGCATCGGGATCGCCACCCGACCGAAGCTATGCGCGCGCCAGGCCGAGGACACGCCGTAACGTTCGTTGCCGAGCACCACCGCGGTGCGTCCGGACCAGTCCGCGTCCTGGTAGGCCACGGGAGGCTGGCCAGGTGCGGCGTTGTCCGCGAGCAGCACGGTGAAGCCGAGCCCCTGCAGCCATTCGGCCGCCTCGTCGGTGTCGTCGAAGCCGATCCACGGCACCGACAGGCTGGTGCCGTGGCTGGCTCTGAACACCTTCGGGTGCACCACGGTCGTACGCCGGTCAGTCACCACGAGCGCGTCCCCTCGGCAGGCGTCGAGCGTGCGTACCAGTGTTCCGAGGTTGCCCGGGGTCTCCAGGCCGTCGGCCACCAGCACCAGGGCCGATTCGTCGAACGTCAGGTCCTCGGGGCGCCAACGACGGGGCCGCGCGATCGACACCAGCCCGTCGGGCCGGTCCCGCTGCGCCAGCCGAGCGAGGGTACGCGCGGAGATCCGGTGAACGTGCTCGGCGACGGCAGCGACGTCGTCGACGAGGGCGCGAGCACGTTCCGACCACGCCGCCTCCGGGCACACCAGGAACGCCTCGACGGGGGTTCCGCTGTCGAGCAACGCCTCATGGGGCCAGATGCCCTCGGCCAGCAGACGCTCCCCCGCAGGATCCGCGGTCTTCACCAGGGACAGTGCGCGTTTGACGTCGGGATGCCCTGACCCTGCCGGCGGTGTGTCCTCGACGGCCCGCACCGCGCTCATCCGCGCCGCTTCGCCGACCACGACAGCAGCTGCTTGGCGGTCTTGGTGTTGACGACCCGCGCAGCGGGTACGCCGTGCTCGACGGCCCGTGCGCAGCCGTACTCGAGGAACTCGAGCTGGCCGGGTGCATGCGAGTCCGTGTCGATGCTGAACACGCACCCGGCCGCGAGCGCCCTGTCCAGCAGCCTGCCGGGCGGGTCGCGGCGTTCTGGCCGGCTGTTGATCTCCACCGCCGTGCCGGTGCGCGCGCAGGCGTCGAAGACCTTGTCGGCGTCGAACTCCGACTCCGGCCGCGTCCCCCGACCGCCGGTCACCAACCGGCCGGTGCAGTGACCAAGCACGTCGACCCGAGGGTTCTCGATCGCCGCGACCATGCGGCGGGTCATCGCCCGACGCTCCATCCGCAGCTTCGAGTGCACACTCGCGACGACGATGTCGAGCTCGTCGAGCAGGTCAGACTCCTGGTCCAGCGACCCGTCGTCGAGAATGTCGACCTCGATACCGGTCAGGACCCGGAACGGCGCCCTTGAGTCGTTCAGCTCCCGGACGACGACGAGCTGTCGACGCAGACGCTCCGAGGTCAGGCCGTTCGCGACCGTGAGCCGGGGTGAGTGGTCGGTCAGCACGAGGTAGTCGTGCCCGAGCGCTTGCGCCGCCTCGGCCATCTCCTCGATCGGGCTGCCGCCGTCGGACCAGTCGGAGTGCGAGTGCAGATCCCCACGCAGCTTGGCTCTCAGTGTTTCGCCGCCCTCTGCGAGCGGCCCGACCGCAGCTTCGAGTCCAGCGAGGTACGCCGGCACCTCCCCGGCCAACGCCTCATGCACCACGGCGGCGGTCTTGGGTCCCAGATTCGACAGCGTGGTCAACCGTCCCGAGGCGTCCAGCCGACTGATCTCGTCAGGGTCCAGTGGCTCCAACGCCCAAGCGGCCCGTCGGAACGCCTGCACCCGGTGCGTGTCCTCACGGTCGCGTTCGAGGAGGTAGGCGATCCGCTTCAGTGCGGCGACGGGTTCCATCGGACCATCCTGACGCACTGGGGCGCACGAGGACTCGACCACCAACCACGTGGGGCGGCCGATCGGCCGCCCCACGTGGGTCGATGCGCTACGCCGTCACCTGTCAGGGCATGACGCTGGCGACGTAGGTTCCCCAGTTGGCGATGAAGTCCGGGTAGCCGAAGGTGCCCGGGATGTACTCCGTCGCCAGCCAGACCTTGCCGTCCGGACCGGCCACGGCTGCGGAGTAGTCGCCCCACCGCTCGCTGCCGTTCCCGCCGTACTGCGGGTAACCGGTGAACCCGTCAGCCGGCACCGCGCCGGCCGCGAGAACCCCGATCTGGCTGTTCAGCCGCCCGGACCGGCTCAGGTGCACCATCGCTGCGGACGGGAAGTAGTTCTTGCCCGTCAGGGTGAACACCATCGCTGCACGGCCGGACGGCGTGACACCGATCGCCGGGAAGAGCAGGCTGCCCTGGTTGACCGCCAGGTAGCCCTGGTGGCTCATCGTGGCGGTCACGCCGGACGAGCTTGCCGACGGCGACACCACGAAGTACGCCAGACCCACGCTCTGCGGGTCGTGCCGTGTCTGCACGATCGTGTTGACGCCGCTCCACAGCCGACCGTCCGCGAAGACGACCTGGTTCATCCGGTCGTCGTTGGACTGGAGCATGTTCTCCGGGTCTCCGAGCGCCGTTGCCTGCGGTGTCGGCCCGTTCTTCTGAGTCGCCGGCGGCGGAGCGCCATAGACCTCCGAGGACATGACCACGTTGCTCACATGCACGTTCGGGTGTGCGGTGCGCAACGAAGCGGTGTTGGTCATCGCCCAGGTGGCGATCCGGTTGTCCAGCAGACCGGTGAACTGCAGCGCCGACAGGAAGTACTCGGTGCCGTTGTTGGCGGTGGACCACTGCGACGCCGTCGGCGAGGTCGCCGGCTGCACGCTGTAGGCCACACCCTCGGCGAGCGGCGGGTTCACCGACTCGATCCGCTGCACCTTCATCTGACCGCGCGCCAGCGCCGCCTTGTCGAACGCGTACATCTGGGCACCGTTGAAGCCAGGGCCGGAGATCGGGAACTCGTTGGTGGTGATGTAGAAGCCGTACCGGTCAGCTCCGATCAGCGGCTGGTCGCCAAGGCACGGACAGCCGGGGTGGCTCGGAGTGCCCTGGGTGCCGTCGTTGCGAACGTTGAGGCTGTACAGGTGCCAGTTCCGCGACCGGGTGGTAGGCCGACTTCCCTTGCTGACGGCGATTCTCTCGAAGCTTGCACCGTTGAACGCGCCGGTGGACGGGTCGGTCCCCAGCTGCAGCTCGGTCAGGAAGAACCGGTGGAGCTGCGGGTCGAAGTAGCACTTCGGGTCCGACACGAATGGCCCGTACGTCGCGGTGCCGTCGGAGTGGCGGATGATCTCCGCGGTGCCGTGGTTCCAGAACGGGTCGAGCGACTGCGGTCCGCTGACGCGCCCACCAGAGGTGCGGTAGACGCTGAAGACGTTGTTGACCGCCTCGATCACGTACCCGTTGCCTACGCACAACCCCTGGTCAGGCGGCTCGAGCGAGAAGGAGTTGCCGTGGTTGGAGGTCCGCTGGTCCTTCATCGTCAGCCCGTTGATCCGCGTGCTGACACCGTTCGCCTGGTTGACCCGAGTCCCCCGGACCACAGGCACGTGGAGGGTGGCGGTGGCCGGGCGTGCCGCTCCGTTGAGCAGTTCCTTGGGGTTGAGGTCGTCGACCTGCTGCTGGTTCGGCGGCCTGATCTCGTGACCGCCGGGAGCGGGGCTGGCTGTTGCGGACGGCAACGCCGCCGGCAACCCTGCCAGCAGGGACAGAGCAGCCCCCGACACCAGGAGCGCCGATCGGCGACTGAGACGGGAGAGGGGTGGGGTGCGTGTCATCGACGCATCGCCTCCTGGTGACAAGAAGGAGGCGCCTGCCCGAACGGGAAGGCGTCACGCCGGCGGGATCGCTGCCTGCGTGATGCGACGCTAGGGTGTTTGCCCCGTTCCGGTAAGCCCCAATATCGTGACCGCTCGACTACGCTGGGTCGGTGGCGAGAACTCGCGCGGCATTGGTCCCGCGGCTGGAGAGGTCCGTCGGGCCGTTGACCACCGCCACGCTCACCGAGATGGAACGCGCCCTTCCGTGGTATCGCGAGCTGTCCGCCCAGGACCGGTCGTGGATCGGGCTGGTGGCCCAGTCCGGCATCAGGTCGTTCGTGCACTGGTTCCAGGACCCTGGGCGTCCGGTCGTCGACGTGACAACCGAGGTGTTCGGACCTGCCCCGACCGCGCTGACCCGGGTCGTTTCGCTGCAGCAGACCGTCGAGATGGTGCGCACCACGATCGCCGTGGTCGAGTCCAACCTGGACGAGCTGCTCGGACCCGAGGACGGTCCGGTGGTGCGTGAGGCGATCCTGCACTTCTCCCGCGAGGTCGCGTTCGCCGCAGCCGACGTGTACGCACGCGCCGCCGAGATGCGCGGTGCGTGGGACGCCCGCCTCGAGGCACTCGTGGTCGACTCCGTGCTCCGTGGCGAGGCCGACGAGGCAGTACGCTCCCGCGCCGCCGCACTCGGGTGGGAGTCGAGCAACAACGTCGCCGTGGTGCTCGGCTACGCCCCGGCGACGACGATCGTGTCCGGCGACGGACCCCATGTGGTGATGGACGAGGTCCACCACAGCGCCCGCTCGATCGGGCTCGACTCGTTGTGCGCGGTGCAAGGCGACCGGCTCGTTGTCGTGCTCGGCGGCGTCGCGGATCTCGACAAGGCCGCCAGCGCCGTGGCTGACCACTTCGGGCCCGGCCCGGTGGTGGTGGGTCCGCTCGTCACGGACCTGTTGTCGGGGTCGGTGTCCGCCCGCGCCGCCATCGCGGGGCTACGTGCGGCCAAGGGGTGGGAGGCAGCGCCGCGACCGGTCGCGGCCGATGATCTGCTGCCCGAGCGCTCGCTGTCCGGCGACGGGCACGCGCGGCACCGGCTGGTGACCGACGTCTATGCGCCCCTCACTCGTGGCGACGGGGTCCTCCTGGACACGGTGACAGCGTTCGTCGAGTCGGGATGCTCGATCGAAGCCACCGCCCGCGCACTGTTCGTTCACGCCAACACAGTGCGATACCGCCTCCGCCGGGTCGAGGACGAGACCGGGCTGAGTCCAAGCAGTCCACGAGAGGCGTACACGTTGCGTATCGCGATCACGCTGGGCCGTCTGCTGTCACCGGACGCATGAGTCCCGTTTGTAGGAACCCGACAAGAACCAGACGCCAGATTCGTCGGCTACGGGTCCGACCCCGGGGGTGCCCGACCTGACAGTGTTGGACCCGTGCTCGTCATCGTTGCGCCCGGTCAGGGTGCCCAGTCCCCCGGAATGCTCGACCCCTGGCTGGAGGATCCGACGTTCGTCAGTCGGCTCACCTGGTTGTCAGCCGTCGCCGGGCTCGACCTGGCGCACTACGGCACGAAGGCGGACGCCGACACCATCCGGGACACGGCGATCGCCCAGCCGCTGCTTGTCGGCACCGGCCTGGTCGCCGCCCTCTCGCTCTTCCCGCACCCAGCCGACGCGTTCGCGACGGTCGGCGCCGGCAGCGGGCACAGCGTCGGCGAGATCACCGCGGCCGCCGGTCTCGGCATCATCAGCGCGGAGCAGGCGATGGTGTTCGTCCGCGAACGCGGCAACGCCATGGCATACGCCGCGAAGCAGACGCCGACGTCGATGACCGCCATCCTCGGCGGCGACCGGGACGAGATCCTCGCCGTGCTGTCCAAGCACGGGTTGACCGCGGCCAACGAGAACGGGCCCGGCCAGATCGTGGCCGCCGGCACCGTCGAGCAGCTGACCGCGCTGGCCGACGAGCCACCGGCGAAGGTCCGGCTCGTGCCACTTTCGGTGGCCGGCGCCTTCCACACCGACCACATGGCGCCGGCGGTGGACCGGCTGCGTGAGCTCGGTCGCGCGATCTCCACGCACGACGCCCGCACCATGTTCATCTCCAACCTCGACGGACAGGTCGTCCACGACGGCCGCGAGGTGCTCAAGCGGCTGGTACGCCAGGTGTCCCAGCCGGTGCGCTGGGACCTGTGCATGCAGACGATGACGGAGCTCGGCGTGACCGGGATCCTCGAGATGCCGCCGGCCGGCACCCTCACCGGCATCGCGAAGCGGGCCCTCAAGGGAGTCGACACGCTGGCCCTGAAGACCCCCGACCAGCTCGACGAGGCGCGCGAGTTCGCCGCCAAGCACGCCGAGGGATCGCAGGGCAACGTGCAGAGTGCGGCTCCCACCTGGCGGTTGCTGGTGGCACCGGCGAAGGGAACCTTCCACGCCGACACGAGCATCGAGGCCGGGCACGCCCTCGAGGCTGGTCGACACGTCGGTGCGGTGCACAGCCTGCGTGACCAGATCCCGGTCGTGGCGCCGCACGGCGGCACCGTGGTCGAATGGCTGGTCGAGGACGGGGACCTCGTGTCACCCGGACAACCTCTGATCCGGCTGCACCCGGAGGCGAGCTCGTGACCGCACTGAACCAGCCCACGACGCTGCACGACACAGCGATCCTGGGGGTCGGCGCCTACCGGCCGCGGCGGGTCGTGCCCAACGCCGAGATCGTCGAGCGGATCAACTCCAGCGACGAGTGGATCCGTACCCGGTCCGGCATCACCAGCCGACGGTGGGCCGAGGAGGACGAGACCGTCCAGATGATGGCGGTGAGCTCGTCGTTGCAGGCCCTCGAGCACGCCGGTCTGGCCGCCTCCGACATCGACGTCGTCATCGTGTCCACGGTCACCCACATGATGCAGACCCCGTCGGCGGCAGCGTTGATCGCCGACGAGATCGGCGCGACGCCGGCAGCGGCGTTCGACGTGTCGGCCGCCTGCGCCGGCTTCTGCTACGGCGTCGCCATGGGCTCGGACATGGTGCGGGTTGGTACGGCTCGGCACGCACTCGTCATCGGCGTCGAGCGCCTGTCGGACATCACCAACGCCGACGACCGCGCGACCGCCTTCCTGTTCGCCGACGGAGCGGGGGCCGTCGTTGTAGGCCCGTCCAGCGTCGCCGGCATCGGCCCGGTCGTCTGGGGGTCCGACGGCTCGAAGGGCGAGCTGATCCAGTCCGACCAGACCTGGACCGAGGCGCACAAGAACCACACCTGGCCCAACCTCGAGATGCAGGGCAACCCGGTGTTCCGCTGGGCGTCGTTCGAGATGGCCAAGATCGCGCAGCGTGCCCTCGATGCCGCGGGTGTGACCGCCGAGCAGCTCGACCTGTTCGTGCCACACCAGGCCAACAACCGGATCACCGATGCCATGGCGCGTACGTTGAAGTTGCCTGCCACCGTCACGATCGCCCGCGACATCGTCGACCAGGGCAACACGTCGGCGGCATCGATCCCGCTGGCGCTGCGCCGGATGATCGACGACGGCGAAGCCAAGTCAGGCGACACCGCGTTGCTGATCGCCTTCGGCGCCGGTCTCGTCTACGCAGCCCAGGTGGTCACGATGCCGTGAGGCAGCCCACCGCTCGCGACGCGTTCCGAACCGCACAACCCGATGACCCGTCAAGGACCAACCACAGAAGGAGAACACCACATGGCAAGCACCGAGGAGATCCGTAGCAACCTCGCCGAGATCGTCAACGAGGTCGCGGGCATCCCCGTCGAGGACGTCCAGATGGACAAGTCCTTCACCGACGATCTGGACGTCGACTCGCTGTCCATGGTCGAGGTCGTCGTCGCCGCCGAGGAGAAGTTCGACGTCAAGATCCCCGACGACGAGGTCAAGAACCTCAAGACCGTCGGTGACGCCGTCGCTTTCATCGAGCGCTCGCAGGCCTGAGCCCCGCACTGCCGATTGGTGACACAGATGACGAGACGAACCGTGGTGGTGACCGGCCTCGGTGCGACGACACCGCTCGGCGGCGACGTCGCCTCCTTCTGGGAGGCGCTGCTGGCCGGCCAGTCCGGGGTGCGAACCCTGGAGTACGACTGGGTCGAGGACATGCCAGTGAAGATCGCCGGGCAGATCGCGGTCGAGCCGTCGGAGGTGCTCGACCGGGTCAAGGCCCGCAGGATGGACCGGTCGACGCAGTTCGCCGCGATCGCGGCCCAGGAGGCGTGGGACGACTCGGGGCTCGGCGACACCGACGTCGACCCCGAGCGTCTCGGTGTCGCGGTGGCCTCCGGGATCGGCGGAGTGCAGACCCTGCTGTCCAACTACGACGCGCTCAAGGAGAAGGGACCGCGGCGGGTGTCGCCGCTCGCGGTCCCGATGCTGATGCCGAATGCGCCGGCCGCCAACGTCAGCCTGATGTTCAAGGCGCGCGCCGCGGCGATCACACCGGTGTCCGCGTGCGCCTCGGGCAACGAGGGCATCAGTGTCGGCATCGACCTGATCCGGCTCGGCCGGGCCGACGTCGTGCTGGTCGGCGGGACCGAGGCAGCGATCCATCCGTTGCCGATGGCCGCCTTCGCCAACATGATGGCGCTGTCCAAGCGGAACGACGACCCGACGAAGGTGTCCCGGCCGTGGGACGTCGACCGTGACGGGTTCGTGCTCGGCGAGGGTGCCGGCATCCTGGTGATCGAGTCGGAGGAGCACGCGCGCGCCCGCGGCGCCCATGTCTACGCCCGCGTCATGGGGGCTGGCGTGACCGCGGACTCACACGACATCGCCCAACCCGACCCGCAGGGCCGCGGCGGTTCCCGGGCCATCCGGCGAGCCCTCGAGGAGTCCGACCTGGCACCGGGCGACATCAAGCACATCAACGCCCACGCCACCTCGACCCCGCAGGGCGACATAGCCGAGGGACTGATGGTCCACGCAGTGCTCGGTGACGCCGCCGCTCTCGACGTGGTGGTGACGAGCACCAAGTCCATGACCGGTCACCTGCTCGGGGGCGCGGGGGCGATCGAAGCCGTGGCGACGGTTAAGGCGCTGCAGGACCGCATCTCTCCCCCGACGATCAACCTCGACCAGCAGGACCCCGCGGTCGACCTCGACATCGCCACCGAGCCGCGCAAGCTGCCTGACGGTGACATCGCGGCACTCAACAACTCCTTCGGCTTCGGTGGCGCCAACGTCGCCGTCGCCTTTGCCACGCCCTGACCGGCACTGACGAGGGGATCCTCATGACGGTGACCAAGTCCGACGAGAAGTCCGCAGCAGCGGCCAAGCCGGCGAAGCTGCCGCGCGAGCAGGATCCCCGCAACCCCAACCTGCGGTTGGCGGCCCTCTTCGACGACGGCTCCGTGGAGCTGATCAGCGATGACGACGGCTCCGGCATGTTGGCCGCCGTCGGCACCGTGGACGGCACCCATGCGGTCGCGTTCTGCTCCGATGCGACCGTGATGGGTGGCGCCACGGGCGATGCCGGTTGCAAGGTGGTGGTGGCGGCGTACGCCCGAGCCATGGCTGACCAGGCACCGATCGTGGGCCTGTGGCACTCCGGTGGCGCCCGGCTCGCCGAAGGCGTGCTCAGCCTGCACGCGGTGGGTCAGATCTTCCACGCCATGACGCAGGCGTCCGGGATCGTGCCGCAGATCTCGGTGGTGCTCGGTCCGGCTGCGGGTGGCGCGGCGTACGGCCCCGCGTTGACCGACGTCGTGATCCTCGGCCCCGAGGGCCGAATCTTCGTGACCGGACCCGACGTCGTCCGGTCGGTCACCGGCGAGGAAGTCGACATGCTGCGCCTCGGCGGGCCCGAGCCGCATGGTCGCCGCTCCGGGGTGGTGCACCTGCTCGCGGAGTCTGAGGCCGACGCGCTCGGACGGGCCCGCACGCTGGTGTCCCTCCTCGGAGACCAAGGTGAGCTGGACGTGGCCGCCGTGGCCGACGTCGACCTGGCTCGGTCACTGCCGGAGTCGATGCGCCGCGCGTACGACGTGCACCCGCTGCTGGAGGACCTGCTCGACGAGGGCACCCGCCTGGAGCTGCATGCGCGGTGGGCTCCCAACATCACCACGACGCTCGGCCGGTTCGGCGGCCACTCCGTCGGGGTCATCGCCAACAACCCGTTGCGGCTCGGCGGCTGTCTGGACTCGCTGTCGGCGGAGAAGGCCGCACGGTTCGTGCGCATGTGTGACGCGTTCGGGGTGCCGATGATCGTCGTCGTGGACGTCCCCGGCTACCTGCCCGGTGTGGGCCAGGAGTGGGACGGAGTGGTGCGCCGCGGCGCCAAGCTGCTGCACGCGTTCGCCGAGGCAACGGTGCCGAGGGTGACGCTGGTGACCCGCAAGTCCTACGGAGGCGCCTACATCGCCATGAACGCGCGGTCACTCGGCGCAACCCGGGTGTTCGCGTGGCCGGGAGCCGAGCTTGCGGTCATGGGTGCCATCGCCGCCATCAGGATCCTGCACCGGCGGCGGCTGGCCGAGGTGGCGCCGGACGTACGCCCCCAGGTCGAAGCGGAGCTGGCCGCCGAGCACGAGCGGATCGCCGGCGGCGTCGACAAGGCCATCGAGATCGGAGTGGTCGACGAGGTCATCCTGCCGGACCAGACCCGCGGCGCGATCGCCCGGGCCTTGGCGACCGGGCTGGCTCCAGGCGTACGCGGACGGCACGGCAACATCCCACTGTGAGGGCCGGTCTGTCTGCTGTTTAGCCGTTTGTTGGCCGTATGCAGTCCGAACCTGGTCGGTGTCTTCGACCTTGCTGCGGCAGACTGGAACGGCCAGGGCACAAGCCGAGTCGACGCACGGGGGGAGCGCCACACCTATGAACGGGCGCGCGCGCACGATCCTGACCGGGGTGGCGATCCTGCTGGTGATCGGGGTCGTCCTGGGGGTCGGCGTCGGCTGGCTCGGTGCGAAACTGCTCAACAGCACCGGCCTGCACAACGCGTCGCCGCCGCCGTTCGAGCTGCCTTCCAGCAGCACGACACCGTCGGCGACTCCTCCGACCACCACGCCCACGACGGGGCACCCGCACAAGCGACACCACCAGTCTGCAGGGTCCGGCTCGGTGCTCAATGCGGCGCCGAAGCACGTGGGGGTGATGGGCCGGATCTATCTGACGGGCACGTTCGCGCGCGTGCCGCAAGGAGTAACCCTCCAGGTGCAAAGCAAGCAGACGGGGACCTGGTCCGACTTCCCGGTGACGTTGACTACCGGTCCCGGCGGCAGTTTCAGCACGTACGTCCAGAGCGGCCAGAGTGGGCCGAACCAGTTCCGGATCTCGCTGCCGGGAACCAACAAGACGACGCCGGCCGTGACGGTCAACGTCGGCTGAGACGGTCGACGACCGCAGTGCTTGGTCGATGGCACGCATCTGGTCGCCAGCGACCCTCCCGCGGCGAGACGAAAACCGATCGGTCGAGATACTTGTTCCCGAAACGGCGTCGGACTGGAAACGGGGTCCGCTCATGTCAGACATCAGCGACGGCGTGCTCGCGTAGGTACTCCCGCGGGTATGGCAGAGCGAAGTCGACGTAACCCCGGCGGGTGGAATGGATGAGTTCCGCCGCGATGAGACGCAACCCGCCGCCAAGTCCCCACATCAGATCTCGGCCTCAAGGTGGATGTTGCGCGTTATGCCGGCTGATAGCAGTCAGAGGTCCCCATTTCGCACACCATCTCCACCGGCGACAGTTAGCGAAGCGCGTTCAGCTCGTCGATGGCCCGATGGCCGCGCTTGACCACCCCTGGAACGACATCGTGGCGCCCGTGACGGATGGGGACCTCGAGCATGTGGAGGATCTGTGTCGCTGCGAGCACCGCCGCTCCCTCCCAGCCGACCAGGACGAGGATTCTCGTCCACAGCTGCCTTCGGACACCGTCCAGCGGATCCTGGAAGGTTAACCACAAGCGGTTGATGAGATCAGTCGCCCGCGTGCCGCGGTGTTGGGAGGTGCGAGAGGCTTCGCTGACGGTCTGGTGGTGATGTCGTATGTGGAGTGCGAGCCGCCCGAGACGGAGTCCGACTGGCGTCGCGTGGCCGACACGCTGCGCCAGCTACATCGGCTAACGCCGGGCTGGCCGCAGCGCCCAGGCTGGCGTTCGTCCTCCGATCTGCTCCATGCAGAGACCGGGACCAAGATCGACCTCAGTGCAATGCCGCCTGAGGGCGTTGCCCGATGCCGAGCAGCATGGGCGCGCCTTGCCAGGCACCGGACCTGCGTTGTACACAGCGACCCGACACCAGGCAATATCCGCATGACTGCCGATCGAGTCGGGATCATCGATTGGGACGAGTCCCACGTCGACGCCGCTGACCTCGACCTGGTGCTGCCCCATAACGCCGCCGATCTCAGCGACCAGGCACACGACATCGCTGCGCAAGCGTTCGCCGCGTGGGACGCCGCCCGTTGCTGGGACCACGAGTTTGCAGTCGAGCAGCTCGCCACAGTCCGAGCGCTTTGAGCGCGACACCGGAGGGAGCGCGACGCGGCGTGGTGGACCTCTCGTCTGACAGGTTGTCCTGGGTCCGCCCGACTATGCCGCCCCGCGGGCTGACGCCCGACCATGCCGCGCTGACGGCATAGCGTCGGAGCTCGCTCATGGCAGCCGCGTTGGGTGAAGCCTGCAACTGCCGATGAGCGGTAAGTGATCAGCAGACCGCCGGAGGCCAGCGATGCGCGCGCCACTCGTCCCATGACGCGAATCCAGCCGGTGGATCATCGATCGGTTCACTGCCATCAAGTTCACCTTGCGTAGGGACCTGGATGATGCCTGCCCAATCAGCAAGTTCCTCGTCGGACATCGGCCAAGTGGTATGTGGCTCGTCAGCCTGCCGTTGATCGAGTCGTCTCCGCTGCTCGGGAGCGCGTACCTTGAAGTAGTAAATCTCCACACTCGCGCCGCGGTCCGCCGCTGCCTTTCGTAGCGCGGAGCGCTCGTCTCGACCCCATAGTCCGTAGTCGATCACCACGTTGACGCCGAGTTCGAGCGAGCGCAGCCCGATCTCAATGAGCCCTTCCAAGCGCCTTCACCCGCAGACATATGACGCGCGACTCGTCGTCCTGACCCTGCTTACGCACGGTGTGGGATGCGGTTGGTGGACCCCGGCCGCCTGTACCGTCATGTCACATGCCCGACCCACTCCGTACCGCACTGGACCTGCGCACCCCATCAAGATCGACCTGGCGGCGCCGCAGCCCTAGGTGCCTCAATGAGTCTGCTCGATGATTGGGCGACCGGACAGGACTGGTATCAGATCTTGGCCCGGGCGTTGCTGTATCGCCTGGGCCCCACCGGGATCTTCGCCGTGCGCAACCGGCTGAAG
>JBOHDX010000116.1:0-9556 GCA_050700835.1 Nocardioidaceae bacterium
CCGAAGAGCACCTCGACGCCGTCGCCGAGGAGCTCAACGACCGGCCCCGCAAACGCCTACAGTTCAAGAAGCCGATCGAGATGATCGGACCACTGCTGTTGCGATGACCGCCAGAATCCGCCGATCCGCCTGCGGGACCTCGGCGACTCGTGCGGCCCGGATGAACATTGCGGGTCCTGGCTACGCGATTGGGCGGGGAGGGCCGCGCTGGGCGTCAATCTCGTCGCACCGTGAGACCGTCGGCGTCACGTTCCAGCACGGCGAGTACGTCGCCGGCATCGAATGCCTCTCCTGGGGCGGCGGCGCCGGGCTCGCGGTATCGGTGGTCGAGGAGTCGAACTAGGCCCTCGACGACGATCGGTGCGGTGACGGCGTAGATGTCGCGTCCCGAGGCATTGAGGCGGCCAACGTCCGCCCCTCGGCGGACGACGACGTCCACGACGAACTGCTGCGCCGAGCGTCCAGTCTCGTCGACCGCGGTCGGGGGTGGGGTCTCGGTGTCGTGGAGGTCGTCGAGCGGGCCGGTGTTGAGGTAGGTGCGCAGATCGCCGACGTCGAGGTGGCGGTCGATGGTGATGACCTCGGAGAACGGCAGCTCCACCATCGGCTGCTCGCCGATCGGCTCCGGGTAGGACCAGGTGCCGGTGGGCGTGGGGCTGGCCAGCGGAGCCAGCGCACCGTCGCGGATGACCAGACGGGTCGCGGTGTTGCGGGCCCCGGTTGCCCGGGTTCCGGCGGTCGGCCACCAGTGGTCGAGACCGATCGCGACCTCGACCTTGTCCGCGCGCGAGTTGCCGTCGAGCGCGGCGGTGACGAGCAGGTCTGCGAGCCCGCCGTAGAAGGCCATGGCCGGGACCACGGCCACGCCGGCGTTCCGGGCGGGAGCGTCGAGATCGCGGTACAGCTCCTGCACGGCGGGTTGCTCGGCGGTGATGTCGAGGTAGTGCGCGCCAGCGTCGATGGCCGCTCGCGCGAGAGGCACCGCGGTGTCGAGGAACGGCCCGGCGCAGTTGACGACCGCGCCGACGCCCTGGACCGCCCTCCGCAGCCGGTCGGGGTCCTCGAGGCCGACCACGCGCTGGTCGAGGGCTGGGTACCGGGACGCGACGGCAGCCAGTGCTTCGGCGTTGCGTCCGGCGAGCACCGGTGTCAGTCCGCGCCGAAGTAGCTCGTCGACGACGAAGCGCCCCGTGTGACCGGTGGCGCCGTAGACCAGGACGGGGTCCGGTGCATTCATGGGACCATCCTCGGGCGTTGTGCCGTGCCCGACGAGCGTCCGAAACGACGCCATGCGTATAGTTTCGGACATGCCCCGCATCGCATTGGTCATGCACGGCTCCGTGATGCTCTACGAGGCCGCGATCGCCGCGGAGGTCTTCGGCGTCAACCGCTCGGACCTCTCAGCCACCGGCGAGTGGTACGACTTCGTTGTCACCACCCCCAACGGCGCACCCCACCCGTGGATGCCGAACCTGCCGACCGCGTCGTACACCGCGATCACCCACGCCGACTCCGTCGTCGTGCCATCGACTGACGACCCGGACGCCGAACCCGACCCGGACCTCCTCGAGGCGCTGCGCGTGGCGCACGGGCGTGGCGTGCGGGTCGCATCGCTGTGCACCGGAGCCTTCGTCCTGGCCGCGGCCGGCCTCCTCGACGGCCGGGTCGCGACCACGCACTGGATGCACGCCGACGACCTGGCCCGCCGCTACCCCCAGGTCGACGTGCGCTCCGACGTCCTCTACATCGACCAGGGCGACCTGCTCACCTCAGCCGGCAAGACCGCGGCGCTCGACTTGTGCATCCACCTCGTACGCCGTGACCTCGGCGCCACCGCCGCCAACGGCATCGCCCGGAGGCTGGTAGTCCCAGCCCACCGCAGAGGCGGGCAGGCGCAGTTCATCACCCCGCTCTCCGAACCGCGCAACCCCGACGGTCTGGCGCCGACGCTCCAGTGGGCCCGCGCCCGCCTTGACCAGCCACTCACCGTGCCCGGCCTCGCCGGGCATGCCGGCCTCAGCACCCGGCAGCTCGCCCGCCGGATGCACGCCGAGCTCCAGGTCGGTCCACTGAACTGGCTGCACCTGCAGCGGATCGCGCGGGCCCAGGAGCTCCTCGAGCGCACCGACGCCTCCGTCGAGCAGATCGCCGCCAGCTGCGGCATGGGCACGGCGGCGACCCTGCGTCGCCACTTCCACCGCGACGTGGGCGTGTCCCCGACGGCGTACCGGGCGACTTTCCAGCTCGCGTGACCCCGGAGGCGATCTCCCAGCCTGCGGACGAGGCCATCCAGAACAGCTGCAACCGATGGCACGCTGCGAACGGCTCCAACTGCAACTTCAAGCTGTCGACAGCTCCAGCCCGGCGATGTTCGGGTAGGGATCCCTAAGTGCAACGCGCTTTGCCACCGCCGGCAGCGTTCGTCCCACGTTCAGTGCGGCAGAAGCGCGCGACTAGGGGAGGCCTCGCCACATGATCAGGAGATCGACCAACCCCAGAGTCGGGTGACGGAAGGCCTTAGGGGCGGTGCCGACGACGCGGAATCCCTCGGACTTGTACAGCCTGACGGCTGCGGCGTTCGTGGCGACGACCGCGTTGAACTGGATGCCCAGGAACCGATGGGCGCCAGCCCAGGTGATCATGTCGCGGACCATGGCCCTGCCCAGACCGCGCCCTCGTGCGGCAATGGCCACCATGAAGGAGCCTGACGCGACGTGTGCTCCCTGGTTGGGGCGGTTCGCGTACATGTTCGCCGTGCCAAGAACCGCGCCTCGGTCATCCGTCGCGACGATGACGCGCCCTGGCGATCGTGTCATCCACTCCGTGCGCATCTCGTGCTCGGTTGGCGCAGCCTCCATCGCGAAGGTCTCTCCCGCGCCCGCGATCTCTTGGATGATCGACCAGACAGCGGGCCAGTCGGCTTCGGTGGCCTCCCGAACAGTCACTGTCACGCGGCCAATCTCGCAGGCGACACGAGCAGCCTGCAACGAAGTTTGTCGAACATCCCGTCATCGGCATGCCCGGTCGTTCCGCAAGCCGAACGTCTTTGGCACGCGTCGGCCTTCAATACGGCCCGCGTGTCCAATGATCATGTTCGTTCCGTACGACGCCCCGCCACCGGGCCGGTGTCCGCGCGGGATCGCTCAGCGCGTCCCGCGCCAGGATCCCATGCGGGACGGCGACCGCTCCCGTGGCCAACCGCCACTCGGTTCGTCGGTGGCGGTTGGGGTTTCGGCACGTCCGGAGCCGATGAGCGGGCAAGGGAGAACTGCTATCGCTTCCGAGGTGTCACGGGCACCTGGTTGGAATCGATCGCCTTCCGCTCGGCCTCAGACAATTCAGCGGCCGCGAGGATGCGTTGCACGACGTCGTTCTTGCCAGCTCCGTACTCATAGATGTCGGCTGCCCGCGCACCGACGCGCTTCTTGGTCGCCCCGTACTCCTCACGCAGAGCGGGGCTTACACGAAGCGTGTCGCGCACGGCCAGGTGATTGCGGAGAGCAAGTGAGTTCTCGACGATGACGTAGGTATTGGTGCCGACGAGGCGCTCGGGCTCCCAGAACGCCCAACGTTGGGGGATCCCCAATTCGCCTCGCGGTTCGAAGCCCAGGTCCACGAGAACGGACGTGGCTGCCTCGACGTGCTCCTCGGCAACGACGATGTCGCAGTCGATGACAGGTTTGGCCGCGAGGCCCGGTACCGAGGTGCTGCCCACGTGTTCGATCGCGACGAACGGCACGTCCGCAGCGGCCAACGCTTCGGCGTACTCAGCGCGGAGAGCCTGGAACCTCGCCGCCCACGCGGGGTCGTATTCAAGTACTTCGATCACGTGGCGCGAGGCTACAGGTGAGTCTGCAATCAGCAGAGCGTCCGCATAATGCCGCGATCCGGGCGGAGTGTTCCGCGCGCCGATCGCCTTATGGCGCGGTGGGAACCCGCGTAACGCTGCTAGTGAAGACCGCGATCAGGGCACGGTATGCCCGCTATCGAGCAACGACCGATTGATCAACACCGACGGCGAGACGTCGCCACGCAAGTTGAGCGGCGATGACCAGCACCGTCCCGATCCCGCCCACAACGAGGAAGGTGATGGGTATTGAGGTCGTGGCGGCTAGGACGCCACCAACGGAGGCCCCCAGCGCCGCACTGATGTTGAACGCCGAGCCGATTGACGCGTTCACTTGTGTACCTGCCGCGTCTCCCACGACGTCAGGAACGAGAACGTAGGCCAACGTAAACATCGGGGTCATCGCAGTCCCGATCAGGATCGCTCCAACGATGCCAGTGAGAAACGTGCCGGGGACAGCGAACAGGAAGGTACCGATGGCGAGGAGGATCCCGCCGACCAGAAACTGGCGATTGTCACCGCCCTCGCCAAAGACTCGTCCATGCACAAGGCCAGCAACCACACCCGCGGCCGAGATCAGCGCCAGGACGAAACCTGAGGCTTCGCCAGCACCCATGCCTACAGAGCGCGACCACTCAGGACTCAGTGCGCCCACCGAACCCATGGCGAAACCCACCGTGAGCATCGGTAGCAAGATCAGCCACGTCGCCGGCGGCAACGCCAGCCAGCTGATCCGTCGCCGACCCCGTCCTGCCGATCTTGGCTTGCGCAGATCCAGGTTTCGACGTGTAGCCAGCAACGAGAATCCGGCGACGGCAAGGGCCGCCGTGACGCCGCCCGCGAGCACCGCGAAGCGAGCACCCGCGGTGGCCCAAACCAAGGCGACCAGCAGTGGGCTGAGGGCAAACGTTGTCTCTTCCAAAACGGAGTCGAGGGCGTGCAACCGACGACGAGTAGCGTCATCTGCGCTGATCGTTGCCCACATCGTGCGCAGAACTGGGGCGGCCGGTGGAGCGGTCAAGGCGAGGAGCGGCACCACGATCAGACACATTCCCTCTAGTGAGCTTCCAGCAGCGACAACGAAAGCCAAACACATTGCCATAAATGCGGTGGCGAGTCCGATCAACGCCCGGAGGCCGTTGCTGTCGACAAGCCTGCCCTTGGTGGGTCCGGCGAGCGCAGAGACGTACAGATAGACGCCGGATGCGATACCAGCCAGGGCGACGTGGCCGTCAGATGTGAGGGTCGCCACGATCCCGAAGGGCACCAGCCCAGAGGCGAAGCGACCCACGACCGAGAGCACCAGTAGCGGCTTCGCGCCGGCCCCATTTACTGCCTGGCGATAGCCAACATCTGTGGCCAACTCAGGCCTCCTTTCGAAGTTGCTGTTCAAGCTCGGCCAGCGCTACGGACGCGAGTTTGCAAAGGTCGTCGTCAGGGTCCTCTGCCACGATGCCCGCGCTGTCAGTAATGGCAACGTTGGCATCCTGGGCGGGGCTGTCAGCCTTTTGAGGCTTTGTGGGGGCGGCCTCGGCGAAGAGGCAGTTGATGCGGAGTTGCTCCCCGTCGCGTCGCACGTCGAGGCGCCCCACAAATCGGCTATCCAGCAGCAGTGACATCACGTAGGGACCAAACTGTCGCAGATGCTGAGGCTTGTAGGCCTCCAAGGTGTAGTCGTAGTCGAAGACACGGCGGGTCCTGCCGCGGTCCCAAAGCAGATTGTCGAACGGGCCTAGCAGCTTGGGCTCCGCCGGAAGACGCAACCCGTCGAGCCGGTCCAGGTCGTCCGTGGTCGCGTAGGTGTCGCTCGGCCATCCATCGACGCTGACCTCGACGAGGTTGGGCAACTGCTTGAGGCCCGAATGGACCTGGTGGGACGTGAGGCCGAAATAGCCTCGCAGATCCGCCGTGGTGGCCACTGCGTACCTATTGAGTGCCTTCAAGAGCAGGAAACGTGATGCTTCGTCGGGAGGCATGGCAGACGAATGCTCTGAGATCTGACGTTCCGGGAGGTCGACGATGCGGACGCGTCCACGCCTGCGAGTCACGACTAGTTCGCCAGAACGAACCAGGTGCTCGACGACCCGTTTGTTGGGTGACCAGTTCCAACCCTGGGTCGTCTCGCCCCGGTCCATGCCCCCATCGCGCTCGCGTTCTCTTGTCTCGATGTCACCCAAGGTGCTTGGCCCAACATCGTCCACGAAGCGCAGTACGGCTTTGATGCGGTCGGGATCTAACGTCGTCCTGCGTCGGGCGCGCTCCGCATCTCGTCGGAACGCCCACACGGGCCAGTCGTCCACGCCGGCGATACAGGCAGCGTGCGCAGGCACGTCGAACACTCGCGCGGGGACTGCGGCGTCGGTTGGCCACAGCTGCTCATCGACATCAGCAACGGTGGCGGTCTCACCCATGCGAGCCAGGATCGTCAATCGATGGGCCAGAGCAACAGTTTGCAGCCCATCGAGCTGCACCGCACCCAGGTCCTCTACGGCTTGCGCCGCCGAAGGGGCTGGTTGGGCGGGGTCCAATTGGGCCAACACGGCCAACCGGGCTACCCGTGCGCGGCTCAGGCTGATTCTGTTCACGTTGATGAACTCCATCGAGATGACGAACAGCGCACCCGAGACTGCGTGTCTCCGCGGGTCATCCCGCGGTCAGTGCATCGGCTGGGACGACCATGACCCGAGCCAACGGGTCACCGCGCTCAACAGCGAACCGGCAAGCTGGCCTAAACGGGAGGCTCATTCCGCCGGTCCCCGCGAGTACCTGCATCTGTTTGCTGGACAGGACGCCGGTCGGCACGTCGAAACGACGTTCTTCGTCTAACGGTAGAACGATCATGAAGTGTGAGGCAGGTAGTTCGGCGGACCAACCAAGCCGCCACTCAACCGTTCCTTCCCCATTGGGCAGAAACATCCCCTGCCAGCCGCCGTCGGAGCCACGAAATTGGTAGAGGCGGAGCCAACTGTTGCGTCGCACCGCGATTGACGACACCCGACGGCTCCAGAGCTGGAAGTCGGGGCCGAGGACGCCACCCAGGGTCTGAGCGTCCGACTCCTCGACGTCGACGGGGATGTCCTCGACCGGCTCGATGGTCGCCCTGATGGGGCTCACGATCGTCCATCCGAGACGTCTCCCGAGACGCCAGGGTCCACAGTCGTGTCTGGTGCGTTCGTGACCAGTGAAGCGGAACTCTGCAGCAATGTCGGCGCTGGCTTCTCGATCGGAAGGGACCGAGGCGGACGGCACCGGAGGTAGCGCCCACGGGTAAAGGGCGTTGAACGTTGTCTGTGCCATCAAGTAAGGGTGCATCGGACATTCAGCACAGGTGCCCGGAGATCACTCAGATACGCTCCAGGCACCCGACACCGCGTCGTCAGACCTGAATCTCCTCGAGCGCGTCTGCGCGAGCGGCAACGCTGGCTGGCTCGAACAGGCTCACGCTGCAGGGGCCGTACCCAACGGGTACAACCTGGCTTTCGAAGGAGCCCACGGCGGATCCAAGGTCTCCAGTGGAGAGATCGACCATCGTCAACGTGTTCGGACCGTAGTCACTGATCTCCGTCCCCGGCATGAGGGTCGCTCGGTCGAACGCGCTGACGTAAACGACGTGGCTGGGCTTATCCACGGCGAGACCACGAGGCCCCGGACCGGTCTCGATGTAGCGCGTGACCTCGAGGCTGGCAAGCGAGATCACGGCCAGCTTCGAGATCGTCTCGATCGTGACCAGGGCGTAGCCGCCGTCGGGCGAGTAGCCAACGGCGCGGCCACCGATCGCGGCAACCTCGACGCGTGTCTCTTCGTTAGTGTCAACGTCGATCACGCTGACGTACTTGGCCTGGGTGTTGGCGACGAAAAGCTGCTGCTCTCCGGGTGCGAAGGACACGCTGTAGGGGTGGGCTGTCGCGCCGACGTCGATCGTGCGCTCGATGGAGACGTCGCTCACGCGATCCTCGGCCAGCGGACGCAGGTCAAGACGGGCGATGTGTCCATCGCCCCAGATCGACACGAACGCGGTGGCCCCGTCACTTGTGATGGCCATATGCCTCGGGTCGCGACCGCAGGCGATCTGGTGGAGTTCGACGTTAGCGTCCAAGTCAACCACAGAGATCGTGTCGGACCCTGAGTTCGAAACGAGCAGGTAGCGATCACCGGGCACAACGCCTAGGCCACGGGGGCCATGGCCTACTTCGATCCGTCGCACCTCAGACAAGCCGACCGGATCGATCTCGGACACCGTGTTCTGGCTAGTGTTGGAGACGAATCCGCGGCCCGTCGACGTGAACTTGACGGAACCTCGCGGCGCGTTCCCGACGCGGATTTGCTTGAGGATCTCGTGCTTGTCGCCGAAGCGCCCGACCACGGTGATCGTGCCGTCATCGGTATCTGTGGACAGGATGTGCAGGTCGGCAGAACTCAACAGGTTTCCTTCCGAGAGGTGACGTCCAAAGCTGACGTCGAGATGTCGAGAAGTCAACACGGGCTGCTCTAGCGTGTCAACGAGTTGTCAGTCGAATGTCTGGCCTGGTCCGACCGCGGAGGCGGAGAACCTCGGAGAACCTCCGGGCATCTGCCGCACGACATGACCTCAGAGAGCCATCCCACTAGCCGAACCTCACTCGGATGTCAGCATCGAGCTGAACGGGCCGAGACGCCGGCGTCCCGGTGGGGTGTTGGATACGGGACGCCGGCGCCGTGGCCGGGGTCAGCGCCGTGAAGACGCCTCAGCGAGGCCAGCCTTCGCCGCAACTCGTTGGCGTTCGATGGCGCGGTAGACGGTGGAGCGACCGACGCCGAAGAGCTCGGCGACTTCGAGGGTGCTGTACTCGCCGCTGTGTAGCAGGGAGACCAGATGGGCTTCCTGCTTCCGGTTGAGCTTGGGCTGCTTACCCCGGAGCCGACCCTTGGCCTTGGCGACCTTCATGCCCTCGACTGTGCGAAGCCTGATGAGGTCGGACTCGAACTCAGCAACCATGGCGAGAAACGTTGAACAGCAGCCGCCCGACGGCGTCGGTGGGATCGTAGACCGAGCCGCCGAGCGAGAGGCTGATCTGTCGGATGGTGAGCTCGCCGGCGATCGCCCGGGCGTCAGGCAGTGACCTGGCCAGACGATCAAGCTTGGTGACGACCAGGGTGTCGCCGGCTCGGCAGGCGGCGAGAGCCTCGCGTAGCCCAGGTCGCTCACGGTTTGTGCCGGTCAGGCCGTGGTCGACGTAGATCCGGTCGGTCTCGACGCCCAGTCCGAGCAGGGCATCGCGTTGGGCGGTGAGGTCTTGTTGGTCGGTGGAGCATCGGGCGTACCCGACAAGCAGCGCGCTCATGGCGCACCTCCAAGGTGGGCCCGACCGGGCTACGAGCTGCAGCCGGCTCGAGCATCGGGCAACGCCCGACTGCACCAGCCAGTGCCGCGCTCTCCTCCTGCGCAAGGCCAGGTACGCAACCCCATGGGAGCCTGGCCCCGCTCGTGGCTGCCATCGACGCCCGGCACTTCGAAGAAGGCTCAGTCTTTGGGCGCGGTCGCATCCCACGGATTGAGGCAAAGGACGCCGAGAGGTTCGAAGTGCTTGGTGTTGCGCGTAGCGATGGTCATCTCTGCAGACTCCGCGACGGCGGCAATGAGGGCGTCGTCGAACGGTGCGTGCTCGGGAACCCGATAGGCCGCGAGGATCCGGGCCGCCGACAGGTCGAACGGCAGCACCCTGTCGGCGA
>JBOHDX010000117.1:0-2560 GCA_050700835.1 Nocardioidaceae bacterium
TCGCCGTGGCAGCGGGCGACCAACGAGAACACCAACGGCCTGCTCCGCCAGTACTTCCCGAAGGGCACCGATCTGTCGGTCCACACCGAAGAGCACCTCGACGCCGTCGCCGCCGAGCTCAACGACCGGCCCCGCAAGCGCCTACAGTTCAAGAAGCCGATCGAACTGATTGGACCACTGCTGTTGCGATGACCGCCAGAATCCGCCGTTCCCCTTTCGGTACGGACGCTGCGCCGACGTATGCCGAACGGGGCTCCGCACTTCTAGGCGGATCGCCCTGGCCGAGGTCGTCCGGGACGCTCAGCCCTTGAGCTTCTTCATCGTCTGGATCGAGACGGTTCGTGTCACCGCCGGCAGGCTGTTGAGCTCCAGCACGAAGCTTTCGTAGGCGGCGAGGTCAGCAACAGCGACCTGCAGCTGATAGTCCGGGCGGCCGAAAAGCCGGCGGGCGGCGACGACCTCATCGAACACGATGACTGCCCGCTCGAACTCCTCCACCGTCGCCCGTGCCGTTGCTGCTATGTCGACTGCGACGAGGACGTCGAACGACCTGCCGATCTTGGCCGGGTCGAGCACAGCCCTGTAGCCGGCGATCACTCCATCAGCCTCGAGTCGCTTCACCCGACGAAGACATGGGGCCGGTGTCAAGCCGACTCGGTCGGCGAGTTCGACGTTACTGAGCCGGCCCTCCTGCTGCAGTTGCGACAGAATTGCGCGATCAAGACGGTCTAACTTGAGGTCGTTGCTCACAGAAGCAATATATAGCCAGAAAGAGCAATCGCATGGCGTCTCTGTTGACCTATCGTTGCCGCATGTCATCGACACCGATTGAACCGGCACCGGTGGCCGCGTCACGAGAACAGGCCCGCGAGGTGTTCACGCTGGTCGCCCCGGTGTGCTTCGGCATGGCCCCGTTGGGACTGGCCTTCGGACTGCTCGTCGTGAACGCGGGCCTGGCGTGGTGGTGGGCGCCCGTCTTCACCATCGTGCTGTTCGCCGGCAGCCTGGAGTTCCTGCTGATCCCGCTCGCGGTCGCCGGGGCACCGCTGACGGTCGTCGCGTTGACCGCCGCAGTCGTGAACTCCCGGCACGTCTTCTTCACTCTGTCGTTCCCGCTGCAGCGGGTCCGTGGCCTGTTCGCCCGGGCCTACAGCACCTTCGCGCTTACCGACGAGGCATACGCCTTGAGCGCCCACCCGTCGGCTCGGTCCTGGGGATCGGTACAGATTCTGCTGCTGCAGGCTCTGCTGCACGCGTCGTGGGTTCTGCCGGCGACCGCGGGTGCGTTGCTCGGCGCCGCGCTGCCCCTCGACCAGATCTACGGTTTGAACTTCGCGCTGGTGGCGCTGTTCATCGTCTTGGCGGTCGATGCCTACCGGGCTCGCCCCGACCGGGTGACCCTTGCCACCGGTGGCCTCTGTGTGCTGCTGGCATGGCTGCTGCTCCCGGGGCAACTGCTCCCTGCCGCGTTTGCGGCTTTCACCGGTGTGCTAGTCGTGCGTTCACGTTGCGCCGGCACCTCCCAGGAGACGGCCGATGCCTGATTCGCTCTTCGTCGCGCAGGTCGTCCTGGTCAGCTTCGTGATCACCTGGTCTCTACGAGCCCTGCCGTTCTTGGCGCTCGCGCCGCTGCGCGGCAGCGCAACAGTTCGCTACCTCAGCGTCCACATGCCCACCGGCCTGATGATCATCCTCGCGGGGTACTCCGTATTGACCGCCCACCTCGACTCGGTCTCAACAACACTGACCTTCGTCACCGCTGTTTCGGTAACCCTCGGGCTGCACCTGCGCTGGTCCAACATGATGTTGAGCATCCTCGGCGGCACCGTCGTCAACGTCGCACTGGCCACGCTTCTTCATCACTAACCGCTCACGCGGCGCGGACGGCCCCAGACACTGCTAGGACCACATGCACGCGACCGCCGCCCGGCTATCCTCCCGAACGCAGCGTCGGGAGCCAAGGTCTCGCGGAGCACGCCGGTGCGGGATCCGCACGCGGAGCGTGACCAGTACGGGAACCTGTTACGGCTCGAGGTAGGCGGCGAGGTTGGCCAGTGAAGAGCCGAGTCCAGCGGCATGATCTTCTGCGGAGATGCCAGTCGGCACATCCTCGGCGCGAATGTCAACGCGAGTCCCACCGGTGACCCCGGTGAGTTGCCAGGTCATGGTCATGGTTCCAGCGTTGGCGAGATCGTCGGAGACGAAGTCCACTGCCTGCACCACCCGCACACCAGGGACGAGGTCGACGAAGCGGACATCGACGATGTCGGAGTCCGCGGTGGCCTTACCCGGTGCACTCGCCGCGTCGGCGTAGGTGAGCACGAGCCGGTACGACCCGCCTGTCCGCGCGTCGAAGTGCTCGAATCTGCCGGTCATGCCGTCGGGAGGTAGCCATGCCGCCAACGCCTCTGGGTCGACGAGAGCTGCGTAGACGCGGTCACCCGCTGCTGCGACTACCCGCGAGGCGGTGTCCGTACTAGCCATCCCATCACCATATGCCGCCAGCGATGGTGGCCGCGTGGGGATCCTGACCGAAGCGCGTCCCGCGCGACCATCGTCT
>JBOHDX010000118.1:0-33194 GCA_050700835.1 Nocardioidaceae bacterium
GGCGCGGCGCGCCGCGCCTCCTCGCGCTGCTCCCACAGACGTTGGTTCCACGCCTCCTGCTTGTGCTGCTTCCGCGACCGGAAGAAGTGAGACGAGTCCTCCATCGCCAGCGCGATCACGATGCCGAGGTCGAGGAGGGCGGACAACCCTTGCACGAGTCGGGCGCCGGTCGAGGCGTTCTCGACGAGAGCCAGAGGACCGCCGAGCATCCCCAGACCGCCGCAGATGAAGGCGATCACGCGTGCCCACTGGCGGCCGCGCCACAAGAAGTTGCACACGAGGGCGCCGAACGCCACGACCAGCACTGCGGCGACGAGCAGCGCCACCACAAGGATCATGACGGCCGAATGCTCGTAGGCTCGCTCGCTCACACCCGGGCTCGGGTTCGCTGCGTACTGGCTGCGGATCTGGGCTCGGAAGCCGTCGAGGTGGCCAAGCTCCCAAAGCATCGAGGCGAGGCTGATCGCGATCACCAGCGCGATCCCGACGATCGCTGCTCTCACGGCCGCGGGTGGACGAGGCGGCCCGGGCGACGCGGGCAGATCGGGCGCGGGTGTGTACGCGGCAAAGGTCACGCGGGTCCTCCCCCCTGGGCGGGCCCGACCGGCCCGGCCGGTCAGCAGTGTAAGTGCCCGAGGCGTACCGAAGTGGCGCTTTCGCCTGATCTCGTAGGCTCCTCGCGTGAGAGCGAGGAGCAGAGCCGACACCGACTGGTCGTCGCGGTGATGAAGCTCGCGTGGGTCGCGATGTCGGCGCTGCTCGTCGCCACCGGCTGCACTGGCAGCACTGGCAGCACTGTGACCACTGCGGCGACTAAACTGGCCAGCTCGCCCACCGAACAGCCCAGCACACCGACGAGCCCAGCACCGACCACCACACCGGCGAACACAGCACCGACGGTGACCTTGCGGATGCCGGACGGCGCGCGCCGGTTCTGGGTTCGCGACACGCACTTCTACACGTCACGGTGGTACTCCGGGGCTCACCGCATCATGATCGGCTTCGGCTGCACCCCTGCGCCTTACTACAGCGTCGATCCGCGCTGCCCCCACGGCGAGGGCTTCCACCACGGGATCGACGTCGACATGCCGTGCGGAAACCCCTTGTATGCCGCGGTTTCCGGGACGGTCGTAGACCCGTCGGCGGCCGGAAGCCTGGGTTCTGCCTACGGTCCCTGGGCGTTCCGGATCCGGCACCAGGAGCGAGGAGTCGACATCGTGATCGGCCACGTACGTACGGTCTTCGTGCATGCCGGCGACTCCGTCCGCCCAGGGCAGCGGATCGCGCTGGCCTCCAACGCCGGCGCCCCCGACGGCTGCCACCTGCACTTCGAGGTGCGTCCGATCGGCGGCGGCTACTCCACCGCGGTGCCACCGGCGCCCTACCTGCGACTGCGCCGATGACGCCCGCCACACCCTACCTGGCGGTGGACGCAGACCGGCTGCAGCACAACATCGAGGGCATGGCGGCGCACGCCCGCGCTCACGGGTTCCTCCTGCGTCCGCACGCCAAGACCCACAAGTGCCTGGAGATCGCCCGGCGCCAGCTCGACGCAGGCGCGGCCGGGCTCACAGTGGCGACGATCGGTGAGGCCGAGGTGTTCGTGGAGGCCGGCGTGGACGACGTGTTCATCGCGTACTCGCACTGGTTCGACGAACCGCGCGCCCGGCGTCTGCGCGACCTGGCCGACCGATGCCGGCTCGGTCTCGCCATCGATTCGGCCGATGGTGCACGCCGGCTGGCCACGGCCCTGCGCGACAGCGGTACGCCAGTGGACTGCGTGCGGGTGCGGATCGAGATCGACAGTGGACACCATCGTGCGGGCGCCAGGCCGGTCGACGCGGGTGCCGTCGCCCTAGCCGCAGTCGACCGCGGTCTGGAGGTGGAGGGCGTCTTCACGTTCCCGGGACATGGGTACGCGCCCGGCGCCGGCGCGAAGGTCGCCCGGCAGGAAGCCGCTGCCCTTGCCACCGCGGCACAGTCCCTGGCGGACGTCGGCCTGCCTGCACGTGTCCGCAGCGGCGGCTCGACCCCCACGGCACGCCTCGCCGGCGACAACGTCACCGAGCTCCGCCCCGGCGTCTACGTGTTCGGCGACGCCCAGCAGGTCGCGCTCGGGGTCTGCGGCACCTCGGACGTCGCCCTGTGGGTCGAGGCCACCGTGGTCAGCCGCCCAACGAAGGACCGTCTGGTGCTTGACGCCGGCAGCAAGGTGCTCGGCATGGACCGGCCGGCGTGGGTGCCGGGTCACGGTCTGCTCCCCGAGTGGCCCGACTGCACGGTCGAGTCGTTGTCCGAGCACCACGGAGTCGTCACGGTCGCCGGGGACGCACCGGTGCTCGGCGAACGAGTCCGGGTCATCCCCAACCACGTCTGCAACGCGGTCAACCTCGTCGACGAGCTCGTCGTGCTGCGTGCCGGGGCACCCGTGGACGTCTGGCCGGTCGCGGCCCGTGGCCGCAACGGCTAGCGGGAACCGGACGAGGGTCCGCGAGGGAGCCGGCGGGGGGACTCGAACCCCCAACCCCTTCATTACAAGTGAAGTGCGCTGCCAGTTGCGCTACGCCGGCGGGATGCGGGAGCAATGGTAGGGGGGTCGTCCGGCCGACCTCGAACCAGTTGTGCACAGATGTTCCGCGGCGACCCGGGCGGTGCCGGCAGTTCCTACTCTCGTCAGTATGTTCGATAGCCGCATTTGCACGCTCGTCCCGGGCCCGGAGCTCGCCGCCGCCATCGCCGCGTGCGACCTGTCCGGGCTGGATGCCGGCGAGACGCTCAGCGTGGTGGCCGCCTGCCGGCGGCTGACGCCGCCAGGACCGGCTCGGTGACACCCCTGAGGCTCCGGCGGATGTCCCGCGACGCCGCCGACGCCGCGGACCCGGGCGGTGCCGAGACGCGGTGCCAGCAACGGCGACACCAGCGCGGCGTGATCACCGATCCCGGGCCCGACGGGGTCGGTGAGATGTGGGCCCGCCTCGACAACGACGCACTGTTGCGATGGGAGCAGCAGCTCGACCAGGTGGCCGGCTGGTTGAAGAAGCTCGGCGACGAGGACGACAAGGATGTGCGGCGAGCGACGGCACTGGCCCGGTGCGGCCGACCCGGAGGCCGTACGCAGGTTGTGGGCGCGGGTGTGGGCGTGATCGACCTCGACGCCGTGCCACCCAGTGCCGGCTACCGACCCGGCGAGACCCTGCGCGAAGCGGTGAGCCTGGTGGCCGGCACCTGCTACTTCCCGTTCTGCGACCGTCCGGCCCGAGGCTGCGACTACGACCATCTCCAGGAGTGGCCGCGCGGCCCCACCTCGCTGGACAACGGTGGTCCAGGCGACCGACACCACCACCGGGTCAAGACGCACGGCGCAAGGTGGCAGGTCTCGCAGCCCTATCCGGGCATCTACCTGTGGAAGTCGCCGACCGGATGCCTCTACGCCGTGACGCCGCAAGGAACGACACCGGTGCCGTCGACCGCGCCCCTACGATCGGCCCTATGAGCGGGCTGCGGATGAGCGGGCTGGTCGAATGAGTGGACCGTCGGCGGAAGTCGCTGCCTGGACCAACTGGGCGGGCAACCAGCAGGCCCGGCCGCTCCGGGTCGAGCGGCCACGCAACACCGACGACCTCGCCCGAGCCATCACCACCGCGGTCCGCGACGGTCTGCCGGTCAAGCCGATCGGCGCCGGCCACTCGTTCACGTCCATCGGTGTCACCGAGGGGGTCCAGCTGGACCTGGCCCGATGCGACCGGGTCGTCGACGTGGACCGGTCGACGGGCCTGGTCACGGTCCAGGCCGGCCTGCCCCTGCACCGGCTCAACGCGCACCTGGCACGGCACGGCCTCGCGATGCCCAATCTCGGCGACAACGACCGGCAGACCATCGCCGGTGCCCTCGCGACCGGCACCCATGGCACCGGCGCGCGGCTGGGCGGGTTGGCGACCGCAGTCCATGCGCTGCAGATGATCACCGCCGACGGCGAGCTCATCGGCTGCTCGGCACAGGAACGGCCGGACGTCTTCGCCGCGGCCCAGATCGGCCTCGGCGCGCTCGGTGTGGTGGCTGCGGTGACGCTCCAGTGCGTGCCCGCCTTCTTGCTGCACGCGGCCGAGGAACCGATGCGGCTCAACGAGGTGCTGGATCGTGTCGACGAGCTGGCGGACGGTAACGACCACTTCGAGTTCTACTGGTTCCTGCACACCACCCGCACGCTGACCAAGCGCAACAACCGGGTGGACAGCAAGATCGAGCGGCAGCCGGTCGGTCGGCTCCGCAGCTTCGTCGGCGACGAGCTGATCGGCAACGGCCTCTTCGAGGTGGTCAACCGGCTCGGCGCCCGGCAACGACGACTGACCCCGCGCAGCAACGCGATAGCGGCTCGCGCTGTGGCGGCGCGCGAGTACGTCGACAACTCCGCCCGGGTGTTCGTCTCGCCGCGGCGAGTGCGCTTCCGCGAGATGGAGTACGCGATCCCGCGCGAGCGCCTCGTAGCCGCGCTGCGAGCCGTGCAGTCGTGGGTCGACGCCGGCAACGACACCGTCGGCTTCCCCGTCCAGGTCCGGTTCGCCGCCGCCGACGACATCTGGCTGTCCACCGGCTACGACCGTGCCAACGCCTACATCGCCGTCCGCCAGTACCACCGGATCGACCCACGCGCCTACTTCGCGGCGGTCGAGGCGATTATGAACGAGCACGAGGGCCGTCCGCACTGGGGCACGCTGCACTCCCAGCACGCCGACACACTCCGCCCGCGCTACCCCCGCTTCGACGACTTCTTGGCGGTACGCCGCGCGCTCGATCCCGAGGGCGTGTTCGGCAACGACTACCTCGACACGGTCCTGGGTCCGGCCGGCACGACATAGTGGACCTATGCCGCTGCGACTGCTGGCCGCACAACCCGACCCGGCGCTGGTCCAGCTCCCCTGGGACGAACCTCTGGAGCAATGGCCGGACTCGCTTCAAGTGCCGTTGGCTCGCGGCATCAGCAGACACGTAGTCCGCTTCGTACGGCTGCCGTCCGGCGTCTATGCGGTGAAGGAGACCCGGGAGAGCTGGGCAAACGCGGAGTACTCCATGCTCCGCAATCTGCGCCGACTCCACCTCCCGGCGGTCACCGCCGTCGGCATCGTCACCGGCCGCCAGTCCTCGACGGGTGAGGAGATCGAGCCCGCGCTGGTCACCCGGCATCTCGCGCACTCGCTGCCGTACCGCGCGTTGTTCTCCCACCCCCTGCTCGAGGACACCATGGACCGGGTCGTGGACGCGCTGGTGGTGCTGCTGGTCAAGCTGCATCTGGGCGGCTTCTTCTGGGGTGACTGCTCGCTGTCCAACACGTTGTTCCGCCGCAGCGCCGGCGAGTTCGCGGCCTATCTGGTGGACGCCGAGACCGGCGAGCTGCACCCGACCTTGAGCACCGGCCAGCGCGACTACGACCTGGACCTCCTCGGCACCAATGTGTTCGGCGAGCTCCTCGACCTGCAGGCCGGACAGCTGCTGTCGGAACAGGTGGACGCTGCGGCGCTGGTCGAGCGGGTCCAGGCCCGCTACAACGACCTCTGGCAGATGCTCACCGGCGCCGAGGAGTTCGACGTCGACCAGATGTGGCGGATCGAGCGACGCATCCAGCGGCTCAACGACCTCGGCTTCGACGTCGACGAGCTCGACATCGTCACCGACCTCGGTGGCTGCACAGTGCGGATCCAGCCCAAGGTCGTCGAGGCAGGACACCATGCCCGCCGCCTGCAGGGACTGACCGGGCTCGACGTCGAGGAGGAACAGGCACGTCGGCTGCTCAACGACCTCGACGCGTTCACCGCCACGCTCGGCCTGCAGGGCGACGACCCGATGGTCGTCGCGCATCGCTGGCTGACCAATGTCTACGAGCCGATGCAGGCGACGATCCCGGCGTACGCGCGGGCGACCGTGGAGCCGCAAGAGTTCTTCCACGACGTGCTCACACACCGCTGGTTCCTGTCGGAGCGCGCGGGCAAGGAGGTCGACCTGCTGGAGGCGGCCCGAGACTACGTCGGCTCGATCATGCCCAGGCAGGTCGCCGCGGCACCCGAGTCACAGCAATCCACGGAGTGAGGCTCATCCCCCACGGCGCAGCAGGTCGCGGGCGATCACCATCCGTTGGATCTGGTTGGTGCCCTCGAAGATCTGGGTCACCTTGGCCTCGCGCATCAAGCGCTCGACCGGGAAGTCGCGGGTGTAGCCGTAGCCCCCGAGCACCTGGACAGCATCGGTGGAGACCTTCATCGCCCCGTCGGTGGCGACCAGCTTCGCCACCGAGGCGGCCCGGCTAAACGGGTGGCCGGCGTCTCGCAGCCGGGCCGCGTGCAGGTAGGTCGCACGCCCCGACTCGGTCGCCGCGGCCATGTCGGCCAGCAGGAAGCCGAGCCCCTGGAACTCACCGATCGGCCGTCCGAACTGCTGGCGCTCGCCGGCGTACCGCGTTGCCTCGTCGAGGGCCGCCTGGGCCAGGCCGACGGCGCAGGAGGCGATGCCGAGCCGACCGGAGTCGAGTGCCCGGAGCGCGATGCCCATGCCGGCACCCTCGTCGCCGATCCGGTCCCGCGCGGGGACGCGCACGCGGTCCAGGATCACCTGCGTGGTGGTCGACCCGGTCAGCCCCATCTTCGACTCGGGCGCGCCGAACGACAGGCCGTCCGCATCCCCACGGACGAGGAACGTCGAGATGCCGCGGGTCCGGTCGGTCGACGTGCGCGCGAACACGAGGTAGAAGTCGGCATGGCCGCCGTGGGTGATCCAGGCCTTGGTCCCGGTCAGCAGGTAGTCGCCGCCATCGCGTACCGCCTTGGTCGTCATGCCGGCCACGTCCGAGCCCGCCTGCGGCTCCGACAGGCAGTAGGCACCGAGCAGGTCACCGCCCAGCAGGTCCGGCAGCAGCCGCGCCCGCTGCTCGTCCGTGCCGTGCTCGGCGACCCCGTAGCAGGCAAGCGAGTGCACCGAGACACCCACGCCTACGCTCATCCAGGCGCCGGCGATCTCCTCCAGCATCTGCAGGTAGACCTCGTACGGCTGGTCGCCGCCGCCGTACTCCTGCGGGTAGGGCAGGCTCAACAGCCCGGCGTGGCCGAGCAGCTTAAACGCGTCGCGCGGGAAGCGTGCCTCCGCCTCGTCGAGGCTGGCACGCGGGGCCAGCTGCTCCGAGGCGATCTTTCGCGTCAGGGCGAGGAGGTCATGAGCCTCGGGCGTGGGGAGCAGACGGTCGACTGGCATGGGCCCGATGCTACGGCGAGGAGGTGCACGCGGCGATCATCGCCTGAGACCGCGCCGACGAGCGATGTCGTACAACGCGATCCCGGCCGCCACCCCGGCGTTCAGGGACTCCAGCCCGGAAGCCATCGGGATCGACACGTGCACGTCGCACGTCTCACTGACCAGCCTGGACAGCCCCTTGCCCTCCGACCCGACCACCAGCACGAGCGGGCCGTCGACGAGGTCGAGGGCGGGAAGCGCCACCTCTCCCTCGGCGGCCAGGCCGGCGACCATCAGCCCCGCAGCTTGGTACGCCTTGAGCTGGCGGGTGAGGTTCACGGTGCGCGCAACCGGGATCCGGGCGGCGGCGCCAGCCGACGTCTTCCACGCCGCAGCGGTCATGCCCGCCGACCGTCGCTCCGGGATGACCACGCCATGCGCGCCGAAGCCCGAGGCGGAGCGGATCACGGCCCCGAGGTTGCGGGGGTCGGTGACACTGTCGAGCATCACGATCAGCGGCAACTCGCCCGCGTCGTGCGCGGTGGTGACGAGGTCGTCTGGGTGCGCGTACTCGTAGGCCGGGATCTTCGCCGCCACGCCTTGATGGACCGCGCCGTCGGTCATGCGGTCGAGCTCGCTCCGACCGACCTCGAGCAGCGCCAAGCCGCGATCGGCAACCAGGCCGAAGATCTCCCGAACCCGGGCGTCACGCTCGGTGCCTTCGGCGACGTAGACGGTCTGAGCCGGGACGCCTGCGCGCAACGCCTCGACCACCGCGTTGCGGCCGGCGACCCACTCGGTGTCGTGGTCCCCGCCGCGCATGGAACCCTTGTGCGGTGGGCGTCCCGTCGGTTTGCGCTCGGCGGCGCGGGCACGCTTGTAGGCGACATGGCCCTCGCGCTCCTCCGCCTTGGGCGTGGGGCCCTTGCCCTCGAGGGCGCGCCGTCGGCGTCCGCCCGAACCGGCAGTCGGGTTGCCCTTGCCGCTCGTCTTCACGGCTCCACGGCGCTTGCTGTTCCCCGGCACGGTCAGTCCTCTCGACCGGACAGAGTCCAGCGCGGACCAGCCGGTGTGTCCTCGACGTCCACCCCGGCCGCGTGCAGCTGGTCACGGACCGCGTCCGCGAGGGCGTAGTCCTTGACCTCCCGGGCGCGCTGGCGCTGATCCACCAACCCCCTGACCAGGGCATCCACCGCCGCGCGCAAGGCCGCGTCGTCCCCACCCTGGGCAACCCACGGTGCCGACAAGGGGTCGAGGCCGAGTACGCCGAGCGAGGCGCGCACCGATGCCAAAACCCCATGCAGGGAAGGCGAATCGCCGTCCGCGAGCAGCCGGTTGCCTTCGCGTACGAGGTCGTGCACGCTGGCGAGCGCCGCTGGAACTCCCAGGTCGTCGTCCATCGCGGCCATGAACTCCGTGCACAGCACGCCACGCGTCGGGTCGACGCCGCCGGTGACCTCGGTGGCGCGCACGACGAAACCCTCGAGCCGGCGGTAGGCGGCGGCCGCCTCCGCGACGGACTCGTCGGAGAACTCCACGATCGAGCGATAGTGCGGCGCGACGAGGTAGTAGCGCAGCTCCACGGGGCGGAACCGCTTGACCACCTCGCTGACCAGGGCGGAGTTGCCCATCGACTTCGACATCTTCTCGCCGGCGGTCGTGACCATCGCGTTGTGCATCCAGGTGCGGGCGAACCGCTGGCCGGCCGCTCGCGACTGCGCCAGCTCGTTCTCGTGGTGCGGGAACCGCAGGTCGAGGCCGCCGCCGTGGATGTCGAACTCGTCGCCGAGGTACTTCGCCGCCATCGCCGAGCACTCGAGGTGCCAGCCCGGCCTGCCCCGGCCCCACGGCGTCGGCCAGGACGCGGTGGCGGGCTCGTCCGGCTTGTGGCCCTTCCACAGCGCGAAGTCGCGCGGATCCCGCTTGCCCCGCGGATCGGCGTCCACCGCCGCCTCCATGTCGTCGATGCGCTGCCGGGACAGCTGGCCGTAGTCGGGCCAGCTTCGGACGTCGAAATAGACGTCGCCGGAACCGTCGGCGGCGGCGTAGGCATGCCCCTTGTCGATCAGGGTCGCGATCATCTCGAGCATCTCGGGGACGTGACCGGTCGCCCTCGGCTCGTACGCCGGCGGCAGGCAGCCGAGCACCGCGTACGCGTCGTGCAGGGCACGCTCGTTGGCGTAGGCGAGGGCCCACCACTCGATGCGGCGCTCGGCGGACTTCGTCAGCACCTTGTCGTCGATGTCGGTCACGTTGGCGACGAGCGTCACCGTGTAGCCGGCGTGCTCGAACCACCGCCGCAAGATGTCGAACACGACCTCCTTGCGGATGTGCCCGACATGAGGTGCGGCCTGCACGGTCAGCCCACAGTGGTAGACCCCGACCTGACCGTCGTGCACCGGCACGAAGTCACGGACCTCGCGGGTGGCGGTGTCGTACAGGCGGATGCTCACTCGCGCCAGCCTACCGACGCGACCCTTGGCGGTTTCGCGCAGTGATGGCGCAAACCGCTTCACACGCCGCCGGTACCGTCAGCCGCCCGAATTGCCCGATTCGGCGGTACGCACGGCGTGTGAAGCCGGGATTAGTGGGCCGAAACCGGCTCGAGATCGGTCAGCGGGCGCGACGCACGGCGCGCGCAATGCCACCGGCGTCGAGGCCGTGCTCCGCGAGCAGCGCGGCACGCTCTCCGGCGGCCACGAAGCCTCCGGCCAGCCCCAGCGTCAGCACCGGAACGGCGATCCCCACCGAGCGCAGCCCTCGGCACAGCGTCTCGCCGAAGCCTCCGGCAACCGTGTTGTCCTCCACCGTCACCACCAGGTGGTGGTCGGCCGCGGCCATCAGCACGGTGGGATCGATCGGCGCGATCCAGCATGGGTCGACGACGGTCGCGCGGATGCCGTCCCGCGCCAGCAGGTCGACCGCCGCCAACGCCTCGCGGGCCAGTGGGCCGACCGGCAGCAGCAGGACGTCCGCGGGTGCGCCTGGTTCGGTGAGCAGCTCAGCGGCGCCGAGTCGGTCGAGCGCTGGCATGTCGTCGCCGACCCTCCCCCTGGGGAACCGCACGACGGTCGGTCCCTCGGCCCACTCGACCGCCTCGTCCAGCTGAGCGCGCAACCGGGTGGCATCGCGCGGCGCCGCGATCCTGATCCCGGGTACGGAGCCGAGCAGCGAGGTGTCCCAGATGCCGTGGTGCGACGGTCCGTCCGGCCCGGTGATGCCGGCCCGGTCCAGCACGAACGTCACTGGCATCCGGTGCAGGGCCACGTCCATCAGCACCTGGTCGTACGCCCGGTTCAGGAACGTCGAGTAGATGGCGACGACCGGGTGCAGCCCGCCGGTGGCCAAGCCGGCCGCCGAGGCGACCGCATGTTGTTCGGCGATGCCCACGTCGTAGACGCGGTCGGGGTAGCGGCACGCGAACGGGTGGAGACCGGTCGGCCTGAGCATCGCCGCAGTCACGGCGACCACATCACGACGGCGTTCACCGATCCGCACCAGCTCGTCGGCGAACACGTCGGTCCAGGCGGGGCTGGACGGCGGTGCCTCCACAGCGCCGGAGGGCGTCACCGGCGGCACGGTGTGCAGCCGGTCCGCCTCGTCAGTCTCGGCCGGGGCGTATCCCGCACCCTTGCGCGTGACGCAGTGCACGACCACTGGACGCGACATGGACCGGGCGGCGCGCATCGCGACCTCCATGGCCGCCACGTCGTGACCGTCGACCGGGCCGAGGTAGTCGACCCCGAGGTCGCGGAACACGTTGCCGGCAGCCTCCCCGGCCCTCAGCTCGGCGAGGTGGTGCGCCAGTGCCCCGACCGTCGGCGCATAGGACCGGCCGTTGTCGTTGAGCACCACCACCAGCGGACGACGGGAGCGGCCGATGTTGTTCAGGGCCTCCCACGCCAAGCCGCCGGTCATGGCGCCGTCCCCGATCACCGCGACGACCCGGCGATCTCCGGTGCCCAGCACCTCGAACGACTTGGCCAGCCCGTCCGCGTAGGACAGCGCGGTGGAGGCGTGCGAGTTCTCGACCACGTCGTGCACGCTCTCGTTGCGGTTCGGGTAGCCGGACAGGCCGTGCGGCTGACGCAGCGTGCCGAACGCATCCGCGCGCCCGGTCAGGAGCTTGTGGACGTACGCCTGGTGGCCGGTGTCCCAGACGATCGGGTCGGTGGGGGAGTCGAAGACCCGGTGCAGCGCGATCGTGAGCTCGACCACCCCGAGGTTGGGACCCAGGTGGCCGCCAGTGCGGGTCACCGACGAGACGAGCAGCGAGCGGATCTCGTGTGCCAATCGCGCCACCTCGCCCTCGGTCAGGGCGCGCACGTCGCAGCGACCGAGCAACCCCGCCGACGAGGCGACCTGTGTGGTCATGACCCGACGACCGCGCGTACCGACTCTCGCAGCGAGGACATCGTCGCCACGACCGCCGTCGGTTCGTAGCCGCAGTGGGCCATGCAGTTGGCGCAGCGCGGATCGTTGCCACGCCCGAACTTGCTCCAGTCCGTGTCGTCCAACAGCTCGCGATAGCTGCCGACATAGCCGTCGTCGAGCAGGTAGCACGGACGCTGCCAGCCCTTCAGGGAGTACGACGGGATCGACCACGCCGTGCAGGCGAGGTCGCGCTTGCCCTCGAGGAAGTCCAGGAAGATCGGCGAGTGGTTGAGCCGCCACTTCTTGCGCCGGCCGTCTCCGAACGCCTTCGCGAACAGCTGCCTGGTCTGCTCGGGGCCCAGCCAGTGGTCCTGGTCCGGCGCCTTCTCGTAGGCATAGGCGGGGGAGATCTGCATGTTGTCGACCTGCAGGTCGTCGTTGAGGTAGTCGAGGACGTCGATGACGTCCTGCGGGCTGTCGGTGTCGAAGAACGTCGTGTTGGTCATCACCCGGAAGCCGGCCGCCTGGGCGTCCTTGATCGCCGCCACCGCCTGGTCGAACACGCCGTCCTTGCACACCGATGCGTCGTGGCGCTCGCGGAGACCGTCGATGTGCACCATCCAGGAGAAGTTGCGGTGCGGCTTGAACTTGTGCATGTGCCGTGGCATCAGCACTGCGTTGGTGCACAGGAAGACGATCTTGTTGCGGTCGAGGAGCTGGCGGACGATCTCGTCGATCTGGGGGTGCATCAACGGCTCGCCGCCGGCGATGGACACCATCGGGGCACCGCTCTCCTCGATGGCCGCAACCGCCTGCTCCACCGGCATCCGCTGCTTCAGGACGTCCGCTGGGTGGGCGATCTTGCCGCAGCCCGCGCACTTCAGGTTGCAGGCGAACAACGGCTCCAGCTCGACGAGCAGGGCGAACTTCTCCCGGCGCAGGAACTTCTGCTTGGCCAGGTAGCCGCCTAGCCGGATCGACTGTCGGACAGGCATGGACACAGTCAGACCACCTCTCGCGGAAGGGTGAATTGGACGTTCTCCTCGATGACGGACGTCTCGCGGACCCGCACTGGACCGAGGCCTGACAGGCAGCGGACGAGACCGTCGACGAGCGCCGGTGGTGCGGACGCGCCAGCGGTGACGCCGATCCGTCGTCGCCCGGCCAGCCAGGCGAGGTCGATGTCGCCGGCATCGTCGATCAGGTGCGCTTCGACGCCTTCGCCTACCGCCACCTCAACCAGCCGGTGGGAGTTGGACGAGTTGGGTGACCCGACCACGAGCAGGAGGTCGGACTCTCGGGCGACGGTACGGACGGCCTGCTGGCGGTTGGTGGTCGCGTAGCAGATGTCGTCGCGTCGCGGGGCGTTCAGTGTCGGGAACCGAGACCTCAGCACGGCGGCGGTCTGCTCGGCCTCGTCGACCGCCAGCGTGGTCTGCATAACGTAGGCCACCTTGCTGGGGTCCCGGACCTGCACCCGCGCGGCCTCCTTCGCGTTGGCGACGACGGTGACGTGCTCGGGCGCCTCCCCGCGGGTGCCGACGACCTCCTCGTGGTCGTGGTGCCCGATCAGGAACACGGTGGCGTCCCTGCTCGCGAACCGGCGTACCTCCGTGTGCACCTTGGACACCAGCGGGCAGGTCGCGTCGATCACCTGCAGGTCGCGGGCCGCCGCGGCCGCGCGCACCGAGGGCGAGACGCCGTGTGCGGCGAACACCAGCACGCTGCCGTCGGGGACCTCGTCGACCTCCTCGACGAACACGGCACCGCGCCGTTCGAGGTCGCGGACGACGTGGATGTTGTGCACGATCTGGCGTCGTACGTAGACCGGGCTGCCATGGATCTGCAGCGCCCGCTCGACCACCTCGATGGCCCGCTCGACCCCTGCGCAGAAGGACCGCGGCGCCGCCAGGATGACGTCGCGTTCGCCGACTGCAGCCGCCCACTGGTCGATGACAGGTGCTGCCAGGCGCAAGGACCTCAAGGCCTGGATGCCACGTCGCGCCGTGCCCGGCCGACGCAGCGGGTGGGCGGCGGTGTCGACCACAGCGCGCAGCACCGCCAGCTGACCGTCCGGCACCTCGCGGCCCAGATAGGCGGACTCGGTGTCGACGGCGAGCGCGCCGGAGCGGGCTAGCTCGGCGCGTTCGGCACCGGCGACGACATGGTCGGTGGAGCAGATCGTGCCTTCGTGGACGGTCAGCCCGGCCCGGCGAAGTGCGCCGACGAGCAGCGGCGCCACGTGGCAGTCCACGGCGGTCCCGTCGCCGGTCACCTGGTCGGCCACCACGAGGTCGCCGGGGCTGACGCGGTCGCTCAGCCCGCCGGCCACGCCGACGACCAGGGCGGGTCCGCGGCGACCGACCCGCCCGCCGGGACCGCGTCCGGTGCGGACGACGGGCGTTGCCGTCCGCCCGCGCAGGGCGGCCTGCTCGATCCGTAGCGGTGTGCACACGGTGGCCTGCGGATCGGTCATCGAGACCTCCCAGCGACGTACCGCCCGAGCGCCCACACCGGGAACACCAAGCGGTAGAGGTGGTAGTTGATGTAGAAGTCGCCCGGGAAGCCGGTCCCGGTGTAGAGGTCCTCGTCCCAGGTGCCGTCGAGACGTTGGGTGTCGACCAGCCAGCCCACGCCGCGTTCGACCGCCTCCGATCCCTCGCCGGCCGCCAGCAACGCGAGCAGTGCCCACGCCGTCTGGGACGCGGTCGACTCGCCACGCCCTGCCAAGGAAGGATCAGCGTAGGAACGCAGGTCCTCACCCCATCCGCCGTCGGTGTTCTGGTGCGCCTCCAGCCAGTGGACCGCCCGGCGTATCGGTGCGGCGTCGACCGGTATCCCGGACGCGACGAGGGCGGGTACGGCGGCACCGGTGCCGTAGACGTAGTTGGCACCCCAGCGGCCGAACCACGAACCGTCCGTCTCCTGGGCGTCGAGCAGCCAGCGCACGCCTTCGCGGCAGTCTGGGCTGCTGCCTTCCCCCGCTGCGGCGAGCATCTCGACGACGTGCGCGGTCACATCGGCGGACGGCGGGTCGATGACGGCACCGAAGTCGCAGAACGGCAGCTGGGTGGCGAGGGTGCGGGTGTTGTCGGCGTCGAACGCACCCCATCCCCCGTCCCGGGACTGCATGCCGCGGGTCCAGGCGATGCCGCGGTCGACGGCGCCGACGATCCGGTCGCGGTCCGGATGGTCCACCCGTCGCAGCGCCAGCACCACCTCTGCGGTGTCGTCGATGTCGGGATAGCCACGGTTGGCGAACTCGAACGCCCACCCGCCCGGCGGTACGTCCGGTCGGCGCACCTGCCAGTCGCCGCCGTCGTGGATCTGCTCGCCCAGCAGCCAGTCCGTCGCCTTGACGACACCGGGGTGGTCCGGGGCCACACCGGCATCGAGCAGGCCGGCGACCGCGAGCGCGGTGTCCCACACCGGGGACTGGCACGCCTCGAGGCGGCGGACGGGTCCGTCCGGTGACGGTTCGTGCACCAGGAAGCCTTCGAGGCCGGCGACGCCCGCACGCATCGCGGGATGGTCCAGCGGATAGCCGAGCAGGTGCAGCGCGAGCAGGGAGTAGACCCACGGGGGTTGGATCCCGCCCCAGCCGCCGTCCGCCTCCTGGCGGGCCAGGATCCACTCGCCGGCACGGCGCATCGCCAGCCGGCGCAACGGCCGGACCGGGTGCCGGGCGTACGCGTGCAGCAACCGGTCGAGGCGGCCAAAGGCGCCGGCGGTGCTGGTCAGGGCTGCCGGTGGCGGCGCAGGGTCCCCGCTGCGCAGCGGCTCGATGTCGAACGGCACCGGGTGCACCGGACGCAGCGACGCGACCACGGTGAGCGGAACGATCGTCTGTCGTGCCCAGCAAGCCCAGTCATAGACGTTCAACGGAGCCCACCGGGGCAGGAAGATCAGCTCCGGCGGAAGGTCCGGCAGGTCCGACCACCTCCACAAGCCGAACAGCGCCAGCCAGATGCGCGTGAACACCCGGCTGCGCTCGACTCCGCCGCCGGCGAGGACGAAAGCAGCGGCCTTGAGCATGTGCGGCGCGTCGGGATCGTCCCCTGCCAGCCGGAGCACGGTCCACGCCTCGACCGTGGTGGACAGGTCGCCGGGACCGCCGTGGAAGTTGGCCCAGGTGCCGTCGGCTCGCTGCTGCGACCTGATCCACCGGGCCGCCGGTGCGGTGACCTCTGCGGTCCGGATGCCGAGGAACTCGCGCAGCAGTAGGTCCTCGGCGTCCATCGTCACGTTGGTCGCAAGCTCGCCCTTCCACCACCCGTCGGCGTGCTGCAGGGCGAGCAGGTGTTCCACCGCCTGGTCCAACGCCTGGCTGGGGGTACGCGTGGAGGTCTGGTCGCTCATCAGGCCTCCCTGCTCACCAGGAAGCGGCCGAGCTGCAGCAGCTCCGCGACGATGTCCGGTGGGATCGGGGCCGAGTCGAGGGCCTGCTCAGCCAGCTCGGCGCGGTGGCCCGTCTCGGTCTGCGCCCAGCGGCGACCTCCGCCGCTCTCGACCAGGTCGGCGGCCGCCGCCAGGTCCTGGTCGCTTCGCTCCGAGGGGTCGGTGAGGAGCTCGGCGAGCAACCGACCCTGACTGCCTCCCTGCTCCAGCACGTACGTCACCGGAAGGGTGCACTTGCGGGCGCGGAGGTCGGAGAACACCGGCTTGCCGGTGACGGCGGGGTCCCCCCAGATCCCGAGCAGGTCGTCGACGAGCTGGAACGCGATCCCGAGGTGCGAGCCATAGGCAGCCAATGCCTCGACGACGGCCGGCGACGCGTCGGCGAGGACCGCGCCGACGGCCGCGCTGGCTGACAACAGGGCCCCGGTCTTGCCGGCAGCCATGTCCAGGCACGCATCGAGGGATACGTCGGCGCGCGACTCGAAGGCGAGGTCCTGGACCTGCCCGCGGATCAGCTCGCGGGTCGCGGAGGCGAGCAGCCGTCCGGCGGCCTCGCCGTGCTCGAGCTCGGGGTCCAGCAGCACCTCGTGCGCCAGGGACAGCATGGCGTCACCGGCGAGGATCGCGGTCGACGTGCCCCACACCGCCCAGACCGTTCGGCGGTGCCGTCGGGTCTCGTCGTGGTCCATGACGTCGTCGTGCACGAGCGAGAAGTTGTGCACCAGCTCCACGGCGACGGCGCCGGGGACACCGACCTCCCGTGGCGCACGGCCGGCCTCGGCGGACAGCAGCGCCAACCCGGGCCGGACGGCCTTGCCTCCGTCGGCCTCGGCCGGCTCGCCATTCTCGTCGCTCCAGCCAAGGTGGTACGAGACCACGGACCGCATCGAGGGGTCCAGCCGCAGCACGGCGTCATGGAGCGCAGGCAGGATCAAGTCCCTGCTGTGATGCAGCACCTGGGGCGCCTGCAGGGTCCGGACTCGACGTTCGGCAAGGGTCACGCGGCCACCTCCCGACACGCCGAGGGTGTCGACTGCAGCACCATCCGGGCGGCGTTGTCGCCGCTGCGGACCGCGCCCTCCATCGTGGCCGGCCACCCGGTGTCGGTCCACGCTCCCGCGAGGAACAGCCCAGGAACGGACGTGGCAGAAGGCGGGCGTAGCCGCGCCGACCCCGGCGCCGGCCAGAACGTGGCCTGCCGCTCCCTGGTCACGAACACCTCCTGGACAGCGGCGTTCCGACTGCGTGGCAGCAGGCTCTGCAGCCCTGGCAGCAGGAGGTCGCACAATGCGGACGTGGGCAGGTCTATCAGGTCTTGGGCCGCCGACAACGACACCACGAGGTATTGACCCGACCGCACTCCGGACGACCTCGTCCGATCGAACACCCACTGGACCGGTCCGTCGACGGCGGCGAGGAACGGCTCGTCGAGCACCTGGCGGTCGTACCGCACGTGCACGTTGACGATCGGGGAGGCACCGAGCCGCCCCGACCAGCCGGCTGGGAGGTCGATCGCCGCTGCCGGCAGCAGGCGCTCAGCCGCCGCGGGCGGCACCGCGAGCACGACGGCGTCCGCGGTGACCTCCACCGCCTGGCCCGCGTCCAAGGACCAGCCGCCGGCCTGACGCAACGCCGTCACCTTGCGCCTGGTCAGGACGTCGACACCTGCCTGTGCCAGGGCGCGCGCCGCCGCGTCTCCATGCAGGGTCCGCAGCGGCACCAGCGGCCAGCCCAGGTCGCCGGCAGAACCGTCTCGCAGCAGACCGACCTGGAACACGGTCGCCGCCAGCGACAGCGACGCGTCGTGCGCGCGGGCGTTGAGCGTCGCCACGGAGACCAGCTCCCACAACGCCTCGATGGCCCGTGGGCTCTGCCCGTGCTGGACCAACCAGTCCCCGAACGTCTGCTCGTCGGTACGCGGGTCGGCGGTGTCCACGGACCGCAGGGCCAGCGCAGCACGTGCGAAGCGCAGCCGCTCCCGCAGGGTCAGCCAGCGGTAGCCGGCGATCGACCCCAGCAGATGCAGCGGCGCAGGCATCCGGTTGCGACGCAACCGGCACGCCCGCGGAGACAACGCACTGCGCACCTGGATGTCCAACCGGGATTGAAGGTTGACCAGGTCGGACACCCCCATCCGGTCCAGCAACGCGAGGTAGGAAGTGCAACAGCGCAAGAACACGTGCTGGCCGTTGTCGACCCAGGCGTCGTCGCGGCGCCATGAGTGGGTGAGGCCGCCCAGCCACGGCTTTGACTCCAGCAGCCGGACCTCACACCCGGCGTCCGCGCACCGCAGCGCCGCCGTGATCCCGGCGAGCCCACCGCCGATGACGGCGACCCGAGTCATCGGGACCGCCCCGCCAGGGCCGCGGCGGCCACGGCCGCCTTGCTCCAGGGCGACACCGACAGTCGGTGCTCGTAGACGAGCGGGGGGTCCGCCTCGATCCGGTTCAGGAGGCTCGCATAGATGCCGGACATCGCCAGGCAGCACGCGCGGCTGCGGCCGTCCAGCAGCGGGAGGAGGCGGCTGCCCAGGGAGTACCAGTCGCGGGCTCGCCGGCAGCTGTGCCGGAGCAGCTCCGCGAGTCGCGCGTCGGGGTCGTCGAGGGCGCCGTGCTCGTCGAGCCGCAGCTTCACGCCGAAGCGGTCCAGGTCCTCCTGCGGAAGGTAGACCCGGCCGGCCAGCAGGTCCTCGCGTACGTCGCGGATGATGTTGGTCTGCTGCAAGGCGATGCCGAGCTGGTCGGCGTACGTCGCCGCGCGTGGCTCGTCGGCGTGCCCGAACACCGCGAGACACAGCCGGCCGATCGATCCCGCGACGCAGCGGCAGTAGTCGACGAGGTTGTCGAAGGACGCGTAGCTGACACCGTTGACATCCATGGCAACGCCGTCGATCAGCTCGCCGAAGGCCGGCATCGGGATCGGGAACCGACGCGCCGCATCCGCCACGGCGACGAGAACGGGGTCGCTGCTCGCGTCGACCTCGGACAGCGCGGCGCGCAGCGACTCCAGCGCCCCCGCCTTGGTCGACGTCGGCAGGTCACCGTCGCCGATGTCGTCGATCCGGCGGGCCAGGGCGTAGATCGCGCACAGCGCACGCCGCCGGTCGGACGGCAGCAGGGCGATGCCGTAGTGGAAGTTGCGTGCCTGCGCCCGGGTGATCTGCGCACAGACGGAGTACGCCTCGCGCACCGTCGTCTGCGCCGTCGTCATCGCGCCGGCCTACGGACTTCACCGGCCAGCAGCACCGCCAGGTGTCGTGCCGTGTCTGTCTTCCGCGCGGCGGTGCCGTGACCGAGAACGTCCCCGCCGGTACGCCAGAGCGCATCGACGGCGGCCCTGCCGCCGGCGACGTAGCCGGACACCGCCACGCGTGACCAACCGTGGAGATCGGCCACGAGCGGTGCGCCGGCGTCCAGCAGTCGGGCCGCCCGGGAGATCTCGTGCGCCATCAGCCGGCGCAGGGCGGGCACGGCACGGGGGCCGTCGAGGTCGCGCTCCTGCACACCGAACTCGGCCAAGTCGTCGAGCGGCAGGTAGATGCGGCCGAGCCGCCGGTCCTCGGCCACGTCCTGCCAGTGCTCGAGCAGTTGCAGCGCGGTGCAGACCTGATCGGACCACGCCTCCCGCTGGGCAGTCGCGACGCCGAACACCGCGAGCACGATCCGGCCCACCGGGTTGGCCGACAGCGCGCAGTAGCCGAGCAGGTCGTCGAACGTCCGGTACCGCTGGACCTGCTGGTCCTGAAGGTTGGCGCGCACGAGGTCTTGGAACGCCTGCTCCGGCAGGTCGCGTCGTCGCACCGTGCGGGCAAGCGGTCCGAGCACCGGGTGCCGGGGCTCGACGTGTCGCCAGACCCCGGCCAGGTCGCTTGAGAGGTCGTGCAGCAGGCGGGTGCGGTCGTTGCGCGGGACGTCGCCGGTGTCGTCGATCAGCCGGGCGACGGCGTAGACGTTGTGCAGGTCCTCGCTCAGCGCCCGCGGCAGCAGACGCATCGCCACCGGGAAGTTCTCGCCGCGCTCGCGACGTCGCAGGGCGCGGGTCGCCCCGCTCCCTGCCCAAGTGGGTGCAGTCGTCACCAGCATGCGTCCATGCTTCCTCTCACCGCGCTCGTCCGTCTGTATCCCATGGTCACATCCTTGCCGCCGACTTTTGTCGCCAAAACACAAAAGTTGCGGTAAACCGGAGGGGTGAGAACCCAGATCAACTACGCTCCGGAACAGTTGGAGGCGCTGGACGCCCGACTGCAGGTGCAACTCCCGGAGCTGCTGGACGAGGTGGCGCGGCTGCTCGCGCGGGACTGGCCGGACTACTCGCGGTTCCTCGTCGACCAGCGCGACGAGCTGACCGCCGCCGGCGGCTCGTTCATCCGTCGCCTGATCGACGTGGCGAGGGTCGGTCCCTCCCCCTCGAACGACGACCACGCCGGTCATCACGGGGAGTCCGACGACCTCTTCGAGGCGATCGGGAGGGTCCAGTGGCAGCAGGGCCAGGACCTGACCACGCTGCTCACGGCGTACCAGGTCGGTGCCCGGGCGGCGTGGTGGCACGTCTCCAACACGGCGCTGGAGCTGCAGATGGACCCAGAGGTCCTTGCTGCCCTCGCGGAGTCGGTGTTCGTGTTCGTCGGCGACCTGTCGTCGGCCTCCGCGCGTGGCTACGCCTTGCAGCAGTACGAGAGCGGGTTGGCCCGCGAGCGGCTGCGGGACGAGCTGACCCAGCTGCTGCTGTCTGGCCGCTCCTCGCCGGTGGCGGTACGCCGAGCCGCGGTGCGCGCCGGGTGGGCGATGCCGGAGGAGGCCGCCGTGGTGCTGGCCGATCCGCGGGACGAGGTCGCGCGGACCGTGATCGAGCGGGCCGGCTCGGCCTGTCTGCGGGTCACCCAGGACGGCTTGTTCGGCTTGATCGTCCCGGACCCGGTCGGGCCGGGTCAGCGGGACAGGCTGGTGACGGCACTGCGGGGCGCCCATGCCGTCGTGGGTCACGCGGTGCCGCTGCGGCTGCTGCCGGCCAGCGTCCGGATCGCCATCGTGGCGGAGCGACTCGTGCAGCAGAGCGTGCTGGTCGGTGACCCCGTCTTCGTCGACGAGCACCTCGACACGGTCATCGTGCATGGCGACGACCAGCTGATGCGGGCCTTGCGGCGGCAGGTGCTCGCGCCCCTCGACGCCCTCACGGCGGCGAGCCGGACCCGGCTCGTCGAGACGCTGACCTGCTGGTTGCGGCACCTGGGCGACCGGCAGGCGGTCGCCGCCGAGCTGCACATTCATCCCCAGACGGTCCGCTACCGGCTCGGCCAGCTGCGCGACGTACTCGGCGAGGCGATGGACGACCCCGATCGGCGGGCGCGGCTCTTCCTCGCGGTGGCGTGGGGCCCACCGGCGGAGGACTGAGTGTCCGCGGCGGACAGCCCCGCCACGATCGTGCCCAGTGCGTCGCACAGGAGCTGGGCATCGAAGACCGCTGGGTCACTGGTGAGGCCCACGCCGAACACGCCGTTCCAGCCGAGTGCGCCCACGGCGATCGGGGCTCCAGGAGCCAGCGGCACAACGGGGAGCACGTCGCGCAGCGGTACGCCGGCCATGTGCAGCTGCTCGGTCGGCCCCGGCATGTTGGACACGATGGCGTGGAAGAACCGGCGCCCGTAGACCGTGCGGGCGAACCAGCTCGCGGCGGGCTCGGGCACCACCGCCAGAACGTGCGCCATCACGAAGCGCGACCCGAGGGCGCGGGTAGGGGTTCGCAGCCGCGACGTCACCGCCGCGACCCGGGTCAACCTCTCCCGCTCCGGCATCGCGTCGAGCGGCAGGTCGACCATCACGGCTGACGTCACGTTGCCTTCGGCGCCCGCACCCGGGGCCCTGAGCAGCGACGGAACGGCCACCCGGAGCCGGAACCCCACCCTGGCCGCGAGCTCGGGGTGCACCCGGGTGATCGCACCGGCGACGCCGCTCAGCAGCACGTCGGTCACGCGGCAGTGGCAGGCGGCCGCGACGGACCGCATCGTCTGCAGATCGATCGACACCATGCCGAAGCTCCGGTCCGGCGACGTGCCAGAGCTCAGAGCCGCCTTCGGCGTGCCGTCGGTGGCGAGCTGGGCCAGACCGACCGCGGTACCGAACCCGCGACCGGCCCACGCGGGCCGCGCCGGCGCCGCGCCCGGCAGCACGAACGAGGGCCGGAACAGCTGGAGGGCGTGAACGACGATCCCGATGCCGTCGGCGATCGTGTGGTGGACGAGGAACAACATTGCGGACTGGCCCCCACCCACTCGCCGGACGATGACCACCCGCCACAGCGGCCGGTCGGCGGGCATGGGCCGGGCCGCGACCTGCGCGACGTAGGCCCGTAGCGCGTCGCGCCCCCCGGGTGCCGGGAGCACATGCTCGTGGACGTGCCACCCCAGGTCGGGCTGCTCGACGTCGACCCAGACGGGCCGGCGCCAGCGCGAACCGCTCACCAGCCGCTGGCGGAACCGTGGCAGCGAGTCCAGCGCGGCGCCCACCACCGCGCGTACCGACTCCAAGGTCGGCAGCCCGATCTCCCCGCCGGATGGCTCGAGCATGATCACCCCACCCACGTGCTGGGGGGCCCCGGCGGTCTCCACGTGCCAGAAGAACGCGTCCGCGGACGGCACCGGGTGCCCGACGGGCACGCCCCGCAGCCGGCGCCACCGGTCGGCAGCCCACGCGCCCATCCACACCGCGACTGCGCCGCCGACGGCGTCCAGCACGAAGTGGTTGGCGGTGGCCACGATCACGGCGACCGTCAGCGCCACGTGCGCGAGGCCGAGCACCTGCACCAGCCGGGGCGCGGCGACCCTGGCCAGCACCAGGCTCACCCACACGGACCAGGCCACGTGCAGCGACGGCATCGCGGCGAGCTGGTTGGCGTGGGTGACCAGGGGCGATCCCCACGACCCCCACGTGTGGGCGCGGCTCACCGTGTCCACCAGGCCGAGCCCGGGCAGCAGGCGGGGTGGCGCGACCGGATAGAGCACGAAGCACGCCATGCCCACCAGGTTCAGCGCGATGAACGAGTCGCGGGCGAACCGGTACGCCTCGGGTCGCCGTCGGTACACCCAAACGAAGGTCACCAAGGCGCTGACGATGTAGGTGGTGGCGTACTCGTAGTCGGCGAGCAGGCTCAGGACGGCGTGCGGGGCGAGCCAATGGTTGGCGGCGGCTCCGACGTCGAGGTGCAGCCAGCCCTCGAGCCGGTCGATGGACAGGCCGTGGGCTTGCGCCGCTGCACGCCGTGCCGACCCGCCGAGTGAGTCGACGAGCACGTACACGCCGAACAGGGCCAGCCCGAGCACGATCTCGCGCCACCACGGCGGCCGGTTCGAGCGGACCGCTGTCACATCGTCGTTAGTAGCACATCGGACCGGATCCGGGAGCGACGAGGAGTCAGGTCATCCGGAAGGTCACTCCGGGGATGCGCCGCAGCCGGGACCAGCCCCAAGCCGCGCAACCCGCCACGGACAGAACGGTCAGGCAACCACTGAGGACGCCGCGCGACATCAGGCCCGCGTCGACTCCCCAGCGCAGGAAGGCGATGCTCATGGCCGCGTCGAGCAGACGCGACCCTCCCCACATCAGGCAGACCTGGGTGAACATCCGGCGTACGCCGTGGTGGTCGAACAGCGAACCGGGCAGCGTGACGAAGTCGCGGGCGAGCCTGATCGTCACCGGTCGTCCGCACGCGGCGCTGCCCACGAAGAGTGCGGCCATCAGGATCGAGCCGAGAACCGGCTGCAACAGGTAGACGTAGGCACTGGACAGCAGCAGCGCCAGCGACGCTCGGCCGGCGAGCATGCCGACGGCCAGCAGGAGGGTTGGCGGCACGCGGCCCTGGGTCACCCAGCGCAGCACCACCGTGAGCGCGCACCAGCTCAGCACCGCGGCGAGACCGGCGACCAGCCCGAGGGAGTGCATGAACACGTAGAGCAGCGCGGTCGGAATCACTGCGGCTTCGAGCAGCAACCGGCCGGCTCGCGCCAGACTCGGGCGGAGCTGGGCAAGCTCGACAACGATCTCGGCCGCAGCCCCGAGCTCAGCAGACATTTGGCCCCACTATTACACCTGGCCGGTGATGTTGTCCCCCGAAGCGTGCAGGGCCGCCCAGTTCTGCGGCTGTTCCCCGGTCGGGATGTGGGCGAGCGCGGTGATCCCCAGCACCAGGAGCAGACCTGAGCTGGCGATCCCGGCCAGCTCCCCAGGCGTGTCGGGCACCGCCACCTGGAACGCCAGCAGGCCGACACAGAAGCTCACCAGCGGGTTCGTGACGTTCATCGCAGCGACCGACCACGCCAGCGGGCCGGCGACGAACGCGCCCTGCTCGATCAGCAGGCCGGTGAGTGTGGAGGCCGCCAGGAAGTAGCCGGGCCAGTCCTGCGCGGTGGGGCCGACCCCGCGGTTGATCAGGTCATCGGTGGTGAGCTTCAAGAACACGGCGCTCATCGCGAAGCACACCCCGGCCGCGACGGCCGCCAGGACCGTGTAGCTGCGCGGCAGCCGGGCCGCCGCCGACACGAGCAGGATGACCAGGCCCAGGGCAGCCAACGCCGCCAGCAGGATGCTCGGACGGTCTGGATCGCCGGACAACGGGGCGGCGCCGTCCACGTCGAGCAGGACGACGAGCCCGACGCAGATCCCGCCGCCCCCCAGCCAGGCTGTCGGTGGGGGCACCTGGCGCCGCCGCAGGTAGATCAGCAGCAGCGTGAACAGCAGCTGCGTGGCCAGCACCGGCTGCACCACGGCGACCGACCCGGCTTGCAGCGCTGCCGCCTGGATCAGGAAACCGACCAAGTTGGTGCACCAGCCGAGCAACCAGATCGGGTGCCGGACCACCCGGGTCATGGCGTGGACGAGCGGGAACCGTCGCGGTGGCGGTGGTGCGGTCCGCTTCGCCGCGTCGACGGCCAGTGCGGTACGTCCGCCCTGCTGCTGCAGCAGGGCGGCGCACGCGAACAGCAACGACGCGGCCAGCGCCAGCATCGTCACCAGGACCACGTCAGGCGCCGTTCCACGGCGACTCAGTTGGCGGCTGGCCGAAGCGGGCGGCGAGCGCCCGGAACGTCTTGGGTGCGACTGCCTGCAGGGCCACCGGCAGCCTCAACCAGCCCGGCACGTACGCCTCGGCCCGTCCGTCGCTCAGGCAGCGCACGACGGCGTCGGCGACCTGTTCCGGGGAACGCGGGGAGGGGACCCGCCGGTTGTAGGCGCTGCCTCGGCGGGCGAAGAACGGGGTGTCGACCGCGCCCGGAACGACCACGCTGACCCGTATCCCGCAGTTCGAGACCTCGTAGCGAAGACTCTCCGCGAAGCCGTCGAGTCCCGACTTGGCGGCGGCGTACACCGCTTCACCGCGCACTCCGGTACGTGCCACGATCGAACCCACGAAGCAGAAGTGGCCGCGACCCCTGCCCAGCATGGCGGGAAGGAGCAGTCGGGTCAGCTCCATCGGCGCCACCAGATCGACCGCGACCAGCCGGCGTACCTGCTCGGCGCTCATTGCCGTCACCGATCCGGCCCAGCCGAAACCGGCGTTGTTGACGACGGCGTCGATGTGCCCGTGCGCGGCGAGGGCGTCGTCGCACAAGGCGGACATGGCGGCTGGTTCGGAGAGATCGGCGCGCACGGGAACGGCACCTGCCTCCTCCGCCAGCGCCGCGAGCCGGTCCTTGTCGGCACCGTGCACGACCAAGTGCGCCCCCAGGTCGGCCAGTCGCAGCGCGGTTGCTCGCCCGATCCCCGAGGACGCTCCCGTCACGAGGATCACGGAGCCGGCGATCATCTGCTCATCATGCTCGTGGAATGAGCCGGGCGGGCCAGTAGGGTCACCTCGCGTGAAGACCTTCGTGATCGCCGTGTCCATGGTCGGCCTGGTGGCTCCGGCGGGTGCAGCGGTGGCGAGCCCGCTCGCAGCCGGCACCACGGCCCGGCACGTCGCCATCGCGCGCTGGAGCACCAACGCGGCCTGGGACCGCGGCCGCGCCGACGGCGTGCGCGTGCACGCCGGAAGCCTCACCCTGCGCCGGTCGATCGGCACTCGTGTCTACCGCGACCCGTTCGCCGGGCACGCTCCGCGCCGCTATGACGCGGCGCGCTGGACGTCGCCGTGGGTGCGCCCAGGGTTCGGGCTCTCCCAGCTGATCGCCTCGTGGGATGCGACTACGCCCGCCGGCACGTGGATCGAGGTGGTCACCCGCGGACGCCTGGCTGACGGACGCCGGTCGTCGTGGGACGTGATGGGTCGCTGGTCGAGCGACGATCGCCGTTTCCACCGGACGTCGGCTGGTGCCCAAGCCGACGACTTCTCCAGTGTCGACGTGGACACCGCCGTCCTGCACGGACACCTGCGCTACACGTCGTGGCAGCTGCAGATCCGGCTACTGCGGGAGAGCGGCAGCCGGCGCACTCCGACGGTGATGTCGGTCGGCGCGATGGCGTCGGCCCTTCCGCCGGGCAAGACCGTGCCGACCAGCCCGACCACGATGCGGCGAACCCGTGACCTCGCCGTGCAGCGCTTCTCCCAGATGATCCACCGGGGCCAGTACCCCCGCTGGAACGGCGGTGGGGAGGCCTGGTGCTCGCCCACGTCGATGGCGATGGTCCTTGCCTACTGGAGGGCCGGTCCCACCCGGCGCGAGGACTCCTGGGTGAACCCCGCGTACCGCCAGCCGTGGGTCGACTACGCCGCGAGGCACACCTACGACTACGGCTACCAGGGAGCCGGGAACTGGCCGTTCACGGCGGCGTACGCGGGAGAGCGCGGCCTCGACGCCTTCGTGACCCGGTTGAGGTCGTTGGCCGAGGCGGAGCGGTTCATCCGGGCGGGCATCCCGCTGGTCGCATCGATCGCCTTCGACCGGGGCGGTCTGCACGGCGCCCCCATCAGCTCCACACCGGGGCACCTGCTGGTCATCCGAGGCTTCACCGCCGGTGGCAACGTGATCGTGAACGACCCGGCCGCCGCGCACGCGCCGGGGGTACGCCGGGTCTATGACCGCCGGCAGTTCGAGAACGCCTGGGTGGGTCGCAGCGGTGGCGTGGTCTACGTCGTGCACCCGGCAGGGGTACGCCTGCCGCCGAGCCCACGGCCGGGCGAGCGGAACTGGTGAGCCTGCCGGGAGGCCGCCGGGCGCTGACCCGCTGGTGGCCGGGCACGACGGGCAGGTGGGAGGCCCCGCCGGTGGAGTCGGCCTTCGGCGTGACCCACCTGGTCGCGTCCTGGCATGCCCGGACACCGGCCGGTGAGTGGGTCGAGATCCAGGCGCGAGGGTCCGACGGCCCGGCCGCCTGGTCGCCGTGGCTGTCCCTGGGCCGGTGGTCCCTGCACGACGACCCACCGCGTGAGTCGGCTGACGGACAGCGTGGTCCGACCTACCAGGTCGACGTCGACGAGGTCGTGGTCGACGCCGACGCCGCGTGGACCCGCTGGCAGGTCCGCGCCAATGCGTCGTCGGACCGGGTTCGGCTGGAGTCGCTGACCGTCTCGACGGCGGGGCTGCCGGCGGACTGGACCGTTACGACCCCGAGCCTTCCGAGCACCGGGGACCCGGTCCGGATCGACCTCCCGGCGTACTCCCAGCAGCGGCACCGCGGCCTGCTGCCGCGGCTCAACGGCGGGGGCTCGTCGTGGTGCTCGCCCGCGTCGGTCGCCATGGTGCTCGACCACTGGGGGGTGGCGCCGAGCGGTGACGAGCTGTCCTGGGTCGGGCCGGACCACCCCGACCCGGTTGTGGCCGAGACGGTGGCGCGCAGCTACGACCACCGCTGGCAGGGCGCCGGCAACTGGTCCTTCAACGTCGTCTACGCGGCGACCCGCGGAGTCGACGCGTTCGTGACCAGGCTGCGCGACCTGCGTGACGTGGACGCGTTCCTTCGGGCCGGCATCCCACCTGTCCTGTCGGTCACGTTCCAGCGAGGTGAGCTCGACGGCGCGGACTACGACACCGATGGACACCTGTTCGTCGCGTCCGGGTTGACGGCCGAGGGCGACATCGTGGTGCACGATCCGGCCAGCCACGGGATCGCCGACAACGCCGAAGTGGTGACGACGTACTCGCGGGGTCAGCTCGAGCGGGCGTGGCTGTCCGGATCGGGCGGTCTGGTGTACGTCGTGCGCCCGACCACGGTCCCGCTCCCTGCGGCCTCACCCGATGACGCCTGGTGAGTCAGGCGTTCACCTCGACGACCAGTGTCTGCCAGCCGTCCGCGCCGTTCGGGATCGGGGACGTCTGCTCCCGCCCGGTGGTGTGACCGTCCCGGTCCGTCGCGCGGATGGTGATCCGGTGGATGCCGAGCGGGGCGTCCCAGTCGTAGGCCCACTGGACCCAGGTGTCGATGGACGGATCTGCGGCCAACGTCGCATCGACCCAGGGATCGTTGTCGATCTGCACCTGCACGCGCCGGATCCCCGTGTGCTGCGCCCAGGCGACGCCCCCGATCACGTTGCGCCCGGTCTTGAGCTGCTGACCGCTCTTCGGCACGTCGATGCGCGACTGTGTCTTGATCGGTCCCATGGCGGACCAGCCGCGCTGCGTCCAGTACGCCGAGAACTTGTCGAACGACGTGACCTCCCAGTCGGTGACCCACTTCGTCCCCGACACGTAGCCGTAGAGACCGGGGACCACCTGGCGTACCGGGAAGCCGTGCTCGATCGGCAACGGCACACCGTTCATCGCCACCGCCAGCAACGCGTTGCGGCCGTCGGTCAGCGCGGACAGGGGCGTGCCGACCGTGAAGCCGTCCGACGACGTCGACAGGAGGGCGTTGGCGCCGGGCTGCACCCCGACCTCGTCGAGGATCTTCCGGATCGGGACGCCGGTCCATCGGGCGTTGCTGATCAGGTTCCCGCCGACCACGTTGGAGACGCAGCACAACGTGATCCAGGCGTCGACCAGGCCGCGGCTGATCAGCTCCGGGTACGTCAGGGTCAGCTCCTTGTGCACCGCACCGTGGATGTGCAGCCGCCAGTCCTGCGGCTTGATCAGTGGTACGGCCAGGGCGGTGTCGATCCGGTAGAACCTGCTGTTGGGGGTGACCCACGGCGTGAGGCCGGGATCCCCGAGCTCCACGCCCTTGGGACGCTGGGGCTTGCGCAGCCCGAGCCGGAGCTTGCTGCGGGCGTCCTCGACCGCGGCACGGCCCTCGGCGATCCAGCGCCCCACTCCGGCGACGCCGGCGGCCACCACCACGACGACCGCGGTCTGGCGCAGGAACAACCGCCGACCGAGCCCGCCGGCTCCAGGCTCGCGTGAACCGGTCGGCAGCGACTGGACGCTGGTCGGGGTCGATGTCACTCCCAGCAGCCACACCACGGTGATCAGGCCGAGGACACCTCCGGCCAGCGCCGGCAACGCGTCGGTCGCCTGCGCGCCTGGCCGAGTCAGCTCCGACGCCACGGCGACGGCGGCCAGCAGCACGAACACCGCGAGTCCGAGCACCCGGTTCCGCAATGCGATCAGGCCGCCGAGCGCACTCAGCAGGACCAGGCCAACAACGACTCCGGTGACCAGGAACGGCTTGTCGTTCTGCCCGACCGTGGACACCGCCTTCTCCGCCAACGAGCCCGGAGTCACCTCGATCACGGCCTGACCGACCGCGAGAACCGGGGACAGCCGCACGTGCAGGAGCGCCCCGACCAGCTCGGCGATGGCGAGGCCGGACATCGCGCCGACCACCCCGGCGAGAACAGCGCGTAGTCGAAGGCGGTTGTGAGTGCCGGCAGCGTCGTTCACCAGTCCATTGTGTCTCGGTCCGACGGTCTCGCGCGGGAGCCGGGCTCGGCTTCACCAGATCGTCACAGGTACGTCAGGATGAGCCGGTGAGGAAACTGTGACGAACCCGCCCAGGGGACTTCCGCGGATCGGGACGGGGGTCGACGTGCACCGTCTCGCGCCGGGGCGCGAGATGTGGCTCGCGGGGCTGCACTGGCCCGAGGAGACGGCAGGACTGGACGGTCACTCGGATGCGGACGTGGTGGTGCACGCCGCCTGCGACGCACTGCTGTCGGCCTGCGCGCTCGGCGACCTGGGCAGCAACGTCGGCACGTCCGACCCGCAGTGGTCAGGGGTCAGCGGCGTGTCGCTGCTCGAGGAGACCTGCCGGAGGGTCCGCGCGGCCGGCTTCGAGGTCGGCAACGTCGCGGTCCAGCTGATCGGCAACCGACCGAGGCTCGGGCCGCGTCGCGCCGAGGCGGAGGCACTGCTGTCCACCGTGGTGGGCGCCCCCGTCACCTTGTCGGCGACGACGACCGACGGGATGGGCCTCACCGGTCGCGGGGAGGGGCTCGCCGCGACGGCCGTGGCCCTCGTCGTACCGGCGTGATCATCTCGGCCCGGCCTGCCGGCGGCGCGTCCACCGCGGTCGTGATCCTGGCCGCAGGGTCCGGTTCTCGCGCCGGTCAAGGAGCGAACAAGGCTCTGATGGACCTGGCGGGGCGACCGATGCTGGCCTGGTCCCTGGACACCGTCGCCGGACTCGACGCGGTGGCGACGATCGTCCTCGTCGTACGCGCGGGCGAGCATCGGGCGGTGCGGGCGGCCGTGCCGGAACCGTGGCCGGGTCCGCCGCTCCACCTCGTCGACGGCGGTGCCTCCAGGCACGCGTCGGAGACCGCCGCCCTGTCCGCGCTCGCACCGCTGATCGAGGCCGGGCGAGTCGACGTCGTCGCGATCCACGACGCGGCGCGACCGGTGGCCGGTGCTCCGCTGTGGCGTTCGGTGATCGAGCAGGCCCGTCGCTGCGGCGGCGCGCTTCCGGTCGTCGCGGTCGCGGGGCTCGTCGGCCGCGACCCGGCCCAGCCGGAGCCGGACGGCGAACTGCGGGCGGTGCAGACGCCTCAAGCCTTCGCGGCGACAGCGCTGCTGGCGGCCTATCGCGCGGCCGGCGCGCAAGGCTTCGACGGCACCGACACCGCGGCCTGCGTGCAACGCTTCACCGATGTCGCGGTGCGGGCGGTCCCGGGTGCATCCACGAACATCAAGGTGACGTATCCCGGCGATCTGGCGGTGGCGGCTCGGCTCCTGACGAGTCGCTGAGCATCGCCGCCAGCAAGGGGATCTCGGCCGCGTCGTGCACCCGTAGGACCGATGGCGGACCCTCGACCAGCATCACCGCGAGGCGCCGCCGCAGACTGGTAGCCAGGGACAGCAGGTCGGCGCCCTGAGCACCGACCCGCACCCACTGTCCCGCGGGGCCGACCAGTGGCGCAGCCAGGGTGACCCACCGGTCACGGTCCTCGGTGCCCACCACCACGTCGTCGCGCAGCACCTTGATCGTGTCGGTGACGGGGCGGACGGCGAGAGCGGTGCCGTCGGCGCCGGCCGCCCGGCGTACCTCTTCGACGAAGTCGGTCGTCACCAGCGGACACATCGGGTCGTGGACGACCACGACGGTGTCAGCCGGAAGGGACGCCACGAACGCGGTCAGCGACCGGTCCCGAAGCACTGACACGGTGTCAAGACGACTCTGCTCCAGCGTGGCCACCGCGCGCTGGAGCAGGGTCTTGCCGTGGATCGTCGCCGTGGTCAGCTCGCCACCGGGCGGCAGCGGAACGACCCCGACGGCCGTCAGGACGCGAGAACCTCGTCGAGCAGGGTCTCGGCCTTGTCTTCGTTGGTGTGCTCGGCGAGCGCCAGCTCGGAGACCAGGATCTGCCGCGCCTTGGCGAGCATCCGCTTCTCACCGGCGGACAGACCGCGCTCACGCTCTCGGCGCCACAGGTCGCGAACCACCTCGGCGACCTTCATCACGTCGCCGGAGTGCAGCTTCTCGAGGTTCGCCTTGTAGCGTCGCGACCAGTTCGTCGGCTCCTCGGTGTGCTCGGCGCGCAGCACGTCGAACACCCGCTCGAGGCCCTCCTTGTCCACCACGTCCCGGACACCGACCAGATCGAGGTTGCACGCGGGAACACGGACGACGAGGTCGGTCTGTGCCACGATGCGGAGCACAAGGTACGTCTTGTCCTCGCCCTTGATCTGCCGGGTCTCGATGTCCTCGATGACGGCCGCTCCGTGATTGGGATAGACAACCGTTTCGCCGACAGTAAAAGTCATATGTGAGAACCCCTTCCTGGTGACCAGTCTAACACGGGCGGCGCCGGTCCCCCGACGCGTTTGTGCAGGTCAGAGCATGTATTGGCACCCTCTGGGGGGTTGACAAAAATGTCGACTCATGCAGGAGGCAACGACCTGGGCCGTGGCGAGGGACCTGCCCCGACGCCGGCGTGCTGCACCTCGGTACCCTGTCTGCGCCGTCCCGGCCGATGGAGAGGACCTCACGTGTTCCACAGCGCACCGCGTGTCCGGCGCGGTCTGTCCGCGGCGCTGATGATCGGCGCCCTGGCCGGGGCCACCGCCTGCGGCACCGGGTTCTCCGCCCAGACGAACCAGATCTACAACGGCACCGAGGGTGTGACGGTGCGCGGCAACGGAGTCGACGTCCTCAACGCTCTGGTGGTGACGGACGGCAGCGGCAGCGGCACCCTGTCGGGCACCTTGCTCAACCAACGCTCCAGCGCGGACAAGCTGGTGAGTGTCGACGTCTCGGTGCTGCCCGGCAACGTGACGCCCACCAGCGGCCAGACCACCGCGAGCACCGCACCGGCGTCCCCGAGCGCACCCCCGACCATCGATGTCAGCGCGTCGTCCAGCCTACTCAGCCTCGAGCCACACGTCAGCGTCCTGCTCGGCGACCCGCAGGACACGCAGGGCAGCAACGCGCTGATCTTCTTGCACAGCAGCCATCTGCAGGCCGGCTACTTCGTCAAGATCACGTTCACGTTCACCAACGCCTCAGCAGTCACGACCGAGATCCCGGTTGTCGTCCGCTCCTCGGAGTACGCCTCGGTGGCGACTCCGCCGGCTGGCTGACGGTCTCACGCCTCGTACTTGTAGCCGAGCCCCCGCACCGTCACCAGATACCGCGGAACGGCCGGGTCGGGCTCGATCTTGGCGCGTAGCCGTTTGACGTGGACGTCGAGCGTCTTGGTGTCTCCCACATAGTCGGCGCCCCACACCCGGTCGATCAGCTGTCCACGGGTCAGCACCCGGCCGGAGTTGCGCAGGAACATCTCGAGGAGCTCGAACTCCTTCAGGGGAAGGCGAACGTCGGCTCCGTCGACACTGACGTTGTGGCGCTCGACGTCCATCCGCACCCGCCCGGACTCCAGCGTCGACGGCGCGAGGTCGACCTCAGCGC
>JBOHDX010000119.1:0-40633 GCA_050700835.1 Nocardioidaceae bacterium
CTCGCCGGCCTGCCAGGCCGCCCAGAACGGCTGATACAACTCGGGAACCAGCTGGTTGGAGAAGCGCACAGTCATCAACACCCTCACAGGATCGATCAGGTGTTGCGACGACCGCACGAACCCGGGGTTGCGCGTGCGGCGTCCATGTCGGCGATCCTGCCAGTCGCCGTCGGCATCCTCACCGCACTGCTGCTCTGGCGGCGGTTGCGGCTCGTCCGCATCTGCCGCATCCCGCGCCCCATGCGATTGGACGGGCCCGCAGCCGCTACTCGGCGATCGTCCCATTGGCTAGCTCGGCAACGATGTCGAGGTGGCCGAGGTGGCGGGCGTACTCCTGGAGCAGATGAAACAAGACCCGTTCGAGCGTCGCCGGCTCGGCCCCGTCCCAACGGGGACCCGGTTGGCCGAGCATCGAGAGGTCATTCGTCTCGATGACCGCCCGGCTCCGTGCGCCCTGCGCCCGCAATGCCGAGATGAGGTCCCCGGCGGTCTCGTCCGGGGCGACGTACCAGCGATCGTTGCGATTGTCGCCCCACGGGTCCTCGACGAGACGACCGGCGAAGCCCCATTCAAGCCATCGAAGCTCGACGAAGGTGAGGTGCTTGACCAGCTCGAGTGGCGTCCACCCCGAAGGCAGGCGGCTACGGCGCCGGTCGGCGTCGCCGAGTTGTTCGACCTTGTCGATGATCCGAGTGCGGAAGTAGTTGAGGTAGCGGACGAAGACCGCGGCTCGCGAAGGCACCGGAAGCGTCGGGCTGGGGAAGACCTCGTTCATTGCCCGATCATCACTCAGGTAGCCGAACCGCCAGGTTCCGGCAACGCCGCCCCGGTGCCGTCCAGCTGACCGATCGGCTACTAGGACGGACTCGACGCCAGCCCTCCCCGACCGATGACTTCTGTGCAGCTACGAAGTCGTAGTGCTGGCAGCTGCGCCCAGCGGCGCACCAACATCAAGGGAAACGAGCAAGCATGGCTACGTTCAGGACCATCGGTTACGGCGACCGCGCCGGGTACAAGGCAACAGCACAAGCTGTCCGCGATGCGTGATCCACGACCCCGGAACGGTGAGGGAGCGGGAAGCGACGTCTCGCCGCCGACCGTCACCCCGGTTCTCGTGGCCGAGTTGCTCGCCGAGGGCGAGCGGATGCCGGTCTACGTACATGTCATCGACCATCCCGACGCGCGCGTGCTTGTCGACACCGGCATGACCCACCTGCACCCGGCGGTGGCCGACATGGATCCACGCCTGATTCCATGGAGCGCGCACGCCGATTTCGACCTGGCCAGTATCGACGTCGTCATCAACACGCACCTGCACTTCGACCACTGCGGCGGCAACCACCTCTTCACCGGCAGGCCGATCTACGTCCAGCGCCGGGAACTCGACGACGCGCGCAGCGAGGACGACTACACGATCCGCGAGTGGGTCGAGGCGCCTGGCGTGCAGTACCTACCCGTCGACGGCGCGCTCGAGTTGCTGCCCGGACTCCGGCTCGTCCCGGCGCCAGGGCACACGCCAGGCTCGCAGGTAGTCGTCGTCGAGACGGGCGGGCGTTGCGTCGTCGTCGGCGGCGACATGGCGGTCTTCTTCGCCGAGCTCGACGAGCCGCACACCGAAGGCCAGCGGATGGTCCGCGCGCTCGACCCTGAGGAGGTCTGGCTCTCGCACGAGCACGAGCCGTGGCGGCCGCAGGTTGACCAGCACATCTGATCCGAGGGAGCGAAACAGACCGTCCGGTGACCGAATGTCAACCGAACTCGCGCTGTCGTCCCCGCAGCCGCGAGACCTTCGTCGGTCGCCTGTATCGGCGCCAGCGTCCAGACAGCGCCGGGTTCGCGAGAGTGATGAGAGAGCACCCGGACGGAGCCTCGGCGGCAACACAGGCACCTACTGGCGCCCCCGGGGCGGCGGGCGGGGCCTCTACCAGGGGCCGTGCATGTCGCAGTCGGAGCACCGGGCGGTCGCCTCCGGAATCTGGCACCTCCAAAAGTTACCGCCGTCGGTGACCGGTGCGTCGCCCGAGGCTCGGAGCGTGCCGGTGCGGGGATCGCCATCTGGGGCGAGCCCCTACCACGGCTGGCTCCCACCCTTGATCCGGCTAGCGATCCCGGCGATCTCGTCCAGCTCACCGGCCGCAACTTCCATCACGAACTCATACACCTGGTGGTTGGTCACCACGCTGAGGTTTCCCCTTCCGCCGCGTTCCAAGCGTCCGGATCTAGCCGATAAGCGGTCGTCCAACCAAGGGGCGTTTCCGTCAGCGGAATTGACACATCTCCATATGGAGATATGTTCGGGTCATGGCTCGCTCCTCGACAACGTCGGATGTCTTCAACGCAGTCGGTGACGTCCACCGTCGCGCAATCCTCGATGTGCTGCTCACAGGTGAGAAGGCGGTTGGGGCGATTGTCGGCGACGTCTCGATATCGCAGCCCCAGGTCTCGAGGCACCTACGGGTGCTCGGTGAGGTGGGACTCGTAAGGTGCCGGGCCGAGGGCCGTCGCCGGCTCTACCGCCTGGCCCCTGAGCACCTTCAGCCCTTGCACGACTGGGTGGCCAAGTACGAGGGGGCGATCAACGACCGACTGGATCGCATCGAGGACTACCTCGAAGAGCTGCAACGACAAGGAGACGACAATGACACCTGATCGTCACGGTTCTGCAGTCATCACATTCCCGAACGAACTCGAGGTTGTCATCACTCGAGAGTTCGACGCTCCGATCGGCCTCGTCTTCGACGTGTTGACCAGACCCGAGCATGTGAGCAAGTGGGGAGCGACACCATCCGACCGGATGACGGAGTGCTCGATCGACTTGAAAGTCGGGGGGAACTACCACTCCTCCTTCGTGACTGGGGACGGAACCGCGTTCTCGTTCAGCGGGTCATACCTAGAGGTCGAACAGCCGGTCCGAACTGTGGAGACGTGGAACTTCAACTGCTGGCCGGATGTCGAGGCAGTCGAAACCATGGAGTTGCACGAGACTGACGGAGTGACGACGTTCACCTGGAGAATGGCGTTCCGCGACAAGGCTGGCCGTGACCACATGACCGCCTTCGAGGGCCAGCAAGACAGCCTCGACGAGATGGAAGACATCCTCTGGTCTCTTCTCGACCCCAGCCGCCATTAACAAGGGAAGCGCACTCATGGCAGCCGCGATCCGGGCGTTCCCGAGTTGTGTCACACCGCCGCGTCGGCATGGATCACTTTGGAGGAACTCGTCGCGTGCACGTGAACGGGTGGATTGATCTATCGAGTGATCTGCGATCCTGCTGCGGTGGACGAGAGCACGTTGGGCGCGGTGACCTGGCTGCTCGCGGCGAAGGAACCGGCGGTGCGTCACCTGACACGTCGTGACCTGCTGGAAGAAGACTCGGTGCCGGCCGGGGCAGAGATCATGGCCGGGCCGTGGGTGTCGGCGTTGCTCGCGGGGCAGCAGGCACATGGCGGGTTTGGAGGCGACCCGTACCGCAAGTGGACGGGCGCGCATTGGCGGTTGGTCGCCTTGGCAGAGCTGGCCGTGCCGGCCGGCGATCGGCGCGTCGCATCAGCGGCTGAGCATGTCCTGGGATGGATTCTGAAGAGCCTGAAGTATCCGCCACGGGTGGTCGACGGGCTGCCGCGTTCGCACGCCAGCATCCACGGAAACGCGCTCGGCGCGTGTACGCGGCTCGGACTCGCAGGGGACGAGCGCACCCAACGGCTGGCCGAGGCGATCATCTCTTGGCAATGGCCCGACGGAGGCTGGAACTGCGACAACCGGGCCGACGGGCACCGGTCGTCGTTCCACGAGTCGCTCCGCACCGCCTGGGGCCTGCACGAGTACGCGGCGGCTACCGGTCACGCCGGTGCCCGCGAAGCCGCAGCACGGGCCGTCGAACTGTTCTTGCAACACGGGGTGTTCCGCCGCGGCGGCACCGGCGAGGCGATCAATGCCCGCTGGCTGTCGACGCCCTACCCCTCGTACTGGCACTACGACGTCCTCTCGGCCTTGCTCGTCATCGCCAGCGGAGGCGGGTGCACCGACCCACGGGCCTCCGACGCCCTGGACCTGATAGAGGAGCAGCGCCGAGCCGACGGCAGGTGGAACGCCAACGCACAGTGGTGGCGCGGTGCCGACAGCAAGACCACCCCCGAGGTCGTCGACTGGGGCAGCGTTGGCGAGCCCAACCTGATGGTGACCCTCAACGCGCTGCGTGTACTCGCCGCCGCCGGTCGGGTGAACCCCACGCAGTGACCAGGAATCCCCCATCTGGCGCCGCAGAGCACCTCGAGGGCGTTGCGTCACTCCGGCGCCTGTCGGCTGGGTGGAGTCTCACGGACATGCTTGTGATGCACGTGACGCTGCAGAAGGGGCACGCGGTCAGGCTGTCTGTCTCTACATGGTGGCGGTCCGGCTGTCGGCGAGCAGCGCCTCGGTCTCTGCCAACGCGGGCTGGTAGCCCATGGAGGCGAACAGGTCGCGCGCCAGGCGCAGTGGCTGTGCTGCTGTGCGCTGGTCGAGCGCTGTGAGGCATCGGCCCTGGCCGAGGAGGGCGTAGGCGCGCTCGGGCACGTTTCCGAACTGGCGCCAGCGTTCGGCGGCCAGGGCGTACGAGGCGGCCGCGGCGCGGTGCTCGCCCGCGGCCTCGGCCAGCTGGGCGGTCGCGGTGGTCAGCGCGTGCTCCAAGACAGGCATTTGTGCGGCGACGCCGGCCGCGAGGTCGGCGGCGAGCTCCGGCTGGCCGGCTCCGAGAGCGGTGCGCACCAGCTCGGGCAGGTTCGCAGCATAGGAGGGTTCGGCGCGAATCTGCGGGACCTGCTCGAGCTCGACCAGCAGCGCCTGCGCCTCCTGCGGGCGCTGCTGGGCGAGCAGCAGCCGGGCGGCGGCAGCGAACACCTGGGCGTAGGACCACAGCTCACCGCTCTCCCTTGCTCGAGCGACGAGCAGGGCCCATGAGGGTGCCTGTTGGTGGTCGCCGCGTTCGGCGAGCAGGCGCAGCTGCACCCCCCTCGGCTCGAGGGGGTTGACGTCGCCGGCCGCTTGCAGGCGTTCGGCGACCGACTCGGCGTCGGCCAGCGCCTGCTCGGTCTCTCCGAGCTCGGCGCGAAGGGCCGGGATCCCGGCCGCGATCCAGAGCGCGAGCTGGGTGATGCCGCGCCGCTGGCAGAACTCGACCCCGTCTTGGCAGGCGGCGAGCGCCGCCCGGGGTCCCTCGTACCGCCAGATTCTAAACGCTAGGTTGTTGTGTGTGCGGGCGGCAACGAATGCCTGACCCTGCTCGAGCGCGAGTTCGAGCGCACGGCGCAGTTGCGCTAGTCCTTCCCGCTCGCCCAGGTCGGCGCGGGCCGCGCCCAGGACCGAGCGCGCGAGTGCCGGCTCGGGCAGGCCGAGCTCGGCGGCGAGGCGGAGAGCCCGTTCGGCCGCCACGATCGCGTCCGCGTGGGCGCCCCCGAGCCAGAGCCCTCCAGCCAGTTCGGTGTGGGCGGCGACGTGCTCGAGGCCGGGCGGCTGCGCCTCCAGCAGCGCGAGTGCCTCGGTGAGCGCCGCCTCCCAGCGTGGGTCGCCCAGGTCCGTGAGCACGTCCGCCACTGCGGTCAGCACGCGCGCTTGGGCGAGCGGCTGCGCGCCTTCCCGGTGGACGCCGAGTGCTTCCTCAAGCGCGGCCCGGGCCTCCTGCGGCCGGTTCTGTTGCTGGGCCGTCTTCGCCCATCTTTCGAGCAGAGAGGCGCGCTCGGGGTGGCCGGCGGGGGCGAGCGCCAGCGCCTTGGCCAGGCTGGCCTCGGCCCGGTCCACGTCCAGCGCGAGGGCACGCTCGCCGGCCAGGGCGAGGTAGCGGATCGCGCCTTCTTCGAGCTCGCCCTGTGCCTGCTGACCGGCGGCGCGGGTGAGCTCCAGCGCGCTCAGGTAGTGGTGGGCGAGCACGTCGGCCAGGTCCTCGACCCGTTCACCGGCGCGGTCCTGGATCCAGGCCGCGGCCGCCCGGTGCCGGGCGACCCGGCCGGCGCGGGGAATCTGGCCGTAGCAGACATCGGCCACCAGCCCATGCCAGAAGCCGTACTCGGCCTCACCGTGCATCGAGCTGTTCCGGGCCGGACGGACCAGCTCCATGCGGGTCAGCTCATGCAGTGCGACCTCAACCTCGCCCGGATCCCGCCCGCCCATCTCCACCAGGGCCCCGGCCCAGAACACCTTGCCCACCACCGCGGCGTCCTGCAGCAGGCTCTTGCGCTCCGGGACCAAAGTGTCCAGCCGGGCGGCGATCAACGCCTGCACCGACTCCGGCGCCTCCACCCCGCCCAGCTCGCCGCGGTCGGTGAGCAGCGCGACGAACTCCTCCGCATACAGCGGGTTTCCGCCCGCCCGCTCCAGAAGCACCCGCTGGGTCTGCGCCGGGAGCACCGCCCGCTGCAGCAGGGCGGCGACCAGCCTGGCGGTCTCGGCGTCGGTGAGCGGGGCCAGGTTGATGCGTTGCGCGTTCCTCGCGTTCGCTCCGAAGGTCGGATGCTGCTCATACAGCTCGGGGCGGGCGGTGCACAGCAGCAGCAGCGGCACCCCCTGCGCCCAGTCGGCCAGGTACTCCAGAAACGACAGCAGAGCCGGGTCGGCCCAGTGCAGGTCCTCGAACACCAGCACCGTCTCCCGCCCGACCGCCAGCGACTCCAGGAAGCGACGCCAGGCGGTGAACGACTCCTGCTGCCCGGCCGGCACACCACCGGCACCGACCAGCGGTCGCAACCGGGCCCCCAACCAGGCAACGTCAACGTCCTCGGCAGGCAGCGCATGCTCCAGCTTCGCCGCCGCCTGCTGCGGCGAGTCCGACTCCAAGATCCCGCACTCGGCCTTGACGATCTCCCCCAACGCCCAAAACGCGATCCCGTCCCCATACGGAAGACAGCGCCCCTGCCGCCACCGCACCAGCCCGGCACGCTCCTCAGCATGCCCGAACAGCTCCGCGCACAAACGGCTCTTGCCCACCCCCGGCTCCCCCACGATCATCACCAGCTGACAGGAACGTTGTTGCGCCGAACGCTCGAAGGTGCCGATCAGCAGCGGCTTCTCCAGCTCCCGGCCCACCAGCGGCGTGGAATACCCGCGAACGACATCCGAACCAACCCGGGAACGCGCCAGCAGCGGCCGGAACATCACCAGCGGCGCCGCCTTGCCCTTTACCACCACCGGCTCCAACCGCTCGAACTCGAAGACCCGCTCGGTCTGTCGGTAGGTCTGCTCCGAGCAAGCGATCCCATCCACCGGTGCCGCCCCCTGCAACCGAGAAGCCGTGTTCACCACATCCCCGGCCACAATCCCCTCCCCCTCCTCCGGGCGGGCACCCAACGCCACCACCGCCTCCCCGGTGTTGATCCCCACCCGCACCCGCAACGACAGAGCCGGGGACTCCGCGTTCAGCTCACCGATCGCCTCAAGGATCCGCAGCCCCGCCCGCACCGCACGCTCCGCGTCATCCTCATGCGCCACCGGCGCCCCGAACACCGCCATCACCGCATCCCCGATGAACTTCTCCACCGTCCCCCCGAACCGCTCCACCTCCCGCCGCAGCCGCGCATGGTACGGACGGATACGAGCCTGCACATCCTCCGGATCGGCCGCGTCCGACGCCGCGGTGAACCCCACCAGATCGCAGAACAGGACCGAAACGACCTTCCGCTCCTCTTGGAACGCCACCGTCAACCGCCCGGTCAGCGGCGCCGCGCAGTACGGGCAGAACGAAAAATCCCCCGGAAGCTCCTTGCCGCAAGAACGGCACGCGGTCACCAGCCGAGTCTAGGCGCGCCACCCGCCGAGGACTCCACGAACAAGCAACCGATGCCGTGACGACCCACGTCCGCTGGCCTCCGCCCGAGTGAGTCACTCCGCCGCCACTGAGCCAAAGCTGGACGCATTGTTGTTCTCGTTCGGCCAACCACTCGCAAGGGCAGCCCCTCGGTTAGCGTGCGCGCATGCCACTCTCGCCAGACGCCTTCTACACTTACGCCGTCGCCGCTGCCGACGATGAGCAGCGACTACCGCTGGCACGGATGACGGGCTGGGACATCAGCCCTTTCGAGCCCGATGGCCTGAGGGTCTCGCAGCTTCGACCGCCCGTGGTTCCGGAGCCGCCGCGGCACGGCGAGGATCCCGCGGACTGCGGGTCCTGCCGCCGACGTGACGAAGGCATCTGGTTAGACGACCGCTGGCGACTGACCCAGGTCAAGGGGGTCGGGGTGCCGCTCGTGCTCATGCTCCACCCACGTGACCACCACGACCTCGAAGACCTCACCGACGACCTCGCGGCGGAGCTGGGCGTGCTGAGCACCCACCTCGCTCGACACGTCCAAGCCCTACCGCACATCAGCCGGTGCCACGTCTACCGCATCGGTGACGGCGGCGCCCACGTTCATATTTGGTTCTTCGCTCGTCCCGAGGGGCAGGCCCAGCTCTTCGGGTCGTGGCTGGTGGTCTGGGACGATTTGCTGCCCGAGTATCCCTCCGCGCTCGCTGAGAAGGACGCGGCAGCCGTGGCGGACGCTCTGATCACCTCCTACGGCGGTCGGAGAGGGCCAATGGCCGGCTGACCGTCCCCATTCAGGACTACCGGTCGTTCCCAGGCGCGGCCGCGACGGTCACCACGACGTCATAGCCGAGCGAGGGATCGACCTCAACGTGGAGCCCGAGATCGACGATGCGCCCGTCCTTGGGGTGCCAGTTCCGGTCTGGTCGCGTGCGTCCGAGCAGCGGGTCGAGGGCATCGATTGTGGGTTTCCAGAGGTTGAGCCAGTTGCGCCGCGGACCGACGACGAAGGCGAGCTGAAGATGGACGGCTGAGTCGAGGATCTCGCTGGCGTGGGCCACCGCGGCGTGCACCTGTTCCTTATAGGCCTTCGTCCCAGACGAGGCGGTCGTACGCACGGTGAAGGTCGTGGCCGGTGGGGCCGCATCCCGCGCGCGAGCCACGATGACGCGTGAGGCGTCCGCGTGTCGCTTGGTGCACCACACCGACACCAAGTCCCGGTTACGCAGATGTGCGGCCAGCGGGAACGCGTAGTTGTCCAGGTCGGCCATGTCGGTGAGACCGCGCCCGGTTGGGAGGCCGACGTCCAGCCGGAGCGTCCAGGGTGCCCTCACCATGGAAGGCGCAAGCAGCTCCGCAGTGTCCGCGAGGTACTCGCGCAGCCTGATCTGGTCAGGGTCGGTGCCTTGTTCCAGCTGGCAAGTCGCGGCGTCTTCCGCAGGTTTAGCCCCGCCTCTTCTGGTCGGGCATACCACCGAGCGCCGGTCACGGCCGCTGCGCCAGGTCGGCTCCCTGCCGCGCAACCGCATCGCGGCCAGCACGGCCTGCGAGTACTAGTGGCCGGCCCGTGTGCCGGGACTCGTGCGCTTCACCCCGTGGGGCCTGGACGTTGGCCTCGGTGTGCCAGTCGCCCGCCCTTTCACAGGTACTTGGCCTTCTTCGCCGATGGTGAACGGGCACCTGGACCATCACCAAGAGCCTTCGAACAGTGTCGCCCGTGGCTGCGTCCTCGATGTCGTCAACAGCAGTCACAGCCGTGGGATCCGCGGTCGCAGTGTTCCCCGTCAGATCCCCATCGGGACAGCTCGTCCGCTGATGGTGACTTGCGGATCATCTGGCTCGACCTCCAGGAGTATCTCGCTTGGCCGTCCCATGTCCTCTCCCTGACGGATCGTGATGGACATGGACCGCTCGATCTTCTTGAGCGCTCGCAGATATCCGCCCAGTGCCGCGGCGGCAGCACCGGTTGCGGGGTCTTCGACAATACCGCCCACGGGGAACGGGTTGCGCGCGTGGATGAGCGTCTCGTTCTCGATGTGGACGAGCTGGATCGTGGTCCACCGACGGTCGGTCATCAGGCTCTTGAGGGCCTCGAAGTCGTAGTCGAGGTCGGCCAGCCGCTCCCGGCTGCCGGCCGGGACGACGAGATGATGATTCCCACCGAACGCCACGTGAACCGGCAGGTCGGCCAAGTCGCTTGCGGGCCAGCGGAGCGCCGCCAGCGCGAGGTCGAGGTCGGTGCCAGAGGCCGGAGCACTGCTGGTCGCGACGCTGCGCATCCTCGCGACGACTCCGATCTCGTCGGCGGACGTCTCGACGGCGATCTCACCCACCGGCGTCTCGAAGACCCATAGCCCGACCCCCTCTCGTTCGCCGAGCGCCACCGAGGCCGCGATAGTGGCGTGCCCACAGAAGGGGACCTCGGCGAGCGGGCTGAAGTACCGCATCGGCCGGCGCCGCGGCATTGCCCCGCGTCGTACGAAGGCCGTCTCGGAGTATCCGACGTCGGCCGCGATGGCCTGCATCGCCAGGTCGGTGAGGCCGTCGGCGTCCAGCACCACGCCGGCAGGGTTTCCACCCTCCGGTGTGGTGGTGAACGCGGCATAGCGCAGAACCTCGGTCATGACCTGATCCTCTCGGCGAGAGCGTCCAGAACCAGGTCGAGGCCGAACTCGAACTCCTTGCCGAAGTCGTAGCCCGGCTTCATGACGTGCTTGACGGAGAACTCCGTGAGGTGTGGGAAGGCGTCCGGCGACACCTGCTCGAACATCGCCTCGGCGACTTCGGGGACGCTCCCGGGCCCGTTGATGGGCAGCGCGGCCTCCGAGAGGGCGAACCCGTAGACGTAGCTGTCGATGAGGGCGTAGGCGTGGGCGGTCATCTTGACCGAGAAACCGGCGGTGCGCAGCGTGCCGATGTTGGCGTCGAGGTGACGCAGCGTCGCCGGGCCGGGATTGGTGCGCGCCTGGAGCAGCGGGATCGCCCACGGATGGCGCCGCAACACGGCGCGCGCGGAGATCGCCCGGCGGCGCATCTCGGCGCGCCAGTCACCGCCCGGCGTGGGGACGTCGATCTCGCTGAACACGATGTCGACGATGGCGTCGATGATCTCGTCCTTGTTCGCCACGTAGTGGTAGACCGACATCGGCTTGACGCCCAGCTCCTTGGCCAGCGAGCGGATCGTCAGGGCGCCGATCCCACCAGCGTCGGCGAGCGCGACCGCACTGTGCAGCACGCGGTCACGACTGAGTCGAGCGCGCTGCGTGCTGACGTCGGCACCTGCTGGTCCGGACATGGTTCCTCCTTTCCATTGCGTGTTCGTACTTTGTACGATAGCGTACCGTACTTAGTACGGTAACCACGGTACCATCACCCCCTGAACGGACCCGAGATGACCACCACCATGAAGCCGCCCACGGAGCACACCACGCCAGAGTTCTCCCCCACCGGCACGATGCAGGCCGTCGTCCAGCACCGCTACGGAACCGCCGACACCCTGCGCCTGACGCAGATCGAGCGACCGGCCATCAAGGCCGATGAGGTCCTCCTCCACGTGCACGCCGCCGGCCTCGACCGGGGCACGTGGCACCTGATGACCGGCCAGCCCTACCTGATGCGGATCATGGGTTTCGGCTTCCGCCGACCGAAGAACCAGGTCCCCGGGCTCGACGTCGCGGGCACCGTCGTCGCGGTCGGCTCCGAGGTGACGCGGTTCGTCGAGGGCGACCACGTGTTCGGCATCAGCCGCGGATCCTTCGCCGAGTACGCGGCCGCGCGCGAGGACAAGGTCGCTGCCATGCCGGCAGACACCGGTTTCGCCGAGGCCGCCGTCGTCCCCATCTCCGGGATCACCGCACTCCAGGCCCTCCGCGACGCCGGCCGGGTCGAGGCAGGACAGCGCGTACTGGTCATCGGCGCGTCGGGTGGCGTCGGCACCTACGCCGTCCAGCTGGCCAAGGCGTTCGGCGCGGAGGTCACCGGCGTGAGCAGCGGGCCGAAGCTCGACCTGGTCCGGTCGCTCGGCGCCGACCACGTCATCGACTACACCGAGCAGGACTTCGCTGACGGCTCCCGCCAGTACGACCTGATCCTGGACATCGGTGGGAACTCCCCCGTGTCCCGCCTACGGCGAGCACTCACCCGCACCGGCACGCTCGTCATCGTCGGTGGCGAGGAGGGTGGCCGAGTGACCGGCGGCTTCGGGCGACAGCTGCGCGCCGTGGCCCGATCCATGTTCCTGCGCCAACGGCTGACGATGCAGGTCACCAAGGAGAACCATCGCGACATCGAGCGGCTCGGCGAGCTCATCTCGGCAGGCCAGGTGTCGCCCAGCACCGACCGCGTCTACCCGATGTCCGAGGTCGCCGAAGCCATGCGCCACCTCGAGGCCGGCCGCGTCCGCGGCAAGGTCGCCATCACCGTCCCGACCAGCCGAGAGGCACGAGCATGAGCGCCTGGACCAACCGCCTGCAGGTGGATTCACGGATGACGTCCGCACGGCTGATCGGCGGGCTGTTCCTGGCCGGGTTCCTCTTCTACGGCACCGGATTCACCCTGGTGAGCTCGGTCATCGACGACAAGCGCTTCTTCGAGACGGTGCCTGAGCACACCACCGTACTGGCCGTCGGCGTGTTCCTGATGCTGCTCAACACCGTGATCGACGTCGGCAAGGGCGTCCTCCTCTTCCCGATCCTGGCGCGACACGGCCGCCGCACCGCGCTCGTCTACCTCTCCGCTCTCGTCGTGCAGGTGGTGTTCCTCGACATCGGGGCGCTGTTCCTGCTGATGCTCGTCCCCCTGGGACGGATCGCCGGCGACGCCGGCCCGGGCGGTGCGACGTGGGCACCGGACTTCGCCACCCTGCTGACCGACTCGAACACCTTGGCCTACAACATCGGGCAGGCGACGCTCTGCTTCGGTGGCGTGTTCCTGTGTCTGCTGCTCCTGCGGACCGGGCTGATTCCCCGGGCGCTCGCCGCCCTCGGAGTCGTCGGCTACGTGGTGCACGCGATCGGCTCCTCGGCGGAGCTGTTCGACCTCCGGATCAGCGACGTGATGTTGATACCCGGCGGCCTGTTCGAGGTCGGGCTGGCGCTGTGGCTCATCGCCAAGGGCTTCCGGGCCGAGCCGTACGGCGACGTCCCCGAGCCGTCACCCGTCCACTCACCCGTCTCGGTCACGTCGTGAGCGAACCCAGTGGGCGAACCCAGTGGGCGTACCGCGCTGGTGACCGGCGCAACGGAGAAGGTGACCTTGCCGGCCCTGGGGTCGGCGTACATCGCACGCAAAGGTGAGGTGGGCGCCCACCGCCGGTTCAAGGTCGTGCCCGGCGCGCGGGCCCAGGTCGACTGGCGTGATGAGGGCGACCTGGTCGCCCACGTCGGGATTCCCAACGTCTACTCGTTTCACATGACGTTCTCGCACTCGTGTGACCCGTTCACGTGCTTGGAGGCTGAGTGGCGCAGAGCTACTTCGGCGCTGGGCTGGCACGCTCGGCCGCCTCCGGTCCACGTTCGGGATCACGCCCTGGTGCGGCCGGGCTCGGCGGGCGGGGGCGGCGGCCGCCGCATGCTGATCACAATGGCGACGGCGAGAGCGGTGACGATGATGGCCAGGCTGACCAGCGACGGAATCTCCGGGATCGAGCTGCTGATGGTCTTGTGCCCGGCTTGCAGAACCAGCTTGACGCCGATGAAGGCGAGGATGAACGCGAGTGCCTTGCCCAGGTGGTGGAAGCGGTCGAGCATGCCGGCGAGCAGGAAGTACAGGGCCCGCAGGCCAAGGATGGCGAAGGCGTTGGAGGAGTAGACGATGAACGCGTCGTCACTGACAGCGAGCACGGCGGGCACGGCGTCCACGGCGAAGATCAGGTCGGCCGCCTCGATAGCGGCGACCACGGCCAGCAGCGGGGTGCCGATCCGTTTGCCCGCTTCGCGGACGAAGAATCTCGCGCCGTGGTACTCGTCACTGATGGGGATGATCTTGCGTAGGAGCCGAACGGACAGGCTCTTGCCCGGGTCGATGGTGTCGTCGCCGCCACGCAGCAGCTTGATCGCGCTCCAGATCAGGATGGCGGCAAAGGCGAACAGTACGGCGGTGAACCGGGTGCCAATGGCGACGCCGGCGGCGAGGAAGATGCCGCGGAAGATCAGCGCGCCGAGCACACCGAAGAACAGCACCCGGTGCTGGTAGGCGCGGGGCACTTTGAAGTAGCTACGACTTCGTCGCCCGCAACGGGCACGCCGATGCGGCCCGGCGCTCTCTGCAGGCCGCCGGTCTGCTCACCGCAGCCTGGCTGACTGCTGCCGCCGACGCGCCCCGGGCGAGCCACCGTTATCCTGCCAGCGCCTTCGGTGGAAAGGGAGGTGACCACATGGCGTGGCTGCTCGTGATCGTCGCCGGCCTGCTCGAAACCGGGTTTGCGGTCTGCCTGAAACTCAGCCACGGATTCAGCCGCATCGGACCCACCGTGCTGTTCGCTGTCTTCGCGCTGGCCAGCTTCGGGCTGCTCACCCTTGCCCTGAAAAATCTCGAGGTCGGCCCTGCCTACGCCGCCTGGACCGGCATCGGCGCCGCCGGCGCCGTGCTGGTGGGCATCATCTGGCTCGGCGAACCCGCATCCATCCTCAAGATGGCATCCATCGCACTCGTGCTCGCCGGCGTCGTCGGCCTGCAACTGAGCGGCAGCGCGCACTGACCCGCCCCCATCCGCGCAGGAACCACCGACGCCGGCCGACGACCTGCGGGCCAAGTTCGACGGCTACGCCGGCAAGCTCAGTGCCGACCTCGACTTCGGCAAACTGGCCGATGCAGCCGCTACCAGGGCCAGTGACTCGCTCGCGGCAGAGCCGTGACGTTCGACGCCCGAGGCGTCAGCGACGGAACCCGCCTTCAGAGTTGAGCACCTGCCCAACCATCCAGCCGCCTTCATCACTGACGAGCCAGCCAATCAGCCGCCCGGGATCCTCAGGCGTACCAAGCCTGTGTTGCGGGAACCTCTCGAGGAAGGCGGGCGGAGCATCGTCGAGATAGCCGGTGTTCACAGGACCAGGGTTGACGGTGTTCAGCGAAATCCCCAAACCGATTAGGTCGTCCGCGACGGACCAGGTGGCTCCGGCCAGCGCAGCCTTCGAGGCGACGTAGGCGAGGTTGTCACCCATCGGCCCCAGTGCCTGTCCTGAGGTCATCCAGATCACTCGTCCGCCCAGGCGACCGTCGTGTTGGGCGGCGAAGGCCTTGGTGAGCAACATCGTTGCCCGTGTGTTCACAGCCCAATGCCGGTCGAGAGCAGACGCCGTGAGGTCGGCAAGTCCGACAGCGTCACCACCGTGCGCGTGGTTGCACACCAGCACGTCGACATGGCCGAGCGTGCCGTTCACAGCAGGAATGAGCGCTTCGGCGGTTATGGCGTCGCCAAGATCTCCCGCCACGTCCACCAACTTCGCGCCCCCCTTCAGAGAAGCACGCAGCTCTGCGAGAAGTTCAGCGAGATTGTCTGAGGCGCCGTACTCGTCCGAGTCATGCGGAAGGTGGTGGTGCACAGCAAGGGATGCCCCCATCGATGCCAAATGGGATGCGACCGCGAACCCGATGCCGCGCCTACGGCTGACACCCGTGACGACTGCTGTTCGCCCACCCAGAGGCAACGACATGCAGGCGAGCGTATCTGCGGCCCCCGGGGGGGGCCATCCCCCGATCCTTCTACCGGAGGATCGACGAGTCTTGATCGTTGCGAGCAGTTCGTCAGCTCACGCTGTCGTACTCCTCATCGGTGACGTGCTCGAACCAGGTCACGACTTGGCCATGGTCGTCGGCCCCTTGTATCGCGATGTGGGCCATGAAGCGGTCGGGCGCCCGGGGAGAAGCGCACGTGCGCGCAACCGATGGCCGACTGGTCGTCCGGATTCCTGATGCTGTCGATGAGGACGTCACCGGTGAACGAATCGTCCGGTCCTTGTGCCGACTGTCCGCCGCTGGGTGTGACTTCATGCGACAACCCTTTCCTGATCGTCGAGCCCACTGCTCTGGGATCTCGTGACGTACTCGTGGCGCATCGGCGCCGAGCCCTCGAGTTGTTCGATTCCGCGGTAGGAGGCATTCAGCCCTCTCACGAGCGATACCAGGCGACGTTGATCACCTGGCCATCAGGGCTGCGGACGAAGAACCGGCGTATTCCCCACGGTTCGTCGGTGAGCGGGTGCACGACCTCATAACCACGTCGCTGCGCCTCCTCGTACGCGGCGTCTGCGTCGTCGACCTTGATCGTCATAACCGAGTCCTCTGGTGCCGTCGCGTCCCGGGTCACGACTTGGACGGAAGCGCCTGATTCGGGGGAGGTGAACCGCGCCACCCAGCCTTGATTCATGCCGTCCTCCGTGAGCCCAAGGAACCCGAAGAACTCCCGCGCACGCTCGACGTCGGCAGTGCGCAGGTTGGTGATGACCTCTAACGCCTTCATCTTCCAAGGCTGACACATGGCTCGGAGACGAGTTCGTGAAGCGCTTCTACGCGAATGCGGTCAGCGTCCCCGGCGCGACCCTGCAGCGAATCGGGGAAGCGGCCGCATCGGCGTCGGCGTACGTCGTGATCGGTGTGGCCGAGGTCGACGGGGGCACGCTCTACAACACCCTTGTCTACTTGGGCCCGGGCGGACGGCTGTTGCAGCGTCACCGCAAGCTGATGCCCACGGGCGGGGAACGGACGGTTTGGGGAATGGGTGATGGCTCCGAGCTCGGTGTCGTGAGCACACCGTTCGGTGTTGTCGGCGGGTTGCTGTGCTGGGAGAACTACATACCGCTGGCCCGGGCGGCGATCTACGCGCAGCACTGTGACATCTACCTGGCACCGACCTGGGACAACAGCGACACGTGGGTGGCCACGTTGCGTCACATCGCCAAGGAGGGCAGGCAGTTCGTCATCGGTGTTGCGCCGGTGCTGCGCGGTTCTGACGTGCCCGAGGACCTGCGCGGCTCGCTCTACGGGCTGGGGGAGGACTGGATGTCGCGCGGCTACACAACCATCGTTGCACCAGGCGGTGAGGTGATCGCGGGGCCCGTCTTGGAGCGTGAGGAGATCGTCTACGCGGAGCTCGACATCCCTGCAGTGCGGGAGCAGAGAAGGATGTTCGATCCCGTGGGCCACTACGCGCGCCCCGACGTCTCCACGCTTCACGTCGACACGCGCGCGAAGAGTCCAGTCATCTTCGATGGAGAAGGGCCGATCCGACACCTTGGCAGGTGACGTGGCTTTGGGACCCGTTCGGGTCATGGCGGCGGACGCAGCCAACGCCTAGCGTGCAAGCGTCAGCCGGATCCGTTCCTGGTCCCAGTCCTGCGTGAGGAGTTTGTGATGACCCAGACAGCCGATAGCCGGATCGGGACGCTTCGAAGCCGCCTTAGCGGTGACGTCGTCGGCGCCACCGATGTGGAGTACGACGACAGCCGCCGGGTCTTCAACGGAAACATCGACCGGCGTCCGCTGATGGTCGCGCGCTGCCTCGACGAGGCCGACGTCCAGGCAGCGGTCCGATTCGCCACTGAGCACGGGCTCGAGGTCGCCGTCCGCGGTGGCGCCCACAGCATGTCCGGGGCATCGGTGGTCGACGACGGCATCGTCATCGACATCAGCCGCATGAACCAGGTCCGAGTCGACCCTGAGGCGCGTCGCGCGGTCGTGGCTGGCGGAGCACTGCTGAGTGACGTCGACTCCGCCACCCAGGTCCACGGCCTGGCGGTTCCCACCGGGCTCGTGAGCCACACCGGCGTGGGTGGCTTGACGCTGGGCGGCGGGATGGGGTGGCTGACCCGGCTGGGAGGGCTCACCATCGACAACGTGCTCTCGGCCCGTGTGGTGACGGCCGACGGCGATGCTCGGGTGGCTTCTCCGGCCGAGAACCCCGATCTCTTCTGGGCGATCCGAGGGGGAGGCGGCAACTTCGGAGTGGTCACCGAGTTCGAGTTCGCCCTGCACCAGGTCGGGCCTATCGTCCACTTCGGCCTGTTGTTCTGGTCACTCGATCAAGGTGCCGCGGCGCTGCGTCACGCCCGCGAGGTCATGCACCGGCTTCCCGATGACGTCAACGTGATGGTTGGCGCACTGAACGCCCCACCGGCCCCGTTCGTTCCGGAGCAGCACCAGCTGCGGCCCGGCTACGCGGCCCTCGTGGTCGGCACCGGAGCCCCCGAGAGCCATGCGGACGTGTTCGCCGCGCTGCGGGACGGCGTACCACCGCTCTTCGACTTCGCCACGCCGATGCCGTTCGTCGAGTTGCAGAAGATGCTCGACGAGGCCAACGCTTGGGGGTTGCACTTCTACGACAAGGGTTGCTACGTCGAGGAGCTGTCCGACGACGTCATCGACGCACTCACAGAGACCGTCCCCAAGAAGATCTCGCCCTTGTCGCTCGTCCTCTTCTACCGACTGGACGGCGCATTCTCGCGCGTCGCGGAGGACGCGACGGCGTTCAGCGGTGGGCGGTCCCCTCGTTTCGCCGTCTTCATGATCGGAGGCTGCCCAGGCCCGGAGATGTTCGCCGCCGAGCGCGAGTGGGTGCGGTTGACTGCCGACGCTCTCCGGCCGATGTCCATCGACGACGGTGTCTACGTCAACGGCGTCACCGACTTCGACGCCGTCAACGCGGTGCAGGCAGCGTACGGACCGGAGAAGTACGCCAGGCTGGTGGACATCAAGACGAAGTACGACCCGGACAACGTCTTCCGCCGCAACGCCAACATCGCACCGGCCTCGCTCTGAACGTGGTCGCGCAGAGTGACGTCTGGGGCACGTCGGTAACGGACACGTTCTGGACGCTCTCTAGGTCGGCCGATACCAGAGGTAGGGCCGCGCCTCACCGGGCAGCACTAGGTCGATCTGCCGCACATCGAGCCGTTCGAGTGCCATGCGGGACAACCGTTCGTTCGGCGAGATACGGAAGAGATGCATCGCCAGTGGCCAGCCGTTCCGCAACCAGTCGTTCACGCCGTCCGCTACCGCTTCCACCAGCCCGGTGTCTTGCTGGTCTTGGCGAAGCCAGAAAACCCTTGCACCGGCCACCGGCCACCGCTGTGAATGCGTATGACCTCCGGGCTTGCCATGTACGACGCGTAGTCCAACGTTGCGACGGCGGTGGTCAGTGGCGTCGCAACGAATCGTTGGTGCTGCAGTCCGCCTGGGACGGCGACATCCACCTCAAGCACTCTGCCTCGCTCCTGCACAGGCCAGCATCGCTCCAGTGTCGCGTGCAGGATGGAAACGATCAGTACGCAGGGGCCGCTGACTCATTGCCCGGACAGCGCGGTGGTGAGCAACGCGATGAGCGCCTCGGCCCTGACGTCGGACGAGGAGGACGCCTCCTCATCCGAGCCGTCGATGGCCCGGGCGGCCAGCCCGGCCTTGCTGTCGATCAGTTCGGCGATCTTCGCGTCGATGGTTTGCGTGGCGATGACGCGCCAGGCGGTGACGGGCTCGCGCTGACCGATCCGGTGCACCCGGTCGATCGCCTGGGTTTGCTCGGCGCTCGTCCAGGAGAGCTCGGCCAGCACGACATTCGAGGCGACCTGGAGGTTGATCCCGACACCCGCGGCCGTCAGCGAGCAGACGATGACCGCGCTGTCGGGATCGTTGACGAACGAGTCGATTGCCTTCTGGCGTGCCGCCGCGGTCTGGTCGCCGCGGATCGAGGTGTAGCGGATACCGCGCTTGGCGAGGACTTCCTCGGCGGTGTCCATCACGTCTAGGTGCTTGGCGAAGAAGACGACCTTGCCGGCACTGCGGGCAAGCTGCGCTGAATAGTCGGTGGCCAGCTCTGCCTTGGCTTGTCCGATCCTGCGCACCATCGCGAAGACGTTGTCCGTGTTGCCCGCCTCGGCGCCCTCGGCGACCTCCCGCTCGGCCACGCGGCGTACCAGGTCGTGGTCGATGCCGTCCTCGACCGACCCGGTACGCCGGTGCTCCAGCGCCGCTTGGTAGCGACCGACCAGGCGCTTGGCGAGCCGGCGCTCGGAGTCGCGGATCGAACGACCGATGGGCCCCTCGAGCTCGACTGGCAGGTCGGCGATCCGACGGGCCGGGATGTCGGCAGCGACATCAACCTTGCGGCGGCGGACAATACCAAGGTCGACGACGGCTGCCCGCGCGGCCGGGTAGAACGCGTGGTCGGCGGGGGTCAGACCGGTCTGCTCCAGCGCCGCCATCAGGACGTCTCCCGGCTTGCGTTCCTCGATCCAGCCGAGCAGCTGCCAGATCGCCCGGAAGTCCTCGATGTCGTTGATCAGCGGGGTACCGGTCAGCGCCATCAGCAACGGCCGTGCGACCCGCTTCCGGATCCTCGCGGAGACCTCGATGACATTCTGGGAGCGTTGCGACTTCTTGTTCTTGATGTAGTGCGCCTCGTCGACCACCAGGCCACGGAAGCCGTGGTCGCCCATCCAGCCGACGTGCCGGTCGAGGACCTCGTAGTTGACCACCACGATGTCAGCGAACCCGTCGACCGTCTCGCCGTCTCCGTGCACCAGGGTCACGGACCGACCAGGGGTCCACATCCCGGCCTCGCGTGCCCAGTTGGTCTTGACCACGTTGGGGACGATGGCCAGCAGCGGATAGGCGTTCGCGACCTGCGCGGCCAGCAGCGCCTGGGCGGTCTTGCCGAGCCCAGGCTCGTCCGCAAGCAGGAACGTTCGGTGCCCCGCCGACACGGCGGCCACCAGGCGCGCCTGGTGCGGCATCAGATCCCTGCCCTTTGGCAACACCGTGGCGCGGGGCTCGGGAAGCTGCATGCACGCCGGCGCACCGGGCGCGGCCTGCTCGAACGAGTTGAGCACCGGCCCGATCAGCTCCCAGCCTGCGAGATGGCCCTGCACCTTCGGCCCGGCCTGGCTGACGTCGGGGGCCAGGAACGGATTGGCCAACTGGGCGGAGACGACCGACTGCGGGACGACTGCGCGCTCGCTGCGTACGACGCCCGTCGCCGGAGCACTCGCTTGCTCCGTCTCCGGTGAGGGTTCGAGGCCCGCGGCGAGCTGCATCTCGCGTTCCAGCCCACGTGTGGCCGGTGAGACCTCGGCGTCCTCGGATAACAGGGAGAACAGGGACGGCTCGCGCGCGGCGGTCTGCGCCAGGATCGTGGCGATCCCCTCCAGGCGCCTGAGCTGGGTGTCGCGTCGTGCCTCGGTGAGGGACTGGTCGGCCCGCACGCGGACCCGTTCCGCACGGGCCAACAGCGCCACGGCCTGGAAGCGGGCCCGTTGCCCCGCAGTCGGCTGCCGGCTCGTGACGGCGCGCTCGACCTCCCGGACTGCCTGCGCGAGCACCGGGATGATGCCCTCGTTGTCGCGGTTCCGGCCCTGTCCCCGGTTACGGGAACGCTCAACCGTCCGGCTGTCCCCGGACCGACGTCGACGCCGTGTGGCCAAACCAGCAACTCCCTTCCTCGTACGCGCACTACGCCGGTGGCCGGGTAGTGACTCCCCGACCCGACGAAAGGCCGCTGGCAAGCCGAACTCACCCCAGCAGAACCGCGCCCATCCATCGACATGCAGATCTGAGACCGGCAGCGGAACTCGCCTCACCAGACCTGTGCTGCCCCGCGGCACCGGCGCGACGACAGGCTCGCACTCACCGTGAGCAAGCACTCGGCCACGTTGGTCGGCCGGCGGATTCCCGGGCAACTCCCACCAGTGTACGAGGTCGGGGCACTGCGGGCTGCCGGTGGTCTTCTCCCGTGCACGGAATTCCGGCAGACGACGGATCAGCGGACGCCAATCGTCCGGAACTTGCTTCTAACCTGGGCGCATGCCTGCGACCTCGTTGGACCACCTCACCATCCGACCTCTCTCGGCGGACACCTGGCCGGCCTTCGCAGACCTGGTCGCTCGGCACAACGGGGTGTTCGGCGGGTGCTGGTGCACGTGGTTCCATACCCTGTCGCGCGACAAGGACCGCACCTACGAGAGCAACCGCGACCTCAAGTGCAGGCTGGTCGAACAGGGACGTGCCCACGCCGCGCTGGTATTCGAGGGCGACGAGGCGGTGGCCTGGGCGGAGTACGGGCCACCGCAGGAGCTGCCGAACATCCACCACCGCCAGGATTACGAAGCCGGACTGGTCAGGTCGCCCGACTACCGGATCACCTGCATCTTCGTGGACCGACGCTACCGGCGACGCGGCGTCGCGGCGCTGGCCCTGCGAGGAGCCCTCGACCTCATCGCCAACGCCGGCGGCGGGCTGGTCGAGGGCTACCCGCACGACATGTCCAAGCAGCCGGAGGGGAAGAAGATGTCGTCCTCCTTCCTCTACAACGGCACCCGCAGGATGTACGAGGAGAGTGGCTTCAGCTACGAGCGGTCCAAGGGACAGAAGAACTGCGTGATGACCCGGACGATTGCCCCCGCCTGACCGCGTCCAATGCCAACGCCATCGCGACGGCTTGACGTTGTTCGTTTTCCAGTAGCAAAGGACGCTCCAGCATGCTCGAGTCACGTCCCGAGCGCGCTCGCTTCGTCTCCGCAACTGGACGACGACCGGCAAGCGTGGACATTGTCTGCCGCGTGACCGTTACAACCGGGTGAAGGAGGTTGATCAGCAAAACAGTGGCAACGGGCTGCTGGTCTGCGTCAGCGTCGTCGAGTTGTCGAGTCGGAGGAGGCTCATAGGTTGTGGTGCAGGAATGCCTCCACGCCGCGGGTGAAGTCGGGGTAGTTGATCGCCGACTGTCGCCCCGCGTGACTGGCGTGTTCTCGGAGGGGCGCGAGTAGCGCGCCCACCGACTCCTTGGCGGCCCGTGTGGCGGCTGTCGGCAAGTCGACCACGCTGCGCGCCAGGTCTTCGACTTCCACGTCGAGCCGCTCATCGCCTACGGCGCGCGTGATCATGCCGATGCGTGCGGCTTCGGGGGCCGAGACGAGGCGCCCGGAGTAGATCAGCTCAAGAGTTCTGGACGGCCCCACGAGTGCGATCATGCGCGCCGCGAACAACGGGCTGAGCAGGATCCCGAGCCGCGCGATGGGCATCCCGATACGTGCGCTCGCCGAAGCGAGTTGGATGTCACAGGACAGCGCCAGTTCGCAGCCCGCGCCCGCCGCGACCCCCTCGATGACCGCGATGACGGGTACAGGGGCGCGTTCGATAGCCTCGAACGCCGACTCCATGAGTGTGAACGTCTCGTCCACCTCGGCCTGACTGGCCCGCTGCCACTCGGCTATGTCGGCTCCGGAACTGAACGTGGCTCCGGACCCGCGGACGACCGCGACCGCCAGGTCGCCGTCGTCGGCCATGGCGTCGAAGATGACCCGCAGCTCGTGCCAGTCGGCGCCAGTCAGCGCGTTCCGCCGCTCTCCGGTGCCGACGACTATCCGGGCCACTCGTCCTTCGCGACGCAGCCGTACGCGGGATGTGGCCTTCTCGTTCGTCATCGAACGACTCCATTTGCCCGCAGCCGATCGATCTCCTCATCGGGAATGCCCAGCTCGGCCAGTATCTGGTCTGTGTCCTGACCGATCAGAGGCGGAGCGCTGCGCATCTCCGTCGGGTTCATCGAGAGTTTCATCGGATTGCCGAGCATCTGCACTGTGCCCGCAGTCGGATGCACGAGGCTGACCACCATGTCACGGGCAAGGGTCTGCGGATGTTCCAACGCCTGCTCCACGTTGTTGATGGGAGCGGACGGGACGCCGGCTTCTGCCAACACTGTGGTCCAGTACGAGGTCGGACGGGCGCCGAACACCTCGCCGAGAAGTTTCAGGAGGGCTTCGCGGTTCCTCAACCGATCTGAGTTGGTCCTGAATCGCGGATCGTCGGTGATGTCGGGTAGGCCGATCGCGGGCGCGAATCGCCGCCAGAGTGAGTCGTTGCCGACGGCGATCATCACGTCGCCGTCGAGGGTGGGGAAGGCTTGGTAGGGAGCTATCGTCGGATGGGCTGAGCCGTAGCGCGGCGGGACCACCTTGCTTGCGAAGTACCCGCCCGCGACGTAGGTGAGCCAAGCGACCTGGCTGTCAAGCAGGGCGACGTCGACGTGCTGGCCGCGACCCGACACATGCCGGGCCTGCAGCGCGGACAGAATCCCAACCAGCGTCCACATGGCGGCGGCTATGTCGGCGCTGGAGATGCCGACTCGACACGGCGGGCCGTCCACCGGACCTGTCACGCTCATGACTCCGGACAGTGCTTGCGCGATCGCGTCGTATCCGGGTTCGCCGGCGTACGGGCCGGTGTGTCCGTAACCACTGATCGACGCATAGATCAAGCGGGGGTTGATCTCCGACAGCGCGGCATAGCCCAGTCCGAGCCGGTCGGTCGCTCCGGGCCGGAAGTTCTCGACGAGAACGTCGGCGTCGGAGGCGATACGTCGGGCGATCGCGAGCCCGGCCGGGTTGCGCAGGTCGAGGCTGAGCGCTCGCTTGTTCCGGTTAACCGACAAGAAGTACGCCGACTGATCTCCCTGGTAGGGCGGTGCCCATTGACGTGTGTCATCGCCGGACCTGGTGTTCTCGACCTTGATCACGTCTGCACCAAGATCGGCGAGCACCATGGTGGCGAACGGGCCTGACAGGATCCGGGTGAGATCCAGCACCCGGATGCCTGACAGTGCCCCTGTCCGCCCCGTTTCACTCGCTGAAGTCGCGCCTCCGATTGTCACGGGGTGGCTGCCGCCAGGGCGGCTGCCGGCAGCAGAGCAGTCTGGTGCTCGGCCCCGCTCTGGTCGACCACGAAGGCGCCGTACGGACCGAAGATGTTGTGGTACTGGTTGTAGTCGATGCTGCCGCTGGCCCCTTCGTAGTTGATCTTCTTTCCGGCTTTGAGCATCGCTAGGCACTGCGGGTACGTCGAGCACGTCGTGCCGGGAGGGTTGGTCACCTTGGTCATGTCATTGGAGACGGTTGTCCCGTCGGTCGTCTTGGCATAGTTCTCGGCGAGGGCGAGGGTGATCACGGCGTCGTAGGCGTAGTTCGCGTTCGCCAACGGCTGTTGACCCTTGTAGAGCGCGTTGAACTGCTTGAGGAACTCAACGTTTGCCGGGCCGCTCAGCGAGGTGCCATAGATCGACACCAGATGCGCGTGGGCCACCGGATAGGTGATCGCCTTGAGGTAGTCGGAGCCTCCGGTGATGTCAGTCCCGATGAACGGAATCGCCAAGTTGTCCAGCTGCTGGAACTCTCGGAACAGCACCGCAGCCGTCGGCGCGTCGGTCTGCGTGAAGATGACTTGCGGATGGGCGTTGATCACCTGTTGGACCTGCGGGAGGTAGGACGACTGCCCGGGCGGCACGTTGATCGTGGTGAGGATGGTGCCCCCGAGCTTCTGGAAGGTCTTCTGGATCGGCGAGAGCAGCGTCTGCGCCGCGACGTCGGTGTAGAAGAGCAGGGCGGCCCTCGTGTAGCCCTGCTTGTGGGCGTACAACGCCATGGCCACGCCGAGCTGGGAGTCCGACGGGCTGTCCCGGAACAGGTACGGGTCGGTCTGGCGGTCCCGACCGGGGTCGCCGCCTTGGAACTCGTCGACGATCTTGCTGTTCTGCAGGATTGGCTCGACCGCCGCGATCTCCTGCGTGGTGGGGCCGATCACACCGGCGACGTTGTGTGACAGCAGATCGTGGGCCGCGGGAACGGAGTCGGCCAGGTCGCAGCCGGTGTCGGCCTGCGCCATGCTGACGCTCTTGCCCATGACCCCGCCGGCGGCGTTGATCTCGCGCTCCGCCGCGCGGGTTCCCTGCAGCATCGCCTGGCCGAGACTGGCGAGTCTGCCGGTGAAGCAGGACAGCACCCCGTAGGTGGGTCCGCTGCCGCCACTCGATCCGGACCCGCCGGACGAGCTGCACGCGGCAAGGTTTAGCGCAGTGACAGCCACTGCCACGGTGATGATTCCTCTTCGCCGGTTCATGTTCTTCTCCTGTCGACGGGTTCGGCTGTTGTCAGGACGCGTATTAGTTGAGCCGGCCCACATAGAGGTTGACGACCTCGTCGTTGCGCAGCAGTTCGGGTGCGGGACCGTCCAAGCGGTTCTTGCCGAGCACCAGGACGTACGCCCATTCCGCATGCCGCAGGGTGCGCCGGGTGTTCTGCTCGACGACGCACACGGCGACGCCGGTGTCCGCCACTTTCTTGATCTGCTCCCACAGCGTTGCCTGGAACAGTGGGGACAGCCCGGCGCTGGGCTCGTCGAGCAGCATCACCTGCGGCTCGATCATCAGCCCTCTCGCCATAGCGAGCATGCTGCGCTGGCCACCGCTGAGGGTCCGCGCCTTGCGGCGCAGGGCCGCGCGCAGGTCGGGGAACAGTTGGCACAGCTCATCGATGCGCAGGTTCACCCCACCCTTGCGTCGGTAGCCGCCCATCTCCAGATTCTCCTTCACGGTCATGTCCGGGAAGGTGTTGGCGACCTGCGGAACGTAGGAAAGACCGAGAGACGCGAGGTTCTCGGTCCGCATGGACGTCACGTCCTTGCCGCCGACCGACACGGTGCCTGCGCTGGTGCGCACCAGGCCGGCGATGGCCTTCAGCAGAGTGGACTTGCCGGCCCCGTTCGGGCCGACGACGGCTGTGATCCTCCCCGGTCGGACGTCCAGGCTCACGTCCTGGATGACGGGCGCGCCCCCGTAGCCGGCGGTAAGACCGGTAACGGTGAGGCCCCCGACCTCAGTCATCGTCCACCGCCCCGAGATAGGCGCTGACGACCTGCTCGTTGTCGCGCAGAGATGAGTACGGGCCGGAGGCGATCACCCGCCCCTGATCCATCACGATCACCGAGTCGCAGACATCCTCGATGAACGCAAGGTTGTGTTCGACGACGATCACCGTCGCGCCCGCGGCAGCCAGGCGCTTGATCGCGGCGCCGATCTGCTCGCCGAGCACGGGATTCACCCCACCCATGGGCTCGTCGAGGATCAGCACCCGCGGTCGCGCGGCGGCCACTCGGGCGAACTCCAGCAGCCTCTTCTGACCGCCGGACAACTGTCCGGCCGCAAGGTTCTTGACCGGCGTCAAGCCGAACGTCTCGATTAGTCCACGGATGTGTTCACGGTCGCCGTCTTCGGCCCGGCGCGCTCGCCCTCGTGCGAAGATCGCGCGCCGGAGACTCTCGCGCCGGAACTCCTTGAGCCCGATCAAGACGTTGTCCATGACGGTCAAGGAGTGCCACTCGCGGGGCGACTGGAAGGTGCGCATCAAGCCAAGGCGAGCGATGCGATGCGGCGCCCGCCCCGTGATCGGTCGCCCGTCCAGCAGCACCCGGCCCTTGTCGGGGCGCCTGAAGCCGGACACCAGGTCGATAGTGGTGCTCTTGCCTGCGCCATTGGGGCCGATCAGCCCGACGACGCTGCCCTTGTCCACCGAGAAGCTGCATTCGCGTACCGCGTGCACACCACCGAAACGCAGCCCGAGGTCTTCCACGCGCAGGATTGCCTCACTCATCGACGCCGTCCCTGGGAGACGCCATGACCGGCCGCTGGGTCGAGTCCGTGACCTTGCGGGGGGCGGGACCTCGGCTCGGACGCCACCGCGACGTGGCCTTGTCGACGCCGAGCCGTTCGGGAATCAGGCCCTGCGGGCGAAAGCGCAGGAACAGCACGATGAGCAGACCGATCAGCACCTGCCGCAATGCCGGAGCGAACTCCGGATGGCCCGAAACCGCCGGCAGGTTGCGGGTGAGCTCGATGAAACCGATGTAGACCACGAATGTGCCGGCTATGACGCCGAACACGTTGCCGCGCCCACCGACCAGCACCCCGGCATACAGAGTGAGAACCTCTATCGGGGCCCAAGCGGACGGATTGAATGCGCCCAGGAAGGCAGCGAACAGCCCACCGGCCACCCCGGCGAACGCCGCGCCGAGCAGATATGCGCGGAACTTCGTCCCGAGCACCGACCGGCCGTACGCCGCAACCGCGTCCTCGTCGTCACGGACGGCGCGCAGCAGGCGCCCGAACGGGCTGCCGGACACCCGCACCGAGATCAGTGCCGCCACGACCAGCACCCCGGCGCTGATCCCTAGCAGGAAGTACTGATAGCCGAAGTACCCGATCCCGAATGTGCTCGCCATCGGGTCGAACAGCCCCGAGACACCGTTGAACCCGTTGAACAGCGGCGTATACACCTGCACCACGACGTACAGAACGCTGATCGCTCCCAGGGTGGTGAGCGCGAAGTAGATCGAGCGGACGCTTCGCAGGGCGACGAAGCCGAGCACCGCGGCGATGGCAACCACGACGAGCGTGGCGATGAGTACCGCCAACGGGTACGGCAGCCGGTAGCCGAGGATGTATTCGACGGGCGCGACCGGCTTGCCCACAGTCAACACGATCGTCAAGTACGTGCTGATCGCGATATAGCCGTAGTAACCAAGGTCGAAGTCACCCGACATCCCCCAGATCACGTTCAATCCGAGGGCCATCACCGAGAAGATGCAGGCCTCGGTGAGGATCGAGATCCAGTAGGCGCTCACGTTATGACCGTCTTCGTCCCCCGTACCAGGATCCCGTTGGGCCGGGTCAGCATCAAGATCACCAGGATGGCGAAGGCAAAGGCGAGCTCGTAACTCGAGTTCGTGTAGCTGCCGGCAAGTTCGAGCGCGAGGCCGACGATCAGGGCACCGAGCAGCGTGCCGTACGCCCGGCCCAGCCCGCCAGCCACCGCGGCAGTGATAGTGATCAGCAAGAAGCCGTTGCCGAAGGAAGGGCTGAAAGCGCCGACGTTCTCGGCCAGGACGAAGCCGGCGAAGCCCGCGATCGCCCCGGCCAGTAGCCAGGTCTGGGCGACGACGGCACGCGCACGAATGCCGCTGGCCCGGGCCAGGTCACGGTTGTTGGCGACCGCCCGAAGCGCCTTGCCGAATTTCGTGCGCTGCAGCAGCAGGTACAGCCCGGCTGCCACGACGAGGGCGGACAGGATGACCAGAAGCTCGGCGTGGGTGAACTGGAACGGGCCGTACCGGTGCGGCGCCCCCTGGCTGATGGTGTAGGCGCGAGCCGATGCGCCGAACATCATGATCATGAAGTTCTGAAGAACTAATGAGACGCCTAGGGAGGCGATCAAGGTCACCAGCGCCGGTTGTCGGGAGAATCGTTCAATGAACGCGACGTTCATCAGTAGGCCGGCGACGGCGCCGACCCCCGCAGCGCACGCGGCGGCGATTATTACGCTCCCCACATGGGGTTGGACGAGATACGCGGTGAACGCACCGATCGTGAGCAGCTCCCCGTGGGCGAGGTTCGCCACCCGGCTCACCGCGTACTCAAGCGTGAACGCGACCGCTGACAGCGCCAGGATGGCCGCCGTCACGAAGCCGTAGCCCACATCGAGCAGAAACTGCTGCACGGCAACCTCCTGCCACGGTGGCATCGGCGTCCAGCGGCGCTGGCGTGGCCGACGACGGGCGTGACGCACGTTACAAGTGGCTCAGCCACTTGTCCAGATACTGTCCAAGCCTCTTGCCGGAGCGATACGTTCGTCGTTATGGACGGGGAAAGGGCGCAGACCCGCGGGCGGCTTCGCCCGGTCAGGCGCACGTCGCTGTATGAAGGTGTGCTCGAACGGATCCGTGAGTACGTCGAGACGGAAGGGCTGCATAAGGGGGACCGCTTGCCCTCTGAACGCGATCTCGCCGATCAGCTGGGCGCCAGCCGCGCCACCGTCAAGCAGGCCCTGGTCGTGCTGGAGGTCCAGCGCCTCGTCGAGACCAGACACGGAGGCGGAACGTTCCTGCTCCGCGATGACGTGAAGTTCGACAGCGTGTCCGCACTGCTCGCAAGGCGTGACCGACTCCCGCACGTGATGGACGCCCGCATCGCCCTCGAGGGCAAGCTGGCCGAGCTGGCGGCGCTGCGACGCACGGAGGACGACGTCCTCGCCATGCAGGACGCGCTGGCCGACATGGCGGAGGCTGTCACCGCGGATCGGGACGCCAACCCCGGCGACAAGCAGTTTCATGGTGCGGTCGCAGCAGCCGCACGAAACCCGCTGCTTTCGAGGTTCCTGAACGAGATCGAAGACGAGGTCACCGAGAGCCGCAGCGAATCACTGCGCCAGCGCGGCCGTCCTCGGCAGTCCCTGCGCCAGCACCAGCGGATCGCCGACGCGATCCGAGACGGCAATCCGCGGGCCGCGCGGGCAGCAATGGAGCGGCACCTGGCGAGCGTCCGCAAGGTCAGGTTGCTCGACTGGCAGATCGACGCGCAGGACGATCCATCAAACGGCGCTCGCCGGTCGGAGTGAGCGATTTGCGGGAGCCGGTTCCAACTCTTCGAGGTTCAGCAATCGGGTGAGTCCACCGAAGGGCTGCTGGTGCGCCGGCGACGCTGGCCGCGTTCCGGGTCATCGTCCGAGCCGGGCCTGGTGGACTCCGGCGTTCATGAAGCCCATGTGTGCACTTGTCCGACTTCCGGCGGCCTCGTTCACGGGTGACCGATCATCGCTTCCCTGGCCAGCGCCTGAGCTCTGGAGACCAGGACCGGGCTGCCTTTACGCCGGTAGATTCTCGCTGCACGGCCAGCCAGTCGCACGGCCTCATCCACCTGCCCCATCCGACCCACGACCTGACACCGGGTGGCAATGACGTCCCCACGGATGGTGAGCAGCTCTGTCCGCGAGGCGAGTGCGAGCGCGGCGCAGGAAAGCTCATCGGCCCTGTCGAGCTCGTCCTCGAGCAGGTGAACCGTTGCCGCCACGCGCCGCCACTGGATCTGCGCCGCGACATCGGCCCTGCTTGCCATGGCCCGGCTGACCTGGAGGATCCGCTTCGCCTCCGACAGCTCACCTTGCCGGGCCACAACCTCGGCGAGGTAGGGCGCGAGCGTGGCGAGATGCGCGTGGTCTCCGAGCCTGCTGTACGTCTGGTAGGCGTAACGGTAGTCGCGTTGGGCGGCCGCCAGATTGCCTCCAAGCTGCTCGATCTGGCCGCTTCGCCAGGCGCCAATAGCCGCGTGCCACGGCCATCCGAGGTCGGCCGAGATTTCACGACACTCAGAGATCATGGCCAGAGCCCTGTCGTGGATTCCCTGCCAGGCGTACGCCATGCCGATGGTGCCGATCGTCACGACCCGCAGGAGCGGTTCGCCTGGGGCCAGCTCGGCCAGTGAGCCGACCCGTGACAGCACCTCCTCGACCGGCGCCGAGCCGTCGCGCAGCCCGCTGGCGACGAAGCCGGCCGCCAACGCCAGCTCGCGGGTGTGTCCGGTGCTGCCGCAGAGCTCCAACGCCCGTTCGGCGGCCCGCACCTGCTCGGAGTACTGGCCCGCGAGGTTGTGGACGTTCGCCAGCAGCAGCCACACACGAACGAGACTTGCCCGGTCCTGGCACTGCTCGAACCGCGCGATCGCCCGCCTCGCTTCCAGGCGAAGCTGTGGCAGGGCAACGGCGGTCGGATCCAGGTCCAGACGCACCCAGGTGCGCTCGATGCGGATCCGATGCGTCGCCAGGTCGTCGAGCGCTGCCGTCGCCTCGTTCATCGCATCGCTCAGAACGGTCTCGGCCCTGTGTGGCTCCCCGGCGTCGGCCAACGCAGCAGCGAGGTCGCCCAGCGCGCGAAGCCTCGTCGGGTGCCCGCGGGGAAGGGACCGCGCGGCGCATTGCAGCAGGGACGCCGCGCCCTGCATCTCGCCGCGTCCCAACGCCTCGCGACCGGCTCCGGCGACGCGTTCGACGGCGACCGACGGCGACCTCCCGCCCGCCGCAAGGGCAGTTTCGCCGCCCCCTCCCTGCGCTTGGTCCAGATGATGGGCCAGTCGGCCGATCGAGGAGGCCAGATCCGACTCGTTGGCCACGATCCAGCCCACCATGAGCTCGTGGAGCCGCGCCCGTTCTGAAGGGATCAGGGTGGCTCCCAGCCTGTCGCGCACCAGCTCGTGCCGGAACACGAACACCTCACCGCGTTGACCTCGCTGCGTCCTGTAGACGAGGCCCGCCGCGACAAGCCGCTCGAGTGCCGTCGCCGGGTCGACTCCTGCAGCCGAACTGACCAGATGCGTCACCGTCGCCCGGTCGAAGCTCATGCCCACCACCGAGGCAGCGGCGCCGACTCGGCGGACGTCATCAGGCAACTCGGGCGTCGACGTCGCACGAGCGCGTGATGCCAAGCATTCCGAGACCAGCAACGCATTGCCACCCGTCTGCTCTGCGAGCGTGCGTACCAGCGACTTGTCCACCTGTGCCGGGTCGCCAAGGACGGCAGTGGCAAGCTCCGCGACCTCACGGTGGGACAACGGTGGAAGCAGGAGGGTCGACGAGGCCGGAACCAGGGCGGCCCAGCCGGGACGATGCTCCAACAGCTCGCGGCGCGCGCAGCAGGTCAACATGATCGAGCCGCCGCCACGGCAGGCGATGTCTTCGATGGTGTCCAGCAGCTCCGGTGCCGCCCAATGGATGTCGTCGAGCAGCAGCAGCACAGGTGTGTGCAGCGCCGCTTCCTGCAACATCTGCCGCACCACGACCCGGGTCTGATGAAGCGACGCCGGGCCACGTTGCTCCGCATCGACGGTGGACGCGCCGACAGCACGCAACAGCGGCCCCAGGCCGTCGCGCCACTCGTACGGCCGACAGCTCGCACGGAAGACCTGGACGCGCCGGCTCGCGGCCAATGATCGCGCGAAGTCCTCCACCAACGCTGTCTTGCCGATCCCGGGGTCACCCAGAACGCTGACCAAGGCCGGGGTGCCGCGGGCGGCGACTCGTTCGAAGACTTCGCCCAGCAGGGATCGCTCCGCCCGCCGGCCGACGATCGTCGACCGACCGGTGTCGATTGCTGTGGGGGCCGGGCGAGGTTCGTGTCCGTCGTGGCCCGCCAAGATCGCCCGTTGGATGGCTTGGATCGGCGGCCCCGGCTCGACGCCGAGCTCTCGTCCCAGCAGCCGCCGCACGTCGTGAAAGGCACGCAAGGCATCTGCTTGGCGGCCGGATCGGTCCAGCGACAGCATCAGGCGCTGCCACAGTGCCTCGTGGAACGGAAACTCCTCGACGGCGTCGTAGAGCTCGCCGATGATCTCCCCGTGCCGGCCCAACGCCAGGTCGGCGTCGATGCACTCCAAGATCGTCGCGATGCGAAGCTCCCCCAGCCGAAGCTGCCCTGCTGGCGCGAACGGCGCGCGCGAGAACTCTTCCAACGGCGGACCGCCCCACAAGGACAGGGCCAACCTGAACTCGGTCGACGCGTCCTCGAATCGGCCCGCCCGCGCGGACGCCCGTCCGGCGTCGGCGTGGCACCGGACCTCGTCGAGGTCGAGCTGACCGGGTCCCCGGGTCAGCTCGTAGCCGGCCGCAGTGAGCCGGATGGCGTCGGCCGGGCCGCGGCCGCCCCTCCTGAGCAGTCCACGCAGCCGGGAAACGTACACCTGGATCGCATTCTCGGCCCTCCTGGGCGGTGTCACCCACAGACCGGCCAAGAGCCGACGGGTTGACACCGGACGGGAGTCCGCCAGCAGGAGCATCGCCAGCAGGGCGCGCTGCTGCTCGCCGCCGAGGCCGATCTGCTCGCCGTCGACCGTGACGATCAGGCGACCCAGCAGCCGGTACGCGACCATGCCTGGCGGTCGAGACACGCCTTGAGCGTAGATCCGGGATAACCCGCGGTCCGGCGATTCAGCGATCGTTCAGGGCGTGCCAGCACGCTCGTCCAGCAGAGACAATGCACCGTCGGCAGGCGCGCGGCGGGGCCCGACTGAACGGAGCCCACCATGAAGACTTCTCCCGCGCTCGCGATCGCGACCGTCATGGCCGTGGGCGCGACACTGGCGACACCCGTGTCAGCTGCCGCGATGACCAGCTCACCAAGGTCGGTGACGACCGTCACGATCGGCTTGCCCCACCATGGGCTCGTCGCGTTCGACCGGGCGACCCGGGTCTTCGGTCGCGTCACCAATGCAGGAGCCGGGCTCGCCGGCCGACACGTGAGGTTGCAGGCTGACCGTTTCCCGTACCGCGGTTTCCGCGATGCTGGTCGCACAACCACCGGGCCCACCGGTCGGTACGTGTTCAGGGTCAGGCCGGGACGCAACACGCGATACCGCGTCATCGGACCGGCCTTCTCCCGTAGCAGAGTGGCTGGAGCGATAGCCGGCGCTACGTTTGGGCACTTCCGAAGCAGGGCGCCGGGGACGGTCGTCTCCGCGAGCTTCTGGCTGCACTATCCGCGAGGCGCGGTCGAAGCAGGGCACAAGGCGTACTGGTTCCTGTCGATCAACGGCGCAAGGTTCGCCCGCTACCGGACCACCACGACGATCCCGCGATCGTTCAAACCCGGATACTCACGGTTGTCGGCAAACCTGCGCTCCGGAGTTCCGCCGGGGCAGCAGTACCACTACTTCGTGGTCGTCCTCGTCCACGACCTGCCTGGGCAGGGCCTGGGAATCGCCCGGTGCTCCGAGCCTTGGGACCGGTACGCGTTGGGACTCCGCTCCTGTTTGGTCCCACGCCGTGTAGACACGTCCGTCTTCTGACGTTGCCTCGCCGGCACGGCCGCCCGATCATCGCGTGCGGCGGTACCGGTGCTCCGGGCGCCCGATGGCGCCGTACCGCAACTGCAACTTCAGGACGCCGTGCCGTTCGAGATAGGTCAGGTAACGCTGCGCGGTGGCACGGCTGATGCCGACTGCGTCGGCGACCTCGGCGGTCGAGATGTCGTTGCCGCTGGCCGGCACGGCATTGCGCACCAGTTCCAGCGTCGGGGAGGAGTGCCCCTTGTCGGGGCGGGACAGCGCAGCGGCGGGAGTGCGAAGCATGCCGAACAGCTCGTCCACGTCGGCCTGCTCCGGCTCCACCTGCAATCCAGCCAGGCGGCGGCGCAACTTCTGATAGGCGATCAGCCGTTCCGCGAGCACCTGGAAGCCGAACGGTTTGACGAGATAGTGCACCGCGCCGAGCTGCATCGCCTGCCGCACCGACGCGATCTCGCGAGCTGCCGAGATCACGATGACGGCCGGTGGGTCCGGCTCGTCGAGCAGTGAACGCACGACGTCCAGACCGTCACCGTCGGGCAGGTAGATGTCCATCAGCACCAAGTCCGGGCGCAGGGTGCGCGCCTCGGCCAGCGCCGCCTGCGCCGAATGCGCCTTTCCGGTCACCACGTATCCCGGCACGCGTTCGACGAACGCGGCGTGGAGGTCGGCGACGCGGTAGTCGTCATCGACGACCAGCACGCCAAGCGCCCCGGACGCTGTGCCATGGCTCTTCGCTCGTGAGCTCATCTCATCGGGTGCCGCTGGCGTCGACGACGGCGGGTGCTGGCTGCTTGGGCAGCCGGACCGTGAACTGGGCGCCTGGCCCCTCGGACACGTCCACGGAGCCGTGCAGACGTGTGACCAGCCGCTGCACCAGGGCCAACCCGACCCCGCCGCGTCGACCGTCGGTGCGGGGCTTGGTGGTGTACCCGTCCTGGAAGATCAGCTGTTCGGCACCGGCCGGAACTCCCGGGCCGTTGTCGCACACCGTCACGGTGAGCTCGGTCGGCTCGTCGATGATCTCGACGACCACGCGCCGCGGCGCGGGAACGGCGGCGAGGGCGTCGAAGGCGTTGTCGACGAGATTGCCGACGACCGTGGTGAGCGCCTGTGCCTTGCTCGGCAGGTCGCCGAGCCAGGTCTCGCGAGAGATCACGAGTTCGATGTTGCGCTCGCTGGCCTCCGCCGCCTTGCCCAGCAGCAGCCCCACGATCTGCGGTGCCGCGATGTGCGAGCGAAGCGTGTTGTCGAACTCGGCTGCGGTGCCGCGGATCTCGGTCACATAGCTCAGGGCTTCATCGGTACGTCCCAGCTCCAGCAGGCCGGCGACCGCGTGGATCCGATTCGAGAACTCGTGCTGCTGCGCGCGTAGCGACTCGGTGAGGCTGCGTTCGCCGTCGAGCTCGCGCAGCAGGCCGGCTATCTCGGTACGGTCGCGCAGCGTCACCACCCCGCCGTGCGGCCGGCCGCCGAGCGTCACGGGCATCCGGTTGATGACGAGGCAGAAGTCGTCGGTGAAGACGAGGTCGTCCTGCTTGGTCCCGCCGACTAGCACGTCGCGGAGCCGGCCCGCAGGCAACACGTCGTTCAGGCCGCTGCCAACCGCGCTGACCGGCAGGTGCAGCAACCGTTGCGCCTCGTCGTTCACGACGTTGATCCTGCCGTCCTTGTCGAAGGCGACGACGCCTTCCCGAATGCCGTGCAGGGTCGCCTCGCGCTCCTGCAACAACCGCGCGATCTCGTCCAGCTCCAGCCCGAATGTGCGGTGCTTCAGTCGCCGCGCCAGTCCCCACGAGGCGAGCGTGCCGATGCCGAGCGCGATCGCGAACCACACCGCGAATGACGGCAGTTCGTGCCACAGCGCACTCGACACCGAGCTTTCGGGGATCCCGACCGACACCTCGCCGACCATCGCGCCGTTCGGCGCGTAGAGCGGGGCCCGGGCGTTGGCGGACGGGCCAGTCTTGCCGTTGTCGATGCGGAGGTGGACACGGCCGTCCCGGGTGGCGATCGGCTCCTCCACCTGCTGGCCGATCAGGCGGGGTATCGGGTGCGAATGCCGTACCCGGTTCATGCCGATGACCACCACGTACGACGCGTGCGTCTGCTGCTCTGTCTTCGTTGCGAAGTCTTGGATGGTGTTCGCGCACCCGGGGCCGTTCGTCGCCATGCAGGAGCGGATGGCGGGCACGCCGGCGACGGTCTCGGCGATCGACGCGGCGCGCGACTCGTACTGCGAGTCGAGGTGACCGCGCTCCGCCCGAGCGAACAGCGCGAAGCCCACCGCCATCGTGGCGATGAGGATGACAAGTTGCGCGACGAAGATCTGGCTCGAGAGCTTGCGCATGCGCGTCCGCACAGTGCTCATGGTGGCCTTCATTGTGATTCCTCCCCTCGACGCGAACAAGGCAGACGCCGCTAGCAGAACGAGCGAAACAGGAATCAATGCGGTGAACGCGGGATTGCGCCTAAAGCGCGACGTGACCCGAGTCTCGTCCATACGGTCGGCAGCCAACGGGGACGACCGCATCGAGAGGATCCACACGACCATGGCCGAGCCCCAACCAGCGGGCGCCGCCCGCATCGAGATAAGCGGCCTCACCAAGCGCTTCCTCACCCCGAAGGGCGAGCCGTTCACCGCCATCCGCGACGTGACGTTCACGATCGAGCCGGGGCAGTTCTGCGCAATCGTCGGCCCGACCGGGTGCGGCAAGTCCACCACCCTGGCCCAGGTCTCGGGCCTTGAGCCGCCGAGCGCCGGCTCGGTGAAGGTCGGCGGCCGCGAGGTCCGTGGCATCACCAAGGGCGTCAGCTTCATGTTCCAGGCGGACGCGCTGTTCCCGTGGAAGACAGTGCTGGGCAACGTCATGGTCGGCCCGACGTTGGGCGGGATGGCGAGGAAGAGCGCGATCGCGCTGGCGCGTGACTGGCTGCGCCGGGTGGGACTGGCCGGGTTCGAGGACCGCTACCCGCACCAACTCTCCGGCGGCATGCGCAAGCGCGTCGCGATGGCGGCCGCCCTGATCAACGAGCCGAAGATCCTGCTGATGGACGAGCCCTTCGGCGCGCTCGACGTCCAAACCAAGGCGATCATGCAGACCGAGTTGCTAGGCCTGTGGGAGCAGACCAGGCCGTCGGTCCTGTTCATCACGCACGACCTCGACGAAGCCGTAGCGCTGGCCGACCGGGTGCTGATCATGACGAGCAGCCCGGGCTTGATCAAGCACGCCTTTGACATCGACCTCCCGCGTCCGCGCGGGGAGGTTCAGGAGATCCGGCACGAGCCGCGATTCCTCGAGTTGCAGAACCAGATCTGGGCCTCGCTCAAGGACGAGGTCGACCGTGCGTACGCGCAGACGGCTGCCGCATGAACACGACGACCCTCACCCACAGGGAGACCTCGGTGAACACGACCACTTCAACCGCCCCGGCCGCAGTCGCGGCAGCCGACGATAGCGGCACCAGTCTGCAGGTCAGCGCCCGTCGCGCGCGCCGCCGGCGCACGGCGCTGGTCTGGCTCGGCCGCATCCTGCTGCCGGTCATCATCGTCGGCGGCTGGCAGTGGTTCACGGCCGCCGGCATCGTGGACAAGTTCTTCTTCGGCCAGCCGACCGGCGTCTATCACAGCCTGGTGAGTCTGTTCACCACGGGGACCGCCTTCGGCTCGATCTGGCTGAACCTGTGGATCACGATCAAGGAGGCGCTCTACGGCTTCCTTCTCGGGACCGGCGGCGGCATCGTCCTGGGGCTGCTGCTCGGCCAGAACCACTTCCTCGCCGCAGTGATCGGGCCGTACATCAAGATTGCCAACTCGATCCCGCGGATCATCCTGGGGTCGATCTTCGTGGTGGCTTTCGGCCTCGGCACGTTCCCGAAGGTGCTGCTGGCGGGGGTCCTCGTCTTCTTCATCGTCTTCTTCAACGCCTTCCAGGGCGTCCGCGAAGTCGATCAGAACCTCGTCGCGAACGTGAGGGTGCTCGGTGCGTCGCCGTTGCAGGTCGCCCGCCACGTCACGATCCCGTCGGCACTGACGTGGATCATCGCCAGCCTGCACACCGCGTTCGGCTTCGCGATCATCGGCGCCCTCGTCGCCGAGGTGCTCGGCGCGCAGCACGGCATCGGCCTGATCATCGTCCAGGCGCAGGGCCAGTTCGACATGGACACCGTCTTCGCCTGCATGTTGATCATGGCTGTCGTCACGCTCGTCGCCGAGTACTTCCTCACGCTGCTCGAGAAGCGCGTGCTTGCCTGGCGGCCGCCGAGCCGCTCGGAGGCTCAGGCGATCTGAGCCACCCTCCCGGTAACACTCCAACGAAAGGAACTCACCCATGTTCAAACGCGCGATGTGCGTTGCCGCGGCGGGAGCGATCGTCCTAGGCGCCGCAGCATGCTCGGGATCGTCCTCCGGGTCCAGCTCACTGCCCACCGTCCGGCTCATGGTCGGCGGTATCGACAAGCAGATCTACCTGCCGTACCAGCTGGCGCAGGACCTCGGCTACTACAAGAAGTACGGCGTCAACGTCGAGCTGTCCACCGAGCAGAACGGCGGCGTCGGCGCCGAGGAGGCGATGGCGTCCGGGCAGGTAGACATGGCCGGCGCCTGGTACATCCACACGATCGACTTCCAGGCGAAGGGCAAGGACGTCATCAACCTGGTGCAGCTGTCGGGCGCCCCGGGCGAGCGTGAGATGTGCGGGACCAACAGCGGCGTGCATTCGGCGGCAGACTTCAAGGGCAAGACGCTCGGTGTGACCGACCTCGGCTCGGGAACCGACGAGCTGACCCAGTTCCTTGCCTCGCAGCAGGGCATCTCCCGCAGCGAGTACAAGCCGCTGAAGGTCGGCGCCGGCGCCACTGCCATCGCCGCCATCCAAGGGAACACCGCACAGTGCGTGATGACCACGCAGCCGACGGTCGGCGCGCTCGAGTCGAAGAACCTCGCGTACCCGGCGATCGACCTCGCCACGACGAAGGGCGCGACCTCCGCGCTGGGCGGCGCGTGGCCGGCGGCCGGTTTGCTCGCCCAGGCCAGCTGGGTGAAGTCCCACCCGCAGGCCGTGCAGAGTGTCGTCGACGCACTGGTAGCGACGATGCACTGGATCGCCACGCACTCGGCGTCCGACATCGCCAACAAGATGCCCGCGCAGTTCGTGTCGAACAGCACGATCACCAGGCAGCAGTACGTCGACGGTCTGACGACCGACAAGGGCCAGTTCCTGCCGGACGGCATCATGCCGGCCGGTGGCCCGAAGACGGTCTACAGCATGGAGAAGGTCATCGGTGTGGACGTCTCCAAGGTCACGCTGGGGAACACGTTCACCAACACCTACGCGGAGAAGGCGAACAAGCTCGAGGGCTTCACGACGACCACCACCCCGGCGACCGCCGCGGGCTGATCTACTCCAACGCGATGGGGGAGTTTCCCGGCCAACGGCCGACCGGGAAGCTCCCCCATTTCCATGACACCACCGGCCGCCCTGACTCTTCGAAAGATCACCATCTCGCTCACCACACGATGTGATGTCGGCTCACCACATCGGCTCCTAGCGTGCAGCTACTCGAACGCGGACGTGAGGCACCCACCTTGCAAGCCCGACCCCACGCTCAGGAGGCTGACATGACCATCACTGCCCCAACCGCCACCGCGGCCCATGCTGCCGGCGCCACCACCGATCCGATGAGGAACCACGCGAGAGCCGCGGGCATCTTCTACCTGCTCACCTTCGCGTCGTCGATCCCCGCACTTATCCTCCTCGGGCCGGTCCTGCACAACGCCGACTACGTCAGCGGCGCAGGTCAGGACACGCGGGTGCTGTGGGGGTGCTTGCTCGACTCGGTGAACGCCCTGACGGCCGTCGGCAGCGCCGTCGCGTTGTACCCGGTGGTGAAGCGACAGAACGAGTCGATGGCTCTCGGCTTCGTCACCTCCCGCATGCTCGAGGCGGCCGTGGTCATGATCGGCGTGGTCAGCCTGCTCGCAGTCGTCACGATGCACCAGGACTTCGCCGGCTCGCCCGGCGGCGACGCTGCGACCCTGAATGTCACCGCCAATGCCCTGGTCGACGTTCGCAACTGGACCTTCCTCCTCGGCCCGGGCCTGATGCCTGCCTTCAACGCCATCCTTCTCGGCACCCTACTCTACCGCTCCCGGCTGGTGCCCCGCATCATCCCGACCGTCGGCCTGATCGGGGCGCCGCTGCTCGTGGCCGCCTTCCTCGCGACCTTCCTGGGCGCCATCGACCAGGTCTCTGCCATCTCGGGAGTGCTGACCGTGCCCGTGGCAGCGTGGGAGTTCTCGGTCGGCGTGTGGATGACGGTCAAGGGGTTCACACCCTCACCGATCCTGCCGCTTGTCGCCAACGATGAGAGGGATCCCTCGCACCCCCTGGCCTGACGATCGACGCACGACGACCTCGGCTCAAGCTCGGTCACCACCGAACGCGGG
>JBOHDX010000120.1:0-1545 GCA_050700835.1 Nocardioidaceae bacterium
CAGTAGCCCTCATCGTTGTTGGCGTCGAGGGCCCCTCCCCCTATGACATCAATACCGAAGGCCATCCCCACGATCGGTTGATTGAGGTGAATATTGCCGGTCGACCCGAGGAACTTCGCCTGACCGAACGAGAACACTCCGCCATCCCTTGCTACCAGCCAGTACCCCGGGGTGATAACTCCCGGGCCAGTTGGCGTCGCCACTCCGACGATCGGCTGGTTTAGGTGCTGGCCGCCCATCGAGCCATAGAATGAAATGCCTCCGAAGGCGAATACTCCGCCATCAGCTGCCACCAAGTAGTACCCGTCGGGATTGGGGCCGCCAGCCTGTTGAGCGCCACGCAGGATGAGGATGGGCGGATCGTTCTGCGTCACTGACGATGGGGACGGCCCGGTTTGGGGCGCCGGCAGGCAGGCTGGTCGTGGGTGGGCCAGGCTGGAGGCGTTCGTGGACGCGTAAGGACCCTCCCGCTGATTCTTGCCGGAACTTCGGGAGGGCCCTTCTGACGATGCCGGAGGCACCGGTGCTCATGGTAGGGACTGATCAAGCGGCCGTCGAGGCAGACCTGGTTGGGGGGCTGCTGGCGTGCCCGGGTTGTGGGGGGGTGCTCGGCGGTTGGAGTCATGCCCGGGCCCGGGTGTTGCGGCGCCGCAGCGGCGACGAGGACAGGGTGACTCCCCGTCGGTCGAGGTGCCGGGCGTGTGGCAAGACCCACGTGTTGTTGGGCGATGACGCCTTGTTGAGGCGCCGTGACGAGGTGGCGGTCATAGGCGAGGCGATCGAGTCGAAGGCGGGGGGTGACGGGCACCGCCGGATAGCGACCCGCCTGGGGGTGCCGGCGTGGAGGGTGCGGCGCTGGTTGCGTCGTTTCGCCGAGCGGGCGGTGGAGATCAGGGAGCATTTCTGTCGGTGGGCGCATGCGCTCGACGGGTCTTTGGGCCCGGCCGGCCCAGGCGGGGACGTCTTCGCCGACGCGCTGGAGGCGATCGGGGTGGCGGCACGTGCCGCGGTGTTGCGCCTCGGTCCTCGCCCGCTGTGGCCGTGGGTGTCGGTCGCGTCAGGCGGGGTGCTGTTGGCCAACACGAAATGCCCTCTGCCGCCGGTCCCCTGAGGCGGTCACGCTGTTCTCCTTGGCCGTTTTGGAGGAGGATCCATGGAAGAGAGCCGTTGCAGAGACGTCGGGTTGTTCCGCTACTCGCTGATAAGAGAGGCCGCGGACAAAGGATTGTCGGCTGGCGAACGTGGTGCGCTGGTGCGCGAGCTGGCGGGCATGGACCACGTCGGCCCGGGCGGCGAGGCGCGCCGCGTCGGGCGTTCCACCTTGGACCGCTGGATCCGGGCATATCGCTCGGGCGGCTTCGACGCCTTGGTGCCCGCCCCGAGAGCACGGGTGCCGCGCATCTCGGGGGCGACGCTGGAGTTAGCGGTGGCGCTCAAGCGCGAGGCGCCAGGGCGCAGCGCTGTGGGAGTGGCGGTGATCCTGGCCGAGTCGGGCCGGGGGGATGTTTCGGCTCGCACGGTCCAGCGCCATTTCGCCCGCCTCGG
>JBOHDX010000121.1:0-2280 GCA_050700835.1 Nocardioidaceae bacterium
GATGAGAGCGAGGTAGGCGAGTCGCAGCAGCACGGCGGATCATCTTGGCGTACCGGGCCGGTGGGTTGACCCAGAGGTAGCAGAGAACCCGCAGTTCAGAGCCTCTGGATAGAGTTTTCGGCACCTAGACGGCCGCCGAGACCTACTAACCACACAAGCCAGAAGACACCTTCTGTGTTACGAACTGGGTTTCCCCTCGTAACGTGGAGACATCGCCTTAAAAGGAGGCGGGGGCGATGTCAGAGTCACGACGGAAGTTTGATCAGGATTTTAAGGTGGGCGCGGTCCGGCTGGTTCGCGAGACCGGCCACCCGATCGCGCGGATTGCGAAGGACCTGGGGATCAATCCGGGCACGTTGGCGAACTGGGTGGCCTTGGATCGTCGGGGCAAGGAGGGCAACGGCCGGCTCGGCGAGGACGAGCGGATCGAGCTGGCTCGGCTGCGGCGGGAGAACGCTGAGCTGGCGATGGAGCGTGATGTGCTAATAGGACACGTCGAAGAGCGGGCCCGGGCAGGTCGCAGGCGACGTCTGGTGATGTCTTAGCCCATCGAGGTTCTCGCTTGAGACCGGCGCATCTCGGCGTGTCCGGCCCGTCTTCGATGCTGTGGTGGCCCAGGGTCGGTCGTGGTTCGAGCCCGCCCGCGGGGTGACGTCATCGATGTGCTGAGCCGGCGAGCTCTCTGCTGAGAAACGCGACGTCCCCGCTGGTTGCTGGGATCGCGAACGGCTCTATCGGAGGTCAGGCCTCGAGCCTTGCTATTAGGTCGCCGCGCGGTGCCACCGGTCCCTCGGACCGGAGGACGAATCGACTACTGCGTAAGGGGATTACATGGCGTTGTTCTGCGGCATCGACTGGGCCGAGGGCCATCACGACATCGCGCTGATCGACGGGGACGGCACGCTGATCGGCAAGCGGCGCATCGAGGAGAGCCTCGACGGCGTTGCGGAGTTCACGGCAATGCTCACGGCGGCCGGCGACGGTGCCGTGGCGCCGATCCCGGTGGCGATCGAGACGCCGCGCGGGCTGTTGGTCGCGGTGCTGCGCGCAAGCGGCCGGCCGATCTATCCGATCAACCCGCTGGCCGTGGCCCGGTATCGGGAACGCACGTCGGTGTCGGGCAAGAAGAGTGACCACGTCGATGCGATGGCGTTGGCGAACATCCTGCGCACCGACGCGCACCTGCATCGGATGCTGCCCGACGACTCGGCGCTGGCCCGCTCGATCAGCGTGCTCGCGCGTGCCTATCAGGACGGCGTGTGGCGGCGCACCAAGCTGGTGCAGGAGTTGCGCGCTCGGCTGCGCGAGTACTACCCGGGCTTCCTGGCTGCATTCGCCGCCGGCTCCGGGTCCGGGCGCGGGCTATCCACGACCCAGCTGGCCAGTGGTGATGCCCGCGCGGTGCTGGCGATCGCACCGAGCCCGGCGGAGGGTCTTCGGGTGTCGAAGGCCCGCGTCGAGACCGCACTGCGCCGCGGCGGGCGGCAGCGCCGCATCGACAGTCTCGCCGCGAGCGTCGTCGCGGCGCTGCGTGGGCCGCAGCTGCGCCAGGACCCGGTCGTCGAGCAGGCGATGCGCACGGAGACCCTTGCGCTGCTGAGCGTGCTGGACGCGATCTGCGGCTCGGTCGACCAGCTCGCCGCCGCGCTGGTCGAGACGTTCGCGCAGCACCCCGACTACGAGATCATCACCAGCTTCCCCGGCCTGGCCGACATCAGCGGCGCGATCGTGCTCGCCGAGATCGGCGACGACCGGGACCGGTTCTGCGACGACCGGGCCCTGCAGGCCTTCGCCGGCTCGGCGCCAGTCACCCGCGCCTCGGGCAAGTCGCGCACCGTGACCCGGCGGCGGACGAAGAACAACCGGCTCGCCGGCATCGGCTACTCCTGGGCGTTCAGCGCCGCCGCGCGACCCTCACCGACACGCGAGCACTACCTGCGCCGCCGAGACCGCGGCGACGGACACCCAGCAGCGCTGCGGCACCTGTTCAACCGGATGCTCGGCCAACTGCACCACTGCCTGGCCACCGGACAGACCTACGACCCGATCAAGGCCTTCCCACACGCGACTGCCGGGATGACTTCGAACGCCGAGCCGGCCGCCGCTTGACAAGTTAGCGACATCGGAGGTCTCAAGCGCTCGGTGGCCCTCTGGGTCAAAGACGCGATGGGTCGGCGGTAGCCGTGGCCGCCTTCATCACCGCCCAGAGGGCCGAATACGGGGTGCCGCACGCGGTGGCCTGTCGGGCGCTGGGGGTGTCCCAGGCCTGGTTTTACCAGT
>JBOHDX010000122.1:0-2438 GCA_050700835.1 Nocardioidaceae bacterium
TGTCGGTATGTCCATCGCCAGGCGCTGGTATTGGCAGCTCGGTTAGGTCGGACGGCGCGATACCCAGTGCGTTGGCCAAGGCCACAGTCTCGGATCGGCTGTCCAGTGCACGCTCGCCACGTTCGAGGAGGTTGTCCCGGGTCTCGTAGAAGTTGAGGTGGCGGTCCCCCGCTCGATGCCTGCCGCGTGGTAGGTGTCGGGCTTCCGCCAAGAAGTTCGACAAGAAGGGGACCGCCGTGACCAAGAACTACCAGACGACGACGTCGATGACGAGCGCCGAGCTGCGGCTCGCGCTGCCGGAGACGGTGAGTGTGGCGATGGCCGAGATCGCCGAGAACGTGCAGGAGGGGTTGCTCGCGCTCGCGGTCGGCACCGGTCTTCAGGTGATGCAGACGATCATGGCTGAGGACGTGACTGCAGTGTGCGGGCCGAAGGGCAAGCACGATCCGGCGCGTACTGCGGTGCGTCATGGCACCGAGCGCGGCTCGGTCACCTTGGGTGGCCGGCGGGTTCCGGTCGAGCGGCCGCGGATGCGTGCGGCCGACGGCTCGGGCGAACTGCCGGTGCCGGCCTACGAGCTGTTCTCCTCCACCGAGGTCCTGGGCCGGATGGCGATGGGGCGGATGCTGGCGGGACTATCGACGCGTCGCTACCCGGTCGGGCTTGAGCCGGTCGGTCAGCGGGTCGAGCAGTCGGCTCGCTCGACGAGCAAGTCGGCAGTCAGCCGCCGGTTCGTGGCCGCGACCGAGACGGCGTTGGCTGAGCTGCTCGCCGCACCGCTGGGCGAGCTGGATCTGGTCGCATTGATGATCGACGGCGTGCACTTCGGCGAGCACTTGTGCGTGGTCGCGCTGGGAATCGGCATCGACGGCACCAAACACCCGCTCGGGCTGGCCGAAGGCTCCACCGAGAACACCACGGTGGTCACCGATCTGCTGACCGGGCTCCGGGATCGCGGCCTGGACACCAGCCGCCCGATCTTCGTCGGCATCGACGGCGGCAAGGCGTTGCGGGCCGCGGTGCTGCGGGTCTTCGACCACCCGGTGATCCAACGCTGCCAACTGCACAAGATCCGCAACGTGGCCGACAAGCTGCCCGACCAGCTCGCCTCGACGGTGTCCAAGCGGATGCGCGCCGCCTACCATGCCGACTCGGCAATCCTCGCCGAAGCGCAACTCGAAGCCCTGGCCAAGGAACTCGAGCGCACCCACCCCGGCGCGGCCGCGTCGCTGCGCGAAGGCATGCCCGAGACACTGACCGTGCTGCGCCTGGGCGTGTCGCCGACGCTGGCGCGCACGCTGCGCTCGACCAACAGCATCGAGTCGATGATCTCCATCGCGCGCAACCACTCGACGAACGTGAAGAACTGGCACAACGGCACCATGGCGCTGCGCTGGTGCGCCGCCGGGATGATCGAGGCCGGCAAGCAGTTCCGCCGCGTCAACGGCCACCTGCACCTGCCCGCGCTGCGCGTCGCGCTCGCTGAGCACGTCGCCACGCAAACTGTCGGTACCGTCCGTCATGATGAACCCGTGATCGCCGCCTGACGATCATGAGGACCGCCACCGAAGTTCAACGGGGAGCGGGACATCCTCCCTCGACCCCACACAGTTCGACTGAGCTGAGCACTTAGCGTGCGCTGCGAGCAGTGCGAGAGTCGCGCTCCGCGACGGTATCCAGCATCACCGAATACACCATCCGCGACACCGATTCAATATTCCGGACTTGCAGTCCCGCTGACAATCTCGGGGCTCCCAAGAACCGGTCGAACTGAAAAGACCGTGACCTGCGAGAAGGCCAGCGGGCTGCGGCGACCCATCGGTGGGTTTTCACCCGACCTCTAACGCCTCGCGGTCGTCGGCTCCTTGCATCCAGCCCGTCTTCAGACAGCCGCCGCGCAGTGCCAGGTGACGAGCCGACGCGGCGACCGAGGCCGACCGGGCGAAGCCCGATGGCGGCGGGGCGACGATGGCGGCAGCTACGCACAACCTAGGTAGGCCGATCCAAAGAGTAAGTACTAATACTCCATTCCAGTCGGTATCTACAGCCCATTCGGGTGTTCATGGCAATACTTGCGCCCTTGCTATCACCTAGTGTTACTCTTGACGAGTCGGTAGCCCTGATTGAGGGGTCAGTGGTGGGGTGCGATAAGGCAGGGGGGCCTAGCCGTGCTCGATGCAATGGTGGTTTCAACTCCGCTGATCCGCAGATCGAGATTGACTGCGGCTAACGGAGCTGCGCCCTAGAGCGCAGCCACGCGCGCTGACCACCTCCCTGAGGCGTCATGCCTGTCAGCCACCACGCACCTCGTCGGTCGGCGGACCCGGGTGATCACCAAGGGGGACCACCCGGGTCGCCCCAGCCTGCACATCGACTAGACGCACGCCCCGGGGCCAGGTCAGGACCCAGGTGCGGACTACCGGGCTAAACCCGGGTAC
>JBOHDX010000123.1:0-3020 GCA_050700835.1 Nocardioidaceae bacterium
TCGCTGGTGATGGCGGTGAGCCCGTTTTGGGTGTGGTCGTCGGGGAGGGCGGCGGACATTTTGACGGTCATGGTGTTGCCCTTCTTCTAATGGGGTTGGCGGGTCGGCGGGTCCAGCTGGCGCGGGCGGCCTGGCAGCCCCAGAGGCTGCGGGCCCAGTCGGGTGCGGCGGGTCGTGTGGGGGCGGGCTGGTAGGGGGACGGGTCGCAGGCGGGGCAGGGCTCGCCTTCGGCGGCCTGGTGGACGCCGCAGACCAGGCACCATTCGGTGCCTTGTTCGCAGGGGTCGACGGGTAGCAGCTGGCTCATGTGGGCGCCTGCGCGTAGGTGACGGCCGCCAGGAGGCGGGTGGGTCGCCGGTTTTTGGGGGCGGGCCCGAACCATCGGCCGCCCCAGAGGCCGACGATGCCGGGGTGGTCGGTGGCGTGGGTGAGGCAGCGGTCGGTGTGGGGGCACATGTGGCAGAGGGTGAGGGCGGCGGATAGGGCGGTGTCGGATTGGGCGGCGTGGTCGTAGACGTCGTGGTGTCCGGTGCAGGCGGCGCCGGGCATGTCGGGGGTGTCGAAGAGGTAGAGGCCGGGGAGGGTGTAGGACGCGACGCGGGCGGGGCCGTACCGGGCGGGTACGTCGGGTGTAGCGGATTTGGGGGGCAGGTCGCCGGCTGTGTAGTGGCGGTTGTAGCAGCGTTTGCAGAGGTGGCGGGCGAAGCTTGGGTCGCCGCAGTCGGTGCAGGCGCGGCGGGTCATGGTCGGGTCCAGGTGGTGAGTTCGCCGAGGAGCTGGACGGTGGTGTAGCAGTCGTGGCAGAGTCCGGTGCCGGCCCGGCCGGGTCGGACGGTGCGTCTGATGCCGCAGCGGGGGCAGGCGCGGGTGGGGTCTGGGCTGGGGGTCATAGTGTTTCGCCGACGCTGGCGGCGATCTCTTCGGCGATCCGTCGCAGGTCGTCGATCGTGTTGGTGAAGTGCGAGAGCCGATTAGCGGTGTCGATGTCGAGGCCGAGGAGGTCGGCGGCGCGGTCGAAAACGTGGCCGTCACCGGCGAGGCGGGCCCCATTCATCGGTGAGGCCCATTCTTCGCCGGCGAGGTAGCAGACCCAGCCGAAAAGGCAGTAGGTGGTGCCGCAGGCCGGAACCTTCGGGTGGCCGAAGAGTGGCGCCTGGTCCGGGGTCAGTCGGTAGTACTTCTGGTTCCATTGACGGTCGCCAGCCGGTTTGGCGGCTTCCGCTTCGGCCCACTCGAGGGCTTCGCGGAGCAGCGGCAGATCCGGGATGCGGGTCATAGGAGCCGGTCCTGGACGGGCGGGACGGCTGCCGCGGCTGCGGTGGTGGCGGGGTCGTCGTCGTGGTGGCTGGTGACGACGATGTAGGCGCCGGGCAGCTGCCCGGGGCCGGTGTAGGTTTTGGTGGCTTCGGCGTGGCAGACCTGGGAGTCGTCGCGCCAGACACCGGCTTCGGTGAGGGCGTCGGACACGGCGCGTTGGCATTTTTCGATGTCGGGGCGGGTGTGGTGGCTGGTGGGGGCGTTGGGTTTCAGCTGCCCGGCGTGGCGTCCGGTGCGGTAGTGGTAGGCGGGGCGGGCGAAGCGGAATTGGATGCGGATGGTGACGGGGCCGACCAGTGTTTGGTGTCCGGTGGCGTCGCGGGCGGCGAGGGCGGCAGTTTTGACGTCTTGGCGCCAGGGCTTGACGCGTTTGGACGCTTCGACCATGACGCCGTGCCCGACGTGACGTTTGGATCCTTGGGCTGCGACGGTCCCGACAACAATGATTTCCAGGGTGGTCATGGGAGGGCCCCGCAGGCCCGGCAGTAGGCCAGGTCCTCGAAGCTGGTCCAGTCGTGGCCGAGGGCCGCGCATAGGGTCCGGTTGATGTCGGCGACGAGGACCGGCAGCTGGTATTGCAGACGTGTGGGTGGGTAGTGCCGGGTCCGGCGGGTCCGCCACGTGTTGAGGGTGTTGGCCAGGTGGCGGTGCAGCCGGAGCCGGGCGCTGCCGGTGGTCATAGTGTTTCGCCGACGCTGGCGGCGATCTCTTCGCCGATCCGTCGCAGGTCGTCGATCGTGTTGGCGAAGTGCGAGAGCCGGCCCGCGGTGGCGGAGTCGAGGCCGAGGAGGTCAGCGGCGCGAGTGAAAACGTCGACGCCGTCGAGGTGGACACCGTCGGCGAGGTGGCCACCACTCGCCGACGAGACCCACTCTTCGCCGGCGAGGTAGCAGACCCAGCCGAACAGGCAGTAGGTGGTGCCGCAGGCCGGGGCCGGGAGTTCGGCCTCCGCAGCCGTCTCTGGGTTCAGCCGCCAGTAATTTTGGTTCCATTCGCGTTCCTGCTCGGGTTTGGCGGCTTCCGCTTCGGCCCACTCGAGAGCCTTGCGGAGCAGCGGCAGATCCGGGGTGGGGGTCGTGGTCATGACGGGGTCCTCTCGGGTGGTGGTGTGGGTGTCTGCCGGTGCCGGCAGATGGCGACGCCGAGCGCGCCGTAGGTGACGCCGAGGAGGGTCGCTGCTTGGCGGCGGGTGACGCCGACGGCGTCCAGCTGGGTCCACGCTTCGACCAGCTGGTCGCCGTCGCGGCGCAGGCGCGGGTAGGCGCCGGTGTCGGCGAGGGTGTCTTCGGCTCGTGCCCATGCGTAGCAGGACTCGCACAGGGAGCGGCCGTGGTGGCGGCGCCGGCCGGCGGCGCGCCAGGTGTCGCGGGTGGCCGGGTCGGCGGCGTGCCAGCGGTGGCTGGGGATCAGGGGGGCCCCGCATTGGCGGCAGGTGGTTGCCGGGCTCACGAGGCGGCCACCAGGGCGCGGGTGTAGGCGCGGGCGCTCGTCATGGTGTGTCCTTTGCGGCGACGCCGCCGACCCGGACGACCACATTGTCGACAGAGCCGACGAGCTGCTCACGTTTACGGGTCGTAGTGATCGGCTCGACCCCCACCAGCAGCGGCGCCGACGTGTCCAGGTCCCCCAGCCTCGCCGGTGCGGTGACCGTGGTCTGGTCGACGGTGACGGCGACGGCGGTGGCGGTCTTGGTGCACCGGAGC
>JBOHDX010000124.1:0-1916 GCA_050700835.1 Nocardioidaceae bacterium
CTTCCGGCACGGCGGGATCATGCCCTACGTCCTGCGCTCCCTGCGCGACGCCGACTGACCCGGCCCTTGACCAAAACCCACCACTAGTGGGTTTTGGGGCGGCGACCGAAACGCACTACTAGATGAGTGATTCCAAGGGGTCAGTGGTCGTAGGCGGTCAGTGATCGTCTGATGGGGTGGCCGGTGTGGTCGTTGTGCCAGATGACGGCGGTGAGGGCGAGTAGGCGTTGCCAGATGCGGGCGACGACGCCGGCGGTGGTGCGGGCGCCGTGTCGTTCGAGGTCGAGTTGGCCTTTGAGGGTGTCGTTGATCGATTCGATGATCTGGCGCAGCGGTTTGAAGAAGGGTGCACCGGTGCGCTCGGGTTCGCCTTTGCGGGCCGGGCGCAGCAGGGTGATGCCGAGGCTGGGGAGGGTGGCTTCGAATTCGTGGCCGTAGTAGTTCTTGTCCGCGATCAGCAGCTGTCCGGTTCGCCCCGCGAGGTCGGGGTCGCCGGTCACGATGTCGAGCAGGGCGTGCCGCTCGTCGGCCTTGGCGCCGGTGAGTGCGAACCCGACCGGCAGCCCGTGCACGGTGCACAGCAGGTGCAGCCGCAGACCCCAGAAGTAGCGGGAATGGCTGGCGCAGTAGCCGTATTCGGCGAACCCGGCCAGGTCCGAGCGTCGGGCGGTTTCCCGGGAACGGCCGCACTCCACCGGCGTCGAATCGGCCAGCCACACGTCATCGCTCCACACGCTCGTCTCGCGCGCCAACGCACCGATCAGCCAGCCGATCGTCGCGCTGGACTTGCGCAGCCGCTTGTTGTAGCCGGGCTGGCGCGGCAGGAACGGGAACAACGCCTGCAGATGCGCGCGAGCGAACCGCAGCCACCGCGCCTCGCTGGCATACCCGAGCAGCGACTGCATCACCGCGAGCGTGACCAGCTCGGCGTCGGACAGTTTCGGTGTGATCCCCACTCCGGGGCGCCACGGCACCCGTTCGGGATGGCACTTCAGCAGATCGTCGACCCGCACGTAAAGTGCGGTCGCGAGGGTGTCCAGACCGGCGTCCACGATGAGCCTCCTGCTCGACGTTGGGTTGCAACGCCGATCTTGGACACCCTCGCCGCCCAATCACATCAGCCACACCAGCAACAGGGCTTGGAATCACTCATCTAGTGCGTTTGTTCCGGCGGTCGATCGTCGACGAAGATCGGCGATGAGTTTGCGCGTCGCCGGACGTCTACACCGCATGACACGAGTCGGGAGCAACCCGTGACCGCTGACAAGACCGGTCTGGCCGGCCTGCACGACTCGATGGCGGCTCATGTCGCCGCCGGTCGCCTACCGGGCCTCGTGACCCTCGTCGCCCGCGGCGACGACGTACACATCGACACCATCGGTACGCCGTCCTTCGGTGACCACACACCGTTGACCCGCGACGCCATCTTCCGGATCGCCTCACTCACCAAGCCGATCACCGCCGTCGCCACGATGACCCTGATCGAAGAAGGCCTCCTCCACCTCGAGGAACCGATCCATGAGCTCCTGCCGGAGCTGGCCGACCGCCGGGTCCTGCGGGCCGTCGACGCCGACCTCGACGACACCGTCCCGGCCCGGCGACCGATCACCGTCGAGGACCTGCTCAGCTACCGCTGCGGTTACGGCTCGGTGATGGCGCCGCCCGGCAGCTACCCGATCCAGCGGGCCGAGGCCGAGGTCGGGCTCAAGAGCTTCAGCGGTCCGCCGTGGCCCCCCGTCACCCATGACGTCGACGGATGGATCCGCGCGCTCGGGACGCTGCCGTTGCAATCCCAGCCGGGCGAGCAGTGGCACTACACCACTTCGGGCCAGGTGCTCGGCGTGCTCCTGGCGCGGGCCTGCGGTCAGGACCTGGAATCGGTGCTGCGTGAGCGCATCTTCGAGCCGCTCGGGATG
>JBOHDX010000125.1:0-1948 GCA_050700835.1 Nocardioidaceae bacterium
CTGCGGGTGACGGTCAACGTTCGCACCGAGATGATGCTGCACGCCGCCGAGAAGCGCCTCGGCTACCAGCTGACCGTCATCCAGGGCTCCTATAACGCGGGCGGTGTTTCGGCGTCGGCGGGCACACATGACGGCGGCGGCGCCGTCGACCTCGCCCCCTACGACTGGGCGAACAAGGTGCGCGCGATGCGCAGTATCGGGTTCGCCGCCTGGCACCGGCCCGCGATCCCCGGCCTGTGGGGCGAGCACATCCATTGCATCGCGATCGGCGACATTGACCTGTCGCCGGCCGCCGCGCAGCAGGTCCACGACTATTTCAACGGGCTCGACGGGCTCGCCGGTGAGGCACACGACAACGAGTGGCGGCCGAACCCGATCCCCATTTACCCGGTCCACCCGTTCGCGAAGCCGCCGGCGAGGCCGGGACCGGCGGCGAAGTCGAAACCTGTCAGCGCCGGGGACCGGGTCGCGCAGACGGCGGCCGACCGGGCCCATGCGCTGGCCCAGTCCAACCCGAAAGCCGCCACGGTGTGGCGCCGCATCCTGGCGCTGCTCACCCGCAACCCCCACCCAAGAAAGAAGAAATGACATGGCCCGCTACTCGAAGTTCTTCACCGCCGCCCTCGCTTTCATCGGCGTCCTGCTGTCGTCGGGGCTGCTGCACGGCGCCACCCAGGAATGGGTGTCGACCGTCGTCGCAGCCGTCGGCGCCGCCCTGGTCTACCTCATCCCCAACAACACGGCCGCCACCCCTCGCGGGGAGTGACAGTGGCAGACATCGCGTTCCGGGGCGGGAAGCTGCCGCCCGATGACAGGCTTCCGGCGCTCAAGCTCGGCCCCCACCTGACCGGCGGCGCCGCACCGGTCACCCACGTCGACTGGCTCACCGACGTCACCGCCTGGCGCATGTACGGCAACGACCGGTACGGAACCTGCACGTGTGCGGCGGCGGGGCACGAGATTGAGGCGTGGACCGCCGCCGCGCAGGGCGCCGAACAGTCAGTCACGGATGCGGCGATCCTCACCGCCTACGAGGCGGTGTGCCCCGGCTTCGACCCTGTCACCGGTGCCGGTGACAACGGCGCGATCGTGCAGCGCGTCCTGTCCTACTGGCGCAAGAGTGGGGTCGGTGGGCACAAGATCCTCGCCTACGCCAAGGTCGACCACACCAACCAGGTGGAGACGACCCGGGCGTTGGACGTGTTCGGCACCCTGTACCTCGGTATCAGTTTCCCCGACTCGGCGATGGGCCAGTTCAACGCCGGGCAGCCGTGGGACCCGGTCGCGGGGGCCCGCATCGAAGGCGGCCATGCGATCAACGCCGGCGCCTACGACGCGGCCACGTCGATGTGGCGGGTCGTGACGTGGGGGAAGGTGCAGGCCATGTCGCAGGCGTTCTTCGACGACTATGTCGACGAGGCGTGGGCTGTGGTCTCCGCCGATTGGCTCGACAAGATGGGCGCTACACCGGAGGGGGTCGACCTGGCAGGGTTGGGTGAGGACTTCGCGGCGTTGACCGGGAAGCCCAACCCGTTTCCTGCCCCTACCCCTACCCCCGCCCCACAACCTGGGCCTGTGGACGCTGATTCTGCGCTGGCTGCGGCGGCTACTGGGTGGCTAGCGACCGGCCCACACTTCTACCAGCCGTTCCAGGACCAGCTGCGGACCTGGCTCGCGACCCGCACCAACACCGGAGGCACACCATGACCAAACCCAAGACGGCCCCTGCCGGGGCCGTGGAGAAGCGGCGGGTGACGATGACTAGCTACGTCGCCGACGCGACCGGCACCGTCCACACCCATGAGGCGGTCGACTATGTGCCGACCGACCTGCTGGCCGCCTACGAGGCGGATGCGCGGACCCGCTGGCAGAACGTGGCCGTCGACCATGATGGGGGGCACGACCCGGGCCCGGGCGGCGACCAGGGCGACACTCATCGGCCACCACA
>JBOHDX010000126.1:0-14113 GCA_050700835.1 Nocardioidaceae bacterium
ACCGGGGGCTTGTCGGGGTCGCCGACGACGAACTGGGTGGCTTGCTTGGACGCCTCGTCGAAGGCGTAGCGCAACGGGTTCGAGAGCACCGCCAGGGTCCCGAGACCGATCCCCCTGCCAGGTGCGCCCTTGACCTGCACGACTCCGGCGACGATCTCGAGGTCGTCGGCGTTCGCCTCGAGCGCATCGGCGGCGATCCGCAGGGCCTTCGCCCTGACGTTGCGGGCGGCCAACGCGATCGCGGACCCGCTCATCACCGCAGAACGTGACGCGAACGTGCCCACGGCGTAGGGGAAGCGGCGGGTATCGCCGGTCACCACCTCGACCGACTCCATGGGCACGCCGAGCTCGTCGGCCACGATCTGGGCGAAGACCGTCTCGTGCCCTTGCCCCTGGGTGGTGAGTCCGGTCGCCACCTTCACCTTGCCGGTCGTCTCGATCTGGACGTGACCACCTTCGTAGGGTCCGACGCCGGTGCCCTCGACGTAGCAGGCGATCCCGATTCCCACCCGCCGGCCCTGAGCCCGCGCCTCGTCGCGCAACGACTCGAACTCGTCCCAGCCGACGAGCTTCTTCAACCGCTCGAGGCCGGCCGGGTAGTCGCCGGAGTCGTAGACGAGCGGCTTGCCGTCCTGGAACACGAGGCCCTGGTCGTACGGCATCTCCTCGGGCTGGATGAAGTTCGTCGCCCGCACCCGGGTCCGGTCGAGACCGAGATGCGCGGCGATCGCGTCCATGGTGCGTTCCATCGCGAACACCCCCTGCGGCCGCCCGGCACCGCGATAGGGCGTGACCATCACGGTGTTGGTGTACAAGCTCTCGAACTCCACCGTGTAGGCGCCCGGCTTGTAGGGACCCAGCAGCTGTGTCGAGGTGATGATCGGGACGATCAGGCCGTACGGAACGTACGCACCGTTGTCGTGCCAGAACTTCACGTCCAGGCCGAGCACGCGCCCGTCATCGTCGAAGCCGACCTCGATGTGGTGCTGCTGGGCCCGCTCGTGCGCCGCCGAGACGAAGTGCTCGCGCCGGTCCTCCACGAACTTGACCGGTCGCCCGAGCAGCCGTGCGGCCAACGGCACCAGCAGCTCCTCCGGCCACGGGTGCACGATCTTGACACCGAAGCCGCCGCCGACTTCGGGGGTGATCACGTCCACCTGGCCCAGGTCGAGACCGAACTTGGCCGCGACAGCGGCACGGACTCCGGTGGAGGTCTGGGTCGACGACCACACCTGCAACCGGCCCGAGTCTTTGTCCCACCGGGCGAGTACGCCCCGACCCTCCAGTGGTGTGGAGGCGCTGCGCTCGACCACGAGGTCAAGGCTCAGCCGGTGCGGTGCCGACGCGATCGCGGCCGCGGCGTCTCCGTTGGACTGGCGCATCCGGGCCGCGACGTTGCCCGGCACGTCCTCGTGCACGAGGTGCTCGGCCCTACGGGCAGCGTCCAGCCCTACGACCGGCGGCAGGAAGGCGTAGGTGACCACCACCCGGTTGGCCGCGTCCTCGGCGACGTAGCGGTCCGACGCCACGACCATCGCGACTGCCTCACCGACGTGGTTGACCTGGTCACGGGCAAGCGCGTACTGGGTCCGTCCGTGCGTGAGCGCGGGGTGCGGAATCAGCAGCGGCAGCGGCTCAGCCAGCGGTCCGTCGAGGTCGTCGTAAGTGTAGACCGCCTGCACGCCTTCGACGTCGAGTGCCCCGTCGACGTCGATGTCGACGATGGCGGCGTGGGCGTGCGGGCTGCGCACCAGCGCCGCGTGCAACGCGTCCGCGCCGAGGTCGTCGAGGTATTGGGCGTCGCCGCGCAGCATCCTGTCGTCCTCGACCCGGGCGACGGGTTCGCCGAACATCCTGGTGGTCATGGCGTACCCACCCATCGGCGCTCACGCTCGATCTCGGCGGCCCGCAGCACGGACGCCACGATGTTGGCGTAGCCGGTGCATCTGCAGAGGTTCCCGGCCACCATCTCCCGGGCCTGGTCGGGCGTCGGGTCCGGCTCGGCGCGCAGGCACGCCGTCACCGTGGTGAGGAAGCCCGGCGTGCAGAAGCCGCACTGCAGCCCGTGACACTCCTTGAACGCCTGCTGTACCGAGCCGAGGGTGCCGTCGGGACGGCTGAGCCCCTCGACAGTGGTCAGCTCGTGCTGGTCGGCGGACACCGCCAGCATCAGGCAGGAGCGCATCGGCACGCCGTCGACGAGGACCGTGCATGCGCCGCACACACCGTGCTCGCACCCGACGTGGGTGCCGGTCAGCCCGAGGTCGTGGCGCAGCGCGTCGGAGAGCAACAGCCGCACGGGAACCGTGAGGTCGTGGACGACACCGTTGACGTGCAGGCGCACCTGCGCGGTCTGCTCGCTCACGTGGTCGACTCCTCCGTCCCGCGTCCATCCTGCCTCTGACCGGCCTCTGCGTACGCCTGGTTCAGCACTCGGGCAGTGAGGACGCCGGCGAGGTGTGCGCGGTAGTCCGCGCTGGCGTGGATGTCGGCGTCCGGGTGCAGCTGCGACCGGGCCAGGTCGGATGCCCGCGCCACCGTGGCTTCGTCGGCGACGCTCTCCTCGAGCGCACCCGTGAGGTCGAGCACCGTCGGCGTATCGGCCACCGAGAAGTAGGCCGCCCGCGCATGGACGACGACGCCCGCGGCGTCGACGGTCACCGTGGCGGCGACACCGCACAGGGCGTAGTCGCCGTGGCGGCGCGACACCTCCGTCACGGCCGAGCCGGTGCGCGCCGGCGCCGACGGGAACATCACCTCGGTGACCAGCTCGGCCGGCCCGAGCGACGACTCCAAGGGCCCGACGAAGAACTGGTCCGCCGGCACGACCCGCCGGCCGCGCGGTCCTGAGCAGGTCACCGTGCCGTCGAGCAGCCGAAGGACCGCGGGCAGCTCGGCGGCCGGGTCGGCGTGCGCGATCGAGCCGACCGTGGTGCCACGGTTGCGGATCGTCGGATGAGCCACCAGCGCCAGCGTCCGGCGCAGCAATGGCTGGGCGGCGAATGCGTCGGGATCCCGCTCGAGCGCGGCCTGTCGCGCCAGTGCGCCGACCCGGACGCCGCCGTCCCCGCAGCGTACGAACGCCAGCTCGGTCACCCGGTTGATGTCGACGAGCACGGCCGGCGAGGCCAGGCGCATCGACAACAACGGCACCAGGCTCTGCCCGCCGGCGAGCACCTTGACGTCGCCGGCGTGCTCCGCCAGCGCGGCGAGGGCCTCGCCGGTCGACTCCGGTCGGAGGTACGCGAAGGGAGCGGGCTTCACCGGCGACGTCGCCCCGGATCCGGCTGGTCGTCCTCACGGAACGGGGACTGCTCGCCCTCCGGGGTGCCGACGTCGCCGGTGGAGATCATCGCGCCACCCTCATAGGCACGCTCGTCGCCCTGCGGCTCGAACGACTCGGTGGCGCCGAGGATCCGGACCAGGTGGTAGAAGACGATGACGAAGATCGTGCCGAGGGCGATGCCCGAGATGTTGAAGTTGTCGGTGAACTGCAACGACACCCCGCCGATGCCCGCGATCAGACCGGCGGCGAGCGGCACCAGGTTGACCGGGTTGGCGAACGACACGCGGTTCTCCACCCAGATCTTGGCGCCGAGCAGGCCGATCATCCCGTACAGGATCACGGTGATCCCGCCGAGCACTCCGCCCGGCGTCGACGACACCAGAGCGCCGAACTTCGGACAGAAGCCGAGCAGGACGGCCACCACGGCGGCGACGTAGTAGGCGGCCGTCGAATAGACCCGGGTGGCCGCCATGACACCGATGTTCTCGGCGTACGTCGTGGTCGGCGATCCTCCGAACGAGCTGGCGATGGCCGTGCCGACACCGTCGGCGAACAGCGCCCGGCCCAGATAGGGGTCGAGGTTGTCGCCGGTCATCTCCGACACCGCCTTGACGTGCCCGGTGTTCTCCGCGATGAGCGCGATCACGCCCGGCAGGACGAGCACGATGAACGTGAGGGAGAAGCTCGGACCGTGGAAGCCGGGGATGTCCGCGCCGCTCGGGCCGCCGTGGAAGATCGTCTTCGGCGGCAGCCCGATCCAGTGCGCCTTGTCGACGTTGGTGAAGTCGACGCGGTCGTGGGCTGTCGGGGTGCAGCCGGTGCCACCGCAGGAGGTGATGGTGCCGAAGACATGGTCGAAGATCCACGACACCAGGTAGCCGAACACGAGCCCGAGGAAGATGGCGATCCGGCTCCAGAAGCCCGCGAACCGCACCGCGGCGATGATCACGAACGTGGCGGTCAGCAGCGCCACCCACTGGTCCTGCGGCCAGTAGATCCCTGCGACGACCGGCGCGAGGTTGAAGCCGATCAGCATCACCACGGCCCCGGTGACCGCCGGTGGCAGCACGCTCTGGACGACCCGCGGCCCGGCGAAGTGCACGATCACGCCCACCACGGCCAACACGAGTCCGGCCACCAGGATCGACCCGGTCACGTCGGCGGAGTCGCCGCCTTGCGCACGGATGGCGGCCACCCCCGCGACGAACGACGCGCTCGTCCCCAGATAGCTCGGAACCGCGCCGTTGACGATCAGCAGGAACAGGATCGTCGCGACCCCGGAGAACAGGATCGCGACGTTCGGGTTCAACCCCATCACGATCGGGAACACGAACGTCGCACCGAACATCGCGACGACGTGTTGGGCCCCGAGACCGATGGTGCGGGGCCAGCTCAGCCGCTCGCCCGGGCGTACCACCTGGCCCGGTGGCGGCGTACTGCCTCCGTAGACGACCTTCCATCCGAACGCAGCCACTGTGGCCTCCTCGTTGCGCCCACCAACTCGTGACCCGGACCATAGTGGAGGGGTCCGCGACGTGGCGCGTAACTGTCGGATCGTGCCCCCGGGGAGGGGGCGGGACGTGGCGCGTAACTGTCGGATCGTGGCCCGGGGAGGGGGGCGGTGCGGGCGGCGGCACTAGGGTCACGGCAACAGGTCCGCGCACCCACCGAGCAGCAGGAGCCCCGAACGACCGTGAGCAACGTCGGCACCGTCGGCACCGTCGGCACCGTCGGCACCATCGGCACCATCGGCCACCACAGACACCGCACCCTCGTGCCTGCCGTCGCGGCGCCGTGGCTGCGCGCTGTGCTCGACGGACCGGTTCGCGAGGCACGGGTGCTCACCGCGACCCCGGCCGCGGTCTATGCCCGGGTGCTGGGGGCACCGCCGACGGTCGTGGGCGTACTCGCCCGCGGCGCCGTCGCGGTGTCGTGCGGACTGCGTACCCAGCTCGACACCGTGCCCACGAACGTCGACGTGGTCCACCTCGGGCACGGCTGCCTCGCCATCGGGAGCCACGAGGTCCACGTGATGCGTCTGGTCGACCCGGTCGTCCCTGTCCTCGGTGTGCTCGATCCGGACGCGACCGCGTGGCTGGCTGCAAGGCTCGCCACTGGCGACGACCTCGGGACCTGCGAAGCACGAAGCGTCCTGCCAGTGGGCGTTCTCGAGAGCATGTCCGCCGACGGTCCGGCGGCGGTGCGTCACCTGCTCGGCCTTGGCCCCGGCCTGACACCGCTGGGCGACGACGTGTTGGCCGCCTGGCTCGTCGCCCGCCGGGCGACCGGACGCGACGACGCCGGAGTCGGGGCCGCCGTCCTCCGGTGCGCGGACGAGGCGACCACGCCGCTGTCGGCGACCTTGCTTCGGTGTGCCGTCGACGGTCAGGCGGTGCCGCCGGTGCGCGACCTGCTGCTGGCGTTGCGCACCGGCGGCCACCTCGACGCCGCGCTGAGCCGGTTGCTCGCCGTGGGCCACACGTCGGGCGCCGGTCTCGCCCTGGGAGTCTCCGCGGCGCTCCAGCCGGGCACCGCAACCGGCTCCAACGACTCCGAGTCCGCCGACGCCCCCGAGCCCGCACACCCCCAGACTCGAACGGGGTGCCCGTGACCGCCACCCGTCCCGCCACATCGGCCCGCCACGTCGAGGTGCGCTCGGGCGCCTACGCCGACTCCGTGACCCTGCTTCAGGTCAGCCGCGACGTCGGCACCCTCGACGGCGTGGAGTCCGTGATGGTCGCAATGGGCACACCGCTCAACGTCGACCTGTTGCAGTCGATGGGCTTCGACGTACCCGCGGTGTCCTCGCACGACATGGTCGTCGCCGTCCGGGTCGGGTCGAATGCCGACGTCGCCGACGCCCTGGCGGCCGTCGACGCGGCCCTCGCCGCCGCGTCCCGCGTACGCGATGCCGGCGCTGCCCAGGAGGCGTCGCCGCGGACGATCGGCTCGGCACTGCGACGGGGCGGCAGCCTCGCGTTGGTGTCGGTGCCGGGGCCGTCCGCGTTCGTCGAGGCCATGGACGCCGTGGAGAGTGGCCGGCACGTGATGGTGTTCAGCGACAACGTGTCCGTGCCAGACGAGGTGTTCCTCAAGCGTGCCGGCGCGGACGCGGGCGTGCTGGTCATGGGTCCCGACTGCGGCACCGCGGTGGTCGGCGGCGTCGGGCTCGGCTTCGCCAACGTGGTCGCGCCGGGCCCGGTGGGGATCGTCGCCGCCTCGGGTACCGGCTGCCAGCAGCTGCTGTGCCTGCTGGACTCCGCCGGTGTCGGAGTCAGCGCGGCCCTCGGTGTGGGGGGTCGGGACGTGTCCGAGGAGGTCGGCGGTCTCGCGACTGAGCAGGCGCTTCGGATGCTCGACGAGGATCCAGCGACGCAGCTGGTGGTGCTGGTGTCGAAACCGCCGGCGCCCAGGGTCACCGACCGGCTCACCGAGCTGATCCGGGGGCTGGCGACACCCGTGCAGCTCGCCCTGCTGGGCGATGGCCGCCCCGATCTCACCATGGCGGCCGAGACGGCGCTCACGACGCTGAGCCGCACGGTCCCGGAGTGGCCGCGTTGGGGCGAGCTCCCGGCCGGTACGCGCGAGGGCTTCCTGCGGGGCCTGTTCTGCGGCGGCACGCTGTGCGACGAAGCCATGCTCCTCGCCACAGCTTCGCTGGGACCGGTCCGCAGCAACATCCCGCTGGGACCTGACCTCGCGCTCGACCGCTCACTCACCGCGCCGGCACACCTGATGATCGACTTCGGCGACGACGCTCTCACCGCGGGCCGGCCGCATCCGATGATCGACCAGACCCTGCGACTGGAGCACCTGCGCGCTCAGGCAGCAGACTGGCGGACGGGCGTACTCCTGCTCGACGTCGTGCTGGGACACGGTGCCGACGCCGACCCCGCCGCTCAGCTGGCGCCCGCGATCGCGGCCGCGCGGGACCGGCGAGACGATCTGCCCGTCGTAGTGACCCTGGTCGGCACCGCCGCGGACCCGCAAGGGCTCGAGTCCCAAGCCAGTCGGCTGGCCGACGCCGGCGCCGCCGTGTTCGCCTCCAACGCGATGGCCACGCGCGCCGCGATCTCGCTCCTCGTGCCGGGGAGTGCCCGATGAACGAACGCGTCCCCGATCTGCTCCACGACGACCTCGCCGTGGTCGCCGCGGGGGCCGACCTGTTCGCCGATGCCGTGGCCGCGCAAGCCGCCCCGGTGGGGCGCGTCGACTGGCAGCCGCCGATGGACGGCACCGAGCACGACCTCGCGACCGTCGCGGCGGATCCGCGGCGCCCCGTCGCCAACGCTCGCGCGGTGGAGCGGATGTTCGGCGTGCAGGCAGCACTTGTCGACGTCGTCCCGGCCAGTCACGCGCTCGGGCTGTCGGGCGGCGACTTCCTGCACGCCGGCCCCCCGATCGGCTGGGAACGCGCGTCGGGACCGTTGCGCGGTGCCCTGATGGGCGCGTGTGCACTGGAGGGCCTGGTCGACGACCCGGAGGCGGCGGCACCGTTGCTCGAGTCCGGGCGCGGGGTGAGTCTCGACTCATGCCACCACCACCACGCGGTCGGACCGATGGCCGGTGTCGTGTCGGCGTCGATGTGGATGTTCGTGCTCGAGGACCCGGCGACCGGGCAGCGGGCGTACTCGTCGCTGAACGAGGGACTCGGCAAGGTGCTTCGCTACGGCGCGTACGCACCGGAGGTTCTCGATCGGCTGCGGTGGATGTCGCGGGTGCTCGGGCCGGTCCTGCAGTCGGCGGTGCGCCGCCACGGACCGGTCGACATCACCGGGATCCTCGCGCAGATGTTGCAGATGGGCGACGAGGCGCACAACCGCAACCGGGCGGGGACGCTGATGTTGCTGCGTGACCTGTCGCCGGCCATGGTCGAGGCCGGTGCGGAGGCATCCGACGTGGCCGACGTGTTGCGCTTCATCGGCGGCAACGACCACTTCTTCCTCAACCTCGCCATGCCGGCCTGCAAGCTCGCCCTGGACGCGGCCCGAGACGTCGACGGGTCGACGATGGTCGTGGCGATGGCCCGGAATGGCACGGACTTCGGCATCCAGGTCTCCGGCACGGGTGACCGCTGGTTCACCGGCCCGGCCCGGCTGGCCGATGGACTGTTCCTCGGCGACTACGGACCCGACGACGCCAATCCCGACATCGGCGACTCGGCGATCACCGAGACCGCCGGTCTCGGAGGGTTCTCGATGGCCACCGCACCGGCGATCGTGCGCTTCGTCGGTGGCAGCGTGCCGGATGCGCTGGCGACCAGCCGGCGGATGTACGAGATCACGCTGGCGGAGAATCCGCGCTGGTCGATCCCGGTGCTGGAGTTCCGCGGGGCGCCGACCGGGATCGACGTGACCAAGGTGGTGCGCACCGGCATCCTGCCGCAGATCAACACCGGCATGGCCGGCAAGGTGGCCGGCGTCGGACAGGTGGGTGCCGGACTCGTGACGCCGCCGGTCGAGATCTTCCCCGCGGCCCTCGCCGCGCTCGCCGAGGCGGCTCGTGACCGGCGCCGGCCACCCGGATGAGCACCCCACGTGCCGTGTCGGTACCCGAGTCGATCCAGGTCGAACCGGTCACGACGTCGCGGGGCCGCTTCGCCGCCCATCGGTGCCGACCCGCCGGGGCGGCGCAGGGTGCGGTTCTGCTGCTGCCGGGTTTCACCGGCAGCAAGGAGGACTTCACCCCGCTGCTGCCCCTGCTCGCCGGTCGCGGCTGGGACACCGTGACCTACGACCAGCGTGGGCAGTACGAGACGCCGGCCGCGCTCGACGGTGACTACTCCCTCGACTCGTTCGCCGCCGATGCCCGCGCCGTCGCTGACGTGCTCGGGGGCACGGAGCACGCCGTGCACCTCGTCGGCCACTCGTTCGGAGGACTCGTCGCTCAAGCCGCTGCGCTCACGTCGCCGGCGCGCTGGTCGAGCCTGACGCTGCTGTGCTCGGGTCCGGGCGGGTTCGCCGAGGCGGGCAAGCGACATGACCTCGAGGCCGTGGTGCATCTGCTGCAGACCCGGTCGCTCGACGAGGTGCACGAGGCGATCGTCGAGGGCGAACGCCGGCGCGGCATAGCGCCGCCCGAGGCGCCGATCGCGGCCTTCCTGCGTGCTCGCTACGTCGCCAACGACCGGGACTCGCTGGTCGCGATCGCGGGCCATCTGCTCGACGCACCGGACCGCGTCGACGCCGTGGCGGCTCTCGGCCTGCCGCGGGCAGTCGTCCGCGGCGTCGACGACACCGCCTGGGCCCACGACGTGCAGACCGACATGGCGTACCGCCTGGGTGTCGAGGTGGTGCTGGTCCATGGCGCCGCGCACTCCCCTGCGGTCGAGAACCCGGGCGTACTCGCCAGGGCGCTGGGCGACTTCTTCGCCGGTTGTCAGTGACCGCGGCGCCGAATCGGGCGGACGATGACCGTCCACTGACAAACTCCGGGCCGGTAGCCCAGCTCGACCCCTCTCAGCTGCTCAGCTGGGCGGCGCCGGACTGCGGATGCCATCGCGCCGGCGGATCCTCACCGACCAGACCGTCGACCGCTTCGCGCAGCATGTCGGCGTGCCCGGTGTGCCGGCCGTACTCCTCGATCAGGTCGCACACCATCCGGCGAAGGCTCGGATGGCGACCATCCGGCCATCCGACGTCCAGGGGCTGGTCGAGCCCGCCGTCGGCCAAAGCGGCGTGGAGCCTCGTCTTGGATCGCGCCACCGCCTGGTCCCAGAGGGCGTAGAGCTCCTCGGGGGTGTCGTCCGCCGCGGAGGTGAACTCCCAGTCGGGATCGGCGTCGAAGTCGACGCCTGCGAACGGAGCCCCGAGTGGTAGCCCGCTCAGCCTTGCGCCGAAGTAGTGGTACTCGACCAGCGCAAGATGCTTGAGCAGACCCCCGAGGGTCAGGGCGGACGCACCGATGCGCGTCTGCAGACCAGCGGCATCGAGGCCGTCGGCCTTCCAGCGGAAGGTCGTGCGCAGTCGGTCGAGCGCGCCGGTCAGGTGCTCGACCTCGGAGCCGGCGACGGGCGGTTCCCACGGGTATTCGCTAGTGGTCATTGCCCCACCGTAGGACCGGATCCGGACGTTCTGCGTCCGGATAGCCGGCCAGGTTCGCGTGGGCTCACCCGCTTCACACGCCGTAGGTACCGGTTTGCGTCCGATATGTCCCGATCCGACGGACGCTGCGGCGTGTGAAGCCGACAAGGGAGAGCGAGGCAAACCGGGCGAGCGCCGGAAATCAGCCGGTGTGGCCGGTGACGAACGCGCGCACCGAGTCGGCGATCAGCTGCACGGCGATCGCCGACAGCAGCAGACCGCTGATCCGGGTGACCAGCAGCACGCCGGAGTCGCGAATCACCCGCAGGATGACCAACGAGTAGCGCATCGACAGCCAGAGCACCACGTGTACGCCGATGATGCCGACCGCGAGCGCGTCGAACGTCGCCACGTCGTGGACGCGGTTGGTGAACACCATGGTCGCGACGATCGCGCCCGGGCCGGCCAGTAGTGGCGTACCGAGCGGCACCATCGCGACGTTCACGTTCTTGGTCTCGACCGGCTCGTCCTCCTGCCCGGTCAGCAGCTGCAGGGCGACCAGGAGCAGCAGCAGCCCGCCGGCGCCCTGCAGCGCGGGCAGCGAGATGTGCAGGTACGTCAGCAGCTGCTTGCCGAACAACGCGAACAACACGATGACGACCAGAGATACGGTCACCGCCTGCCACGAGGCGCGCCGTCGCGCGCTCGGCGAGACACCGCTGGTCAGCGCCAGGAAGATCGGGATCGTGCCCGGCGGGTCCATGATCACGAACAAGGTGATGAACACCTCGGCGAGCAGCGAACCGCTCACGACTGCGTCCATCTCACCTCGTCCTGATCAGCGGGTCAGCGGGTCAGCGGGTCCAGGTGACCGCGGGCACCCGGTCGACTAGGCCCGCGTCCGCGGACGCGCGGCGCGCCCGGCTCATGAGGATGTCGAACTGCTCGGGGGTCGTCGTGTTGCAGCCCAGGTCGAAACCGACCTTCCCGATGCCGTGGTAGTCGCTGGAGCCGGTGGCCACCAGGTCGAGGTCGGCGGCGAGGCCCCGCAGCTGCGCGCGTACGTCGGCGGGGTGGTCGTTGTGATCCACCTCGATGCCCGCGAGCCCGGCGCGTCGCAGGTCGGCCAACGCCTGCGCCGTAAGGACTCGCCGGCTGCTGCGGCTCCAGGGGTGGGCCAGGACGGACACCCCGCCAGCGTTCCGGACGATCCCGATCATGTCCACGAGGTCGGCCGCGTAACGGTCGACGTAGCCGGGGCGACCCGGTGACAGCCACTTCGCGAACGCCTCGTCACGGTCGTGCGCGGCGCCGAGGGCGACCAGTGCGTCCGCGACATGCGGGCGACCCGTCGCCGCCGCATGACCGGAGACCCGCTCGACGTCGGACACGGTGATGCCGACGCCGGCGGCGCGCAACCGCTCCACCACGGCCGGAAGGCGGGAGTTGCGACCGGCCAGCACCAAGGCGAGCTCGGCGGTGAGCGCGGGATCGTCCGGGTCGGGGAGGTACGCGAGCAGATGCACTCCCCTGCCCTGGTAGCGGGTGGAGACTTCGATGCCCGGGATCAGTGTGATGCCGAGCTGGTCCGCAGCCTGGGCGGCCTCTTCCCACCCCTGGGTGGTGTCGTGATCGGTCAGCGCGACGACGAGCAGCCCGGCGGCCCGGGCCTTGCCGATCAGCGCCGCGGGTGCATCGGTCCCGTCCGAGCGACGCGAGTGCGTGTGCAGGTCGATGGGCACCGGGTCAGCGTATCCACGGCGTCAGCGAGCACCGGCGGCGAGCGCCGCTCCCCCACCCGTCCACGATCAGTCTCTGGTGAGGCGTGTTGACAGTGCGGTCACCGGCACGACGTCGAGCTGGCCCATCAGGTCGTGAGCGTCGACCACGACCAGGTCTCCGCGTACCAGGGCACCTGCGGTCGCCGGAAACGCGATCAGCCACAGCCAGCGGCCGGACGCCTCGCCCACGAACACGTCGCGATCGAGTCGCTCACCCAGCCACCACAACGGTGTGGCGTGGCCGTCGACCGTGACCTTCGTGGCCGGCGGAGTACCCGCGATCTCGCGGGCCACCTGCAGCCCCGGTGTCCCTGCGTACCCGGCGCCCATCCCGACCCCGGCCTCCTCGGAGACCAGCAGGAGGTCCGCCGTGCCGTCGAGCGGGTCGGGACCGTTGAAGGCCGTGACCACGGCTTGGACCGGCCGCTCGCCTGCGCGGCCCACCCCGGCGAGGGCCCAGTGAGCCGGCATCGGCCAGGGCATCCACGCGGGCATGGGTACGTCGGTCAGGTGCTGCAGGACGTCGTAGACGCTCGGCTGTGTGAACGGAGGCACCGCAGCGACGACGCCGTCGATCTGGCACCACGTGGAGCCGTCCTCGTCGCGATGCACCGCGCCGCCGCACCGTGGGCAGGTGTACTCCGGGTCCGTGGCCGGTTGCATGGCCTCGACGGTCCCGCGAACCGCCACGCCCGGTCAAGACCGCCCGGCCGGCTCCTGTCGAGCCGGGTGCAGTTGGGACACAAGCGAGGCCTGGTTTCAGTCAGCGTAGGGTCGCCGCCATGCCCGATCCCGGACTTCGGATTCCCTGTGTCGGCGCGATCGTGTTCGACGAACGAGGCCGGCTGCTGCTGGTACGACGCGCGCATGCACCGTCCGTGGGCTCGTGGTCGCTGCCGGGCGGTCGGGTTGAGCCGGGGGAGAGCGGCCCGCAGGCGGTGGTCCGCGAGGTCGCCGAGGAGACCGGGCTCCGGGTGCGCGTCGGCGAGCTCGTCGGATCGGTGCAGCGAGCGGCGCCGGCCGGCGGGGTCTACGTCATCGACGACTTCGCCGGCACGGTAGAGGGCGGGACGCTGAGGGCCGCGGACGACGCGGACGAGGCAGGATGGTTCGACCCCGGTGCCGTTGCCGACCTCGACTGCTCCCCCGGACTCGTCGAGGCCCTGCGGACCTGGGGTGTCCTGCGAGGCTGACCGCTCGCCGGTGGCTCGCCGGTAGGCCGCTTCACACGCCGTACATACCGCCGAATCGGGCAATTCGGGCGCCAAGCGGTACCGCTGGCGAGTGAAGCGGGCCGCGCAGCCGCGCCCGGTACCGCTGGCGGGTGAAGCCACCCGCAGCAGGCCGCAGGGCTCAGCGCGCGAGGGTGAAGCCACCCGTGGCAGCCGCGCCTCAGCGCGCGAGGGCGGCGGTGGCCGGCGTGGCGCCGAAGCGCGGCGCGAGGTCCATCAGGATGCCCTCGACCGACACCAGGATCTTCCGGATCAGGCGCACCGTCGACACGTCGAGCCCGTGGTCGCCCTCGAGCGCGTCGAGCAACGCGTGCAAACGCTCGGTGGCGTCGTCGAGCCGGTCCATGGGCCCGGTCTCGGGGCTGTCCGGTGCCTGCGGTCCGCGAAGCGGGGCAACGTCGGCGGCGATCGCGTCGGCTGTGGCGTCCACGAGCAGCGCCAGGTCCCGCAGCAGCGGCTGCGACTCGCCGTCGGGTTCGAGCCCCTGCGCGGGCGAGCCGGTCAGACCGACGGTGCGCACCAGCACCCGCACGTGCAGCCAGACTCGAGCATGGCGTTCGAGGGCGCGTTCGTACCTGCGGAGTACGGGTTTGCGCAACCGGCCGCGGGGGTTGAGCCGCAGGGTGTCCTCGGCACGGTCCGCGGCGTTCCACGCCTCGCGGTTGCGCGACTCGACCTGGCGTACGCGCGTCGACCAGCTGTCGGGCTCGACCTCGCTGGTGCCCTCGAGCACGTCGGCGACATTGCGCAGCAGGCCGAGCACGCCGTCGCTGAAACGGTTCAGCGCACGGC
>JBOHDX010000127.1:0-2187 GCA_050700835.1 Nocardioidaceae bacterium
CGCAGCGGCGACAGACGTGACACCTCGTCGGCAGAGTCCAGCATCGACGACAGCTCGGTCAGTCGCGGTTGGAGGTCACGCACCCGCTGCAGCGCCTCGCGCGCTCCCTCTGGCTCGAGGCGCTGCAGCGCGGTGGCGAGCTTGTCGAGCGCAGTAGAGACTTGTGTGAGCAGGACATCGATCTCCCGTTCGATCGTCCGCAACGGGTTGGCCGGCAGGACCAACGTGATCAGGAAGCCGACCACGCCGCCGACCAAGGCGTCCAAGAATCGGTTGACTGCGACCGTGACTCCGGACGTGCCGGTCACCGGGTTGACCGTGGCGATCAGGATGGCCGAGGTGACCGACTGCAGTCGACCGATGCCGCCCATGCGCAGAAAGGACGTCAGGGTCAGCGCCAAGGCGACCACGAGCACCAGCTGCCACGCCCCCCTGCCGATCTGCGCGATCAGCAGCTCACCACCGAAGACCCCGATTGACACGCCGATGACCAGCTCGATGGCGACGACTCGTCGGCGCCCCTGGCCGGCCGCCATGGTCACCGCCGCAGCCACCGGAGCGAAGAACGGTTGCGCGTGCCCGACGACGTCGGAGGCAACCGTCCACGCCAACCCTGAACCGATGCAGACCTGCAGGATCAGCACCCAGCTGCGACGCACCTCGCCCCAGCGTTGGCCCCACGTGGTGGCCGACCGGTGTTCGATCTCGCTCGCCATCTCCGCCAGCCGGAGTCGCCAACCGGCGAATGCGTCGTCTCGCTGCACCACAGACGTCTCACCAGCTCTCGGAGTGCAGGGGCGGCACCGTGCTTGCGGCGACCCCGCTACAGGTAGAGCCCCGTCTGGCCGTCCTCGATGCGCCCGGACGCCACCGCGTGCAGGTCGCGCTCACGCAGCAGCACGAAGCCCTCGCCGCGTACCTCCACCTCGGCCTTGTCCTCGGGGTCGAACAGCACCCGATCTCCCGGTTGCACGAGGCGTACGTGCTGGCCTATCGCTGCGACGCGAGCCCACGCGAGGCGTCGACCCATGGTCGCGGTGGCGGGGATCACGATGCCCGCGGACGATCGGCGCTCACCGGCCTCGCGATCCAGAGACACGAGCACACGGTCGTGCAGCATCCGGATGGGCAGCTTGTCCGCGTCGCTCTGATCGGCCACGGCTCAGTCGCGCCCGACGAACTTCCGGATCAGGACAATCAGCACCACGGCTCCGACGACCGCCCCGGCAACCGGTGCGATGGCGTCCAGACGGGGCGACCCGCTGTCGTCGATGAACCTCGCCTTGAGCTTGGTCAGCTCCCGCTTGGCCGCGTTCTTGGGGTTCGCGCGTTCCACGATCTGGTCGATGGTCCCCGCCAGCCTGGCGCGAGTCGCTTCGATGTCATGCACGATCGTGTCCGGCGTGGCGATCTCGTCTGCTCTTCCGGAGCCGCTGGCCACGGGGCCTCCTCGCATCGGGCACGTGGCGGGCCGGACCGACCCGCACCATGATGCGCCACGTTACCGGTACGGCAGGATGGTCGCCGTCCGCAGGTCATCGCCCCGAAGGAGTCCTCATGCCTGATGCCGTACGCCTGCAGGCCGGAGACGTCGCACCGGACTTCACCCTGCCGGACGACACCGGCGCGGAAGTTTCGCTGTCGGATCTGCGGGGTCGCAAGGTGATCGTCTATTTCTACCCCGCAGCCATGACTCCCGGCTGCACCAAGCAGGCCTGCGACTTCAGCGACTCCCTCGACGCGCTGCAAGCCGCTGGGTATGCCGTCTTCGGCATCTCGCCGGACAAGCCGGAGAAGCTGGCAAAGTTCCGCGACCGTGACCGGCTGACCATCACGCTGCTGGCCGACGTCGGCAAGGACGTGCTGCGGGCCTGGGGAGCCTTCGGCGAGAAGAAGCTGTACGGCAAGGTCGTCGAGGGTGTCATCCGGTCCACCTTCGTGGTCGACGGGGACGGCCGGATCGAGGTCGCGCAGTACAACGTGAAGGCGACCGGTCACGTGGCCAAGCTTCGCCGCGAACTCGGGCTCTGAGTCGGCGCTGGCCGGAGCTCGACCACCGCCGGTTTGTCCACAAGAGTGGCTTGTGGGGGTTTCGGTACGGCACGAGGCTGGTTACGTTGTCGCGATAGACGGGCGACGAGGCTGGGGTGGCCGCGATGAGACCAGGACGCAGAGCGCTGCCGGCGC
>JBOHDX010000128.1:0-116609 GCA_050700835.1 Nocardioidaceae bacterium
GGCTGAGGCAGTCTTGATGGCGTCGTGGCAATTCTCGTGGTGTACAACCGTTGAGATGTGCCGACGTACCACGAGAACGTGGTAAACCGCAGGCACGGCGCCAGCGGGGCGGGTCACCGCCTGCCGAGCGTCGCCAGATGCGCCGCCACCAGCCGGCCGAGCGAGTCGAGGTGGTAGCCGCCCTCCTGCACCGCGACCGTGGGCAGTCCAAGATCGGCGAGGATCCGGCCTGCGTCTGCGTACCCTCCGATCCCGACCTGCAACGGGCTCTCCGGGTCGTCGGCGGCCGCGTCGACGCCGAGCGAGACGACAAGGGCATCTGCGCCGAACGACCGGACGGCGTCCGCCAGGGTGGCGACAGCTGCACACCACGGACTGTCGCCGGTGCCCGGTGGCAACGGGACGTTCAGGGTGGCGCCGGTCCCCTGGCCCGTGCCGCGTTCGGTGGCGAAGCCGACGACGTGCGGGAACCAGCCGGCCGCCGGATCGACGTGCACCGACGCGTACAACACGTCGCCGCGGTCCCAGAAGATCGCCTCCGTGCCGTTGCCATGGTGCGCGTCGACGTCGACGACGGCCACCTTGGCGTGGCCTGCCTCGCGCAATGCCTGGGCCGCGACGGCCGCGTTGTTCAGGTAGCACGACCCGCCGTACGCGTGCCGAGTCACATGGTGCCCCGGCGGCCGGCACAGCGCGTATGCCAGCGGCGCACCGGACGTCACCAGGTCCACGGCCGTCAGGGCCACGTCGACGGCAGCCCGGGCGCCGGTCCAGGTGCCCGGTCCGACCAACGTCATGGTGTCGTAGCAGTACGTGCCCGCGAGGGCGTGCGCGGCAACTGCCGGGCGGCTGGGGAGGCCGTCGAGCATCCCGGCCGTCGCGAAGAAGTACGGCACCACGCGGTCCTGTCCCGACATCTCCACGATGCCGGACGCCATCCACCGCTCGTGCGCACCTGCCAGATGATCCACCAGCGCCGGGTCATGGACTCGGCGCAGCACGTCCTCGTCGTGCGCCGTCGCCTCGACCAGCGGATGGCCCGCGGACACCAGGGACGCCCGGATCGCGTCCACCCGGCCAGCCACCTCCGTGCCCGGTGTCGAGACGCCAACCCACACCTCGGCACCGGGGTCGTGGGCACGCGTAAGCGGGGACCACACCGCCGGGCACCGGACCGCCTCCGAGTCGCTCACCGGCACCTCCGTTTCGGGGACATCTGCGGGCGTACGCCGCGCAGGAGTTCGCGGTCGACGGCGTACCGCTGGCAAGATTGGCGGCATGCCACGCGCCGCGGACCTGGGCATCAGCCTAGGGAACATGCCAGCGGGCAAGACGAGTTCTGTCCTCGACGTCCCCGGGGTGGGGCTCGGGCACGCAACTGTGCACCGGGACGAGCCCGACCCTCCTCAGGGTCGAGGCGTCGCACGGACGGGCGTGACCGTCCTCGTCGTGGCCGAGGACGCCTTCGAGCGGCCGTGCCCCGCAGGTGGGGCCGTCCTCAACGGGGCCGGGGAGTGCACCGGCTTCATCACCGCCGCCGAGTGGGGCAGCCTCGAGACGCCGATCTTCCTCACGTCCACGCTGCAGCTGGGTCGGGTGTACGACGCGGCCTGCGAGCTGATGCTCGAGCGCGAGCCGCGAGTGGCCGAGGACTTCATCATCCCCGTGGTCGCCGAGTGCGACGACTCCTTCCTCAATGACGCCCGCCGGATGCAGGTCGAGCGCGCGGATGTCGACGACGCGTGGGCTGCGGCGCTCGCGTCGCGCGGGACCACGACGCCGCCCGACGAGGGCAGCGTCGGCTCGGGCACCGGTATGTCGTGCCTCGGCTACAAGGGCGGCATCGGGACCGCCTCGCGGGTCACCGCGGACGGGCACACGGTCGGTGTCGTGCTGATGACGAACTTCGGCCAACGGTCAAGGCTCACCGTCGCCGGCGTGCCGATGGGCCGCCTGCTGCCTCCCGACCCCGACGACCCCGATGACCCCGCCGACGCGCTGCCGCCGGCCGGCTCCTGCATCGGAGTGGTCGTCACCGACGCGCCCGTCGACGGGGCAGGCTGCGCCCGGCTGGCGCGCCGGGTCGGGCTCGGCCTGGCGCGGACCGGGTCGTATGCCAGCCACGGCTCGGGCGAGATCTTCCTGGCGGCGAGCACCGGCCTGCGACACGACCGCGACGGGGCGCACGACGGCCTCGTCGGCGTCACCGGGCGGGCGCTCGACCCGCTGTTCGAGGCGGTGGTCGACGTCAGCGAGGAGGCGGTCCTCAACTCGATGCTGACGTCGCGGACCACGACCGGGCGGGACGGCCACGTGCGTGAGGGCTTGCCGGCCGACGCGGTCCGCGAGCTGCTCGCCGCCTACGGCCGGGACCACCGTGGCTGACACGACGGTGCACTCGGACCGGGCGTCCTCCCCGGGTGCGCCCGCCGCCGATCTGCCATTTGCGGAGCGGGCGTGGGTCATCGGCGCCGGCGCTGCGCTCGCGCTCGGTGTGATCTGGCTGCTCCTGCCGCCGATGGGCGTCGACCTCGCCGCCCAGGTGGCCCACAGCGACTTCGCCCGCACCCACCCGTGGATCCCGATCGACCTGCGCTGGTTCGGGGGGACCGACTCGCTCGGCTACAGCTTCATCGGGCCGCCACTGATGGCCGTCATCGGCGTACGCGCGTGCGGCGTGCTGGCCACCGCCGCCTGTGCCGGCCTGCTGGGTGCGCTGATGGATCGCTGCGCGGTGCCGCGCCCGAGACTGGGCGCGGTCGCCGGTGCGGTGTCGCTGGCGGTCAACCTGTACGTCGGGCGGATCACCTTCGCGGTCGGGGCGGCCCTGGGGCTCGCCACTCTGCTGGCGATCACCTACCGGCGGCGCCCCCGCTGGGTGCTGATGGTGCTCGGCAGCCTGCTCACGTGGGCGGCGAGCCCTCTGGCGGCGTTGTTCCTCGGGCTGGCCGGCGCCGCGCTGCTGCTGCGGCGCTACATCCGCGAAGGGATCGTGCTCGGGTCCACCGTGCTCGTCACCCTGCTCGGGTCGTTGTTGATCGGCCAAGGCGGCTACATGCCGATGAGCGGCTGGGACGTCGTGACCGGGGTGGTCGCCTGCGGGGTCGTCGCAGTCACCACCAGATATGACATCGTCCGCGTCGCCGCTCTGATCGCAGCGGTGGGCATCGGCCTGTCGATGCTGATCCACTCGGAGGTCGGCTCCAACGCGGTGCGTCTGCCAGTGGTGTTCGCCGTCCCGATCGTGGTCGCCACCTCGCGCTGGCGCACCGTGACGCTGGCACCGCTCGTGGCGCTCGCCGCCTCGATGGGACTTCCGTCGACGGCCAGCGGCCTCACCGCCATCAACGACCCGACGAACCAGGCCAGCTACTACACCGGGCTGCTAGAGGAGCTGGAACAGCTGCCGCTCACCGGCCGGGTCGAGGTCCCGCCCACCCTCAACCACTGGGAGTCCGTCTATGTCGCTGAGCACGTACCCCTGGCCCGCGGATGGATGACACAGCTGGACGCAGGCTACGAAGCCGGGTTCTTCGACCAGCGTCTGAACGCCGACAGCTACCGGCGCTGGCTGTCCGACAACGCGGTCCAGTACATCGCCGTTCCCGACGCGCCGGTCGGAGCTCCCGGGCAGCAGGAGGAGGCGTTGATCGACGGTGGGCTGCCCTACCTGCACCAGATCTGGCGACGGAGCCCCTGGACGATCTATGCCGTACGCAACCCCACGTCGACCGTCGAGGGTGCCCGGCTGGTGCGGCAGTCACCTGCCGCCCTCGTGTTCCACGTGGACCGGCCGGGCACTGTGCTGGTCCGTATCCGCTGGTCGCAGTTCCTGACCTTGACCGGCGCCGCTGCCTGCTTCGAGCCGGCCGCGGTGTGGACGTCGGTCAAGGTCAGCGAGCCAGGGACCTACGAGGTCGGCAGCGCGTTGGTCCCGGACCAGCTCCATCGCGTGTGCGCCACCCCATGAGTGCCTCAGGTCCGGCACAATGCAGGGATGTCGGTGGCTACTGACTCACGGATCAGCCAGGTGGACGCGTCGTCAGAGCACGAGGTCCGCCTCCGCATGGACGACGGCGTCGAGCTGGCGGCGACGGTGTACCTGCCTGGACGAGCCGCCGGGCCGCAGCCGTGCATCCTCGAAGCCCTCCCGTACCGCAAGGACGACCTCACCTGCGGATACGCCTCCGAGTACGTCCGGCTGCGTGACGAACATCAGTACGCGGTGTGCCGGCTCGACCTGCGCGGCACCGGTTCATCGGGCGGGCGGGCCGTCGACGAGTATCCCGAGGAGGAGCAGCGCGACCTGCTTGCGGTGATCGAGTGGCTGGCCGACCAGGACTGGTGCAACGGCGCGGTGGGCATGTACGGCACGTCCTACTCCGGCTTCAACTCGCTGCAGATGGCGTGCGAGCGTCCGCCTGCACTGAAGGCGATCTGCGCGATCTACGCCACCGACGACCGCTACACCGACGACGTCCACTGGCGCGGCGGCGCGCTGCGGATGATCGACCTCGTCGACTACTGCCACTACATGACGCCGATGAACGCGCTGCCGCCGGTGCCGGCCCGCTGGGGCGACGGCTGGCGCGACGAGTGGCGCGACCGGATCGATGCACTCGAGCCGTGGCTCCTGCGATGGCTCAACGAGTCTCTCGACGGCGGCTACTGGCGGCATGGGTCGGTGCACCCCGGCTATGACCGGATCGAGTGCGCGGTGATGCTCGTGGTCGGCTGGGCCGACGGCTACCGGAACAACTCGTTCCGCACCGCCGCGGCGCTGCGCGAGGCCGGTGTCCCGCACCGCGTGCTGGCCGGACCGTGGGCGCACGCGTCGACCTCGTCCGCGGCGCCGGGGCCGCGGATCGACCTCGTGCCGGAGATGGTGGCCTGGTGGGACCGCTGGCTGCGCGGTATCGACAACGGCGTCGACGACGGTCTCACCGGCCCGGCGCTGACCGCGTTCGTGCGCCGCTCGACGCGGCCCGAGCCGGACCTCGACACCTACGAGGGCAGCTGGTGGCGGGAGGAGTGGCCGACCGCCAGGGTGAGCACGCGCAGCCTGCTGCTCGACTCCGACGTGCCCGACACCGCGGTCGAGTACGCCGTCCGCGCCGACACCGGCGTGAGTGCCTGGATCGACTGTGCCGGGCACCTCCCGTGGGGTCAGAGCGGCGACCAGAGGTTCGACGACGCCGCCAGCCTGCGTTGGGAGTGGGAGGCCGACGAGGTCACGGTCCTGGGTCAGCCGAGTGCGCACCTGAGGATCAGCGCCGACCGGCCGACGGCCTCGCTGTCGGTCAAGCTGTGCGACGTGTTCGCCGACGACACGTCGGCGCTGGTGACCCGCGGATCGCTCGACCTCGCCTACCACGAGGGTCTCGACGAGGCCAAGCCACTCGACCCGGGCACGGTCTATGACGTCGTGGTCGAGCTTGACGCGTGCGCGTACTCGTTCGACCCCGGGCACCGGCTCCGGCTCTCGTTGGCCGGCGCCGACTGGCCGAACACGGTCGCGCCGCCGGAGCCGGTCACCCTGACCGTGCACGGTGGAGAACTGAGGTTGCCCGTCCACCAGGGGAAACCGGCGTACGACCCACCGCGACTGACGCCCGGCGACGAACACTCCTCCGAGGACGTGACCGGCATCTCCTGGAAGGTCGTGCGCGACGTGCTGCAGCGCGAGACCTCCTGCGAGGTCGACCACGGCTCGACGTACGACATCCCCTTCGCCGGTGTGGCGACGGAGCACTACTGGGGCCGCGTCGGCGTCAACACTCGCGACTTCACCCAGCACGCCGAGGCGGAGGTGACCTTCACCTTGTCGTGGCCCGAGGCCACCGTCGTGACCCGCTCGCGGATGGACATCAGCATCGACCACGCAGGGTACGAGGTGATGATCGACCTGCAGGCGCGTGACGGCGACGACGTGGTGGCCGAACGCCGGTGGCACCAGCTGGTGCCACGCCGCCGTCAGCCGAGCGACTCGCCCCGGTAGAAGCGCCCGATCGTCGTCGTGAACTGGTGCACGGCGTCCTCCGCAGGCGAGAACGGGCCAGGCCGGAAGTGTGGCGATGCGAGACCGCGTTGCACCGACTCGCAGGCGGACCAGTCCTGACGGTTGGTGATGTCCCAGAACTCGACCGCGTAGGCGGGGTCGACCGGGATGTCGCCGGCGAGGAAGTACCACGAGCACTCGACCCAGGTCAGGTCCGGCGCCAGCGGCACCATCCGGTGCGCCATCAGGTAGTCGGGGTGTGCCGAGATCAACAGGTTGGGCAGCAACCCGAGATATTCCACGGTGCGCGGGTCGGCCCCCGGGATCGGCCGCCCGTTCGACTCGCCCGTGAGCGACATCGTCCTCGCGCCGTCCCGGAGGTCCATGCGTCCGCCGACCCAGGCGCCGGGAAGGTCGTAGTTGTCGCCGGACGTGGGCGGCGACACCTGGCACAGCTCCGGATGGATCAGCGGGCAGTGGTAGCACTCGTGGTAGTTCTCGCTGATGACCTTCCAGTTGGCTGCCACCTGATAGGTGTGGCGGGCGCCCAGCACCAGGTCCTCCGGCGTGTACGGCGCGACCAGCCGACCGAGCTCCCCGACGTGATCGGCGAAGGAGACCGGCGCCCCGGGCGAGGCGGCGGTGGCGGCGTGACAGAACACCCAGCCGTGCCACGTCTCGACGGGGAGCTCGACGAGCCCGTTGTCAGCGGGCACGAAGCTGGGCAGCTCTCGGAAGCCGGGCGCCGCCTGCACGTGGCCGGCGAGGTGGTAGGACCAGGCGTGGTACGGGCACACGATGGACCGGCGGCTGGAGGTGTCGTCGGTCCCCAGCAGTTCGTGCCCGCGATGCGTGCACGTGTTGGCGAACGCCCGCAGCCGGTCCGTCCACGTGAGCAGCACGCCGATGTCCCCGACCACGACGGCACGCTGCGTCAGCGGCTCACCATCACCGGCAGCGCGGAGGTCGGACGCCCGGCCGAGGCACGTCCAAGTCCCGGCGAACAGGTGACGTCGTTCCCAGGCCAGCACCTCTGGTGAGGTGTACGCCGCCGCCGGCAGCATCCGCGACGAACCGAAGGGCTGCAGCACATGGTCGAGACCGTCGGGGCTGCGACCGTCCGGGGCGAGCAGCCGGGGCGGCAGCAAGGGGCCGGCGCGGGCTCCGGAGTGCGCGGTCAAGGGTGCCTGCGCGAGTAGGGTCGGGCGCAATGACGAGGCGCAACGTGGAGGTGCGGCGGGACGAGATCCTCGCCGCGACGGTCGTCTGCATCGCCGAGTCCGGGCTGTCGCAGACGCGGGTCAAGGATGTGGCCAGGCAGCTCGGTGTCAGCACCGCACTCGTCTTCTATCACTTCGAGACCAAGGACGCCCTGCTCGCGGCGGCGTTCGAGCACGCCGTCGAACAGGACCTGTCTCGGCTCGACCGGACCCTGGCCCGTGGCCACGGCTCGACCGACCGGCTGCGCCGGCTGCTCGCGACCTACGGACCCACCGGATCGGCGGAGGGCTGGCGCCTGTGGATCGACGCCTGGGCCTTGGCGCTGCGGGAGCCGACGATCAGGACGGCTCTGCGCCGGCTCGACAAGCGTTGGCGGGACGCGCTGGAGTCGACCGTGCGTGACGGCGTCGAGTCCGGTGACTTCTCGTGCCCGGACCCGGCCGCGGCGACCGCCCGGATCGGCGCACTGCTCGACGGCCTGTCGGTGTCGGCGCTGCTTTACGGGTCGGTGTCGCGCCAACGGCTGCGGACCTGGATCCGTGAGGCCGCCGCGATCGAGCTCGGCGTCCCGGCGGCCGTGCTGCTCTGACCTCGTCATCGGCTCCCCCTCACACCAGCCAGCTGACTGGAGCGTGCTCGTCGGTCAGTGCGGCGCGGTCCAGGGCGTACGCCGAGAGATCCACCGGGGTCTCGCCGGCGCGCGCGAGGTCCGCGAGCAACCGGCCGAACGTCGGGGCGAACTTGAATCCGTGACCCGCCCCCAGCCCGACGACCACCGACTCGTGCCCCGGGACCGGCCCGAGCACGAAGTCTCGGTCCGGCGTCAGGGTGTAGAGACATGACAGGGACCGGACCGGCCGCCCCGATCCGGGCAGCATTCGCGCCATGAACGCGGCCAGCAGAGCCTCGCGCTCGGCATCCCGCTCGAAGCTGCGGCCGTCACCGGTCACGGGCGGCCCGCCACAGTCCTGAGCAGCCTTGACCGTTGCCTCGCCGTAGCAAGGGAAGCCGTAGAACGACGGGTCGTCCATCCAGATCCACAGCGGCATCTGCCCCGGCGCGAACCGTTCGGGCTCGGTCGGCGCGAAGTAGCTGGCTTGCTCCTGCGTCACCGTCAGAGGCAACCGGTGGTCGAGGCCGGAAAGGACGTCGTTGGTCCAGGCGTCGGCGCACACCACGACCCGGTCGGCGAGGTAGGTGCGGTCGGTGCTCTCGACCTCCACCCCGCCGGCGCCGAGGTCACGGATCGCCAGGACGGGTGACCGGTCGCGCAGCACTGCCCCGAAGGCACGCGCCAGTCGCTGCATCGCGGCCGTGCCCCGAGCGGCCGGGACGATCGCGGCGCGCTTCTGGTACAGCGCGGTCGTGCCGGCCGGCAGGGCGAACTGCGGCCAGCGGGCCGCGACGTCACCGACGTCGAGCTGCTCGTAGTCCACGTCGCAGGCACGCAGCGAGTCGACATAGTCGACCGCGGGGATCGCGGCATCCGGCGGGAACAGGTCCAGTCCCCCGACAGTGGTCACGAACGACTCCCCTGCCGCCCGCTCCAGGTCCGCCCAGTCCCGGTACGCCTCGAACGTCAAGCGGACGTAGCCCGGGGTGTGGTAGCTGTGCCGCAGGATCCGCGAACTGTCGTGCGACGCGCCCCGGTGGTGGCCCAGCTCGTACCTCTCCAGCCCGACCACCGCGGCGCCGCGGCGTGCCAAGGCGTAGGCGGTGGCGCTGCCCAGGGCACCGAGCCCGACCACGACGTACTCGACCCTGTCTGTCATCGCGGGTCCCCGTCCGGAGTGAGCCCGAGACGCGGCATCACCCAGCGACGGATGTCCGCGCTCGCGTCCTCCATCGGGGCGAACCAGCCCTGGCGGTACGCCCGGGACGACATGCCACGCTGCACGGACTCGCAGATCGCCCAGTCCTGACGGTTGACCAGGTCCCACAGGTCGGCCGCGTCGGAAGGGTCGAAGTCGTCGCGACCGGCCTCGTCGGACGCGAACAGCAGGTCGCAGACGATGCGGGTGCGGTCGACCGCGAGCGGCCACAGCACGAAGGCGGCCACGTGCTCGGCGGACAAGGACAGCAGCAGGTTGGGGTAGACGAGCTCGCCCTTGTGCCGGACCCGCTCGGCCTCGTCGAGGTCGGGGAACGCCTGCCGGGTGGACGTCCCGGTCATGGTGAACGTCCAGGCCCCGTCACGATGCGGCACGCCACCCTCCCAGTCGAGGAGCTGCCCACCGGCGGCGAAGTCTGGCACCAGCCGACACAGCTCCGGGTGCACCGGGCCGCAGTGGTAGCACTCGTTGTAGTTCTCGGCGATCACCTTGTAGTTGGCGCGCACGTCGTACTCGAAGCGGGCGCCGACCACCAGCTCGGCCAGCGGGTAGCGGTCGAGCCGTGACGGGATTGCGCCCAGGTCGGCGGCCAGCGTTGGCGCGCCGGACGGCGTGAGGTGGACGAAGCAGAAGCCTCCCCAGGTGTCGACGCCGACGGGTTCCAGGTCGAACTCGCGCCGGCCGAACGCACTCGGGGCGAAGTCGTCGACGTCCCCGGTGTGCGGGGCCCTCAGCAGCCGGCCGGCCAGGTCGTAGGTCCACGAGTGGTACGGACAACGGAGCGCTCGGGTCGCGCAGCCCGCCGGTGGTGACCCGGGCTCGGTGGGGACCACCTGGGAGCCGCGATGCCGGCACACGTTGTACGTCGCGTGCAGGACGCGTTCGGCGTCGCTGGTCACCAGGACCGACTCGCCGGCGACGTCGACGACTGCCAGGCGGTCCGCCCTGTCGAGCCCGAGGTCCTCGAGCCTGCCGATGCAGAACCACGATGCATAGAGCACGCGTTCGCGCTCGGACGACCACGCCTGCGGGTCGACGTAGACCTCGCGCGGCATGGCCGGCTGCAGCCGTGTCCCGGCGCTCAGCTGTGGCGACGAGGCCATCGGCTCCTCCTTCGGCTACTGACTGGCTACTGACTCGCGAGTCAGTAGAGATCAGGGTGCCACGATCGGTAACCCGGAGGGAAGGGTGGCCGACGACGGCGGGCGATATCCTCCGACGGCGCAGACGACACGCCCCGAAACCGGCAGGAGCACCAGTGACCCACCCGGTCTTCCTCCACATCGGCCCACCCCGGAGCGGCACGTCGTACCTCCGGAACCTGGTGTGGCACAACAAGCGCACGCTCGCGCGGCACGGGCTGCTCTATCCCGGCTTCACCGAGCATCCCCACGACGCAGCCGTGGCCGACCTGCTGGGCCGTGCCGGCCATGTCGACGGGACCGACGGGGCCGACGGGGTGGACGGTTCCGGGGTGACGGCCCGCGACCGTGCGGGAGCGTGGGACCGGATCGCTCTTGCTGTGAGCGAGTGGGACGGCGGCGCCCTCGTGGCGCACGAGGGCCTCGTGCTCGCCGACGACAGTCAGATCCGCGAGGCGCGGCAGTCCTTCCAGGGCCGGGACGTCCACGTCGTCTACACCGCGCGCGACCTGTCGCGGGTCATCCCTGCGACGTGGCAAGCACGGTTGAGGGCCGGCAGCACCCAGACGTGGGCATCCTTCACCGACGAGCTTCGGGACAGCTCCGGGTTCGGGACGGCGGACGGGACCGGGGAGCGGACCGGGGACGTCACCGGCGACCGGTTCTGGAGCACCCAGGGCGGAGCCGCCCTGGAGCGGTGGGCAGCCGACCTGGAACCCGACCACGTGCACGTGGTCACGGTCCCCCGCGCCGGGACCGACCGAGGCCTGCTGTGGGCACGGTACGCCGCGGTTCTCGGGCTGGACCCGGTCGACTACGACACCGACGTGCCATTCCCCATCGACACGCTGGGCTTGGTCGAGTCGGCGTACCTGCGGCACTTCAATGCCACCGCGGCCGACCGGTTGAGCCCGGACGACCACCGAGCCGGGGTCAGGCAGGTGATGCGCGCGGCCGCCCTGGACCGACCGGCCGGACGTGCGAGGTTGCAGATGACGCCGGCGGAGCTCGAGTGGCTCCGCCCTCGGTGCGATGCGTTGGTGTCGCTGATCGACAAGGGCGGCTATGACGTCCACGGCGACCTCGCCGATCTGATCCCAGCAGGCACGTCGGTGCCGGAGCGGTGCGAGCCGCGGTCGGTGACGAGCTCCGACCTGCTCGACCTGTCCATCCGCACCGTGGTCGCGCTGGTGGAGTCGCAGGCGCAGACCACGCGCGAGCTGCGGGCCCTCCAGGCGGCGCCGCCGCCGAGTCCGGTGCGAGGCACCGGGGGGTCCGGCATGCGACGCGCGTTCACGTTCCTGCTCGGGCACCGGCTCAGGAAACCGGTGCTGAGCCTCTATCACCGGTTCCGCCGGCGGGCGTAGTCGCGTCGACCAGCCAGCAGGCGCACCGGTGCGGACCGTCGGCGTGCAGCAGGGGCAGCACCGTGGCGCGGCAGTCGTCCGACACGCCGGCCGCCTCCGAAGCGCCGGACGCAAGCTCGGGACAACGCGGGTGGAACCGGCAACCGGCCGGGATCCGCGTGGGGTCGGGTGTCTCCCCGCGCAGCACGATGGGTTCGATCTGGTCGATCTCGGGAACGACCGACAACAAGGCCCGGGTGTAGGGATGCTGTGGCCGGCCGAGTACCTCCTCGGTGCTCCCGGACTCCACGATCCGGCCGAGGTACATCACCACGATCCGGTCGGCGATGTTCCAGGCGAGGCCGAGGTCATGGGTCACCACCAGCACGGTGAGCCCGAGATCGTCACGGAGCCGTAGCAGCAGGGCGAGGATCTCGCCGCGAATCGACGCGTCGAGGCTGCTCACCGGCTCGTCGGCGACCAGGACCTCCGGGTCGAGGGCCAGCGCCCCCGCGATGACCACCCGTTGACGTTGACCGCCGGACAGCTCGTGCGGGTAGGACAGGAAGAAGCGCTCGGGCGGCCGCATGCCGGCCCGCGACAGAGCCCGGGCGACCAGCCCGATCTCGGTCACGTCGCGATCGCCCTTGCGCTGGGCGGCCTCGACCACCTTGTGGATCCGCAACCCCTCGGCCACCGACTCGTAGACGGTCTGCCGCGGGTTCAGCGCCCCCGTCGGGTCCTGCAGGACCAGCTGGACCCGCCTCCGGTACGCCCGCAGCGCCCGCGTGCCGTGGGACAGGGGCTCCCCGCGGAACACCACCTGCCCGGCACTGGGCCGCTCGAGGCCGACGAGCGTGCGTGCCAGCGTCGTCTTGCCGCAGCCCGACTCTCCAACCAGTGCGACGATCTCGCCGCCGCGCAACGACAGGTCGACCCCGTCGACGGCCTGCGCCCGCGCCCCGCCCCGGGTGCGGAAGGTCACCTCGAGCCCGGCCGTGCTGAGCACCGGGTCGGTGGTGACGTCGACGCTGACGGCGCTCACCGGCGGCTCCCTTCATGGACCCGGAGGCAGGCGACTGGCCGGCCTGGCTCGACGAGCACCGTCGCCGGGTCGGTCGACGCGCACTGGACGATCGCGTCCGGGCACCGGGGATGAAATGCGCAGCCTGTCGGCAGCTCGCGGGGATCGGGCGGGTCGCCGGGGAGCCCGGACGGAGCGAACCTCGCCTTCGGATCGCCCACCCGAGGGAAGGCAGCCGCCAGCGACCGTGAGTACGGGTGCAGCGGCGTCTCGAACACCTGGCCGGCGGGGCCCTCCTCGACGACGCGCCCGGCGTACATCACGACGACACGGTCACAGGTGGTGCCCAGGACGCTGAGGTCGTGGCTGATCATCATCAGCCCCAGTCCCAGGTCCCGGACCAGTCCGGACAGCACATCGAGCACCTGCGCCTGCACCATCACGTCGAGCGCGGTGGTGGGCTCGTCGGCGACGATCAGCTTCGGCTTGCAGGCCAGGGCCATCGCGATCATCACCCGCTGCTTCTGGCCGCCGGAGAGCTGGTGCGGGTACGCGCGCCCACGCGCCGCCGGCAACCCGACCTGCTCGAGCAGCTCGCCGACGCGGGCCGTCGCCGCCGCCTTGCCAAGCGACGAGTCGTGCAGCCGGATCGGCTCGGCGATCTGGTCCCCGACCTTCTGTACCGGGTTCAGCGAGTGCAGCGCGCCTTGGAAGACGATCGACGCCTCTGCCCATCGCAGCGCCCGCAACTGTCCCCAGCGCATGGTCTGGACATCCTTGCCGTCGACCAGCACGGTCCCGGTGACGGTGGCCGTCTTGGGCTGTAGTCGCAGCACCGTACTGGCCAGCGTGGATTTGCCGCAGCCCGACTCTCCGGCGATGCCGACACTCTCGCCCTTTGCGACCGTGAGGTTGACGCTACGGACGGCCGGCAGGTCACCGCCACCGGTGCGGTAGGTGACCGAGAGGTCCCGGATCTCCAGCAGGCTGTGCGCACTCTGCTCGCCTGGCTCAATCATGCGCGCTCCCGCAGCCGTGGGTTGAAGATCTCCTCGAGCGCCTGCCCGATCAGCGTGAACGCGAGCACGACGAGGACGACGCACACACCGGGCGGCACGATGTACCACCAGGCGCCGGTGGTCATGGCGCCGGCCTGGAACGCGCTGTCGAGCATGCTGCCCCACGACACCGTCAGCGGATCGCCGAGGCCGAGGAAGGACAGCGTGGTCTCGGCCAGGATCGCGATCGCCACCGTCAGCGTGGTGTTGGCGAAGACCATCGGCATCACGTTGGGCAGCACGTGTTTGCTCATCTGGTGCCAGTCGCCGGCACCAAGGACCTTCGCTCGCTCCATGAACGGCCGGCCCTCGATGCTGAGCGTCTGGGCCCGGATCAACAGCGCCGTGCTCGGCCAGCTGGTCGCGCCGATGACGAACGGGATCGTGAACGGCGACCGGCCCAGCGCCGCCGCCAGCACGATCGCCAGCGGAAGGTACGGGATGACAAGGAACCACTCAGTGAGGCGGTACAGGATGGCCCCCGGCCAACCGCCGTAGTGGCCCGACGCGAGGCCGACCAGCGTGCCCACGAACATCGACATCGCAGTGGCCAGGAGACCCACGAACAAGGACACCCGGCTGCCCCAGATCAGCAGCGTCAGCACCGACCGGCCGTACTCGTCGGTGCCAAGCCAGTAGCTCGACGAGGGCGCGGTCAGGATCCCGCCGGTGGCCTGGGTGACCTTCAGACCCTGCGAGTCGGCAATGACCGGGGCCAGCAGCGAGATGCCGCCGAAGAAGACGAGGATGCCGAGCCCGATCATGCCGCTGCGGTGCGCGCGGAACGCACGCCAGGTCCGCGCCGCGGATCTGCGGCGGCGTCGCCAGGCCAGCTGTCGAGCACTCAGTCCAGTCGTGGTTTCAGGCGTGACCTCGGCGGTGCTCATACGCGCACCCGCGGGTCGAGCCAGCCGTACAGCAGGGCGGCGCACAGATTGGCGACGATGACCGCGGCAGTGCCGACCAGGAACGTGCCCTGGAGGACCCAGTAGTCGGGGATCGAGATCGCCTCCGAGGACAGCAGGCCGAGCCCGGGGATCGAGAACACCGTCTCGACGGTGATGGCGCCGGACACGACGTAGCCGAAGTTGAGCGCCACCTGGGTCGTGCTCGGCAGCATCGCGTTGCGCACGGCGTGCCGACGGCGCACCACCACGTCGCGCAGACCCTTGGCGCGTGCGGTCGTCAGATAGTCCTCCCCCATCTCGTCGAGCAGCGCCGACCGCATGATCAGGGAGTACTCAGCGAGATAGGCGAGCGTGAGGGTGACCACCGGCAAGGTCAGGTGCCAGGCCATGTTGATGATGCCTTCCGGCGACCACATCGCGATGTTCGGATCGATCAGCCCGCCGGTCGGGAACATGCCAGGGATGGGGCCGATGCCGACCGCGAACACGGCCAGCAGCAGCAGACCGAGCCACCACTCCGGCATTGCATACAACACGAGGCCGCCGCTGGTGGAGATCTGGTCGAAGCGCCGACCGCGATGCCAAGCGCCGATCACGCCGATGTAGAGCCCGATCAGCGTCGCCAACAGCGTCGAGGTCCCGACCAGGAAGATGGTCGGCCACATCCGTTGCCCGAGCAGGTCGCTGACCGGGACGCGGTAGCGGAACGAGATACCCAGGTCCCCATGGAGCGTGTTGTTCAGATACGTGATGAACTGCTGCGGCAGCGACTCGTTGAGCCCGTACGTCTTGCGCAGCTCGTTCAGCGCCGACGCGCTGGACAGGCGGTTGCGGGCCAGTGTGCGTGCCGGGTCCCCTGGGATGACCCGGATGAGGAAGAAGTTCACGACCAGCATGAAGAAGAGGCTGCCGGTCGAGCCGAGCACCTTCAGCGCGACATAGCGCGGGTAGCCGCTGCGGCGCCGCCCCTGGGATCCCGACGCAGGTGGCGGCTCCAGCTCGGAGACGACCGCGGGGTCGGCGACAATCGTGCTCACCTGACGATCACGCTCACTCCCGGAAGTCCACGGACGCCTTGCGGTAGCCTGCGAAGCCGCCGAGCGCCCCTCCGGCGCCGAACATCAGCAGGCCCACGACCAGGGCCGTCACCACGACGTGCGTCGTATTCGAGCCGGACACCGCCGCATCGGCTCGGTGCGACCCGATCGCCTTGCCGCTGCTGCTGTCGCACGGCTGGCTCGCGGGTGCGGCGTGCTGGTAGTTGTAGACGCCGTACTGGAACAGCAGGATGCCGCCTGGGTCTGGCTGCGGCGTGAAGCAGTGGAACAGGTCGTTGCGATAGGCCTCGCCGATCTTGTTGTAGATCGTGATCTGGTAGGGCGACGCCTGCCAGAGGATCCGCTGCATCCGCTTGACCTCGGAGTCGCGCTTGGTCTGGTTCATCTGCGCGTGCTGCTGGTCGTACAACGCGTCGTAGGTCTTGTTGCAGTACCACGAGTCCGACCAGTTGCCACGTTGGCCGCAGGTCATGTAGCTCAGCATCGAGTCCGGGTCGGGCTCGACGTACCAGCCCCACTGGAACATGTCGTAGGCACCGCTCAGGATCACCTGCGTGAGCTTGTTGCTCTCCATCGACGTCACCGCGGAGTTGATGCCGATGTCCTTCAGCCACTCCTGGAAGTACTGCATGGTGCCGATCGACGTCGGCGACTCGCTGCGGGCGAACAGCCGCAGCGAACCGATCGGGGAGCCGTCCGGCATCGTGCGCAGACCGTTGCTTCCCATCTTGTAACCGGCGGCGTCGAGCAGCTGGCCCGCGCGCTTCAGGTCGAACGTGTACGCCTGGCTGGTGGGTGGCTGCCAGTGGTAGCCCGGGTACTCCGGCGGGATCAGGGTCTGCCCCGGCGACGCTCCGCCCTGGTACACCTTCTGCGCGAGCTGGGTGCGGTCAATCGCGTACCCGAGCGCATGTCGGAACCTGGGGTCGAGCATCGCCGGGTTGGGGTTGCCCATCGGCCGGCCGGTCTTGAGGTCGACCGAGCCCGTGTTGAACGCGATCTCGTCGAAGCCCGGCGAGTCCCCCAGAACGGTCGAGATGTTGGAGTGGCTCGCCATGGCCTTGATCTGGATCGGGGAGATTCCCTCGGCGAAGTCGACCTCGCCCTTCAGCAGCGCCTGAACCAGCGGGTCCTCGGCCTTGTAGACGCGGAAGATCACCTGGCTGATGTGCGGCTCGCCGCCCCAGTAGTGCGGGTTGCGCTCGAACACGTACGTCGAGCCGCCGGAGGTGCCGGACACGAACCGGAACGGGCCGGAGCCGACGATGGGGTGCCCGGAGGACGGCTCGTTCGAGTAGCTCTTGACCGCCTTCTCGCTGATGTGCTTCCAGATGTGCTCCGGCACGATCGGGATCGGCAGCAGCGGGAGGACGGCGTTCGGCTTGTCCAGGCGCAGCACGACGGTGGTGTCGTTGGGCGCCGTGATGGTCTTCACCGACTTCAGGTAACTGCCCCATGAAGCGGCTTCGGTCGACCCGTGCAGCACCCGGTTGTAGGTGTAGGCGATGTCGTGCGCGGTGAGCGGCTTGCCGTCGGACCACTTCACGCCGGACCGGATGTGGAACGTCCAGGTCAACCCGTGGTCGGTGGTGCCCCACGACGTCGCGAGTCCCGGTTGCGGGCTCATGTCCTTCATCGAGTACGTGATCATGTAGTCGTACATGAGCGCCCAGGCCTCGTACGACTCCGCGACGATGCCGAGGAACGGGTTGAACGAGTCGACTTCGTTGAGGATCCCGACGGTGAACGTGACGTTGGGCTGGGACGACTCCTGCACGGTGGCCCTCGCGGGACTGGTGGTGACCGCCCCGAGGGCGGCGCTGCCGGACAGCAGGGCAACCAGCAGGCACCACGCCGGCCAGCGCCCATGTCGATGCCGACCACGACTGCTCATCCCCGGTCACCTCGCAGCGCGGCGGCGGTAGGTTGCCCGTCGTGACCCCGACCCCGCCGCAGAAGGCTGCTGCTCCTCCGGTGGCCCGTCGCGACCCGGTCGTGCGTGACCTGCACGGCGTGCGCCGCGTCGACGACTACGCGTGGCTGCGCGACACCGGCTCTCCACGCGTCCGAGCGCACCTGGACGCCGAGCGTGCGTTCTACGACGCGTCGACCGCGCATCTGACCTCCCTGGTCGAGACGATGGCCGAGGAGATGGCCTCGCGAACCCCGGCTACTGACTCATCAGTCAGTTGGAGACTCGATGCCTTTTCCTACTACACCCGCACCCCGAGCGGTAGTGAATACGCGCAACTGCTTCGCGATCTTCTGCCGCACGACGACCATACGGCGACGGAATCCGTCGCAGAAACCCCTTCGGGGCACGAATCCGGTAACGATCCGGCGGACTCCGAGCTCCTCCTGGATCCCGCCACCCTGGCGGGCGGATCGAGCTACGTCGATCTCGGCGTGAGCCTGGTCAGCCCGGACGAGCGGCTGCTGGCGTACTCGGTGGACACGACCGGTGACGAGGTCTTCACGCTGCGGTTCCGCGACCTCAGCACCGGCGACGACCTCGAGGACTCGGTCGCCCGGACGTACTACGGGGGCGGGTGGAGTGTCGGCGCCGGCCACTTCTTCTACACCGTCCACGACGAGGCCTACCGGCCGTACCAGGTGTGGCGACACGCGATCGGAACGTCGCCCGACGACGACGTGCTGGTCTTCGTCGAGGCCGACGAGCGCTTCGAGGTGTGCGTGCGGGCCACCCGCTCCGGCGACCTGATCGTGATCTGGAGCGAGAGCCGCGACACCAGCGAGGTGTGGGTGGTGGACGCCCACGACGCGTCCGGGCCGGCCCGCTGCGTACAGCCGCGCCGGGCCGGCGTGCAGTACCACTGCGAGCACGCGCGGACCTCGGCCGGCGACACGTTGCTGATCGTGACCAACCTCGACGCCGCGGAGTTCCGGCTGATGGCGGCCCCGTTGGCCGACCCCGGCGCTGACCGGTGGGCCGAGATCGTCGCCGAGAACCCGGACGAGCGGCTGGAGCGGGTGGACGCGTTCGGCGACCATCTCGTGCTGTCCCTGCGCACCGGCGGGATGCCGCGGCTGAGGGTGTTGCCGCTCGATCCCGACGGCGCGATCGTCGAGGTCGAATGCACGCTTCCGGCGGGAACCATCGCGTTGTCCACCAACACGTGGTACCGCGCGCACTCGGTCCGCGTCGTCGAGCAGTCCTATACCGAGCCCCCGACCTGGTGGGACGTCGACCTCGGCACCGGCGAGCGGCGACTGGTGCGTCGCGAACCGGTGCCGGGCTACGACCCGGAGGGGTACGTCAGTGAACGCGTCAGCGTCGAGGCCCCCGACGGCGAGGACGTGCCGGTGACGGTGGTGCGGCGGCACGACGTCCCGGTGGACGGCTCCGCACCGGCGCTGTTCTACGGGTACGGCGCCTACGAGTACTCGTTCGAGCCCGACTTCGACCGCTGCCTGCCGAGCCTGTTGGACCGCGGCGTCGTGTTCGTGCACGCGCATGTCCGTGGCGGTGGGGAGCGGGGGCGCCGCTGGTGGCTGGACGGCAGCCTCGCCGCGAAGCAGAACACCTTCTCGGACCACATCGCGGTGGCCGACATGTTCGCCCGAGGCCTGGTCCACCCCGACCGGATCGCCACCAGGGGCCTGTCGGCGGGCGGCCTGCTCCAAGCGGCGGTGTTCTCCCAACGCCCGGACCGCTGGCGGGCCGTGGTCGCGGAGGTGCCGTTCGTCGACGTCGTCACCACGATGCTCGATCCCTCGATCCCGTTGACCGCCAACGAGTGGGACGAGTGGGGTGACCCCCGGCAGTCGGACGCGTTCGCGTGGATGCTGGCGTACTCGCCCTATGACAACCTGCCCGAGCCGGGATCCCGCCCGCCGCTGCTGGTCACCGGCGCCGTCAACGACCCGCGGGTGATGGTGTGGGAGCCGGCCAAGTGGGTCGCCGCGCTGCGGGAGACCGACCCGGCATGGTCCCCACGGTGCCTGTTCCGCTGCGAGGTCGGCGAGGGCGCCCACAGCGGCCCCTCCGGCAGGTTCGCTCATCAGCGCTACGAGGCCGAGGTGTACGCCTGGGTGCTGTCACACATCGGCTGAGGCCGCCCGACGAGCGGAACGGCTGAGTCCGAAGTAGGTTGCCTGGTCGATGCCAGGAGGCGACATGACAGCACGCTCGACCGGCGGACCTGCTCCGCAGACCGTCCGCCGGGTGCACCACAGCGCCGCGCTCGACGCCGGCGTGCGGGTCGGGCTCGTCGCCTACGGCCTGGTCCACCTGGTGATCGCCTGGATCGCCCTCCAGCTCTCCTGGACCCACCAGCAGCACAGCGCCAGCGCGAGCGGCGCGGTGCACGACCTGGCCGGGGGAACTCTGGGCACCGCCCTGCTATGGGTCGCCGGTGTCGGGCTGGTGGCGCTGGCCGGCTGGCAGGTGTTCGAGGCCGGATGGGGGCACGTCCACCTCGACGGCGCGAAGCGTGTGTTCCAACGGGTCAAGTCCGTCGGCCGGGCCGTGGTCTACCTGGTGCTCGCCGTCACCTTCTTCAAGGCACTGGCCGGCAGCTCCGGCAGCAGCTCGAACAAACGCCAGATGACGGCACGGCTTCTCCACATGAGCGGCGGTCAGGTGGTCGTCGCGGTGATCGGCGCAGCCGTCGTCGCCGTCGGCCTCTTCCAGATCGTCAAGGGGGCGACCCGGCGCTTCACCAAGGACCTCGGGCCAGCGGCGTCCACCGGCGTCCTGGGTGCTGCGGCTCGTCGGCTGGGCCGCGTCGGCTACATCGCCAAGGGGATCTCGCTCGCCGTCGTTGGCGGCCTGTTCATCTGGGCCGCCGCGTCGTACAACCCGAAGAAGGCCGGCGGGCTCGATGTGGCCCTGAAGACCGTGCTGGACCAGGCGTACGGTCCGTGGCTGCTGTCCCTGGTCGCCCTGGGGATCGCCTGCTTCGGGGTGTACTGCCTCGTGTGGGCGCGCGACCCGAAGACGTGAGCCGTCAGCCGCGGCCGGCTGGCTCCGCGAACTGCAGCGTGGCCAGCACGCACGCGTGATCCGACGGCCACAGCTTGGCGTCGCTCAGTGTCCGGTCGGCCGGCTCGTTGCCGGCGAGGCGGGCGTCGGTCGCCTGCAGCGCGTCCGGGTCGTAGAACACGAAGTCGAGCCGATCGGTCAGGGGTCGCTCGCCGACGACGACGCCTCGTTCCGCACAGGTGGCCCCGGCGGTGGCCCCGTGCACCATGACCCAGGCATCTTCGTAGCCGGCGTTGGCCAGCAACTCGAGGACGCCATCCGGCGACGCCGCGGTACGCCCGCCGACGACAACCTCGTTGGTGGCCGGAGAGTTAAGGTCGCCCATGATCACCACGGGGTGCGGAGACATCGCGGCGACGCCGATCAGCTCGTGCGCCTGGGCCATCCGGATCTCGCCGCTGAGGGAGTCGAGGTGGGTGACGATCACCCTCAGCCGGCGGCCGAGCCGCTCCAGGTCCACGCTGACGTAGCCGCGCTTGACCGGCAGCACGTGTGCGCCAGCCCCGACCGACACCGTCAAGCATGCGTCGAAGTGACCGTTGTCGATGGCCAGCACACTGGTCTGCACCTCGGGGTCCTGGCGCAGCAGCAGTGCGTCGCAGGAGGTGAAGCGCACCCGCTGGTGCCCATCGACCGGCAGCTCGCCGGTGAACGTGTCCGAGCAGAGCACCATGAGGTAGGGCGCACCGGCCCGCTCCAAGGCGTCGAGCATGACCTCCTGGAAGTCCCACAGGGACTCGAAGGAGTCTCCGTCGCCAAGGTCCCAGCGACCGAGCTCCTGCAGTGCGAGCACGTCGGGCCGGTCCCGCGCGATCACCGCGGCGAGCGCCTCTGCGCGGTCGGGAAACCTCGTCTCGCGGACCTTGGCCAGCACATCGGCCGCCGCCTCGGTCACGGCCGCCGGCGTGCTGGCCTCGAACAGCGGCGTGAACTCGGCACCGAGGTAGACGTTCCAGGTGCCGACGTTGAGAGAGGGGAACTGCGTCACGCAGTCATTGTGGGGGGTGGGTGTCGGTTTGCCCAACAATCGTCAAGGTCAGCCCTGGTATCGGCCCCGCTCGTTCAGGCGGCGGAGCATGTCGTTGTAGGCCTGCAGCGACGCCTCGTCGTCGTCGAGGTCGCGGTCGGAGTCGAAGTCGTGCGCGTCGCCTCCGGACGCACTGATGTTGCCAGCCATCGTGTTGCGGCGCACGCTCTCCAACCACGTCCCGCTCGTCGCGTTGGACGCGGTGTGCGTGATGTAGACGACGATGCACCCGACGATGAAGGCCATCATCAACCCGTCACCCCCGGCCCACATGATCCCGCCACCCTTGTTGATGTCGTGGACCACCGACGGGGCCCAGCTCTGATGGTTGGCCGCCAGCGCCGGGAACAGAACGTGGTCCGTCTGCAGCAGGACGACCCCGACGACGGTGTCCGGCGCCATCGCGAGGAACAAGACGAACATCCGCAGCAGCAACGGTGGTCGCCACCGGATCGGCTCGTTGCCGAGCACCGGCAGCAGGAACCACAGACCGGCCACGAGATACAGCACGTTCTCGACGTCGTGCACCCACATGTGCGTGAGCATCTGCTCCATGAACCCGGTCAGGTGTGTGCCGACCAGCACCGCCGCGTACACGATCAGTCCGACGGCCGGGTGGGTGAGGACCGCGACCGGCCATGACACCAGAAGATCGCGTAGCCGTTGCCCTCGATCCGGTGGCAGCGCCTGCACGGCCACGGTCAGCGGATGTCCGACGACGAGCAGGGCCGGGACGACCATGATCATCAGCAGGTGCTCGATCATGTGCATCCAGAACAGCACGTGGGAGTAGGTCTCCACCGCCGAGTTGACGGTGTAGGCCATGAGCGCGAGCCCGAGCACGAACGACACGATCCGGTACGCCGGCACACCCGGCTGCCCGCGGTGTCGCGCAGCCTGTACGCCCCCGATGTAGGCCACCAGCAACACCAGGGCGGCTGTCGTCCATCCCAGCCGGAAGTCCCAGGTGCCGAAGAACGTCTGCCACGTCAGCGCCGGCATGTCCTGCATGGGTCCCACCTGGTCAATGATGCGTCACGACTGTGGCGACCTGACCTACCGGGGCCGGTCGGTCACGCCGCCCGAAGGCGCGGGGCTGGTTGGGGCGCTGTCGAAGGCGCGGGGCTGGTGTCGGCCGAAGGTGCGGGGCTGGTTGGGGCGCTGTCGGGGGCGCTGTCGGCCGTGGTGCGCAGATCTGCACCACCGCAGCGGGTCTGATCGGTGCCGATGTGCGCACCAACGCCTTGTGGCGCGCCATGATGATCAGATGAGCACCGATCGGCTGGGGAGCTCGCCGGGCGTACCAACGACGACCTCGAGACGTCGTGACCACCGCGCTTGAGTGGCTGGATGACGAGCTGCGCTCGCGGCTGAGGCGCGGCCGGGGCGAGTGGCACGAGCCGATGCTGGCGACGTTGACCACTGACCGCTTCAGCGACGACGCGTGGATCTTCGAACGCAAGCTGGACGGCGTCCGTGCCATCGTGACCCGCGACTCCGGCGATCCTCCGCGCTTGTGGTCCCGCACCCACAAGCGGATGGACGTGGCCTACCCCGAGCTGGTCGAGGCGCTGGCCATCCAGGGAGCCGACACGTTCGTCGCGGACGGCGAGATCGTCGCCTTCGATGGGATGCAGACCAGCTTCGCCGCGCTGCAACCGCGCATCCACCTCAGCGATCCGGCGCGCGTGGCGGCGAGCCGGGTCACGGTCTACCTCTACTTGTTCGACCTACTGGTGGTCGGCGGTGTCGACCTCACGGGGCTACCGCTGCGGGCGCGCAAGAAGATCCTGCGCACCGCGTTCGACTTCGCCGACCCCTTGCGGTTCAGCGCGCATCGCAACGGTCGAGGCGAGGCCTACCTCGAAGAAGCCTGCGCCAAGGGCTGGGAGGGGCTCATCGCCAAGCGCGCGGACGGGACGTACCGCTCGGGGCGGTCCAGGGACTGGCTGAAGCTCAAGTGCGTCCGCGACCAGGAGCTGGTGGTCGGCGGCTGGACCGATCCGGCCGGGTCCCGGGTCGGGCTCGGCGCCCTGCTCGTCGGCCACTACGACGGTTCCGGTCTGCGGTACGCCGGCAAGGTCGGCACCGGGTTCAGCGAAGCGACGCTGCATGACCTGCGCGCTCGGCTCGGCGACGCCGAGGTCCAACGGTCACCGTTCGCCGACGAGGTCCGGGAGAAGCGGGCGCACTGGGTACGCCCGGATCTGGTTGTCGAAGTCGGGTTCGGGGAGTGGACCAGGGACGGCCGACTGCGGCATCCGCGCTTCCTCGGGATCCGCACCGACAAGGAGGCCACGGACGTCGTCCGTGAGCAGTGAGTCCACCGGATTCGCCATCTCCGCCGATCTGCGCCCGGCTACACCGCCGCGGCCGGACTCGACATCCCTAGCGCCCTGGTCATCGTGGCCACGTGACGAAACCGCCCGCGTGGCATGAGTCGCGATCGGCGACCCGAGGGTGCAGGCTTTGGGGGTGCCTGGTCCGCGACGAGTCATCGGCTTCGGCGTCAGGTTCGGGCTCTGGTTTGCGTTCGTGTTCGGGCTCTACCTCTTGCTGATCTCGTCGATCACGCCGGCGGAGCTCGTCGCCGGAGCGGTCCTGGCCACCGGGTCCGCCGCCGTCGCCGTGCTCGCCGGCACGGCGTTCCACGTCGACCCGCGGCCGCCGCGGGGATCGGCACGCTGGCTGGTGGCCGTGCCGGGTGAGATCGCGCGAGGCTCGGCGGCGCTCGCCGGACTGCTGTGGTCCACGCTGCTGCACCCCGGGAAGGCTCATGGCCGCTTCACCGAAGCCATGCTCAGCTCCGACGAGCCCGGCGACCACGCGTCGAGAAGGGCGTACGCGGTGATGATCCTGTCCTTGAGCCCCGGGTCGTTCGTGGTCCACCTCGACCGAGTCGACGAGCGGCGTGACCGGCTGCGGCTGCACCAGATCGGATCGGGGGGCTCCCTTGAGACCGTGGTGACGCGGTGACCGGCGTCTGCGCCCTCGTCCTGCTCGTCGGCGGCCTGTCCCCTTGTCTGGCCGGCGTCCTGCGTGGCGAACCGGTGCACCGACTCGTCGCCGTGGAAGCGCTGTCGGCCACCGCCGTCGCCGTCCTGCTGCTGCTCGCCGACGCGTTCCACCGGTCGTCGTACCTGGACGTCGGCCTGATTCTCGCGGTGCTGTCGCTGTCCGGGTCGTTGGTGTTCGCCCGATTCCTCGGCCGGTCGTTGTGAGCTGGCTCGGCGTCGTCTCAGCCGTCCTGGTGTGGGTCGGCGTCGTCGTCGCCGTCGGCTGCTCCGTGGGGGTCGCTCTCGCAAAGGACGTCTTCGACCGGCTGCACATGCTGGCCGGGCTGACGACGTTAGGCGTGCCCGTGGTGGTGGTCGGCCTCGCCGCGGGAGCGTCCGACTGGCGCTCGGCGGTCAAGCTGCTGATCATCGCCGCCCTCGTCCTCGGCGTGGGCCCGGTCACGACCGCCGCCACCGGCCAAGCCGCAACGCGCGCGGCCGACGGCGACCGTCACGGATCAGTGTGAACGCCACCCTCCTCGACGCTCTCCTCGTGGTGGCGCTGCTGCTGGTGGCCGCAGCGGGGACCGCAGTCGTCCTGACCCGAGAGCCGGTACGCCAGTCGATCGTGCTGTCCGCCTACGGCGTCCTGCTCACGGTGCTGCTGTTGCTGCTCCAGGCACCCGACGTCGCGATGGCTCAAGTGGTCGTCGGCACCGCTGTCGTGCCGCTCATCGTCGTGCTGACGATCAGCAAGGTGCAGCAGGAGCAGCGCAACCGGCGCCGCCGAGCCGAACCCGACGACGGGGCCGGCTGACCATGCGGCGCCTGCGGCTCGTCCTCTGCCTCGTCGGCACCGCCGGCCTCGTCGCGATGTTCACGATCGCGATCGTGGGTCTGCCGTCCTTCGGGTCGCTGTCCCATCCCTACGGCAGCCGCGCCGTCGCGGCGGCGATCAAGCACGGGACCACCAACGTCGTCGCGTCGGTGACGTTCGACCAGCGTGGGATCGACACCATGGGAGAGGAGTTCATCCTGTTCGCCGCAGCCCTCGGCACGTTGATCCTGCTGCGCCGGATGCGCGCAGAGGCCGAGGACGAGGGCCACCAGCTCGCGCGCCGACCGGAGGACGTGTTCGAGGCGGCCCGGCTCGTCGGCCTCGTCATGTTGCCGGTGACGTTGCTCATCGGTGGCTACATCGTGCTGCACGGGCACCTCACCCCTGGCGGTGGCTTCCAGGGTGGCGTCGTCCTCGCGACCGGCCTGCACGTCGCCTTCCTGGCCGGTGACCTCGGCGTACTCGAGCGGCTGCGTCCGGTGTGGCTGTTCGACATCACCGAAGCCACCGGAGCGGGCGCCTTCGTCGTCGTCGGCCTGGTGGCAATGGCGTCCGGGTCGGCCTTCCTCACCAATGTGCCGCCGTTCCGAAAGGTCGGTGACGTCGTGTCCGCCGGTACGATCCCGCTCCTCAACATCGCGGTGGGGATCGAAGTCGCCTCCGCGATCGTGCTGCTGTTGTCGAAGTTCCTCGAGCAGGCGTTGCTGATCCATCCCGACGACGGGAAGCGCTGACGTGCTAAGCGTGCTGCCGTACGTCGTGGCGGCGTGGATCTTCGTCGTCGGCTGCATCGGCATGGTGATGAGCCGCAACCTGGTGCACGCCATCGTGTGCCTGTCGGTGGTGCAGTCGTCGACCTACCTGCTGCTCGTCTCGATCGGCTACGCCCACGGCGGCACCGCCCCGATCTTCGCCGACGTCAAGACCGGTGTGCGTGTCGTCGACCCCGTGGTGCAGGCGTTGACCCTCACCGACGTGGTGGTGGGAAGCACCGTCACCGCCTTGCTGCTGGCGATCACCATCCAGGTGGGCAAGCAGCACGGCAGTCTGGACCCGGACGAGATCCGTTCGCTCGAACAGGAGTCGGAGGAGTGAACGACGCCGCCCACGTCGTGGTCCCGCTGCTCGTGGTCGGGCCGTCGCTCGGCGCCGCGCTCATCGCCGCGTCCGGACTGTGGCTGCCGCGTCTGGTGGCCGACGTCGCCGGTCTCGTGGTCGCGGTGGCGTCGACGGTCGGGGCGGCCTGGGTCTGTGTCACCGTGGGCGGTGGTCGGGTCGTGGTGTGGTTCGGCGACTGGCTGCCCGTGCACGGACAGTCCGTCGGCGTCGCAATCGTCGCGGACCGGGCGGCGGCCACGCTGGTCTTTCTCGCCGGGGCCCTGACCGTCGCCGCACTGGTCTACTCGTGGCGCTACCTCGCCGACGTGTCCGCGTCGTACCAGTCGTTGTTGCTCGTCTTCCTGGCAGCCATGAGTGGGTTCGCGATGTCCGGCGACCTGTTCAACGCCTTCGTGTGGTTCGAGCTCATGGGGGTCGTGGCCTACGCGCTGACCGGCATGCGGGTGGAGGAGCCGCGCAGCGTCCAGGGTGCCCTCACGTTCGGGATCATCAACTCCCTCGGCGCGTCCTGCGCCCTGGTGGGAGTCGCTCTGTTGTACGCCCGAACAGGCGAGTTGAACTTTGCCGCCGTCGGGCAGGTGTTGCGCGCACATCGGCCGGACGGTCTGGTGGCAGTGGCATGCGCGCTGGTCATCGGCGGCCTGCTCGTGAAGGCCGCCGCCGTGCCGTTCCACTTCTGGACGGCGGACGCCGAGGCGGTGGCGCCCGCGCCGGTCTGCGCGCTGCTGTCCGGGATCATGGTGGTGCTCGGCGTCTACGGAGTGGCACGGCTGTGGTGGGTCGTGTTCGACCACGTCATCAGTGCGACGGCGATGCGCGACACGCTGCTCGTCGTGGGCGCGGTGACGGCGCTCGTCGGAGGGACCCTGTGCCTCGGCCAACGCCATATCAAGAGGCTGTTGGCCTACTCCACGGTCAGCCACGTCGGCGTGCTTGTTCTCGCGGTCGCGCTGCTCGGGGACGACGGACTCGTTGCCGCCGGCTTGTACGCGCTCGGTCATGCGTGCGCCAAGGGCGCCTTGTTCCTGGGCACCGGCGTGCTGCTGAACGAACGGGAGACCGTGGACGAGCACGTGCTGTTCGGTCAGGGCCGCGACATGCCCTTCGCTGCAACCATCTTCGTGGTCGGCGGGCTGGGTTTGGCTGGGCTCCCGATCCTCGGCACCTGGGTGGGCAAGGCGATCCTCGACGACGCCGCTGTGAAGGCGAACCTGTGGTGGGTGCCGGTGGTCGTGACCGCCTCGGCAGTCATGACCGGGGGCGCGGTCCTGCGGGTGGCGCTTCGGGTGTTCTTCGGGGCGGGACCCCGCCCTGCCGACGCGGGCAAGAACCGGCGTGCGCACGAGGAAGCCCCGGAGACTGAGACCCGGCTGTCCTCGGCGCCGTGGTCGATGCTCGCCCCGGCGCTCGTGCTGCTGGCGGCGAGCGTCGCACTCAGTGTCGTGCCGGGCGTACGCGCGGGAGCCGCCGACGCCGCGGCCGCGTTCACCGACGGCGCGGCGTACACGTCCGCCGTGCTGCATCCCTCCGCGCCGACGCACCCAGCCGCTGGCGTCACACCGCCCGCCTGGACGCTCTCCGGCGTCGGGCTCGGCCTGGTCTCGGCGCTGCTCGCCGTCGGCGTCGCCTGCCTCGGCGTCTGGGGCTCACGGTTGCCCGCGACACTGCGCCGCTGCGGTGCCGCGGTTCGTCCGCCCATCGACGTGCTGCACACCATCCACTCCGGCCACATCGGTGACTACGTGGCCTGGTGCATGGTCGGGATGGCTGCGCTCGGTGCCGCGCTGTTGTGGTGAGGGTGTGGGCGACGTCACCGACCACCCTGACCCGGCCCCCGGAACCTGGCAATTGCGCGGCGGCGTTCGGCAGGCGTTCGTCAGTAACTGAATGTCGTCGCGCCGTCGTCGCCGATCCAGCGCCACATCGGGACCGTGCCGCCGATCGAGGCCGACTTGATCAGGTTCGACTCGTCGAGCTTCTTGGCGGTGAAGCAGATCGGGCACACCAGGAAGGTCCCACCTGCAGCGACGAATCGGTCGAACAGATCCGGTAGCGGCGGACATCCCTCGCAGGCAACACCGGCTGCCACGCCGACGGTCGCCAGGCGTACTGCCTCCTTGGTCAGGAAGATCAGGGTTGGGCGTCCCTCCTCGGCGGCGCCGACCGCCACGAGCAGCGCAACCGTGACCTTCTCCGCGTCCTCCAAACCGGTCGTAAGGCTGATGACCGCTTTTCCCGCCATGTCTGCTCCTCGCGTTGAGTTGCCTCAAACTTCGACCACAGACGCGCGCGCGGCTAGTAGCGTTTCTGTAGTTGCCGTCTAGGGCCCCGGAGGCAGACGTGAAGCGCTACGGCCAGTACTGCCCGGTGGCGCGAGCGGCGGAGGTGCTCGCCGAGAGGTGGACACTGCTCGTGATCCGCGAGCTGCTGTGGGGCAACGAGCGATTCAACGCGATCGCGCGAGGTGTACCCCGGATGTCTCCGTCGCTGCTCGCGACCCGACTGCGTGAGCTGGAGCGCGTCGGACTCGTGGAGCGACGTGTCGACGACGGCGAGCCGCACTATCGGCTCACGCCGGCAGGGACCGAGCTGATGCCGATCGTGGAGCAGGTGGGTGCATGGGGCCAGCGGTGGATGCAACAACTTCGCGAGGACGAGTACGACCCGGCCCTGCTGATGCTCGACATCAGCCGTGAGGCGACCGCTGACCCGACCCGAGCAGCGCGCCGGACGGCGACCGTGCGGCTGGAGCTGTCCGGCGTCTCGACCCGCCACCGGATGTGGTGGCTCGTGTTCGATCCCACCGGGATCGACGTCTGTGACACCGATCCCGGCCAGCCCATCCAAGCCTGGCTCGACACCGACACCACGACTCTGACCCGGGTGTGGCTCGGCCAGCTGAGCTGGGCCGACGCGCTGCGCAACGACACGCTCCGCATCCACGGAGACGCGGTGGTATGCCGGGCAATGCCGGACTGGCTCGGTGTCAGCCGCTTCGCCGCAGTCGTCCCCGCGATGACATCACTCACCCGGTGACTTCTGTCCGATCGACTCGTCGACGCTCCGGGCCGCCAGTCCCATGATCGTTCGGACCTCGATGTACGTGCGAGGATGGACGGCGCGTCCTACGGTCCTCGATGGCTGCACGACGCCCCTGCCCTCGTAGCTCAGGGGATAGAGCAACGGTTTCCTAAACCGTGTGTCGGAGGTTCGAATCCTCTCGGGGGCACAATCTCGGGCCACAATCTCGGGGGCTCCGCTGGGGCACCAAGGAGCCACCCGGACGAATCGACCGAACCACCCACACCGCCCTCGCGGCGGGGGTACGGTGCGCGGGACAAAGGCAACACCGACAGCCGCCGCTAGGTGGCTGCGACGCCACCAACGCCCCAGGAGAAGCATTCATGACCAGACGTGGACGAACCCACCTACCGGCCGCAGTCAGCGGAGTCCTCGTTGTCGGCTGCCTTGGTTCGGCGGCCCTTGGATTCGGGGCGCTGCCCGCCTATGCGGGGGCTCCTGACATCCAGCACTTCACGATCCAGAGCGACTACACCTTGGACGCCAACAGTGATCTGGGCTGCAACGCCTCTCCGGACTTCTCGATCGCTGTGTCCGGGGTCGACAACGTCGTCGCCCAGACCTTCTATGACAAGGCCGGGAATGTGACCCGAACGGTCGTCCACGACGACTTCACCGGAACCGAGACGGGTTCCAACAACAACGCACTGAACTCCAGTGAGCACGCGAAGATCATCGACTATCCAGACGGCAGCGAGTCGTGGACAGGCCAGCCGCTCAGGGTCTCCCTGCCCGACGGCGGCAACGTGATTCTCGACGCGGGCAAGCTGGTGTACAACTCCGACGGGTCGATCGCAGTCGAGCATGGGCCGCATCCCTTCCTAGACGGAGATGTGGCTGCGTACTGCGCTGCGTTGGGCGCCTCGTAGTCCGCCCTTCCGGATGTGCCGGTCCTCGGCCAGCCTTGCGAGGGCACCCGCTGACTGTCCCCGCAGACAGCGATGGTGACTGTCTGTCGACACCGACGGCCGTTCACAGCCAGGTCGTGATCCGCACCGTGGTTCCGGCTGTGGGCGAGCTGCGGATCTGGGTGAGGTCGCACAGGTGGTGCACGATCCACAGCCCGCGGCCGTGCTCGCAGCCGGGGCGTGGAGCCCTGCGCCCCACCAGCGGGTCGTCGATTCGACCCGCGTCGTGCACTTCGCAGACGAATGCGTCGGGGTCTGCCCAGATCCGCAACCGGCCGCGACCGCCGCCGTGCAGCAGGCTGTTGGTGACCAGCTCGTTCACCGCGAGCACGCAGTCGTCGCGCCGGCGCCACACGACGCCGGCCGCTTCGGCCAGGCAGGAGACCGTCTCGCGCAATCCATAGAGCGTTGTCGTGCCGAAGGCCAGCTCGGCGGTGCTGACCGTCGGCTCGGGCAGCGGTTCGCCGAACAGAACGCCGGCCTCCTCATCCCGCGGTACGCCGGACCGACGGGCGGACCGTGCGGGCCGACGACGACCGGGTGGCTGCGGTGCGCCTGCGCTACGACGGCAGGTTCGAGGGTGTCCAAGTCGTACGGACATCGCAGCCACAGCGCTGTATCCGCGCCGACCGCGACGTTCAGCAGGGACTCGTGCAGCTGGCACTCGCGCAACTCGGCGCGACGGCGTCCGGACCAGACCGGTTCCCCGACACCCCGGACAGGTCGGCCGGACCCGCCGTACTCGTCCACGAAGTCCTGCCAGGCCGGGATGATCCGCGCCGGGTTGCGACCCAGCTCGCCCATGTCAGCGAGGACGACATCGTCGGCGTGACGCCCCAGCGCGCTGGTGAGCGCCTCGAGACGCGGCTGCGGCACGGCCACCATCACCGGCTGACCGACACGTACTCCCTCGGCGACAAACGGGACGATCTGGGCCAGGAAGTCGTCGTCGCCGTGGTAGAGCAGCGCCTCGTGGCGCTAGCCCGGTTGCGGGCCGGCTGACAACTCGATCACGGCTTCCTGTTGCTCCCCCAGCATCGTCTTGTCCGCGCCTTGTGCGCCCCTCAACGCCGATGCACCCGTGATGCTCGCGCATTCCACGCCCGCTGGGAAGTGGCATGCTCGGGCTGTTTCACCAGCAGATGAGGACAACAGGGTCAAACCAGGGCACTCCGAGGGCTCGCTTGTCGACTCTCGCGTCCCGGCGAAGCCGCGGTGCAACCACCACGCGGCCCGAAGCGTCCAACGTGGTGAGGCCCGTCCGCGTGGGCCCCGAGCGAGGAGGCGGCCATGGACTTTCGTGACCTGCTCCGAGATCAGCTCGAGCAAGCCCGCACCTGCGCCGCGGCCGACGACCTGCGCGGGGACACCGAGCTCGGTGACTGGTGGCGCTGGCGGATCACCGATCTCGAGCGCTACCTCGACGACTACGCCAGCGACACCTGAGCCCTGGGCCGATCGCAAGCCTGCTCGCATCTCGTCCACAGCCCTGTGCGGTGATCCCAGCGGACCCGCGACGCTCCCACCATCTTCGAACACACCGCCGAACAGTTCCACGTCCGTTCCGCGCGGTGACCATGTTCGAGCACCTGGGGGACCAATGCGCTTTCGCTCAGCAGGCTGGACCGGCCTGGCTCTGGTCGGCGTCGCCACAACGGCGCTCTCACTCGGCGCCGGTGTCGGCGTCGACGCACACGACGCCACCTCGCAAGGTCGGCAGGTCGAGTCCACGGTTGCGGGCCTGGTGGCAAGCCCCCGACACGACCACGCGTTCGCCACGGCCGTTGGGTCGGTGCCGGGTCGCAGCACCGACGATCCCGAGCCGGCGATGTGCCGCCCGGGCGACTACACCTGCGGGACCTACAGCATTCACCGGACCAGACGGCTGACCGTCCACAGCAGCCCGTTCTGCCGACGGGCGCACCACAAGGCGCATACCCGGCGCTGCCGGGTCGATCTGGTCGTGCGGATCAAACCGCGTCGGCACGTCGCCGCAAGGGATCTGACGCCGCAGCAAGGTCGTCTCCTGTCGACTGACGGCACGACGACGCTTGAGCAGGCGGTCGACCACGGTCGGCCGATCTTCTACGAGGACTGGCACCAAACGATCACCTCGATCGTCCCGGCCGCATGGGGGGAGCGTCAGTCGGGCCGCATCTTCCTCGACGGCGCGCACGTCTGGTCGACCAGCCGGTTCCGCGGGTATCGAGGCTCGCACCACTGCAGCGAGGGCTACGGCCACGGCTACGACATCACCGTCCAGGAGTGCTCGGTGGAGCGTCGTGTACTGGCCACCGGTCACCCTGTGTTGACCCACTGGGATCGGTTCAAGGTGTCCGCATTCGTGCACGGCTTTCCGGTGTGGGCGACGTACCAGATCCACGCCAACGCCTACCCCGACGGCACCATCTGGCTTTACTACCCACGGTGAGGATGACGCTGATGACTCACGAGACTCCGGTACACGAACGCGGCTCACGACTGTCGAGGCTGCAGTTGACGTTGGTCGGGTTGGCCAGCATCGCGGTCACGGTGTTCTTCGCTCCACTCGGCCTGGTGATCGCGGTGGTGCTGGCCGTCACCGTGCTGCGGGGGCATCGGACGCTGGCGATCGTCCTCGTGGCGCTCGCCGCCGTGGCCTGCGTTGCCCTCGTCGGGACGGCCTTCGTCGGTGATCATGGCGGTGGGATCGGCAACCCGGTTCCCGTCGGCCAGTGAGCCAGCAGACCGTGTGCTGCGCGCTCAGACGCCGCCGGCGGTGATGATCGCGTCGGTGAGGAAGCCGGCGAGCAGTCCCACCAGCAGGCCGTACGACAGCATGGCGCGTCGGCCGGAGCGTGCAGCCACCACGATGAGCTGGGTGATGACGTACAGGATCGAGCCCGCTGCCAGGGTCAGGAAGGCCACACTGACCGCGGTGCTGGCGAAGCCGTGGCCGATGATCGCCCCGACGAACGTCGGGCCACCGCCGATCAGACCGAGCAGGCCGAGGAACGCCCAGGAGGGCCGAGCGTCCTCGGCTTCCGCCGCCATCGGCGCCACGATCCCGAAGCCTTCGGTGGCGTTGTGCAGCCCGAAGCCGATCACCAGCACGGTCGCCAGGGCGATGTCGCTGGACGCGGCGGCCTGCCCGATCGCCAGCCCTTCCGCGAAGTTGTGCAGGCCGATGCCCACCGCGATCATCAGCGCGAGCTGTCGCCCGGCACTCCAGCTCGTCACCCCTCGACCAGCGGCCAGCTCTTGCGCCGACATGGCGCCCGGACCCGCGGGCCGCGCGGCCCGGGCCTTCATCTGCGCGCCCATCCACCGTTCGTAGCCGACGAGGCCAAGCAGTCCGACGCCGAGGCCCACAATGAACAACGCGCCATAACCGAGGACGTCACCCCAGCCGCCGGCGCCGTCGTGGATCTGCGCCAGCCCTGCATCGATCGGCTCCCAGGCCGCGGACAAAACGTCCCAGAGCAGGAAGATCAGCACGCCTGTCGCGGTGGCGTTGAGGAAGACCCGCAACCCAGGCGCCGGTCGGCGCATGCGTCCGATCGGCAGACCGATCAGGATCGTCACGCCGGCGATGAAGCCGAGCAGAAGCGTGCGGGACAAGCTCATCAGGTCTCCAGTAATCATGGGTAATCATGGGTAATCATGGACGCCGTGTTAGTTAGGCCAACCTTACCTAACCTCACCCCGGGGATGGCAACTCAGTGCCGGCGACTCGGGCCGACGACTCGGGCCGGCGACTCGGGCCGCGGAACGACCGGACCGTCCTCGTTAGCATCGCAGACGTGGACACGACCTTCCTGGCCCCCGTCGACGGCGGCTCTCTCACCGTGCACCGCGGCGGTACGCCCGGCGCCCCGCCGGTGCTGCTGGTCCACGGCATCACCGGATCGGGGATGTCGTGGCTGCGCACCAGCGAGTCGTTGCGCGACCTCGACGTGATCGCTCCGGACCTACGTGGCCGCGGCGGGTCCGGGTCGCTGACCGCGCCCTTCGGAATCGTCCAGCACGCCGACGACCTGGAGGCCGTCCTAGACCATCTCGGCCTCGGCACGGCAACCGTGGCCGGTCACTCGATGGGTGGTTTCGTAGCGGTCGCATTCGCCGCGCGCCATCCGGACCGACTGGCGGGACTGGTGTTGGTGGACGGCGGCATCCCATTGGCGCTGCCCGAGGACGTCGATCCCGACGCGGCCGTGCAGACCACCCTCCGGCCATCGCTGCAACGCTTGTCGATGACCTTCGCCGACCCCGAGGCGTACCGCGATTTCTGGCGCGCCCATCCCGCTTTCGACGGGCACCTCAACGAGTACGCACAGGCCTACGTCGACTACGACCTCACCGGCGACGAACCCGCACTGCACAGCAAGGTCAACCCGGACGCCGTCGCGGTTGACTCGCGGGACATGGTCGAGCTCTCGCTGACCGGCACGGCGCTGCCGCTGCGCTCCGGCACGCCGCTGCTGCGCGCGCCGCGCGGGCTCGTCAACGAACTGCCCGGTCTCTATCCTCCCGAGCACGCCGCTGCCTGGGCGGACCGCACCGAGGCGCTCGAGCTGGTGGAGGTGCCCGGGATCAACCACTACACAATCCTGTTCGACGCCGTCGGCGTGGAGGCCGTCGTCAGAGCGATCCGCGGCCAGCTGCCGGCGCCGGGCTGAGTGACGGGCAGCCGACCCGGCTCGGCATCGACCACGGCGATCGGCGCTTGTGTTGCTGTCTTGACTGTCGTAACGACGGGGACATACTGAGGGACAGCCCGCGCCGAGTCCCGAGAAGGTCCGCATGCGTCTGTCCACCTCAGCCCACGTCGACACGTTCTGCCGGGACAACCTCCCGCCGGCTGAGCAGTGGCCGGAGTTCCGGTTCGACCTTCTGCCCGAGGTGGACTACCCCGAGCGGCTCAACTGCGCCACCGAGCTCGTCGATGCGGTCGCGGCCCGACTCGGTGGCGACCGGCCCTGTCTGGTCAGCCCGGACGGCTCCACCTGGTCGTACTCCCAACTGCAGGCCCGGGCCAATCAGGTGGCCCACTGCCTGACCACCGACCACGGCCTGGTTCCCGGCAACCGTGTGTTGTTGCGCGGGCCCAACAACCCATGGCTGGTGGCGGCGTGGTTCGGGGTGCTCAAGGCCGGCTGCGTCGTGGTTGCGACGATGGCGCTGCTGCGGCCCAAGGAGCTTCGCGACGTCTACGAGATCGCACAGCTCGACCTCGCGATCTGCGACCACCGGTTCGCCGGCGACCTGCTCACCGCGGCCGGCGACTCGCCGGTCCTGCTGTACGGCGGGGACGACGCCGACGACCTGACCCGGCAGGTCGCCGGCCACGCGACGGAGTTTCCAGATGTGGCCACCGCCGCCGACGACGTGGCGATGCTGGCGTTCACGTCCGGCACCACCGGGCGGCCGAAGGCCACGATGCACTTCCACCGCGACGTGCTGGCCATCGCCGACACGTTCTCCCGGCACATCCTCAAGCCGACCGCCGACGACGTGTTCGTCGGCACGCCCCCGCTCGCGTTCACGTTCGGCCTCGGCGGCCTGGTGGTGTTCCCGCTGCGGGTCGGGGCCTCGACGTTGCTCGTCGAGAAGGCCACACCGGACGAGCTGGCCGAGCTGATCGAACGCCACCGGGTGACTGTCTGCTTCACCGCACCCACCGGCTATCGCGCGATGGTGGCCAGCGGCAAGGCGTCGACGTTGACGACGCTGCGCTGCGGCGTCTCGGCCGGCGAGCACCTGCCGGCCGAGACGTGGCAGGCGTTCAAGGACGCCGCTGGGGTCGAGCTGATCGACGGCATCGGTTCGACGGAGATGCTCCACATCTTCTTGTCGGCGGCCGGTGGAGAGATCCGGCCCGGGTCGACGGGCACGGCGGTGCCCGGCTACGTCGTGAACGTCGTCGACGCCGACGGCGACCCGGTGCCGGACGGCGAGCTCGGCCGGCTCGCGGTGCAGGGCCCGACCGGGTGCCGCTACCTCGCCGACCTCCGACAGAGCGTCTATGTGCAGAACGGCTGGAACTTCACCGGCGACATCTTCACCCGCGACGGCGACGGCTATTTCTGGTACCAAGCCCGCAGCGACGACATGATTGTGTCCTCCGGCTACAACATCGCCGGCCCCGAGGTGGAGGAGGCGTTGCTGCGGCACGCCGGCGTCGTCGAGTGCGCCGTGGTCGGAGTTCCCGACGAGCAGCGCGGGCAGCTGGTCAAGGCCTACGTCGTGCTCAGCCACGGCGCCACCCCCGGCGACGCGATGGTCAAGGAGCTGCAGGACTTCGTCAAGCAGCAGATCGCGCCCTACAAATACCCGCGGTCGGTCGAGTTCACCGACGCGCTGCCACGCACCAGCACCGGCAAAGTCCAGCGGTACGCCCTGCGTCGACAGGCGCCGGCGTGACTCCTGCGGACTCAGCCGCTGCCTCGGACCCGCCGGCGCCGGCCGACATTCCGCCGCGACAGCTGATCGTGTCGTTGTACGGCTTGTACGCCCGCGACGAGCACAACTGGCTGTCAGTCGCCGCCCTGGTCCGGCTGATGGCCGACCTCGGCGTCGACGCGGCGGCCGTCCGCTCGTCGGTGTCGCGACTGAAGCGCCGGGACGTGCTGCGGGCCCACAAGGTCGACGGCGCTGCCGGCTATGCGCTGTCCCCGGCGTCCGTCGAGATCCTGCGCGAAGGCGACGCCCGCATCTTCGACCGGCCCAGGGCGGTGCTGACTGACGGCTGGCTGCTGCTGCTGTTCTCGATCCCGGAGTCCGAGCGCGACAAGCGGCACACCTTGCGTACCCAGCTCACTCGGTTGGGCTACGGCACCGTCTCATCCGGCGTGTGGATCGCCCCCGGCAACCTGCACGCAGAGACGATCACGGCGCTGGAACGGCTCACACTGACGCCGTATGTGGAGATCTTCCGGGCCGACCACGTCGCGTTCGGCGACCTGCGTACCAAGCTCGCGGGGTGGTGGGACCTGGACGAGATCGAGGTCGGCTACGCCCGCTTCGCCCGTGCCTATGCGCCCGTCCAGGCGCGCTGGGCCAAGCGGGCGGGGTCGCCACGGAACGCGTTCGCCGACTACCTCCCGATGCTCACGGCCTGGCGGCGACTGCCATACCTCGACCCCGGCCTGCCACTCGAGCTGCTCCGGCCGGGCTGGACGGGGATCCGAACGGCGAGGCTGTTCCACGACCTCGACGCGCAGCTGCGCTCCGCGTCGCGCGAGCACGCGCTCGCGCTCATCCGCGGCTAAGGTTCGGCTAAGGTGGATTTTCGGCCGCGCCACCCTCCGACCGCCCGCGCCGCCAGCTCCCGCCCGCGCGAACTCCCGCCGCGCGACCTCCCGCCGCGCGACCTCCCGCCGCGAGATCACATTTCGAGGCGGATGCGGGGCCGTTTCGGCAGCTCAAACTGTGATCTCGGCACCGGCAAGGGCGCCGACCGCGCCCCGACCTCCCGCGAGATCACATTTCGAGGCGGATGCGGGGCCGTTTCGGCAGCTCAAACTGTGATCTCGGCATCGGCAGGGTGGGCTTGGACGGAGGATGCCGACTCAGCGGCCCCCGGACGGCAGAACCGCGAGCCCTTGCAGCTCGACGACGGCGCCGGCGTCCCACAGCCGGGGCACCCCGACGCCGGCCATCGCGGGATAGTCGCGACCCACCAGCCGCCGCCACACCTGACCGATCTCGCGGGCATGCGCACGGTAGTCGTCCATGTCGACGACGTAGATCGTCACGCTGGTCAACTGATCCGGGCTGCCGCCGGCGCTTCGCAGCGCGGTCAGCAGGTTGCCCAGAGCCTGCTCGAACTGGTCGACGACGTCGCCCGCGACCAGGTTGCCCTCGGCGTCGACGGCGGTCTGCCCGGCGAGGAAGATCAGCTCACCGACCGCCCTGACCGCGTGCGAGAAGCCGGCCGGCCGGCCGAGTTCGGCCGGGTTGATCCGCTCGATGCTCATGACCGGATGCTCCCCTCGATGCCCCGCTCGATGCTCATGACCGACTCCGCTCGATGCTCATGGCTCGGATGCTCATGACCGGATGCTCATGACTCGGATGCTGGTCTCGATGCTGGTCTCGATGCTCATTTGGATCCTCATGACTGGACGGCACCTCCGTCGACGTTGACTCCCTGCCCGTTGATCCCCCCGTTGTCCACGAGCATCGCCACCACGGCGGCGACCTCTCCGGGAGCGATCAGTCGACCGATCGGCTGACGTCGCGCTAACAGGTCCGCGGCTTCGGCCTCGCTCCTGCCGGTACGCGCCGCGATGGCGGCCACGGTGGAGTCCGTCATCGGGGTGTCGACGTAACCGGGGCAGACGGCGTTGGCCGTCACGCCGTGCCGAGCAACCTCGGTGGCCACCGCACGCACGAGTCCGAGCAGACCGTGCTTGCTGGCCACGTAGGCGCCCACCTGCGGCTCACCCCGCTTGGCGGCGACGGAGGCGATCGCGACGACGCGGCCCCACTCCTGTCGGAGCATCCCGGGCAGCGCGCGGCGGATGCATCGGAACGGCGCCGTCAGGTTGAGGTCGAGCATCTGCTGCCATACCTCGTCGGTGGTGTCGGCGATCCGGGCGGTGGCGCCTGCACCTGCGTTGGCGACCAGCACGTCGACGGTGCCCCACGACCGCTCGACTTCGGCGAAGACGCGCTCGATCTCGGCGCCGACTGTGACGTCGGCGGCCACGACGAGCGCATCTCCGGCAAGGCCCTGCGCGACCGCCTCGAGGGCCGCCCGGCCCCGCGAGACGAGGACTACCCGGTGCCCGTCGGCCGACAGCCGCTCCGCGCACGCACGGCCGATCCCGCGGCTGGCGCCGGTGACGAGGCAGGTCCGCGCGGTCACCGGCCCGTCCACCGGGGTGCGCGCTTGGCGTTGAACGCCGCGTGGAACTCCGCATGGTCGTCGCTCGTCATCAACAGCGCCTGCGTCATCGCGTCCAGCTCCATGGCGGCGCCCAGCGGCATGTCCATCTCCCGCGCCAGCAACGCCTTCGTCTGCGAGTACGCCAGGGTGGGTCCGTCGGCCAGGCGACGCGCCAACGAGTCGACCGCCGCGGCCAGCTCGTCATCGCCGACCAGCTGGCTGACCAGGCCGTACCGGTCCGCGGTCTGGGCGTCGATCGTGTCGCCGAGGATCAGCAGCTCGGTGGCGCGGCCGATCCCGACGACCCGGGGCAGCAGGTAGGCGGCGCCCATGTCGCCGCCGGACAGACCGACCTTGGTGAACAGGAACGCGAAGCGCCCCGACGTGCTGACCACCCTGAAGTCGGACGCCAAGGCGATCACTGCACCGGCACCCGCGGCGACGCCGTGGATCGCGGCGACGATCGGGATCGGGGACTCGCGCATCGCCTTGATCACGTCGCCGGTCATCCTGGTGAAGCCGATCAGCTCGCGGGGTCTCATCGTGAGCAGCTCGCCGATGATCTCGTTGACGTCGCCACCGCCGCAGAACCCCTTGCCCCGCCCCTTGAGGATGAGGACCTTGACGTCGTCGTGGTGCGGAAGCTCGTGCAGAAGATCGCGAAGGTCCGCGTACGTCTCGAAGGTGAGGGCGTTGAGCTTGTCCGGGCGGGTGAACGTGACCGTCGCGACGCCATCGGCGACGGCCAGGTCGAAGTGCTGCCAGTTGTCGGTGAGAGGCACCGACGCGCGAAAGAGGCTCATCTCGTGCGACAACTCCTGGCGGATAGGGATCCCTAACGGGTCAGGGAGCGACCGATGATCGTGCGTTGCACTTCCGACGCCCCCTCATAGATGCGGGGCGCGCGCACCTCACGGTAGAGATGTTCGAGCAGATGGCCGCGCTGCAGCGCCCGTGCGCCGTGGATCTGCACCGCCGAGTCGACCACGAACTGAGCTGTCTCGGTGGCGAACAGCTTGGCCATCGCCGAGTTGCGGGTGATCTCCGACCTCGGTGCACCTGCGTCGTAGGAGGTCGCGGCGGCATAGACCAGCAGCCGCGCCGCCTGCAGTCGGGTGGCCATCTCGGCGAGCAGGTGTGAGACCGCTTGCTGCTCGTGCAGTGGCCCCCCGAACGCCTGGCGCGTCTTCGCGTGGCTGACGGCAGCGTCCAGCGCCGACTGGCCCATCCCGACCGCGAAGGCTCCCACGCTTGGTCGTACGAGGTCGAGTGCGGCCATCGCGACGGCGAAGCCGCCGCCCACCTCGCCGAGTACGTCCTGGTCGGAGACGAAGACACCGTCGAACACGATCCGTCCGATCGGGTGCGGCGACAGCAGGTCGAGGTGCTCGCCCTTGAGCCCGTCGGAGTCGCCGGCGACGACGAAGCCGGTGATGCCTCGGGGACCAGGCTCACCGGTCCGGGCGAACACCGAGTAGACGTCGGCCTCCGGGGCATTGGAGATCCAGGTCTTCTCCCCAGTGAGCCGCCAGCCACCGTCCACCCGCTGCGCCGCCAGGTCGAGCGCCGCGGCGTCGGAGCCGGCCCCCGACTCGGACAGTGCGTAGGCCGCCACGACGCTGCCGTCGACGACGCCGGGCAGCCACCGCGCCCGGGCGACCGCCCTGCCGGCTTGGACGAGCGGATAGCTCCCGAGCGCCTGCAGGGCGAGCGCGGTCTCGGCCTCGGTGGTGACGCTGGCGAGGGTCTCACGCAGCAGACACAGCCGCAGCGAGCCCCCTCCACCGGCTCCAAGTTCCGCCGCTGAACCGGCTAGGGCTGGTCCGGCGTCGGATCTCGGCTCGAAGAACTGGCTCAGCAGCCCGAGCTCGCCCATCCTGGCCAGCAGCGGCCGGTTCACATGGCCTTCGGCGCCGGCGTCTGCGAGGGACCGCAGCTCTCGTTCGGCGAGCTCGCGCACCCGCGCGACGAGCTGTCGGTCGGACGCCTCGAGGGCAAACCCTGACATGCGGCCCACCCTACTGCCACATATAGCGTTGTTGCAACGCACGTCAAGAACACGATACATTCGTACCATGCGGATCGCAGTGATCGGAGGCGGACCGGGCGCCTTGTACTTCGCGGCCCTCGCCAAGCAGTTGGGCTCCCACCACGACATCACCGTGTGGGAGCGCAACGCAGCCGACGACACGTTCGGCTTCGGAGTCGTCTTCTCCGACGAGACGCTCGGCGGGATCGAGCACGCCGACGCCGCGATCCACGCCGCGATGGAGTCCGAGTTCGCCCGATGGGACGACATCGACGTGCACGTCCGCGGCGAGGTCATCACCAGCGGCGGGCACGGCTTCGCGGCGATGAGCCGCCGGCGCCTGCTCGAGATCCTGCAGGGCCGTTGCCGCGAGCTGGGCGTAACGGTTCACTTCTGCACCGACGCCCCCGACGTCGACGAGCTGTCCGAGGCGTACGACCTCGTGGTCGCCTGTGACGGTCTCAACTCCACGGTGCGAAACCGCTATGCCGCCAGCTTCGAACCGACCCTGGACGTGCGCGACTGCAAGTACATGTGGCTAGGCACAGACAAGGTGTTCGACGCGTTCAAGTTCTACATCTGCGACACCACGCACGGGATCATGCAGATCCACGGCTACCCCTACGACGCGCACGGCAGCACGTTCATCGTCGAGATGACCGAGCAGGTGTGGCGCGATGCCGGCTTCGAGCAGTTCGCCGACCGCGACTTCGTTCCCGGCGAGTCGGACGAGAAGTCGATCGATCTCATCCGCGAGCTGTTCTCCGCGGTGCTCGGCGACCACGCCGTGATGGCGAACAACTCACGGTGGATCAGCTTCACCACGATCCGCAACCAGCACTGGCGCCACGACAACGTCGTGCTGCTCGGCGACGCGGCCCACACCGCGCACTTCTCGATCGGCTCCGGCACCAAGCTGGCCATGGAGGACGCGCTCGCGCTCGCCGCCTGCCTGCACGAGCACGCCCGCCTCGTCGATGCCCTCGAGGCGTACGAGGAGGAACGCAAGCCGGTCGTCGTGTCGACCCAACGCGCGGCGCAGGCCAGCCTCGAGTGGTTCGAGAACCTCGCGCAGTACACCCACCAGGAGCCGTTGCAGTTCGCCTTCAACATCCTGACCCGGTCCAGGCGGGTGACGTACGAGAACCTCCGGTTGCGGGATCCGGAGTTCATCGACCGGATCGACCGCTGGTACGCAGACCACGAGCAGCGCAACGGCAACGCGCTCGGCGACGTGCGCCCGCCGATGTTCCAGCCGTTCCGGCTCGGCGACCTCGAGCTGCAGAACCGCGTCGTCGTGTCGCCGATGGACATGTACAAAGCGGTCGACGGCATGCCGACCGACTTCCACTTCGCCCACCTTGGCGGCAGGGCCCTCGGCAGCCCCGGCCTGGTCATGACCGAGATGGTGTGCGTGTCACCCGACGGCCGGATCACGCCCGGTTGCACCGGCCTCTGGACCGACGAGCAGGGCGACGCGTGGCGCCGGATCACCGAATTCGTGCACGCCGAGACTGAGACCAAGATCGGGCTGCAGCTCGGCCACTCCGGGGCCAAGGGGTCGACGAAGCTGATGTGGGAGGGCATCGACCAGCCATTGCAGTCCGGCAACTGGGAGGTCGTGTCCGCGTCCCCGGTTCCCTATCAGCGCGGCATCAACCAGGTGCCGCGGGAGCTGACGTGTGCGGAGATGGCGGAGATCCGCAACCAGTTCGTGGCCGCCACCAGACGCGGGCTGGCCGCCGGATTCGACGTACTGGAGCTGCACTGCGCGCACGGCTACCTACTGTCCTCGTTCATCTCGCCGGTCACCAACCTGCGCACCGACGAGTACGGCGGCTCGCTGACCAATCGGCTGCGCTTCCCGCTCGAGGTGTTCGGAGCGATGCGCGAGGTGTGGCCGGCGGACAAGCCGATGACCGTCCGCGTCTCGGCGACCGACTGGTGCGAGGACGGCATCACCGCGGGCGACGCCCTGGCGGTTGCGCAGGCGTTCGAAGCGGCCGGCGCGGCCGCGATCGACGTGTCGACGGGCCAGGTGACATCGAGCGAGCAGCCGGCGTTCGGCCGGTCGTACCAGACGCCGTTCGCGGACCGGATCCGCAACCAGGGCCAGATCAACACCATCGCCGTCGGGGTCATCTCGTCCTACGACGACGTGAACTCGATCCTGCTGGCCGGGCGCGCCGACCTCTGCGCGCTCGGACGCGTGCACCTGTACGACCCGAACTGGACGCTGCATGCCGCGATGGACCAGGACTACGACGGCCCGGGGGTGACGTGGCCGAAGCCGTGGCTGGCCGGGCGACGCAAACCGCAGACGGGGCGTACCGACGGTCCGAAGCCGCGGCTGGAGCTCGTCCGCACCGGAACACCCGGCACCCGTCACCGCCGCTGGCGCCCCTGCGAGGGTCGGACGCAAGAATCGACATCCGGGTCGCACGGACAGCCCTAATGCCGATTCCCCCGCCACCCCCGGCGCGGGTCGGACACAGGAATCGACATCCAGGTCGCTCGGACAGCCCTAATGCCGATTCCCCCGCCACCCCCGGGCTCGCGATCCGACAGTTGCGCACCACGCGTCACACAATGCGCTTGCTCATCGGCGCCCCGAACTCATTGATCGGCGCTCAGGTAAGGTCGACCACGACGGGGGCGTGGTCGGAGGCACCCTTGCCCTTGCGAGCCTCTCGGTCGACGTAGGCGTCGCAGACCCGGGAGACGAATCGCGCGTCGGCGTACACGAGGTCGATCCGCATGCCGCGGTTCTTGGGGAAGGCGAGCTGGCGGTAGTCCCAGTACGTGAATGCGACGTCGTATTTCAGCGCCCGGGGCATCACGTCGGTCAGTTGGGCCTCGCGTAGCGCAGCCAGCTTCGCGCGCTCGGCAGGGGTGACATGCGTGAGTCCGTCGTACGCGCCTGTGTCCCACACGTCGTCGTCGGTCGGGGCGATGTTGAAGTCGCCCATCAGGACGAACGCCGCCCCGCTATCGCGGTCCGCGACGACGGTGGAACGCAGCGCGTCGAGCCAGCGCAGCTTGTAGTCGTAGTGCGCATGGCCGACCTCGCGGCCATTGGGCACGTAGACCGACCAGACCCGCACGCCACCGCAGGTGGCACCGATCGCCCGTTGCTCGTCCACCTCGAACATCGCGTCCTCGGGCTGGTAGCCGGGTTCGTCCAACAGTCCCCGGCGTACATCGGACACACCAATCCTGGACACGATCGCGACACCGTTCCACCTGCCCGCGCCGTGGGCGGCGACTTCGTACCCCAGAGCGCCGATCTCGGCGGTCGGGAACGCGTTGGCCGCACTCTTGGTCTCCTGCAGACAGAGGACGTCCGGCTTCGCCGACTTCAGCCAGTCAAGGACGCGGTGTAGACGGGCACCGATGCTGTTGACGTTCCACGTCGCGATCCGCATGCGCTACGCGGGCTCGACGACGAACACCGGAATCACCCTGTCGGTCTTCGTCCGGTATCCGGCATAGGGAGGGAACGCATCCACCGCACGGTTCCACCACGTCGTGCGTTCGTCACCGGTCAGCTCCCGGGCGATCATGTCGTGCGGCTCAGGCCCATCCTGCAGCTCGACGTGCGGGTCGGCGACAAGGTTGTGGTACCACAGCGGATGCCGAGGTGCGCCGCCCTTGGACGCCACCACCGCGTAGCGGCCGTCGTGCTCGACGCGCATCAATGGCGTCTTGCGCAGCTTGCCGGTCTTGGCGCCACGTGACGTCAAGACGATCACGGGCAGGCCGTTCTGGGTGTTGCCCTTGGATCCGCCGGTGCGCTCGTACAGCGCCACCTGGTCGCGGGTGGCAGCGGACGGACTTGGCTGGTAGTCACCATGGAGAGGCATGCCAGGTGCAACGCCCGACAAGACCGGCAGATTCCGGTGGGTAGGCGTAACTGTCGGATCGTCGAGGCGGGAGCGGAGCGCCAGGCGGGGGGCCGCGGGGGTTGGACGAGTCAAGCCTGGCGCGCTGGGGCTGAGCCGTATAGCCGTTCGACCTGCAAGGTCAGCACAAGTCGGCGCTCGTCCACCATCGCGGTACGGAACTCGTCCCAGTCGGGATGCTCGCCAGAGATGTCGCGATAGAGCCGAACGAGTGCGTCCGCCGCCTCGTCGTCCGTCGAGGTGGTCACCGGCGAGAGGTCCGCCACGGCATCGGCAACCGTGTACGCCCACCCGTCGGCGCTGGTGGCGTGGAAAACGGCACGCGGGTCACGACGCAGGTTGCGGGTCTTCGCCCGGTCATCGGTGACCGACACCCGGATGGTGCCTGGTCCGGCATCCCATTTGTACGCAACGTTGGACAACTGCGGCCGGCCGTCGCGCCGGATGGTCGCCAGCACACCACGCCGGCGTTCGGCCAGAAGGCCGGCGAGGCCCGGGTTCCACGTATCACTCATGGACTCACTCATGGACGTGATCCTCCCCCTCTGGCGAACGCCTGACCAGTCGCAGCCGGACCGGGCACCCGATGACGAAGGGTGACCGCTCGTCAGCACTTCGGTGATTACGCCGCGAGCGGGGCCGCCGGCGATGAACATGAACGGTGCGGGTTCTTCTCGGGCGGGGGCTTCGGGGGCGACAGAGTCAACTCTCAAGCCCGAGGAGGGCAACATGAAGGCAGCAACTCCCCTCGCAGTCGCCGTGACGATCGCCGCGACCGCTGCCGGCATCACGACGGCGACCGCGGCAAGCCCCAGCACCGGCGCGGTGGCGCCGAAGGCTATGGCGAGCGCAGCGCACGCACTCCCACGGATCAACGTCACCACCAACGGCAAAACCATGACCGTCGGTGGATCCCTCGTGTCCGGCGCGGTCGACGTGGTCACGGTGACCTCGCGCGAACCGGTCAGCAACCCGGTGTTCATCCGGCTCAACCGGGGCGTCTCGTACGCCCAGGTCTTCCACCTGCTGATGTCACCGGCCGGCCAGGATCCCAACGTCGTGCGCCGTGTCGGTGCCATCGTCTTCGACGCCAACGCCAAGAGCGGCCGCCGGGTCCACGTCCAGGTCAACCTTGCGCCGGGCAGGTACCTCGGACTCGACGTCGTAGCGCTGCGTAGCGGCGCCGCTCCGCCGTTCGCGAAGTTCACGATCGCCAGGTCCGCGCACCCCGCCATGCTGCCGAAGGCGACCGGCGGCACGGTCCGAGCGATCGAGTTCGCGTTCCGCGGCAATCGGACCTTGCGTTCGGGTCAGTGGGTGCGCTGGCGCAACAATGGCTACCTGGTGCACATGTTCGTGGTGTTCAGGTCGACCAAGGCCTTCCCGGCCCGCGAGATCGCTCGCCTGCTGCGCCAAGGCAAGGACCGCCAACTCCCCAACAACCTCGGCACCCTGGCCGGAGCCGGACCCTTGTCCTGGCGCGCGGCGCAGCAGCAGCGTCTGCTGCTCAAGCCCGGGCGGTACGTCGTCGCGTGCTTCATGGACACCCAGGACGGCCGTGAGCACACCACCCTCGGGATGGAGCGCATCCTGCGCGTGGTCCGCTGACCTGCGACCGGCGGCTGGCTCCGGGGCACCCCGCCCCGGAGCCGGCCGCTGGGTGGCAGGGTGAGTCACATGCATATGCCCCGCGCCTTTGCCGTGACCGCATCTCTCGCCCTGCTCGCCGCGGGAGCATCGCCAGCCGCCGGTGCGCCGGTCACCGGCGTGCCCGGCGTGGTCCGCGTGCCCGGCGTGGTCGGCGTATCGAACTGCCTGCACGTGCCGCGCGCCCCGCATCCGGCGACCTTGACGAGCCGGGCGCCGCGGCGTCTGCGCGTGCACCTGGTCACGACCGGGCTGGAGGTCCCGTGGGGCATCGTGTTCCTGCCAGACGGCGACGCTCTGGTGTCCACGCGCGACCCGCGCAACATCATCGAGGTCAGGCCGGGCGGTCGCAAACGCTTCGTCAAGCACGTTCGCGCAGCGCACACCAACGTGTCGCAGGGCGGCGAGGGTGGACTGCTCGGGCTGGCCCTGTCGCCGCACTTCCGAACCGACCACTGGGTGTACGCCTACTACAGCACCTATCGCGACAACCGGATCGCGCGTATGCGTTGGCACAACGGACATCTCGGCGGCACGCACGTCATCCTGTCCGGGATCCCGCACGGCGTGCACCACAACGGCGGCCGGATCGCCTTCGGCCCGGGTGGCATGCTCTTTGCCACGACCGGTGAGTCCGGCAACCCGTCACTCGCCCAGGACAAGCGGTCGCTCGGCGGCAAGATCCTGCGGATGACGCCCACCGGCCGGCCAGCGCCGGGAAACCCGTTCCCGCACTCAGTGGTGTGGACGTACGGCCATCGCAATGTCGAGGGGCTGGCATGGGACCGCACCCACCGCCTTTGGGCCACGGAGTTCGGCAACCACCGCTTCGACGAGCTCAACTGGATCCGCCGGGGACGCGACTACGGCTGGCCTCTCGTCGAGGGTCGCTCCCGGCGGTTCACCAACCCCGTCATCACCTGGCCCACCGAGTCCGCCGGCCCGAGCGGGATCTCGATCTGGCCCAAGCCGGGTGGGGGCATCGCCTGGATCGGCGGCGTGACCGGGCAGCGACTATTCCGGGTGGTGCTGCGCAACGGTCGGGTGATCGGCAGGCATGCATACCTGCAGGGCCAGATCGGGCGGATCCGCAGCACCGCGATCTCGCCACACGGCTGGCTGTGGTTCACGACCAGCAACCGTGACGGACGCGCCACCCCGAGGCGCGGTGACGACAAGATCTTCCGGATCAAGCTGCAGTGACCCAGCCGGGACCACACCCCGAGCGCGCCGGCCCGAGATGTGTCGAACGCCCAGGCATGGAAGGGTTGGCCCATGCCCCGAAATGATGGCCTCCGCAAGCCCCACGTCGTCGCGGTCGAGCGCACCATCGCGGCGGACCCGCAAGCAGTGTTCGACGTGCTGGCCGACCCGGCGCAGCACCCGGTCATCGATGGCTCGGGATCGGTCCAGGGTGTGCGGCCAGGCAACCCGAAGCGGCTCAGCCTCGGCGCGCGGTTCGGCATGGACATGAGGATCGGCGTCTCGTACAAGATCGCCAACGTGGTCGTGGAGTACGAGGAGGGCAGGCTGATCGCCTGGCGGCACTTCGCCGGTCACCGCTGGCGCTACACGCTGACCCCGGTGCCCACGGGCACGTTGGTACGTGAGGAGTGGGACCCGACACCGGTGCCACTCAACTGGCTGGCCTACGTCCTGATGGGATTCCCGCGCAAGAACCAGGCCGGGATGGAACAAACCCTCGTGCGTCTCGAGCAGCACCTGGCGGGCGCCAGAACCTGACCCGAGTACGCCGGGACCGGCCTGCCGTCGCCGGGGTCACGGCGTCACCGAGTCACCGCGGTCATCGAGTCACGCCCGTATCAACGTTGCGGAACCGCCTCATGCTGTAGACGAGCAGCGCCAGCGCCACCAGCCCGGACGCGATGATGCTAAGCCCGGTCGCCCAGCCACCGAACGGCAGGCCGGGGCCGAACCTCCACACACGTGGCACCGTCGGATCCCAGCACCAGACGACGCCGACGGCGATGAGACTGACGGCGCCGAAGGCGCTGACAGCGATCCTCGCCCACGTCTGCACCCCGGCCTCGGCCACGCCGAAGGCCCGGCTCTTGACAGGTTCGACCCGCCGCTGCGCCCAGGCGTACTCCTGGGAGAGCACGACGAGCCCGGCGAGCAGCAGCAACAAGCCGGGCCCGGGAAGCACGAGTGCGGCCAGCCCGGCCAGGACCAGCACCCACCCGAGCAGGGTGACCCAGGCCCGCCTCAGCACGGGATCAGGCTAGCGGCGCCGGTACGGCACGAGCACGGGTACGGCTACGCGCACGGGCCCGGCGCAGCCTCGTCACCATGGCCGCCAGGGGCATCGGCCGGCCCAAGAGGTAGCCCTGCAGGTAGAGCCCGTCCGGGAGGTCGCGCAGCACCTGGGTCAGCGCCGTTACCTGACTCTCCCGCTCGAGTCCCTCCACCACCACGTCGAGCCCGAGCGCGCGCCCCATGTCGACCATGGACGCGAGCAGCGCAAGGGCACGCGGCTCGGTGTCGATGGTGGCCGCGAAGACCCGGTCCGTCTTCAGGATGTGCACGGCGAGCTGGCGCAGGTAGCCGATCGAGGAGAAGCCGACGCCGAAGTCGTCCAGCGAGAGCCTCACACCCAAGGAGTCGAGCTGCGCGATCACCGACAGCACGAGCGGATCGTCGAAGACGACCTGGCGCTCGGTCAGCTCCAGCACCAGGACCATCCCGTCGAGCGCGTCGCGGCATCGCCGCACGGAGTCGACGAACGTCGACGACCGTAGCTGGTGGGCGGAGATGTTGATGCCGATCGTGAGCTCGCCGCCGGCCGCCGCGCGCAGCGCGGGCGCATCGTTGGCGACGAGGTCCATCACGAGGTCACCGAGCTTGCAGACGAGACCTGTCTCCTCGGCTATGCGCACGAACGTGTCCGGCGGCACGTCCTCGCCGTCTCGCTTCCAGCGCACCAACGCCTCGATGCCGATCAGCTCGCGGTTGTTGCAGCGCAGGATCGGCTGGTACACGACGGTCAGCTCGCGTCGCTCCACCGCTTCCCGTAGCGCCTCGGCGGTCTCCAGCAGACGTACTCGTTCGCGACCGAGCGCGGGCCGGTACGTCACCACCTGGTTCTTGCCGGCGAACTTCGCCTCGTACATCGCCATGTCGGCGTTGCGCAGCAGCTGGTCGCTGGTGTGGGCGCCGTCGGAGAACGCGACGCCGATGCTGGTCGTGACGGTCACGAACCGGCCGGCGAACTCGAACCGCTGCTCCACCGCCAGCAGGACGGCGTGGGTCAGGCCGGACAGATCATCCTCAGGGTCGACGTCCTCCATCAGCACCGCGAACTCGTCGCCGCCGAGTCGTGCCACCACGGCTCCCGGGCCGACCGCGCCGGCCAGTCGCTGGCTCACGTCGATCAGCAGCTCGTCGCCGGCGGAGTGACCGAACCAGTCGTTGACCGTCTTGAAGCCGTCGAGGTCGCAGAACAGCACCGCGATCCGGCCCGCCCGCTGACGGCAGCGCACCAGGGCACCGCCGACCTCCTCCATGAACACGGCCCGGTTGGCCAACTGGGTGAGCGAGTCGTGCTGGGCCAGGTGGGTCATCCGCCGGGCGAGGTGGACCCGGGCCAACGCCTCGTCGCCGACCGCGGCGAGCGCCTCGAGGTGCTGACGGTCCTGGGCAGGTGTGGAGCGCGCCCGGTTGCGCGAGCTGGTGACCAGCCACAGCACCTCGGTGCCGGACACCACCTTGGCGCCGACCTCTCCGGCGCCCGGCGGGTCTCTGCGCAGCTGGACGCCGGAGCCCTTCGTGACGCTCCGGGCACCCAGCTCGATCAGCTTGAGCACTGACACCGGCGAGTCCGCGGCCGCTACCTCGGTGGAGACGCTGAACAGGATCTCCACCCGGCGTGACGTCTCCTGGCTCCGGGCGAACGACCTGGTGGCGACGAGCAGCGTGACGACGGGTACGGCCAGCAGCGTCACCGACCACAGCGGCAACGAGCGGACGACCAGGGCGCCGAGGTAGCCCAGCGAGTCCACGGCGACCATGGCGCCGAGGCACACGGCGACACCGGGCGAGCGGAGAACCGGCAGCAGGGTGGCGCGCTCTTCCAGCGCGATCGCGACCTCGGACACGAAGTAGTCGACGGCGAAGTACGCGATGCAGCCCACGGCGACCGCGGCGAGCTCGCGCAGGGTGCCCTGCGTACCCCCGCGAAGCTGTCCGATCAGATAGGTGCACAGGCCGCCGCCGAGCATCATCAGGCCGATGTTGAACACCTTGGCGACCCGGCGCACGTCGGCCAGCAGCTGGGACAGCACCGCCCCGATACACCAGACCAGCATCGCCTGAGGGGCTGGCAGCATCGTGGCCACGAAGGCCAGCACGCAGGAGTCGAAACCGATCACGAGCGCGCCGGACGAGCGGTCGATCATCAGCGGGTAGCGAGCGATCAGCGCGACCAGGGGCACCGAGATCCACATCGCCCACGGCACGTCGAACCCGCCCTGCACGACCTTGACGATCGCGCCGAGGGCGAGTAACGCGCCTGTCACCGCGACGAGCCCGTCGAAGAACCGGCTCAACAGCGGTTGGGTCGATTCGGACACGCGGCGCCCCTTCGTCGCTCGATCCAGGCGACGCAGGGCACCTCGCTCTGCGTCTCACAATCGTGACTGAGGGTAAACAACGCGCAAGCCGGGCGCGGGTCGTTCGTCAACTTCTGGCCCGACCGGCTGACCGCATCCTCCAGACGGCTGATTCCGGGCCCAAGGGGCGGGGTCTCCGGCGGGCCTGTTGACTGGCCTGGTGACATCTCTCCCGAACCCTCGCGACGAGGACTCGCAGCCGACCGCGGCCGACCGGCTCGTCGACCTGGTCCAGGACACGGTCGGCCTGCGGCTGCCCCTGCGGGTACGCGCCTGGGACGGCAGCGAGGCCGGTCCCCCGGTCCGGCCGGGCGATCCAGTCGTCGTGCTCAGGAACCGGCGCGCTTTGCGCCACCTGCTGTGGCAGCCCGGCGAGCTCGGCCTGGCCCGCGCGTACGTCACCGGGGATCTCGACGTGGAGGGGGACCTGGGCACCGGTCTGGCCATGATCTGGTCGGCGGTACGCCGGGCACGCGAGACTGACCCAGGGGCCGGCCGCGCCCGACTCGGTACCGGCCAGGTGCTGCGCGGCCTCAGCACCGCCGCCCGGCTGGGTGCCTTCGGCCCGCGACCACGGCGGCCGAGGGCCGAGTCACGGCTCCGGGGTCGGCTCCACACCCTTGCCCGCGACCGAGCAGCGATCTCCCACCACTACGACCTGTCCAACGAGTTCTACGCGCTGATCCTCGACTCCGCCATGACGTACTCGTCGGGCTTCTGGACGAGTACGCAGGACGGCTACGGGCTCGAGCAGGCGCAACGCGACAAGCTCGACCTGGTCTGTCGCAAGCTCGGTCTTCGCCGCGGCTACCGGATGCTCGACATCGGCTGCGGCTGGGGAGCGCTGAGCCTGCACGCCGCACAGCACTACGGCGTCCACGTCACGGGCGTGACGCTGTCCACGCAGCAGCGGGAGCTGGTGCAGCAGCGTGCCGCCGAGCGCGGGTTGTCCGACCGGGTGCGGGTGCGCCTGGAGCACTTCGCCGATCTCGACGACGACAACGTGGACGCGATCGCGTCGCTGGAGATGGGCGAGCACGTCGGCGACACGGAGTACTCAGTGTTCGTGCACAAGCTGTACGACCTGTGCCGTCCCGGCGGGCGGGTGCTCGTGCAGCAGATGTCACGCGTGCGTGGGGACTCCCCGGGTGGCGGTCCGTTCATCGAGACCTACATCGCCCCCGACATGCACATGAAGCCGCTCGCCACGACGATCGGACTGCTGGCCGGGGCCGGTCTCGAGATCCGTGACGTGCAGGCGATGCGTGAGCACTATCCGCTGACCGTCGCGGCGTGGGCCGCGAACCTCGAGGCGCGCTGGCAGCGCGCCGTGGACCTCGTCGGTGAGCAGTCCGCCAGGGTGTGGCGGCTCTACCTGGCCGGCGGGGGGCTCGCGTTCAGCGAGAACCGGATGGGCGTCGACCAGATACTGGCGGTACGCCCGGACGACGACGGCCGGTCGTCGATGCCGCTGAGCCCGATCGACTGGCTGTCCCCCAGCTCCGAGGGATGAACCGCACCGGCATGGGAGTCGACTCTGCCGCGCTTGTCGCGACGCTGCTCTGCTGCCTCGTTGCGGTGGTCTTGCTGATGGGCGCCACGATGGGACTCGCCGTCGCCCGTCGCCGGATGAGCATCGTGGACGTGGCGTGGGGACTCGGGTTCGTCCTGGTCGCAGCGGTGTCGTTCGGCATCTCGGCCACCGGCGGCGGCGCCGACGGCAGCCGCTGGCTGCTGCTGGTGATGACCGCCGCGTGGGGGCTGCGGCTGGCGATCCACATCGCACGACGCAACGCCGGTCGTCCGGAGGATCCGCGCTATGTCGCCCTGATGGGCGAGGACTCCCGCGGTCTCGCCGGCCGGGCCCTGCGCCGGGTGTTCGTCCCGCAAGGGGTCACCATGTTCGTGATCTCACTGCCGATCCAGGTCGGCGTCAACAGCGACGCGACGCGCTGGTGGCTGGCCGCGCCCGGCATCGCGATCTGGCTGGTCGGTCTGACGTTCGAGGGCCTGGGCGACGCCCAGCTGGCCCGGTTCAAGGCCGACCCGGCGCACCACGGCCAGGTCATGGACCGCGGACTGTGGCGCTACACCCGCCACCCCAACTACTTCGGCGACGCCTGCGTCTGGTGGGGCCTCTGGCTCGTCGCCGGCTCGTCCTGGCTCGGTCTCGCCACGGTGGTCAGCCCGCTGCTCATGACGTACCTGCTGGCGGGCAAGACCGGCAAGCCGCTCACCGAGAGGTCGATGGCGGCGAGCAAGCCCGGCTACGCCGACTACGTCGCGCGGACCAGCTCGTTCGTGCCGCTGCCGCCGCGCCGCACCCGCTGAGCTGAGCCGAGCCCAGCCGAGCCGAGCCCAGCCGAGCCGAGCCGAGCCGAGGCGAGCCGAGCCGAGCCGTAACTGTCGGATCGATGCCGGTTGAGGCGACGGGCCGCAGCACCGACGGCCCGCTCAGGCAATGTGGCGCAGAAGCGCACCACCGCGAGCGCCCTCACCGGTGCCGATGCGCGCAACATTCGACGCTGGTGGCCCACTGAGCGGGATCGGCCTCATCCGTTCGGGTGAGTTCTGCCGGGCAATTCGGGCATCCTCTCTCTGTGTATTTACAACGTCACTCTCCGTAGCGCACGCTGACGCGTCAGTCAGTTCGTCGTCCCCCCCTGGAGCGTCATGACTACGTCGCTCACCGATCTCGTCGACGCCCTCCCCGAGGCAGCACAGGCAGCACGCCTCGGACTGCCGCGACTCGACGACCGGCATCTGTTGAGCCGGTTCAGCTACGGCATCACCCCCGCCCTGGTCGGGCAGTCCCGCGCCTCGGGGGGCGCCCGTGCCTGGTTCCACCACCAGCTGTACGGCAGGTTCCGCGATGCCGGTGCCAACGCCTTGTGGTCTTGGTATCCCAACCTGCACCACTCGGCCGAGCGGATGGCCGAGCTCGACCGCGAGCGGAAGGTGCTCGGCTACTACTTCATGAACGACCTGCAGCGTTGGACGCTGATGCGCCGGATGATCAGCGAGCGCCAGGTGTACGAGGCGATGGTCGAGTTCTGGTCCAACCTGCTGCACGTGCCGGCGCCGTGCGACAAGGGCTGGCCGTGGCGGGTCAGCTATGACCGGGCGATCCGGCGGCACGCGCTGGGCCGGTTCGACACGCTGCTGCACGTGGCCGAGACCCACCCGGCGATGGGGTGCTTCCTCGACAACGCCCGCTCGACCAAGGACGACCCCAATGAGAACCTCGGTCGCGAGCTGCTCGAGCTGCACACGGTCGGCCTCGGCGCCGGCTACTCCGAGCACGCGGTACGCCAGTCGATGTACATCCTGACCGGCTACCGGGTGGACGTGAACAAGACGTGGAAGTCGTGGTACTCCCAGAACGACCACTACAGGGGGCCTGTCAAGGTGCTCGGCTTCCGCGATCCGAACGGGCAGGGGGACGACGGCCAGGCGGTCACCGCTCGCTACCTGCACTACCTCGCGCACCACCCGGACACGGCCCGGCGCATCGCGGCGAGGCTGATCGCCCGGTTCGTCAACGAGTCGCCACCGCCCGCGATGGTGACCGACATCGCCCGGGCGTACCTGCGGGCGAGGACCGACATCCGGTCCACGCTGTGGGCGCTGGTGAACCACCCCGACTTCAATCGGCACGCCGGCCCGAAGGTACGCACGCCAACCGAGGACGCGGTGGCGACGTTCCGCGCGGTCGGCGCCCGCCCGCACCGGCCGAGAAGCGGGAACGGCTTCGCCAACGCGATCGTGTTCCAGACCACCGCGATGGGTCAGCGGCCGTTCGACTGGCAACGCCCGGACGGGTTCCCCGACTTCAACCAGGCGTGGACCGGGGCCAGCCGGATGCTCAACTCGTTCAACGTGCACCACCTGGCCGCCGGTGGCTACTACCCCGTCGAGGACGTGACCTACCGGACCGCCGCGTCGTGGCTGCCGCGCCTCCCGGCGAGTCTGGGCGAGGTCGTGGACCACGTGTGCCGCCAGGCGCTCACCCACCCGGCCACACCAGAGATCAAGTCCGCCGTCGCTGTCCGCCTTGGCATGCCGATGAGGACCCCGATCCGGGACCGCGCGCAGATGCCCGCCTATCGGATGGCGCGCTTGCTCGGGACCGTGCTCAGCACACCCCTGCACATGTCGCGATGACTGCGAAGGAACTCTTGCGATGACCGAGACCGAAGCGACCTGCGGGTGCTCCGACTACAGCTCCAGCCGGCGCCGGTTCCTGGCCGGCCTGACCGCGGCCGCGGGCACCGGGATCGTCACCAGCGTGCTCGGCGACACCGTCCGGCAGGTGGCGTTCGGCGCCCCCGCCGGCTCCAACGTGCTGATCGTGCTGAGCCTGCGCGGCGGTGCCGACGGCATGTCCCTCGTCGTGCCCTACGGCGACCCCGGCTACTACCAAGCCCGGCCGACGATCGGGGTGCCGACCAGCACGCTGCTCGCCAAAGGAACGATGTTCGGGCTGCACCCGGGTTTCCGTCCACTGTTGCCGATGTGGAAGGACGGGCGCTTCGGCGCCGTGCATGCGGTCGGGCTGCCGCAGCCCAACCGCAGCCACTTCTCGTCGATGGAGGAGATCGAGGACGCCGACCCCGGGTCGAGCCAGCGCAGTGGCTGGATCAACCGGATGATCGGGCTCAACCACAGCACGGACCCCGCCGAGGCAGTGGAGATGGGCAGCACGATGGTGCCCACCTCGCTGTTCGGCCGGGCTCCGGTGCTGGGGCTGCGTGACCTCACCGACCTCAAACTCGCCGGCACCACCGACCGCGCCCACACCCGGGCCTTCCACCGGTCGCTGCACCGGGTCTGGGACCGTGCTCCCGGTGCGCTCGGCCAGGGCGCGCGCGGCGCCCTGCGTACCACGGAGCACTACGGCCAGCTCGCCACCGCGCCGGTACGCCCGCGCAACGGCGCGGCGTACCCGCCCGGGGACCTGGCCGCCACCTTGAAGGACACCGCCACCCTGATCCGCGCCGGCGTGGGCACCCGCGTGGTCACCATCGACTACGGCACCTGGGACATGCACACCAGCGTCGGCACGCTCACCTGGGGCAAGATGCGCGACATGGTCAAGGAGCTGGCCGAGTGCCTCGCGGCCTTCTTCACCGACCTGGGCCCCACCGGCAACCGGGTCACCATGGTCACCCTGAGCGAGTTCGGCCGCCGGCTCCAGCAGAACGGCGACGCCGGTCTCGACCACGGCTACGGCAACTGCGTCCTGCTGCTCGGCGCGGGCGTCAAGGGCGGTCAGGTGCACGGCAGGTGGCCGCACCTCAGCAGCGGCAGCCTCGTCGACGGCGACCTCGCGGTGACCACCGACTACCGCAGCGTGCTGACCGAGGTGGTGCAGTCGCGGTTCCCCGGCACCCGGATCTCGACGGTGTTCCCCGGCTTCAAGCCGGAGAAGATCGGCTCGATGGTCTGACCGCAGGGCGGTTCAGGCCGAGCGGACGAACACGTGCGCCGCGGCCGCCTCGTCGATCTCCGCGGACTCGCCCCCGCGCGCCACGACCACGCCTTCGGGCCCGGGTGAGGCCAGCACCTCCTGGTCGGGCAGCACCCCCACCCGGCGCAGCACCGACATCACCTCCACGTCGGTCTGCAGAGGTTCGCTGATCCGGCGTACGACCAGGTTGACCGGACCCCCGGCGGCCGCGACCGCGACCGTCAGTGGGATCACGCCGTCGAGGAACTGCATCCGCCCGAGCGGCTCGCCGAGCTCGTCGAGCCCGGGGATGGGGTTGCCGTACGGCGACTCGGTCGGGTGGTCGAGCAGGTCGACCAAGCGGCGCTCGACGGTCTCGGAGATGACGTGCTCCCACCGGCACGCCTCCTCGTGGACGTACTCGATGTCGAGGCCGATCACGTCGGTGAGCAACCGCTCGGCCAGCCGATGCTTGCGCATCACCCGGGTCGCCAGCCGCCGCCCCTCAGCGGTGAGCTCGAGGTGACGATCACCCTCGACCGTCACCAGCCCGTCGCGCTCCATCCTGGCGACCGTCTGGCTGACCGTCGGCCCGCTCTGGTGCAGGCGTTCGGCGATCCGAGCCCGCAGCGGGGTGATGCCCTCCTCGTCCAGCTCGTAGACGGTCCGGAGATACATCTCGGTCGTGTCGATCAGGTCACTCACGTGGCGCCTGCCTCGCTTCGCTCGCTCACCTCGTCATTGTGTCCCATCCTCAAGTCCACCGGTTCTGTCTTGGTCGTCGACCGATGCCAGCCATGCCGAGGCGCGAGGCTCCCGCCAGGTACGCCGGGTACGCCAGGAGCCCGGGTCGGCGGAGTCGCATGACGCCCCGGCCTCCCCGTACGGTGGTCCGATGCACCACGCGAGCACCGCAACGGACGGCGACCATCCGGGTGATCTGGCAAGACCTGTCCCGGTCACGATCGATCCCCGCTTCCGCGGACCGGTGTCGTCGGGAAACGGCGGCTACACGGCCGGGTTGCTGGCACAGGTCCTGCTGACGACGACGTCGCTCCCGGACCCACACGACCAGGCTCCGCAGGCGGTCGAGGTGACGCTACGGATGCCGCCGCCGCTCGGTCGCCCGTTGCGGGTGGAGACGTTCGAGGACGGAGTCCGGATGCTCGACTCCGACGCACTCGTCGGCACCGCCGTCCTCGCCGAGCTCGACCCGACCCGGTGCGTCGACGCGGTGTCCGAGAGTGCCGCGCTGGCGGCCGAGGCGGCGTACCGGGGGCTGGTCTCGCACCCGTTCCCGGAGTGCTTCGTGTGCGGTACGGCCCGCACCCGCGGCGACGGGCTCGCACTCCGACCCGGCACCGTCTCCGACGGGCGGACCGCGTGCACGTGGCGACCGGACCCGAGCCTGGCCGACGCCGAGGGGCTGGTGCGCCCGGAGTTCGTGTGGGCCGCGCTCGACTGCCCCGGCGGCTGGACCGCCGACCTCGAGGGCCGACCGTTGGTGCTGGGCCGGATGACCGCGTGCGTCGACGCCCGGCCCAGGGTCGACGAGCTGCATGTGGTGACCGGGTCGCTGCTGGGCGCCGAGGGTCGCAAGACCTTCAGCGCGTCGGCCGTCCACGACTCCGACGGGCGGGTCGTCGGCCGCGCCGCGCACACGTGGATCGAGATCGACCCGGCCGGCTTCGCGTGACCCCGTCGGGGCACCCGTGGTGGCGGAACGCGATCTGCTACGAGATCTACGTCCGGAGCTTCGCCGACTCCGACGGCGACGGGGTCGGGGACATCCGCGGGGCCACCAGCCGGCTCGACTACCTTGCCTGCCTCGGCGTCGACGCGATCTGGCTGACGCCGTTCTACCGTTCACCGCAGGCCGACCACGGGTACGACGTGGCGGACTATCGCGACGTGGACCCGCTGTTCGGAACCCTCGGCGATGTCGACGCTCTGCTGGCGCAGGCGCACCAGCGCGGCCTCAGGGTCATCGTCGACGTGGTGCCGAACCACTCCTCGGATGCGCACCCGTGGTTCGTGGCGGCGCTGGCCGCCGGGCCGGGCGGTCCCGAGCGCGCGCGCTACATCTTCCGCGACGGTCGCGGTCGCGACGGCTCCGAGCCACCGAACAACTGGGAGTCCGTCTTCGGCGGTCCGGCGTGGACGCGGGTGCCCGACGGTCAGTGGTACCTCCACCTCTTCGACTCCGCCCAGCCCGACTTCGACTGGTCCAACCCCGACGTCGGCGACGACTTCGAGACCACCCTTCGGTTCTGGCTCGACCGTGGTGTCGACGGCTTCCGGATCGACGTGGCGCACGGCATGGTCAAGAGCGAGGGCCTGCCCGACGTCTCCGGGCCGCAGTCCGGCTCTATCGACCAGGCGTTGTCCGACAGTGAGCGGCCGTACTGGGACCAGCCAGGTGTCCACGACGTCTACCGTCGGTGGCGCCGGATCCTGGCCGACTATCCCGGTGACCGGATGGCGATCGGGGAGGCGTGGGTGAGCACCGCGGAGGCGATGGCGCGCTACATCCGTCCCGACGAGCTGCAGCAGACGTTCAACTTCCACTGGCTCGAGGCTGAGTGGTCGGCCAAGGAGTTCCGCCAGGTCGTGGCGGACACGTTCTCCGCGGTCGACCCGGTGGACGCCTCACCGACCTGGGTGCTCGCCAACCACGATGTGGTCCGCACGGTGACGAGGTACGGCGGCGGTGCCACCGGACTGGCCCGGGCGAGAGCCGCGATGCTGGCGATGCTCGCGCTGCCCGGGTCGGCATACCTCTACCAGGGTGACGAGCTGGGGCTCGCTCAGGTCGACGTGCCGGCCGCGGACCGGCGTGACCCGACGTGGCTGCGTGGGGGCGGTGTCGGCCGGGACGGCTGCCGGGTGCCGTTGCCATGGACCGTCGGGCCGACGCCGTACGGCTTCGGGCCTGACGGCTCGACGCCGTGGCTGCCACAGCCCGTCGGATGGGGTGATCTGTCGGTGGAGGCGCAGGACGCGTCCAGCGGCTCGACCTTGGGCTGCGTCCGTGCTGCGCTGGCGATGCGCCGCGAGCTGGTGGTGGGGCTCGACGGACGGGTGGAGATGCTCGACCTCGGGGAGGACGTGTTCGCGTACCATCGCCGCGGCCCCGACGGCTCCCCTGGGCTGGTCTGCGTGCTCAACGCGGGCAGCCAGTCGGTCGACGTGTCCGCGCTCGGTGCCGTGGCCCTGTCCAGTGGCGACCTGCCCGCTTCGGCCACGGGGGAACGGCGTGCTTCGGCCAAGGCGGACGGGCGCGACAGGGACCCGTTCCGGGGCGTACTCCCGCCCGACACAGCCGCCTGGCTCCGCCCGTGACCGGGCCTGCGGTTTACCACGAGAACGTGGTAAACCGTCACTTCACATGGCCTGCACCCCATGTGAAGTGAGCACGTACCACGAGAACGTGGTAAACCGTCACGGCGTGGGTTCGCGGGAGTCGTAGGCCAGGAACCGGCGCTGCGACGCACTGGCAAACCCCACCCCGGCCACGCAGGCGAGACCACCGATCAGCATCGCCACCCGTTCGCCGGTCACGCTGGCCAGCGAGCCGGCGAGGAAGTCGCCGAGCCGGGGACCACCCGCGACCACGATGGTGAACACCCCCTGCAGCCGTCCACGCAGATGGTCCGGCGCCGCGGTCTGCAGCATCGTCGACCGGTAGGCGCCGCTGACCATGTCGGCCGAGCCCGACGCCGCCAGACACGCCACGCACAACCAGACCATGCCTGGTACGCCGATGGCGCTCACCCCCGCCAGGGCCACCGAGACGCCGTAGGCGCCCACCGCGAGCGCGATCGCCAAGCCGTGCCGATGCAGGCGCGACACCCACCCGGACATCGAGAAGGCGATCAGCGCCCCGATCGCAGGCGCCCCCTGCAGCAGCCCCAGTGTGCGAGCGCCGCCAGCGAAGACCGTCAGCGCGAGCGCCGGGAACAACGCCCTCGGCTGGGCGAGCACCATCGCGCACATGTCGAGCACGAACGTCATCCGCAGGTTCGGGGCCGACCGCAGGAAGCGCAGCCCCTCGATGACCGGGCGCAGCCCCGGCGCCTTGCCGGTCGCGTTGTCCGGAGGGACCGGGGGCAGCCGCACGAGTGCGTACAACGCCGCGGTGAACGTCACGGCGTCGACGGCATAAGCCCAACCGACGCCGCGCCACCCGATGATCAGGCCCCCGAGCAGCGGCCCGACCGTAAAGCCGAGGTTGAACGACGCCATCGTCAGCGCGTTTGCCGCCGGCATCAGCTCCCTCGGCAGCAGCCGGGGCAGGATCGCGGACCTGGCCGGGTTGTTGACTCCGTAGCACGCCGACTGGCACGCGACGACGGCATAGAGAAGCCCGACGGAGCCGACATGAGCGGACGCCTGGACGACCAGCACCAACGACAGCAGCCACAGACCGGTGGACGCGACCAGGGCGACCCGGCGACGGTCGAGCGCGTCGAGCACGGCACCGCCATACAGACCAGCCGCGATCAGTGGGACCAGCGAGTACAGCCCGACCAGCCCGACCGCGAACGAGGAGTGACTGAGCCGATAGACCTGGTACGCGATCGTGACCACGGTCATCTGCTGACCGAGCTGCGAGACGGTCAGGCCGAACCAGAGCCGCCGGAAGTCCCTCGAGTGGCGCAGCGGCCGGACGTCGGTGACGACCCGGGACAGCCGCCGCCGCACCGGTCCGGGGTCCGCCACGGCCGGATCATGCCACGGACAAAAGGTGCTTGCCCGACCGGTCGGTCCGACGTAGCGTTTCGCCTACACGGGAAGGAGGTGGTCCGAGGAATGAATGGCTTACGGACATGTGAGGTGGCTGCCAGCTAGCCGCTGACGCCCGGGACCACCGGCCGCAGTCTGCGGCAGCGAATCCCAGGCAGTCACCCGACCCGCAGGGTGTCGAGTGGTCCACTCGACTTCGTGGTCTGACGACCACAACCCTGCGGGTCGTCCCGTCCCTGGGGGAGATCGGCTGGGGGAGATCGGCATCGGGAGGTGGACCCCCACGACGAGGTGCCACCACGGCCGGCATCTGATGCACCGACCCGACGCACAGATCGGCCCGCAGGGTGCGAGTCACCCTGCGGGCCGACCTGTCCTTTCGTCAGCCGTGCTGCGCTAGCTGCGCTGCAGCACCCAGTTCACCCTTGTCGTCTTGCCCCGGGTGATCCTGACGGTCTTCACCTGGGGCTTGAACCCGTCCTTGGCCACGATCACGGTCAACGGGCTGTTGTTGGCGGCCAGCCAGAGGGCGTAGCCCCCACCGGCGTCTGTCTTGAACGTCCAGGACGCATGCCTGCCGTCGATCTGGACCGTCGCGCCGGGCAACGGCGCGGAGCCGCCGCCCTGCAGGGCACCCTTGACGAGCCCGGTGATCTTGCCCCATGACTTCGGGGGGTTCACCTTCATCGTCACGTCAGTCGCCGGCAACGAGAACGGGGTGTCCGTCTCGTACGTCAGCTGCGCCGTGTAGGTGCCCGGCTGGGTGATGTCGGACGAGGCGGCGTTCAGAGTCACCGTGATCGTCTTGCTGGCGCCGGGCGCCAGCGTGACGGTCGTCGGGGACTCCTTGAGCCACTTCACGTCGGATGAGCCGCCCTGGCTGAACCCGGGCAGCACCTCCGACGTCGACACCGGCGGCGAGAAGCCTCCCTGTCCGCCACCGACGCGGTAGAACCCGAGGGCTCCCCCGCCGCGGTAGGTCGACTGGTTGGCGTTCGGCAGCGCCTTCCAAGCATCCGTGCTCGGGTCGTAGGCGTAGCCCTCGTTGGTGATCGCCGCGCTGTTGTTGACCGCTCCGCCGGAGATCAGCAGGAGGTTGTTCGCGGCCGTGTAGCTGGTGCCCCACTGGTCGGTGGGCTGGTCCGCGATCGCACTCCACGAGTCGCTTGACGGGTCGTAGACGTACGCGTGGGTGATGGTGCCGGCATCCGTCGTACCGCCGGAGCAGTACAGCTTGGCCCCGATACCGCCACACGCCTCCCAGGAGACAGCCTCCGGGTAGTTGGCGATCTTCGCCCACGAGTCGGAGCTCGGGTTGTAGACCTGAGCATCCGTCGTACCGCAGGACGATGCCGTGCAGCCACCGACGGCGTAGAGCTTGCCGCCGAGCACTGCGGTGCCGGATCCGGCGTACGGCGTGGGCATGGACGCTGCCGTGCTCCAGCTGTCGGACGACGGGTCGTACACCTCGGTCTTCGCGTCCGGGTTGCCGTCCCCACCCCAGCCGCCGGCGATGTACCACTTGCCGTTGATGAACCCGTGCGCGGGCGACTCACGCGTGTCGGCGGCACTGGCCAGCTTGGTCCAGGCACCGGTGCCCGGGTCGAAGCTGTAGGCGCCGGCGCTGTCAGCGTTGCCGTCGTAGCCGAAGGCGCTGTACAGCTTGCCCCCTGAGTAGTCGGCGGCGTTGTCTTGGATCGTCGTCGGGAAGTCGGCGATCGACGTCCACGTGGAGTCGGACGGCGTCGTCGACCTCGTGGCGGCGACCTTGTGGTGCGCGCCCTTGACGAGGGCTCGGTGCATCGTGACCGAGGTCTTGACCCGGTTCAGGACGGCACCGTGCCGGCCAAGGATCTGGAAGGCACCCGGCTGCTCGTCGACCTTCAGCGAGGCCGGCGCGTTACCGGTGTTGGTGACGTGCAGCGTCGTGCTGGTGTGGCCCTTCCAGGGCAGCGTCTTGCTGATGCTGCCGGGCCTCACCGCGAGCTCCCCGGCCGCGAGGCCGAAGGGGCGGCGGGTCACGGAGTTGGTGATCACGTTCGCCTGCTCCGTGTCCGACTGGTAGCCGGACTTGGAGGCGGTGAAATCGTGCTTCCCGGTCAGGCTGGAGAACATCCAGTAGAAGGCGTCCGCGACGTCCGGGTCGTCCGGGGTCGAGGCCGTGACACCGGAGTCGGCGGGCTTGTCGACACTGGTGACCTTCGCGCCCACCTGCGGCTGGCCGTGCAAGGTGTCGGTCACGATGCCCTCGACGAGGCCGCCGTGATCAGCCACCAGGGCGCGCTGACCGACCACCACGTCGTCGATCTCCCAGTAGTAGGAGAACGAGCCGGTGTAGTGGAACCGCACCCGGACGTTGGACTGGTTCGCGGCCATCGGCAGCGGAACGTCGATGGTCGCGTTCGGTCCGACCTGGTTCTGGTCGGCGGTCCACACCTCCGTCCACGTCGTCCCGCCGTCCGTGCTGACCTGCACGGTTGCCGTGGACGTGTCGATGAACGGCTTGTAGTCCGTCTTGAACTCCAGGTTGGGGTTGGCCGACGACGACAGGTCGTACGTCGGGGACGTGAGCGTCGCGTCCTGCGTCGCACTCGTACCGTCGTGATCGCTGTCGACGATCGCGAAGCCGCCGGTGCCACCGGTCAGGTTGCCGCGACTGCCTGGGTCGTCGAAGACCCAGCCGGTCGTGCCGGTGCCCAGGTCGGTGGTCCAGCCGGCCGGGGCCGACGTGCCGTCGAAGGTCTGCGGAGTGCCCTGCTGGTCGATCCGGTAGCCGGGAGCCGTGAGGTTCGCCCGGTCCACCGGCATGTCGACGTTGGCGGTGACGTCGGACGAGCCGACCGTCACCGTCTTGTCCTGGGGCACGTACCCGGGGATCGCCGACGACACGTGCAGCGTGTAGTCGGCGCCCTGCGGCAGGTTCACCTGGTAGGCGCCGGTGTAGGGGTTGGTCCACACCGGTGCGTTGGGCGAGCCCTGCACCTGGATCTGGGCGTACAACGGCCAGTTGTGCCCGTCGCCGTCGCGCACGACACCCGACACCGTCGAAGACGGGACGGGGTCGAGGGCGAAGCTCTCCGACACCGTGCCGCCGTCGGTGACGACGACGCCGTTGATGGTCTGCGTCGCATAGCCGAACGCGCTCGCCGTCACGTCGTAGGTCCCGACCGGGATGGTCATCGTGTAGCTGCCGTCGGTGGCGGTCACCGCGGATGCGCTACCGGCGGTGACGGTGGCACCGGCGACCGGAGCGTTGGTCGCGGAGCTGGTGACCGTTCCCGCGACGACCCCGTGCGGACCGGTCTGGAACCCGGTCACGCCGGCCGGTGTGCCGAGCCCGGTGGGCCCGTCGTACCCGGTGGCGGCCGTGCAGAGGTAGCTGACCGAGCAGCTTCCGTCGTTGCCGCTGGTGACGTCGTTGAACGCACCCGGCTTGTCGTACGGGTACGACCCCGGCTCGGTCCCGGCGACGGGTCCGCCGGCGGTGGCGTACAGGCCACCGATCAGCGGCGCGGCGGCACTGGTGCCTCCGTAGACCTGCCACCCGGGAGCCGAGAACGTGTCGTAGACCGACACCCCAGTGGCTGGGTCGGCGTCCGAGGAGACGTCGGCGGACGTGCGGTTCGCGCAGCCCGTGTCGGTCTGCCACGACGGCTTGGTCTGGAACAGCGAGCAACCGCTACCAGTCGCGCCGTAGGCGTCGTTCCACACCGTCTCGTTCCAGCCACGGGCGCTCGAGTCGGGCGTCAGCGAGGTCCCGCCGACGGCGATGACGTGCGGCGAGTTGGAGGGGAAGGCGGTGCCGTTGCCGTCACCGAAGTAGCCACCGTCGCCGGTGCTCACGGTGATCGCGACCCCGGGGTGGTCGTAGGAGCTGTTGTAGGCGGACTCGCCCGGGTCCTCACCGTTGCTGCCGTAGCTGTTCGAGACGACCTTGGCCCCGAGGTTCACAGCCGTGTCGACGGAGGCGGCGAGGTCGGCGAAGGAGTTCGAGTTGCCCTCCACCAGCAGGATGTGCGCGTTCGGTGCGGCGGCGGAGACCATGTCGAGGTCGAGCGAGATCTCGCCGGCCCAGCCCGCGTCGGGCGTCGGCAGCGGCGAGGCGTTGCCGTCCTGGTTCACCTTGCTGAAGCAACCGTTCGCCGTGGTGCACGCGGGCAGGCCGAACTGCTGGCGGTACATCGCCAGGTCGGCCTCGGCGTTCGGGTCGTCGTAGGCGTCCACGATCGCGACGGTGATGCCGGCGCCGCCGTTCGGCTGGATCTGGTACGCCGAGGCGAGGTCACTCGGGCCGTACCCCGCCGGAGTGGTGTCGTTGGGGAGCAGCCCGTGGCCGCTCTTGGACTTGTTGTCAGTCCGGACCAGCGCGAAACAGCGCGCATGTCCTGACTGGGCAAAGCTGCACAGCGGCCGAACGTTGTCGGCCTTGCCGGGGTTGCCGGCCGCCGGTCCGGTGGCGGCGCCACCGGCGAAGGCCGTCGATTGGAAGCCGAGCAGGCAGCAAGAAAGGGTGGCGACCACTGCCGCCACCCTTGTCCATGTCCCTCGACTCCGGCGGCTGCTGCCGCCACGAGTTCCCACCATGGAAGATCCCCCTAAGATCTGCCGATTCGGGTCAAGCTCTTCAACACGCCGACCCGTGTACCGGAGTTCTTTCAGGAAAACGTTCATCCTGTCAATACCCTGGGTAACCGAGTGACTACGGAGTGTCACCGTTTGCCGATGGCCGGTCTCTGCAAACCCCCGCTAGGGGGCGAGGCGATCGCGGGTCCAGGCGTCGCCGGCGCGGGTGAACCGGACGCGGTCGTGCATCCGGCTCGCCCGGCCCACCCAGAACTCGATCATCCGCGGTTGTAGGCGGTAGCCACCCCACCGCGGCGGGCGCGGCACCGGCTCGTCGGCACGGTACCGCCGGATCTCCCGCTCGTAGGCGTCGTCGAGCTCGGCACGGTCGGCGACAACGCTGCTTTGCGGGGACGCCCACGCGCCGAGCTGCGAGCCGCGCGGCCGGGAGGCGAAGTAGGCGTCGCTCTCGGCCGCGTCGACCCGATGGACCTCGCCCTCGGCCCTGACCTGGCGCGACAGCGGGTGCCACGGGAACACCAGCGCCGCCTCGGGGTTGGCCGCAAGCTCGCGACCCTTGCGCGAGCCGTCGTGCGTGTAGAACACGAAACCGCGACGGTCGAAACCCTTCAGCAGGACCAGCCGGACCGACGGCCGGCCGTCAGGCGTCGCGGTGGCGAGCGCCATCGCGTTGGGCTCGTGCAGTCCCGACGCCACCGCCTCGTCGAGCCAGCGGCCGAACAGCGCCACCGGATCCGACCCGGCGGCGCTTTCGTCGAGTCCGAGCGTGGAGTAGTCGGTGCGCAGGCTGGCCAGGTCGTCCGATCCCACCCACCGACCGTACTGCCAGCCTCGGGCAGAATGTCCGGGGCGACCCACAGGTCGCCGGGCAGCCGAGGGAGACCTGCATGACCGAGGTGCACGAAGGGCTCGAGGGCGTCATCGCGTTCAAGACCGAGATCGCCGAACCCGACAAGGAGGGTTCGTCCCTGCGATACCGCGGCGTCGACATCGAGGATCTCGTCGGCCGGGTGCCGTTCGAGAAGGTCTGGGGACTCCTGGTGGACGGGGCGTACGAACCCGGCATGCCGCCGGCCGAGCCGTACCCACTGCCGGTGCACTCCGGTGACATCCGCGTCGACGTGCAGTCCGCCATCGCGATGCTGGCCCCGGCGTGGGGCATGCGAGCGTTGTACGACACGTCCGACGAGCAGGCGCGTGCCGATCTCGCCCGGTGCGCGGTGATGGTGCTCAGCTATGTCGCGCAAGCGGCTCGTGGCGTCGGGCTCCCGATGGTCCCCCAGTCCGAGGTCGACAGGGCGCAGACGATCACCGAGCGGTTCATGATCCGGTGGCGCGGGGAGCCCGACCCCAAGCACGTCAAGGCCGTCGACGCCTACTGGACGTCGGCCGCCGAGCACGGCATGAACGCGTCCACCTTCACGGCCCGCATCGTCGCCTCGACGGGAGCCGATGCGGCGGCCAGTCTGTCCGCCGCGGTCGGGGCAATGTCCGGCCCGTTGCATGGCGGGGCGCCGTCGCGGGTTCTGCACATGATCGACGAGGTCGAGCGCAGCGGCGATGCCACGGCGTACGTCAAATCCCTTCTGGACAAGGGCGAGCGCCTGATGGGCTTCGGCCACCGCGTCTATCGTGCCGAGGACCCGCGCGCCCGGGTGCTGCGGCGGACCGCGCGCGAGCTGGGGGCCCGGCGTTACCACGTGGCGGAGGCACTGGAGAAGGCCGCTCTGGAGGAGCTCCGGGCTCGCCGGCCGGACCGGGTGCTCGAGACCAACGTGGAGTTCTGGGCGGCGATCGTGCTCGACTTCGCCGAGGTCCCGCCACACATGTTCACGTCGATGTTCACGTCGGCACGCACCGCCGGCTGGAGCGCACACATCCTCGAGCAGAAGCGCACCGGGCGGCTGATCCGCCCCTCCGCGATCTATGCCGGCCCGGACACCAGACCGGCCGACTCCGTCGAGGGGTGGGACCCGGCGTGGGCGGAGTGACCGATGCGTTGAGGGTCCCCGAGTCGCTGAAGCCGGTCGACGGGCGCTTCGGCTCAGGTCCGTCCAAGGTCCGGACCGAGTCGGTCGCGGCCCTGGCGGCTACGGGTGCGTCCCTGCTCGGCACGTCCCATCGGCAGGCGCCGGTCCGCGCACTCGTCGGCCGGGTCCGCGAGGGCCTGGCCGCGTTGTTCCATCTGCCCGACGGCTACGAGGTGGTGCTCGGCAACGGCGGCTCCACGTGCTTTTGGGACGTCGCGACGTTCGGCCTCGTCGACGCCCACAGTCAGCACCTGTCCTTCGGTGAGTTCTCGGCGAAGTTCGCCGCTGCGGTTCGGGACGCTCCGTTCATCGGCGAGCCGACGGTCATCGGCGCCGAGCCGGGCACCCTGCCCGAGCCGGAGGCTGAAGCAGGGGTGGACGCCTACGCCTGGCCGCACAACGAGACGTCCACCGGGGTGATGGCGCCGGTTCGCCGAGTTGCCGGTGCCGACGACGGTGCCCTCGTTCTGGTCGACGCCACGTCGGGTGCGGCTGGCCTGCCCGTCGACGTGTCGCAGACCGATGCCTACTACTTCGCGCCGCAGAAGGGCTTCGGCTCCGACGGCGGTCTGTGGCTGGCGCTGCTGTCGCCCGCCGCGCTCGAGCGCGCCGCCCGGATCCAGTCCAGCGGGCGCTGGATCCCGGCGTCGCTCGACCTGCAGACCGCGGTCGACAACTCGCGGCTGAACCAGACCTACAACACACCGGCGCTGGCCACCTTGTTCCTGATGGCCGAGCAGATCGACTGGATCAACGCCCACGGCGGCCTCCACTGGGCGGTGTCGCGGACGACCTCGTCGTCGGCACGGTTGTACGGCTGGGCGGGCGCGTCGTCGTATGCCACCCCGTTCGTGGCCGATCCGGCAGCCCGGTCCCTGGTGGTCGGGACTATCGACTTCGACGCTGCGGTCGATGCGGCTGCGGTGGCGAAAACCCTTCGCAGCAACGGGATCGTCGACGTCGAGCCGTACCGGAAGCTGGGTCGGAACCAGTTGCGGATCGCGATGTTCCCCGGTGTCGACCCCGATGACGTCGAGGCGCTGACCCGTTGCATCGACTGGGTGGTCGAACGGCTCAGCTGACGCCGCTGCGCACTCCTAGGAGCTCGGCGAGCTTGGGCTGCACGTGCCATTGGGCCACCAGCGCGGCGTACTCCTCGCTGACCCCGGACGCATCCCCGGCCCGCGTGCGTACGCCACGGAGCAGCGTGTTGCGGGGGGTGTGCCGCGATTCGACGAACTGCACGACGTCGACGTGATATCCCGACATCCGCACCAGTGCCGCCCGCAGGGCGTCGGTCAGGGTGTCGGCGAGACGTTCCCGCAGGATCCCGTCCCTGGTGAGCAGGGTGTACGGCGCCGGCGCGCCACGCTCGCGAAGCTGCGTCTGGAGGTAGTGGTGGCAGCAGGGCGCGGACAGCACCACCGGCGCCTGCCAGGCGATCGCCTGGGCGAGTGCGTCGTCGGTGGCGGTGTCGCACGCGTGCAGGGCGAGCGCGACGTGCGGGGCCGGGTCGACGGTCACGTCGCCGATCCGCCCGGTCGCGAACCGGAGCTGTTCGGCGCAGCCGAGCGAGGCCGCGAGCCCGGTGTTGCGGAGCGCCGACGTCTCCTTGGTGTCGATCCCCAGCATCTGCACGGTGTATCCGCGCACCTCGGTCAGGTAGCGGTAGGCGGCGAACGTCAGGTAGGCGTTGCCGCAGCCGAGGTCGACGACGCGCAACGCGTCGGCCGCTCCGGGAACCGGCAGGTCACCACCGGCGGCGGCTTCGTCGATCGCCGGCCCAAGCAACCGCAGGAACTCTTCCACCTGGCGGTACTTCGCCTGCCGGGACGGCTTGACCACCCCGCGATGGTCGCTCACACCGACGGCCACGAGGAACGGGTCGTGCGGGGCCAGCAACCGCTGCTTCACCCGGTCGTGCCCGCCCACCTCGACCACCTCGGGTGGCACCGCCACGCTACGGGTGCTCACCTGCGCGTCTCCACGTTTGGTCACCCGGATCTGGGTGGTCACCAGGGCGCCGTCGCCGGCGCGGTGCTCGACGTGCCAGTGGGCGAACGGCGCCGACAGCACCTCGTCGACCGTCGCGGTTGCCGAGCCCGGCTCCAGGGTTCGGGTGAAGGCCTGCGTCTCGTCGTAGGTCACGACCTGCAGCCGCCGGCCGCCCTTGAGCTGGACCGGGCGGATCTCGACCCGGCGCCACCGGGTCTGGTGGTGGCGCCGTCGCCCGGACGCGAGGGCGCGTACCAGGTGCTCACTGTCCAACAGGCGAGCTCGAACCTGCGCGAGGGCCTCATCAAGGGGAACCGGCACAGGGAAAGCCTGCCACGGCCGTGGCCACGGTCAGCGCACGAGCGCAGCCACCACCACGACACCGATCAGCAGCGCCAGCAACACGGGGAAGATGAGGCGGCGGTGCCGCGGGTTCACCCGCGTCAGTCCTCGGGGATCAGGTGGCGGTCGAGCACCTCGTAGGTCGTTGCGCCACCGTCGGTCGAGGCTCGCGCCTGAACGACGGTGATCGCGTCGACGGCCCACGCGGAGCCGGAGTAGGTCGAGAGCCGGGAGACGACGTCGCGGACGTCGGCGGAGCTGGCCGGCTGAGCCACCGGAAGGATTGACTTGAAGCTGCGGCGATCGAGCAGCCAGCCGAATCCTTGGACGGAGCGCACGACCGCACTCGACAAGTCCGCGAGACCGTCTGACTGGCTGCCCACGTTGATGCAGAGGCTGTTCGCGGTGGCCTCCGCCGGCAGGCCGGCCGCTCCCTCGAGCCAGCCGATGTCGGGGGGCCGCGACTCCGCCACCGACTTCATCGCGGTCGCGAGCCGCTTCAGGTCGGGCAGCGAGATGTTGCCGAAGTAGGACAGCGTGATGTGCCAGGACTCCTGCGGAAGCCAGCCCAGGTCGGGGTAGGCCTCGGAGAACGGGCCCAGGGTGTGGGCCAGGTGGTCGAGGGCCTCTTGGGGCGGAACGACGGCAGCAAAGACTCGCACGGGGGTCAATCTGCCATGAACCGGGCTCGGCTGGGGCTCAACCCCGCCCGAGTCGTGCTTTCGGCCAACCGCCGGCTCCTACCAGTCAGCTCGAAGTCGGACCGTCCGGGGCCGAGACCGACGCGTACTTCTGGTCGATCACCGCATCGTCGCCCCGGGCGTACCCGAGGGCGCGGCGCCGCTGCCACGACTCGGCGAGATCGCGGGACATCTCCGCCGGCGACCAGCGCAACGCCCGGGAGAACACCGCCAGGCTGCCGAGCGTCCCCACCAGGGTCAGGAGGCCGCCGCCGATCAGGGTCCACCGGGCGCCGAAGCTCTGCCCGATCCAGCCGATGAACGGTGCGCCGGCCGGCGTGCCGCCCATCAGGATCATGATGTACAGCGCGGCGACCCGGCCCCGCATCTGCGAGTCGACGGTGATCTGCATGGTCGCGTTGGCGGTGGTGAGCAGAGTGAGCGCGCACAGGCCGACCACCGGGCACCACAGGGCGAACTCCGCGTACGTCGGCATCATGCCGCCGATGACCTCCGCGACCGAGAAGGCCACAGCGGCACCGATGACGAGGCGTACCCGCGGTCGGGGGCGGCGCGCGGCAAGCAACGCCCCGAGCAACGAGCCCACCGCCATCGCCGACCCGAGAACGCCGTACTCACCGGCTCCCTTGTGGAACACCCGGGTCGCCATCAGTGCGCTGGTCAGCTGGAAGTTCATGCCGAACGTGCCGACGAAGAAGATCGTGGACAGGATCACCATCAGGTCGGGACGCGCTCGCACATACGCCAAGCCGTCTCGGACTGCCCGGCCACGAGGGACGAGGGGAGGTGCAGACAACTCGCTGGTGTGCATCCGTTTCAGCGACGCGATGACCGCGAGATAGCTGGCGGCGTTGATCAGGATCGCCCAACCGGTCGCGCTGACGCCGGAGCCGAGCAACGCGATCAGACCGCCGGCGGCGGCGGGTCCGACGATGCGGGCGGCGTTGAACGACGCGGAGTTGAGCCCGACGGCGTTCGCCAGGTCGCCGGTGCCCACCATCTCCACGACGAACGACTGGCGCGCGGGCGCATCGAACGCGGTGCCGATCCCGAAGACGAACGCGATGGCGTAGACCATCCACGGCGCGGCGACCCCGGTGATCGCGAGCAGGCCGAGCAGCGCGGCGGGCACCATCATCCCGGACTGGGTGAAGAACAGCACCCGCCGCTTGGGGAACCGGTCGGCGACCACTCCGGCGAGCGGCGACAGCAGCAGAGCCGGGAGGAACTGCAGGCCGGTCGTGATGCCGAGCGCCACGCCGGACTGCCCGGTCAGCTGCAGGACCAGCCAGTCCTGCGCGACCCGCTGCATCCAGGTGCCGACGTTGGACACCAAGGCGCCGGTGGCGTAGATGCGGTAGTTCCTGACGTGCAGCGCTTGGAAGGTGGGACTCACTCCTGCGCCAGCCGATCCAGAACCACTGCGGCGGACCGGAGGACGTCCCGGTCCGCGTGGTCGAGCTCACGAAGGCGGGTCGCCAGCCAGCGGTCCCGGCGCTTGCGCTCCGCCGCCAGGGTGTGCTCACCCTCCTCGGACAGGTGGATCACGATCTGCCGTCCGTCGGTGGGGTCGGGCTCCCGGCCCACCAGACCCAGGTCGACGAGGCAGCCGAGGGTGCGGGTCATGGAGGGGGGCTGGACCTTCTCGATCGCAGCGATCGCACCCGCCGTCAGGGAGCCGTGCCTTCGCAGCGTTCCGAGCACGGACAGCTGGGTGGCCGTGAGGGTGGATCCTCGCTCCTGACGAAGGCGCCGCGACAGCCGCGACACCGACATGGCCAGCGACGTCGCCAGTCCGGTGTCGGTGCGTACCAGCTTGGCGATCTCCACAGACATATAGTTAGCGTACCTCATTACCTTCGCTAACTAAAAGTGGAGGGGCGGCGGTCAGCCGGCCCCGAGCCACGACTTGATCGGGCTGATCGCGAAGTAGACGACGAACAGGGCCGACACGACCCACATCAGGCCATGGATCCGGGCCGCCTTGCCTCGCACCACCATCAGCAGCACGTAGCCGATGAACCCTGCCCCGATCCCCACCGAGATGGAGTACGTCAGAGGCATCAAAATGATGGTGAGGAACGCCGGGATGGCGATCTCCAGCTCGGTCCAGTCGATCCCGGACACCTGGCTCATCATCAGGAATCCGACGAGCACCAGCGCCGGTGTCGCCGCCTCGTTGGGGATCACCGCCACCACCGGAGCCGCCGCGGTCGACAGCAGGAACAACAGTCCGGTCACCACACTCGCCAGGCCGGTACGGGCGCCCTCGCCGACGCCGGAAGCAGACTCGATGTAGGAGGTGTTGCTCGACACCGACGCGGCGCCGCCGGCCGCGGCGGCGATCGAGTCGACCACCAGGATCTCCTGCGACTTGGGCGGCACGTTCTCGGCGTCGTTGAGGCCAGCCTCCGCCCCGATCGCGGTCATCGTGCCCATGGTGTCGAAGAAGTCGGCGAGCATCAGGGTGAAGACGAACAGCGCGGCCGTGACGAAGCCGGCCTGCTGGAAGCCCCCGAGCAGTGAGAAGTGTCCCAGCAGCGAGAAGTCGGGGAGCTCGAAGACCTTGTCGGGCCACGCCGGGACGTTGAGATTCCAGCCGGTCGGGTTCGTCTTGCCGGAGGCGAGCACCGCGGGGCCGACGTCGGCCAGGTTCTGCACCAACACCGCGATGACGGTCGTCGCGACGATGGCGATCAGGATCGCACCCTTGACCCGGCGGGCGTACAACGTGATCACCAGCATCAGGCCGATGAAGAAGACGAGCACCGGCCAGCCCATCAGGTCGCCGCCGACCCCCAGGCCGACCGGGGGTGACGGCGCCCCCGTCGCCCGCACCACTCCGGCGTCCACGAAGCCGATGAACGCGATGAACAAGCCGATGCCGACCGAGATCGCGGTCTTGAGCTCCGTCGGTACCGCATGGAACACGGCTTTCCGGAAGCCCGTCATGACCAGCACCAGGATGATCAGCCCCTCGATCACGATCAGGCCCATGGCGTCGGCCCACGTCATCTTGGTGGCGATCGAGAAGGCGACGAACGCGTTGAGGCCGAGGCCGGTGGCGAGCGCCACCGGGAAGTTGGCGACGACGCCCATCAGGATCGTCATCACGCCGGCGACAAGGGCGGTGGCGGCCGCCACCAGCAGCATCGCGTGGTGGACGTCCTTGCCTCCCCCGACGAAGTCTCCGTTGACGTCGGTGGCGCCGGTGAGGATGAGGGGGTTGAGCACGATGATGTACGACATCGTGACGAACGTGACGATCCCGCCGCGTACCTCCCGACCGATCGTGGAACCACGCTCGCTGATCTTGAAGAAGCCGTCCAGCCGGCCGCCGGTCCTGGGGTTCGTCCGGGTCGATTCCGAGACAGTCATGAGGCTCCCGCAGTGGTGCCGGACGGTGCGCCCGGCGAGGGCTGCTGACTGGCGGAAGCATGGCAGACGCCCGCCGACCCGGGGCCACCGTCCCGATCCGCGGCTACGCTGGCGGCATGCCCGACGAAGACCCCGACCCGGCCCCGTCCGCGCGTGAACGCGAGAGGCTCGAGCGGGCTGCCCGTCGGCACGAGCTGGGCCGGCCGCCCGTCACCGAGCACGAGATCGGCCAGCGCACCTACGTCGTCGCGCAGGTGGAGCCCCTGGACGTGGACGGCGTGCGCACCGTCGCGATCGGCACCGCGCTGTGGCTGGTCGCAGCCCTGGGGCTGTTGCCGTTCGTCGGCACCCTCAACGACAACGGCCGCCTGTCGTGGTTGTGGACATGCATCGCCGGGTTCGGGCTGGGACTGCTCGGTCTGGAGTACTGCCGCCTGCGCCGCAAGGCGCTGCTCAGGCAGCCGCACAAGCGACGGGCCGAGACGAGTCGGTTCGGCGCCGCCGGCGGTTGACCGGACAGGTCAGAACGCGTCGACGTCGTCGTAGCCCACGGTGTCGAACACCGGCGGCGGCAGCGGTTGCGGCTCCGCCGACGCGCCGAGACTGACCTGGGAGTGCGCGCCGCACCCGTGGTCGAAGGACACGACCCGGCCATCGTCGGTGGCCATGCCGTTGGCGCAGACCCCGAACAGGGTGGCCAGCGGTCCGGCCATCCTGACCAGGAAGCCGCAGGACCGGCAGGTCGCGGGGGCGACCTTGGCGATCTCGCTGTCCGGGCCGGGGTCACCGTCGTACCACCGTTGCGCGGCGTCGTCGCGACCCTCGAGCGAGAGCACCCGGGGCCGGCCGAGGCCGACCTCGTCGACGACGTCTCGGACTGCCTCATCGCGCCGCAGCGCCTCGGTCATCTGGTCGCCGGCGAAGAAGCCCGGGACCAGCCGTGGATCGTCGTCCTCGGTCGGGAGCAGGTCCCCCGGACCGACGTCCCCCGGTCGGAGCCGGTCTCGGTAGGGCAGCCACTCGGGCGCCACGATCGCCTCGTCGCCGGGCAGCAGCACCACCTCGTCGACGGTGACGTCCTTGGCCCGGGGCGCTCGCGCAACGGTCACGGACCAGCGCCAGCCGCGGTAACCGGCGCGTTCACAGCCGAACAGGTGGGTGACGACGCGTTCCGCTTCAGCGACGTTGCCCAGGTGCTCGCCGACGTCCGCGGCGGGCACCAGTTCGAGCAGGGCGTCGAGGGCGACGTCGGCGGCGCCGACGCACACGGCGTCGGCTCGGGTGGTGCGGGTCGAGGTCGTCACCGCGCGATTCTCCCTCATCGCGGAGCGGAAGCGTGAACGGACCGGGAAACGGGCGTGCACTGACCGCTCTCGCCCTGACCGTGAGGCAGGATGGAGAGTGTGCAGGACTACCGGGACGAGCACGCCTCGCCGCCGCCGAAGCGGGCCGCGGGCGAGGCAGCCGGAGTCGGCCACCATCCGCGCGCGGCCCGGGTAGCCCGCGCCGCAGAGATCAGTGGGCGGGCGACCGGCCGCGCGGCCCGCGCCTCGGGGCGACTGGCCAGCGGAGGGGTACGCCGGGCCCGCCGGTTCACCAACGCGCAGGGCGCCGACACCAGCGGCCTAGCGAGGCTGCTCGAGCTGCACATCTTCTCCACCGCGGGCGATGCCGCCGTGGCGATCTCGTTGGCCGGCACCCTGTTCTTCCAGGTCCCGAGCGGCTCGGCCCGCACCTCGGTGCTGACCTTCCTGCTGCTCACCATGCTGCCGTTCGCGATCGTCGCCCCACTGATCGGGCCTTTCCTCGACCGGTTCCGCCGTGGCCGACGGTGGGCGATCGGCGCGACCATGGCCGTACGCGCGTTCTGCTGCTGGGTCCTGGCCGGTGCCGTCAACGACTCGTCCGCAACGCTGTTCCCCGCGGCGCTCGGGGTGCTGGTCGCGGGCAAGGCCTACGGCGTGACCCGCTCGTCCGCGGTGCCCCGGGTGCTGCCGGACGGCTTCACCTTGGTCAAGGCGAACTCGCGGATCTCGCTGACCGGCACCGGTGGGGTGATCGTGTCGGCACCGATCGTGGGACTGTTGGTCAAGATCGGCGCCGAGTGGGCGCTGCGCTATGCCGCCCTGCTGTTCGCGATCGCGACGATCCTGGCCGTCCTGCTGCCCGCCCGGGTCGACTCCTCCGAGGGCGAGGAGCAGGTCACCATGTCGGCCCTCGGCGGCAACACCAGGCGGGGGCGCCGGGTGGGCGTGACATCGACGGTCGTCAACGGCCTCCGCTGCAACGCCGCACTCCGATTCTTGTACGGCTTCCTGACCATCTACCTCGCGTTCGAGCTGCGTACTCATCCGTTCGCCGGATGGCACGGCAAGGAGACCCTGCTGCTGGGCTTCGTGATCGGGGCGCTCGGGCTCGGCAACACCGTCGGGACTGCCCTGGCGTCACTGCTGAAGGCCCGTAGGCCCGACGCCACCGTGATGATCACGATGCTGGCCGCGGGCGCGCTGATGGTGGTGGCCACCTTGCTGTACGGGTTCCTAGTCGCGGTCGTCGTCGCCTTGTGCGTCGGCATCTGCGGCTCGCTCGGCAAGCTCAGCCTCGACGCCCTGATCCAGCGCGACATCCCGGAGGCGGTCAGGACCAGCGTGTTCGCCCGGTCCGAGACGCTTGTGCAGCTGTGCTGGGTGGTCGGCGGCTTCTTCGGCGTCCTGCTGCCGCTCGGCGAACCGCGGGTGAGCCTCGGCGTCGCGACCGTCTTGGTCGCAGCCTGGGCGGTGGTCGTCGTCCGCGGAGCGGTCGCTCATCGCGACCGGTCTCAGCCCGCCACCTGAGCGCGAACAGACCGCATCCCCCCCACAACGAGAGGAAACCGACCGATGAGTGATAGCGCCGACAACGACGCGGTCCAGCCGGTGCCGTCCGGTGAGCAGTTCGACATCGGCTCAGGGGACCATCGCGCCACCGTCGTCGAAGTGGGCGGCGGGTTGCGGCAATACTCCGTGGCTGGTCAGCCGCTGGTCGACGGGTACGCCCTGGACCAGCGCTGCACGGGCGCCCGCGGCCTGCCGCTGATCCCGTGGCCCAACCGGATTCAGGACGGTGCCTACACCTTCGACGGCGTCGACTACCAGGTGGCGCTGAGCGAACCGGAGAAGCACAACGCGATCCACGGCTTCTTGCGCTGGCGCAACTGGACCTGCCGATCACGCGGCGCCGACCGGGTGGTGATGGGGACGGTGCTGCGCCCGTTGATGGGCTATCCGTTCACCCTCGACGTGTCGGTCACCTACTCCCTCGGCCAGCGGGGCCTCACGGTCCGCACCGAGGCCACCAACGTCGGGGACCGGCCGTGCCCCTACGCGTCAGGGCAGCACCCGTACCTCCGCGTGGGCTCCGGGATCCTCGATCCCTGGCAGCTCAGGCTCGACGCGGCCCAGTGGTTGCCCACCGACGACCGCGGGCTGCCCACCGGAGTCGCGGAGGTTCAGGGCTCCGCGTACGACTTCCGCGCCGGGCGGGTGATCGGCGACCAGGACATCGACAACACGTTCACCGGACTGGCTCGCGACGCCGAGGGCCGGGCCTGGGTCGGGCTGTCCGGACCCGACGGCCGGCAGGTCGCATTGTGGGCCGACGACACGTATCCCTTCCTCGAGATCTATACCGCCCACACCCAGCCGGAGCCGCACCGGCGGCGCGGCCTCGGGGTCGAGCCCATGACCGCTGCCCCCAATGCCTTCCGCAGCGGGGACGGGCTGACCCGGTTGGAGCCGGGCCACTCGGCGACGTCGGAGTGGGGGCTGCGGCCGGGGCCGGTGCCGGCTTCCTGACTGCGGCCCGAAGGCTCAGAGCTCGAGCTCGTCCGCCAGCGCGCGCAGGAGGGTCGCGGCCTGCTTTGACGTGCGGTTGTCGGGGTGCCGCCCGCGACGGTACGTCTGGCCGAGTCCGTCGAGGAACCTGATGGTGTCCTCGACGATGACGGTCATCTGTTCGGTGGGCTTGCGACGGGCCTTCGACACCGACGGGACCGGGTCGAGCACCCGCAGACTCAGGGCCTGGTCACCCTTGCGGCCCTCGGCCACGCTGAACTCGACGCGAGCGCCGTTCTTCAAGGTGGTTGTCCCGGCCGGAAGCACGTCGGCCCGGACGAAGACGTCGCCGCCTTCGTCCTTGGTCAGGAAGCCGAAGCCCTTGCCGGCGTCGTACCACTTCACCTTGCCAGTGGGCACGGTCGTCCTCGCGTTCGTGTCGATCCGGGTCGAGGGTCAAGCGTACGGGTCAACGGGGGGTCGCGACCAACGGATTGGGAGGCTGCCCACTCGGTGGTCAGCGGTAGCGGTCCGGCTCCGCGAGGAGCTCGTTCATCGCACCGGACCGGAAGCCCTGCGGGTCGATCTCGACTCGCTCGAACCCGGCGTCGCGCACCGCAGTCAAGATCGCAGGCAGTGCTGATGCCGCTCCCACGAGGGTGGCGTCCAGCTCGAGACGACCAAGGTCACCGAGGTCGCGGACCCGGAGGTTGGCGACCGTCAAGCCGGCCCCGACCAAGACGGCGCGGACCGCCACCTCGGCCCGCTCGACCCTGGCCAGCCGCGTCGGAGTGACCTCGACCCCGTAGGCGATCCGCGACGACAGGCACGCGGCAGCGGGCTTGTCCCACGTCGGCAGACCCCACGCGTGGGAGGCAGCCCGGACCTGGGCCTTGGTGAGCCCGGCGTCCCGCAGCGGGGTCACCGCGCCGCGCTCGTCCGCCGCTCGCATGCCGGGACGGAACCCGGCGACGGCGTCGTCAGCGTTGGTGCCGCTGGCCACGACGGCGATGCCGAGGCCGGCCGCGATCGGGGCCAGCACGTCCAGCAGCTCTGCCTTGCAGAAGTAGCAGCGGTCCCCAGCGTTGGCGCGGTAGCCGGCCCGCCCCATCTCGTGCGTCTCGGGTGTCAGATGGCGGACTCCCAGGTCGTGGCAGAACCGCTCCGCCGGCCCGCGCTCAGCCTGGGCCAGCGAGGCCGAGTGTGCGGTGGCTGCCACGACGTTGCCGGGTCCGAGCGCTCGGACCGCGGCGGCCAGCAGGAACGCCGAGTCTGCGCCGCCGCTGAAGGCGACCATGACCGAGGCGTACCCGGTAAGGGCCCGCCCCAAGGCGGTGAGCCGCTGGTCCAGCAGCGTCGGGTTCGGCACCCGCCGAGCCTACGCGGCGACTTGTGCAACCTGGTCGTTCACCCCAGATGAACTTGTGCATAAGGCTCCTGCGGGCGTCACGGCGCGTACATACTGCAGCGAGGCGTACGGGACGTTTCCGATCCAGGGGGACGGGTGAGTCAGGCCATCGCGGTCGACGACGACAGCGCGCAGGGGCACGCGTTGTACACATCGTGGCTTCAACGCGCCCTCACCGGCGAGGCGAGCGCGGTCGTGCGGGAGATCGAGGAGCATCAGCGTTTCGACTCGGTGCCGGCCGACGTCCAAGGCCTCTGGAACCACGCCAAGCTGGTGGCGCTGTTCGTCGGGCACCGACACGACGACGCTGTGGACACCGCGGACGAGATCTGCGCGGCCGGTTCGCTCAACGACGATCCAGCGCTCACGGCTCTGGGCCTGGCGGCGCGGGCGCGGCTGTTGACCAGGTCGGGTGCTCCCTTGTTGGCCCTCGACGCCTACGGCCAGGCCGAGTCACTGCTGCAGCGGCACAGACGGTCGCTGCACTCGAGCCCCAGCTGGCCGGGTGCGGTGGCGGAGATCTTCGCGTGCGCGATGGAGCTGGGGCCGCGGATGCGAGCCGAGCAGCTGCTCGAGCTGAGCCGGGTGTTCACCGACGACGAGCTGCTTCCGGTGCAGCGGCTGTCGATCGCCATCAACACCGCCGAGATCACGCTGTGGGAGGCCTTGTCGGCAGTACGCCACTCGCCGTACCACCTTGACGAGGTGGTGCTCGAGCGGGCCATGCAGTCGGCGCAGGAGGCCCACTCGCTGGCGTCGAAGCTGGGTCTCGACGTGGCCCAGGCGTCACCGGAGCTCTGGAACGGCGTCTGGCACGCGTGGTGTGGCGACCCTCTGGTCGCGGCCGAGCTGCTGGAGCCGTTCCTCCACGGTGACCTTGGTGCCCAGCTGGACACGATGCGCTATTCCGCAGCGGCCGCACTGATGCGTGCGCTGCGGCGCTCCGGGGACGTCGAGCGGCTGCACCGGCTGTGCCGGGTCGAGGCCGCGACGGTGACGTGGACAGGTGAACGCGGCTCTCCGGCCGTGGTGGCGTACCTGTGGGAGCTGACCGCGGCCACCCACCCCGACATCGAGGACAGTGCCAGCCCGCTCGGGCACCTGGGTCAGCTGTGGGAGGCCCGGGACGCCGACCGGGAGCGGTTCGCGCACAACCTGCTGGAACTGCGGCTGGCAAACCTCCAGGCCGAGTCCGAACGCCGTGAGCTGGACGACCTCGCTCGCCGCGACCCTCTCACGGCCCTGCTGAACCGTCGCGGTCTGGACCCGCTGATGCGGGCGTTCGCGCGGCTGCCGCAGGGCGAGGTGGCCGCACTCGTCGTGATCGACGTGGATCGGTTGAAGAACGTCAACGACACCAGCGGCCACGCAGCCGGCGACACGATGCTGCAAGCGGTGGCCGCCGCCTTGCGCGACGAGTGCCGCCGCGACGACGCCGTGGGCCGGATCGGCGGAGACGAGTTCGTCGTGCTGGTCCGCCTCGGTCCGGACCGCGACCTCCCCGAGAGCATGGGCGAGCGGATCCGCGCCTGCATCACCGAGGCGACCGGTGGGGCATTGTCCGCGAGCGTCGGCGTCGCCACCCGCGACGGGCTGGTCGACAGCCGCGCCTGGGCGGTCGCGGCCGATGAGGCGATGTATGCCGCCAAACGCTCGGGTGGGGACCGGATCTCGGTGGTCAGCGCCATGCCCGGCGTCTGCTGACCCTGGCTCAGAGGCCACGACGCGTCGATCGGCCCTCGATGCAACCCTTCTGGCCGCCCAGTTGTCGGGTGGATGATGGTCACCATTCATCGAGGACCCCGTCGATGACGGACGAAGAGTTCGTGCACGACATCTACGACTCCTCCTACCGGCGGCTCGTCGGCCAGGTCTTCGCGCTGTGCGGCGACCTCGCAACGGCCGAGGACACGGTGCAGGAGGCATTCGTCCGAGCCATCGACCATGCGCGCACGTTCCGGCGCGTCGACAACCCGGAAGCCTGGCTGCGGCGGGTCGCCATCAACATCCAGCGCAACCGCTGGCGGCGGATGAAGCGCTACGCACTAATCCAGCACCGGCTTGTCGACCTCGTCGAGGAGGCAAGCGGCCCCGACCTGTCCGCGGACCATCTGGCCCTGCAGTCAGCCTTGGCCACGCTGCCAGAGTCCCAGCGGACGGTGATTGTCTTGCACCACCTTGCCGACCTCCCGGTCAACGAGATCGCGACGTCGCTTGGCGTACCGGCGGGAACCGCGAAGGCGCGGTTGGCACGCGGCCGAGCGGCCTTGGCCGAACGCTTGATGGACGTCGACGAGGAGCACCATGTCTGAGTCGTTCGAACAGAACCTGCGCGACCTGGGGAGGCGGGCCGAGTCGGCGGCGCACGTGGCCGACTTCGACAGCTTGGTACGCCGCGGCCGCGCCCGTCGCGTCCGGCGCCGGGCCGCTACCAGCCTCGGCGCGATCGGCGTCGGTGTGGTGGCGGTCGTTCTTGCCGCCACTGTCGGCGGGACTCCGCACAGTGCCCAGCCCGTTCATCCGACGCTGTCGACGCCAACGCCGACCACGCACGCGCCGACGTACCCGCCGCCGCGACTGCCTGGGTTCCTCCTGCACCATCCCGTCGCATTGGTCAACCAGACTGACGCCCACGTCGTCGATCTGTCCTACGCCGATCACGACCATGCCGCGGCGGTCTGGGAGATCTGCTCGGTACCGGTCCGCGAGTCGTGTGCGCAAGCAGTGACCTGGACGTCCGACGGATGGCGGACGTCGAAGGCGATGGTGATTCCGGACAAGTTGCAGGTCTACGCGCTGCCCGACGGCTCCACACTGGTTCTCGCTTCTCACATCTTCCTGATCGAACCCAACGGTACGACCAGACACGTCACAGTCTCGCGGCGACCGATCGCGGCGGCGCCGGGTGGGCCGTTGACGAACCTGCCCAGCAGCAACGGCGCGAACCCGGGCGGGATGCTCGACCGCACCTCTGCAACGATCCATCCACCACTCAGCACGCCGGCGACGCGCTGCGTCTACGACGCCCAGTGGGATGCTCACCATCGGTTTTGGGAGTACGGCGCCGCTCGATGCGGAGACGGAAGCCACACGGTGACGTGGACCGACGACCTCGGACGGTCCTGGTCCACGTACGACACCGGGAACGCTGCGGTGCTCGGCCTCGCCGTGTCCGCCGACCGCACCGCCTTGCTGCTTGGCGGCACCCACCGGGGCGATCGGAACTCGTTTCGTTCTCTGGCTGTGACGTCCGACGGCGGTCAACCTGGCACCGCGTCCACGTGGCCAGTGGCAAAATCGGTGGCTATCCCGAGGCAATGACCATGCAACAGACGCTGTTCGTCTCCGACTCGACGCACCTGTGGCGGGCAAACGCCGGCTGGACGTCCTTTCGCCTGCACGATCCGGGGCACCTCGCCGGCTCCTTCGTCACCACCGGAGACAATGTGATCGGTGCATACGGGGCGTACCCCACGCAGATCTTCGTCTCGGTCGACGGCGGCCATTCGTGGAGTTCAGTGACTCCGCGGCCGCAGCTGTGAGCCTGCCAACCGGACCCGCCGGCCGAGCTCTATGCCACCGACCTTCTCGGACCGGATCGGTCGCCACTGCCCGAACACCGCCACTTATCATGGCTGGCTGGCACTTCTCATGGGGTGCACCCCATGAGAAGTGCCGACGTACCACGAGAACGTGGTAAACCGACACGGCGCGGATCAGCCGGGGGGTTAGGGGTTGCGGACGGCGGCGGCGTCCCGCAGGCCGAGCTTCTCGACCGACTCCGCGCGCATCTGCACCTTCCGGATCTTGCCGGTCACGGTCATCGGGAACTCGTCAACCAGCAGCACGTACTTCGGGATCTTGTAGTGGGCGAGCTTGCCCCCGGCGAACCCTCGCACGGCCTCGGCGTCCAGCGGCTTCGCTCCGTCGCGCATGCGCACCCATGCGCATAGCTCCTCGCCGTACGTCTCGTCCGGGACGCCGATCACCTGCACGTCGGCGATGTCGGGATGGGTGTAGAGGAACTCCTCGATCTCACGCGGGTAGACGTTCTCGCCGCCCCGGATCACCATGTCCTTGATCCGGCCGACGATGTTGACGTAGCCGTCCGCCCGCATGATCCCCAGGTCCCCGGTGTGCATCCACCGGGCGGCGTCGATCGCCTCGGCGGTCTTGTCCGCGTCGTTCCAGTAGCCGAGCATCACCGAGTAGCCGCGGGTGTAGAACTCCCCCACCTCGCCGCGCGGCACGGTGAGCCCGGTGACGGGGTCCACGATCTTGACCTCGACGTGCGGGTGCACCCGACCGACGGTCTCGGTACGCCGCTGCACGTCGTCCTCGGGACGCGTCTGGGTCGACACCGGCGACGTCTCGGTCATGCCGTACGCGATGCCGACCTGCTCCATGTGCATGTCGGTCATGCACCGCTTCATCACCTCGATCGGACACGGCGAGCCGGCCATGATCCCGGTCCGCAACGAGGCCAGGTCGTAGTCGGCGAAGTCGGGGAGGTTCTGCTCGGCGATGAACATCGTCGGCACGCCGTACAGCGCGGTGGCGTGCTCGTCGTGGACGGCCCGCAGGGTCGCCGCCGGGTCGAACGACGGCGCCGGGATGATCATCGTCGCCCCATGCGAGGTGCACCCCAGGTTTGCCATCACCATGCCGAAGCAGTGGTAGAAGGGCACCGGGATCACCAGCCGGTCCTGCGCCGTGAACCGCAGCGTCTCGGTCACGAAGTAACCGTTGTTGAGGATGTTGTGGTGGCTCAGCGTGGCGCCCTTCGGATAGCCGGTGGTGCCCGAGGTGTACTGGATGTTGATCGGGTCGTCGGCGCTCAGCTCGGCCATCCGCGCGGCCACGGCGTCGGCCGGCTGGCCGATTCCTTGTGCCTCGAGCTCGTCCCAGGAGCCGTCGCCGATGAACACGACGCGTTCGAGCGAAGCACAGTCGCCACGCACCTCCCCGACCATGCTGCGGTAGTCACTCGTCTTGTGCTTCGTCGCGCTGATCAGCATGCGCAGGCCGGACTGGTTGATCGCGTAGGCCAGCTCGTGCGTGCGGTACGCCGGGTTGACGTTCACCAGGATGACGCCGACCTTGGCCGTGGCGTACTGCGCGATGGTCCACTCGGCGCAGTTGGGTGACCAGATGCCGACCCGGTCGCCCTTGGCCAGCCCCGCCCCGAGCAGGCCTCGCGCGAGCTCGTCGACGGCTCCGTCGAGGTCGGAGTAGGTCCAGCGCCGACGCGTCCAGGTCTCGACCAGCGCATCGCGGTCACCGTGCTCGCCCACGGTGCGCTCGAAGTTGACTCCGATCGTGTCACCGAGCAGGGGAAGGTCGGAGACGCCCGAGGTGTACGACGGCAGCACGATGGAGGTCATGGCCGAAGCGTAGGTCGGCCGGCCGGTCCGTGGAACCGCCCGGACCGAGCGGTCAGGCGTCCCGCTTGAGGAACAAGACACTGGCGACGACCAGGATGACCAGCGTGAACACACCGAACATCACGCCGCCGCCGACCTGTCCGAAGGGTTGGTAGCCGAGCAGCCGCAGCCCGTCCGACAGGCTCAGCCGGGAGTACATCTGGCTGCCGGCGGAGAACGGGAGATAGCTGGCCAGGCCCTGCACCCCGTTGAACGCGTCGGGCACGACCAGGATCGCGCGAATGATCGGCTCCGCGACGACCGGGACCACGAGGATGACGACGAGGGCAGCGACCTGGTTGCGGAAGATGGCCGCGAGGCCCATCCCCACGAGGGCGAACATGGTGCTGTAGAGCATCGAGCCGAGCACGACACCCCAGACCTCGGTGGTGTTGACGTCGGCGTTGGAGGGCAGGAACGCGGTGGCCATGCCGACTCCGATGAGGCCCGAGACCCCGGACACCAGCGCGGCCACGCCGCCGGTGGTCAGAGTCTTCGCCGCCAGCACGTCGACCCGGCTGGGCACTGCCGTCAACGTCGCGCGGATCATCCCGTGGCGGTACTCGTGGCCGAAGTTGAAGACGCCGAACAGCGCCATCATGTACGCCACGAGCAGCGGGGTGATGCCCACGGCCGCGCCTTGGGTGACGACGGCGAGCACCGAGAACTCCGGCTCGGACGCCAAGTCGGAGGGGCTCAGGGCGGTCGCGATCAGGAAGGACAGCCCACCGGGCAGCAGCAGGCCGAGTCCGATCAGCCACCACGTCGAGCGCAAGGTGGTGAAGCGGCGCCACTCGTACCTCAACGCGGCGGTCACCGGGGCCCACCATGCCCCGACTCCGGGGCTGCTCGCCCGATGAACTCCTCACTCTCGCCGGTCACGTCGAGGAACGCCTCCTCGAGGGTGGCCGTGTGCGTTCGCAGCTCGTGCAGCCGAGCGCCGACGTCGAAGGCGACGTCGCCCACCACATGCTGCGTGACCCCGCTCACCGCGAACGTGCCGTCGCCCTGCTCGGCCACGTAGCCGCCTCGCTCGGCGAGCGCGGGCCCCAGGGTCGCCATGTCCGGGCTTCGCACCACGATCGTGGTGCGGGCGTTGGCCTCGACGAACTGCTGGACCGGTCCGCTGCTGATCAGCCGGCCGCGACCGATCACGACGAGCTCGTCGGACAGCAGCGCCATCTCGGACAGCAGGTGGCTGGAGACGAACACCGAACGTCCCTGTGACGCGAGCATCTTCAGCAGCGAGCGCAACCAGTTGATGCCTTGCGGGTCCAGCCCGTTGGAGGGTTCGTCGAGGATCAGCGTGTGCGGGTCGCCCAGCAGGGCAGCGGCGATCCCCAGCCGCTGCGCCATCCCGAGGCTGAACTTCTTCGGCTTGTCACGAGCCACCGTGGTCAGGCCCACCATCGCCAGCACCTCGTCGACGCGGGCGCCGGAGATGTCGTTGGCCGCGGCCAACAGCCGCAGGTGGTTGCGCGCCTTGCGAGTCGGGTGGAACGGCTTCGCCTCCAGCAGCGCGCCGACCTCACGCATCGGCTGCTTGATCTCCCGGAACGTCCGGCCGCCGAACGTCGTCGTCCCCGCGCCGTGGTCGAGGCCCAGCATGAGCCGCATCGTGGTCGACTTGCCGGAGCCGTTGGGGCCCAGGAAGCCGGTGACGCTGCCCGGGTCGACCCGGAACGACAGGTCCACAACGGCAGGCTTTCCGCCGTACGCCTTGCTCAACCCACGGGCCTCGATGACCGCCACTGGACCTCCCCGCTGTCGTCGGTGGCTGGTCGCAAGCATGCCAGGTGAGGGAGGGGATCCCGGGTACCCGTGACGGCTACCGTTGGTGGGATGGCCAGTTCGCGCACGCGCTCACAGCCGCGCACGTACGCCGACGACCTGCGTGCCCGGGACGACGCGCAGCTCGCGGCGCTGGTGCGCGAGCGCCCGGACCTGTCCCGGCCGACGCCCGCCGACATGACCCAGGTGGCCTCCCGGGCGTCCACCCGGGTGTCGGTCAGCCAGGTGGTCGACCGGTTGGACGCACATCACCTGGGCGTACTCACGGCTCTGGCCGTCCTCGAGGAGCCCACCGCTCTCGCCTCGGTGCGGGCGGTCGTCCACGCGCCGGCACGCGCCGTGACGTCGGCGGTTCGCCGGCTGCGCGAGCTCGGGCTGGTCTGGGGGCCGGACTCGGCGTTGCGCGCGGTACGCGCGGTGGGTGAGCTGCTCGGGCCCTATCCCGCGGGCCTCGGCCCGACTCTGGAGCAGGCGCTTCGTGCCTATCCAGCCAGCCGCGCTGCACAGCTGCGCAGCGATCTCGCGGTCGCCGGCGTCGACGTGGCCGCCGAGGGCGACCCGGTCGCGGCGGTCGCGGCGGCGATGACCCCCGGGGTCGTGGGCGACCTGGTCACCGCGGCGTCGACGGCGGCCCCCGAGGCCGAGCACGTCCTGAGCCGCCTTGCCTGGGGACCGCCCACCGGTCGTCTCGGCACCGCGCAGGTCGACGTGGGCATGGCGGACGCGCGGACCCCGATCGACCAGCTGGTCTCCCGAGGGCTGCTGGTCGTCCTCGACGAGCGCACCGTGGTGCTCCCCCGCGAGGTGGCGCTGCAGCTGCGCGGCGGGCATCTCACCCGGGAGCGAACCGACCAGCCGCCGCGCATCCGTTCCGAGCCTCGCGACGAGGGCCCGGTCGACCGGACGGCCGCCGGAGCCGCGTTCGAGGCGATCCGGCAGGTGGAGCTGGTTCTCGAGGCCTGGTCGTCGGCACCACCGTCGGTGCTGCGAAGCGGTGGCCTGGGCGTGCGTGACCTCCGGGCCGCGGCCGGCATGGCCGAGACCGATGAGGAGCGGATCGCTTTCCTGCTCGACATCGCGTACTCCGCCGGGCTGATTGGAGCGGGTGAGCCCGTGCAGTCGCGGGACGGTGCCGAGTCGTGGCTCCCGACGGCGGCCTTCGATACCTGGCTCAGCGGCGCAGCCGCCGACCGATGGTGGACTCTTGCGAGCGCCTGGCTGTCGACGACCCGAGCCACCGCACTGCTCGGGACCCGCGACGAGCGCGACCGGGCGGTGACCCCGATGGACCCGGACCTGGTTCGTGCCCAGGCTCCGGCTTTCCGGTGGTTGGCGTTGCGGGCGCTGGCGTCGCTGCCGGCACCGGCCGCTCCGCTGGATCCGACAGACGTGGTGGAGCATGCGGCCTGGCACCGCCCTCGGCGAGGAGCTCTGCGCGACGACGTGGTTCGCGCCACGCTGATCGAGGCGGAGCGCCTGGGGCTGACCGCCCTCGGCGCCCTCGCCACGCATGGGCGCGCCGCGCTGGACGGGGGCGGCGCTTCGGTTGCCGCGCTCGCGCCTCTGCTCCCGGACCCCGTCGACCACGTGCTGTTGCAAGCAGATCTCACCGCCGTCGCCCCCGGACCGCTGGAGACCCACCTGGCGGCCACGATGGGACTGTTGGCCGAGGTGGAGTCACGTGGCGGCGCTACCGTCTTCCGGTTCACGACCGAGTCGGTACGCCGCGCGCTCGACGTGGGGTGGCCCGTCGAGCAGGTGCATGCGTTCCTGGCCGCACACTCACGAACGCCGGTGCCCCAGCCGTTGAGCTATCTCGTCGACGACGTCGCCCGCCGCCATGGCCGGCTGAGGATCGGCAACGCGTCCGTGTACCTGCGCAGCGACGACCCGGCCGAGCTGGATGCCCTCCTGGCCGACCGCGCCATGTCGTCCCTGCGACTGCGGCGGCTCGGGCCGACGGTGGCCGTGACGGACGTGCCGGCCGAGATGACGCTGGCGCGGTTGCGCGCCGAGGGCCGAGGGCCGGTGGCGGAGGACCTGGACGGCACCCCGCGGGCTCTGCGTCCGGACAGCCTTCGCGCCCCCGCCCGGTCGGTGCCGGCGTCGAGCCCGGTCACCCTGACGCCGGAGGAGGCGGACACCGTCGTCGCGGCGGTGCGCGCCGGGGACAACGCCGCCCGGTCGCGTCCGCCCGACGCCGATGCAGCAAGGCTGCGGCGTACCGCCTCGATGGACGTCGTCGCCGCTCTGCGCGCCGCCGCCGAAGCACGGAACAGCGTGTGGCTGGCGTACATGGACCAGGCGGGAGCGCTCACCGAACGCGTCGTCGACCCGATGCGGGTCGAGGCCGGATGGCTGACGGCCTATGACCACCGCAGCAACCACACTCAGAGCTTCGCCGTGCACCGGATCAGCAAGGTGGCAGCCGCCAAGCGCCCCTGAGCGAGCCGGGGTCAGTGAGCCACGCGTCCTGACAGTCGGCTGTGGGCGCGGTCGAGGCGCCGCCGAAGCCGGTCCTCGCGATTGGCCAGCCGGATGACAGCCGACAGCGCCGACTGCTCAGCCGCGGCTCGCCTGGACGCACCGATCTCGCGCGCGAGCAGCAGATCCGGGGCGGTCAGCATGTGGTTCCTCCTGGACGATGGTTCCGTAAGATACAGAGAGGGTTAGTGATTCTTACATCATAGCGTGAGGATCAGGCTGCGGACAACTCGGTCAGGACACCTGCGCGAGTCGTGGCCGGACGCGACGAACGGGGCTCTCAGCGAGACCGACGTAAGATGTACTCATGGACTTTGTTCGTTACGCAGAGCGCGCTGCTGAGCTGGTCAACGGCTCGCTCGCCGATGCGGACGAGGCACGCGGCTTCCTGGTCTCACGGCGCTGGCTCGTGCCCCAGGTCGTCGACAAGGACGCGGCGACCCTGCGACGGTTCCAGCGCGACCTGCGACCGCTGTTCGAGGCGGCGACCCGCGAGGACGAGACCGAGGTGGTCTCTCGGCTCAACGAGCTGCTGGCCAAGCACCCGATCACCCCCTATATCGCCGGGCACAGCTCGGAGTCGTGGCACCTGCACGTCAGCAACCGGTCGTCCTCGGTGGCGCAGCTGCTGATCGCCGAGGCGCTGATGGGGCTGGCGATCCTGGTGACCGACGTGGGACCGCTACGGCTGGGAGTCTGTCAGGCGGCCGGCTGCGACGATGTGTTCGTGGACACCTCCCCCAACCGCTCACGCCGCTACTGCTCGGACCGCTGCTCGTCGCGGGCCAACGTCGCCGCCTACCGGGCCCGCCGCAAGGCCGAGGTTGGTGCCGGCGCGTGAACGACGGACCCCTGATCGTCCAGTCCGACAAGACACTGCTCCTCGAGGTCGACCACGACGACGCCGCCGCGTGTCGCCGGGCCATCGCGCCGTTCGCCGAGCTCGAACGCTCACCGGAGCACATCCACACGTACCGCCTGACGAACCTCGGGCTGTGGAACGCCCGCGCCGCCGGCCATGACGCCGAGCAGGTCGTCGACACCCTGCTGCGCTTCTCCCGGTACGCCGTGCCCACCTCGCTCCTGGTGGACGTCGCCGAGACCATGGGCCGCTACGGTCGGCTCCGGCTGGAGAAGCACCCGCTGCACCAGCTCGTGCTGGTCAGCACGGAGCGCGCCGTCCTGGAGGAGGTGCTGCGGGCCAAGCGGATCCGGCCGATGCTCGGTGCCCGCCTCGATGACGAGACGGTGGTCGTGCATGCCTCGGAGCGGGGCCACCTCAAGCAGGCGCTGCTCAAGGTCGGCTGGCCGGCCGAGGACCTCGCCGGCTACGTCGACGGGGAGGCGCACCCGATCGAGCTGGACGAGCGCGACTGGACCTTGCGCCGCTACCAGGCCGAGGCCGCGGAGTCCTTCTGGCACGGGGGTTCCGGGGTCGTCGTGCTGCCCTGCGGCGCGGGCAAGACCCTCGTCGGTGCGGCCGCGATGGCGCATGCGAAGGCGACCACGTTGATTCTCGTCACCAACACCGTGGCCGCGCGGCAGTGGAAGGACGAGCTGGTCCGACGGACGTCCCTGACCGAGGACGAGATCGGTGAGTACTCCGGCTCCCGCAAGGAGATCCGGCCGGTCACCATCGCGACGTACCAAGTGATGACGACGCGACGCAAGGGGGTCTACACCCACCTCGAGCTGTTCGACGCGCGAGACTGGGGACTGGTCATCTACGACGAGGTGCACCTGCTGCCAGCGCCGATCTTCCGGATGACCGCCGACCTGCAGGCCCGTCGACGGATCGGCCTGACCGCGACGCTGGTCCGCGAGGACGGTCGCGAGTCGGACGTCTTCAGCCTGATCGGACCCAAGCGCTACGACGCGCCGTGGAAGGACATCGAGACACAGGGCTACATCGCTCCGGCCGACTGCGTCGAGGTGCGCGTGACGCTGCCCGACGGCGAACGCCTCGCCTACGCCACCGCCGAGCCCGAGGACCGCTACCGCCTGGCCTCCTCCACTGACGCGAAGACCCCTGTGGTGCAAGAGATCCTGCGTCAGCACGAGGGTGAGCCGACCCTGGTGATCGGCCAGTACATCGACCAGCTCGACGACCTCGCCGAGCGGGTGGGCGCCCCCCTGATAAAGGGACAGACCACCGTCCGGGAACGCCAGGCGCTGTTCGAAGCCTTCCGGCAGGGCGAGATCTCCCTGCTCGTGGTGAGCAAGGTGGCCAACTTCTCCATCGACCTGCCCGAGGCGAGCGTCGCGATCCAGGTGTCGGGCGCCTTCGGCTCACGACAGGAGGAGGCCCAGCGGCTCGGCCGTCTGCTGCGGCCCAAGGGCGACGGGCGCGCGGCCCGCTTCTACGCGATCGTGGCGCGCGACACGGTCGACGCCGACTTCGCCCAGCACCGGCAGCGGTTCCTCGCCGAGCAGGGCTACGCCTACCGCATCGTCGACGCCGCCGACGTGTGACCCACGGGATCATCGGCTCGATGGTCACGCGGCTCTAGCGCACGATGGTCACCAGCACCTCAGCGAGCCGCTCGTAGTCGGACTCGTCGTTGTACCCCTGGGCGGCGATCCGCAGGTAGCCACGCTCCCCGAAGGCGATCGCCGGCGCCACCACGTGACCGTCCTCGGCCAACCGATGCTGGAACGCGTCGGCGTCCTCCGGCGTGGCGGCAACGCCATCCGGGAGCGGGACCAGCCGCATGGTCGGGGCCGGATCCGCCGGCAGGCCGGCCAGGTCGGTCGCCAGGGCCTCGGCCACGAAGGACTGTCCCTTCTCGACCAGCGCGGCATTCCTGTCGGTCTGCTCCCAGCCACCGAGCCCACGCCAGTAGTCGAGCCCCGCCGGCACCGCGAGCCAACCGGACAGGTCGATCGTGCCCGGGGTGTCGAACGACCTGGGGAACCCCAGAGGCAAGCCCCACGACAGCACCAGCGGCGAGAGCCGGTCACGCCAGCGCTTCGACGCCCACAGCATGGCCGCGCCGCGCGGCGTGAACATCCACTTGTGCACGTTGCCGACCCACAGGTCCACGCCGAGCTGGTCGATGGTGGTGGGCAGAGTCCCCGGCACGTGGGCAGCGTCCACCAGCACGGTCGTGTCGCCGACGGCTGCGGCGATCGCGCGTACCGGAAGCACGGTCGCGGTCGGTGAGGTGATCTGGTCGACGATGACGAGCTTGGTCTTGTCGCTGACGGCGTCGCCGAACGCCTGAACCACGGCGTCGTTGTCCGCGCCGATCGGGAAGGTCGCCTCGATCACCCGCGCGCCGGTACGCCCGCACCAGTGCTCGGCCGCGCACCGCACCGCACCGTAGCCGTGGTTGGCGTGCACGATCTCATCCCCCTCGCGCAGCCCCAGCACCGCCAGGACGGTGGACACCCCCTCGGAGACGTTGCGTACGAAGGCGCCCGACTCGTCAGGCACTCCGAAGAACTTCGTCACAGACGACCGGGCCGCCGCCACCTCGTCCCTGGCATGCAGGCTGAAGAACCTCATCGGGTCGTTGTCGATCACCCGGCGCCAGCGGTCCCGCTCGGCGACCACCGGCCGCGGGACGAGGCCGAACCCGCCGTGGTTGAGGTAGCGGATCTCAGGGTCGAGGTCGAAGTCAGCCCGGATGGCCTTGGCAGTCTGCACCCGGCCATTGTGGATCAACCCACCCCAACTCCGCCCATCCGCGGGTTCTGGCCCGGCCATCCGCGGGTTCTGGCCCGCCCATCCGAGGGTTCTGGCCCGCCGGGCCGGGATGTAGAACCGGCAAAACGCCGTGACATGCACGAGCGACAGGCGTACAGTCTCCCGGCCCCCAACACCCACCCGCGACCGCGGAGGAATCGTCGTGCCCGCCGACGCACCGACTGCCGATCATCCGCCCGACGCCGCCGATCTCACCCACGAGCGAATCCACCTGACCGATTCCCGCGCCGCTCTGCACCGCATGCGTGAACGGGTGTCCCGCCTCGAAGCACATGGCGGGAACAAGGTGTCCACGGAGTACCTCAAGGCCGCGCTGTACCACCGGATGAGGGCGCTCGAGGACGACCCAGAGATCCCGTTGTTCTTCGGACGCCTCGACTACACCGGACCGCCCGAGCGCTTCTACATCGGCCGCCGACATGTCACTGACGAGATCGGCGACCCGATGGTGATCGACTGGCGAGCGCCGATCTCCCGGCCGTTCTATCGCGCCAGCAAGACCGAGCCGCTGGGCGTGGGCCTGCGTCGCCGGTTCGGTTTCTCGCACGGCACGATGACCGCGTACGAGGACGAGCACCTCGACGTAGGCGAGGAGCAGCAGAAGAGCGAGATCCTCGAGTCGGAGATCGAACGGCCCCGCGTGGGACCGATGCGCGACATCGTCGCGACCATCCAACCGGACCAGGACGACATCGTCCGGGCCGACCTGTCCACGTCGCTGTGCGTGCAGGGTGCGCCCGGCACCGGCAAGACGGCGGTGGGACTCCACCGCGCGGCATTCCTGCTGTACACGTTCCGGGACCAGGTCAGCCGGCAGGGCGTGCTCGTCGTCGGACCCAACGACTCCTTCCTCCGCTACATCGCCGACGTGCTGCCGGCGCTCGGCGAGATCGACGCCAAGCAGCGCACCGTTGAGGCGCTCACCGCGTCGGTACGCCTGCGCGCCGCCGATGACGGGTCCACCGGACGGTTGAAGGGGGACGCGCGGATGGCGACGGTGATCCGCCGCGCCGTGTGGGGTCATCTGGTGGAACCCGCCGAGGGCCTGGTCGTGCCACGCGGCTCGTGGCGGTGGCGAGTGCCCGCGTACGAGATCGAGGAGATCGTCGCGGGGCTGAAGGCGCGCGACGTGCGCTACGGCGCCGCGCGGGCCATGCTCGCCCAGCGTCTGGCGCACGCCATCTTGGTGAAGATGGAGATCGCTGGCGACTCCCCCGACGACCGGGTGCAGGACTCGGTGGCGAGGTCGAAGCCGGTCAGGGCCTGCGTGGACGCCGTGTGGCCGAAGGTCGAGCCAGCCAAGGTCGTGTTCCGGCTGCTCTCCGACGCCGCCTTCCTGGCAGCGGCGGCCCGGGACGTCCTCGACGCCGACGAGCAGGCGCGGCTGGCGTGGAACGCTGCGCCCCGGTCCGCGGGCGCGGCGCAGTGGACGCTGGCCGACGCCGTCCTCATCGACGAGGCCGCCGACGTTATCGACCGGACCCCGAGCGTCGCGCACGTCGTGCTCGACGAGGCGCAGGACCTGTCGCCGATGATGCTGCGTGCGGTCGGCCGTCGATGCTCGACCGGCTCGGTCACAGTGCTCGGCGACCTGGCTCAGGCGACGACCCCGTGGGGCGCTTCCTCGTGGCCGGAAGTCCTTGTCCACCTGGGCAAACCCGACACTCACGTCGAGGAGCTGACCCAGGGATTCCGGGTGCCGGCCAGCGTCCTGGAGTACGCCACCCGGCTCCTGCCGCTGATCGCGCCCACGCTCGAGCCCCCCACGGCGGTACGCCGTGCTCGCGGCGACCTCGTGGTCAGCGCCGTGGCGCGACCGCTGACGGCCGCCGCCGACGCCCTCCCCGCCCTGCTCGACGGGGAGGGCTCGGTCGGCGTGATCGTGCCCGACGAGCTGGCCGCCGCTGCGATGAAGTCCCTTGCCGACAAGGGGGTGGCGGCCACCATGCTCGGTTCCGACGATGACGCCGATGCGCGGGTCGATGTCGTTCCCGCGAGTCTCGCCAAGGGCCTCGAGTTCGACCACGTGGTGCTGATCGAGCCCGCACAGGTCGTCGCAGCGGACTCCGACCCGGCCACCGGACTGCGCCGGCTGTACGTCTGCCTCACCAGGGCGGTGACGTCCCTGCTGGTGCTGCACGCGGAGCCGCTCCCCGAGGCACTCGGCGAGCCGACGTGACGCCTGCGGTCATAGCCTGAGCCGGTGGACCGGATCGACGCGTTACGGGAACGCTGGCCGCTGCCGCAGGCCGTCACCTTGCGGGAGGCGACGCTCGCCCGCTGGGCGGAGGGGCACCGGGCGTACCACGACCTGCGGCACCTCTCCGAGGTGCTGGCCGCACTGGACCTGCTCGCAGAGGCGGGCGCCGACGTGCTGCAGGTACGCCTGGCCGCCTGGTTCCACGACGCCGTCTACGACGTGCACGCCGTCGACAACGAGCAGCAGTCGGCAGCACTGGCAGAGCAGGAGCTGGCGTCGATCGTCGACGCAACCGTGGTGGGTGAGGTTGCCCGACTGGTTCGCATCACCGCAAGCCACGAGTGCGGCGAGGCCGACGTCAACGCGCCGGTCCTCTGCGACGCCGATCTCTCGATCCTCGGCTCCGACCCGGGGAGGTACGCCGAGTACGCGAGCGACGTGCGGCAGGAGTACGCCCACGTCGCCGACTCCGACTTCGCCAGCGCCCGGATCTCAATCCTGCAAGGGTTCCTCGGACGTACGACGATCTATAGCACCAAGGTGGCGCGGGACTGGTGGGAGCGTCCGGCACGCGCCAACATCGGTGTGGAGATCGAGGGTCTCCAGGGTTGACCGGCCGTCAACGCAGACCGGCCGTCAGCGCAGACCCGGCGTCAATGGGGTTAGCGTGCCGGCTCCCGCGTCCAACCGAGCCCGCACGCCCAGGGGGATGGCCAGGTTGCGCGACCCGTGTCCGAACGGGAGCCCCATGACCATCGGCGCTCCCAACGAGCCCAGCCGTTCAGCCAGAACCGACTCCACGAGCTCGGCGTCGCCGCAACTCTCGAACGTGCCGAGGGCCAGGCCGCGGACGCCTTGGAACCACCCGGCGCGCAACAGCTGGGTCAGCTGACGGTCGAGCCGGAAGGGCTCCTCGCCGACGTCCTCGAGCACAGCGATGCAGCCCGCCGCCGGCCGGTGCTCGGGGGTGCCCACACCGGCAGCGAGAAGGGCGACGTTGCCGCCGGTGAGCACGCCCTCGGCGACGCCGGGCACGACGGCCTCCGCCGTTGAAGCGAGCGAACCCATCGACGACTCGGGCTCGAGCAGGGTCCGCCGCAGGGACTCGACGCTGTCCCCGTCGACCACGTCGGCGAGGGACGTCACACCGGGACCGTGCAGCGTCACCAGTCCCAGATGGCTTGCCACCGCATGCTGCAAAGCGGTCAGGTCGGAGAATCCGACCAACACCTTCGGCTCGGCGTTGCGCAGCGCGCGCCAGTCGATGTGGCCGATCATCCGCTGGCAGCCGTAGCCGCCCCGAGCCATGATCACCGCGCGTACCTCCGGGTCGACCCAGCACGCCTCGAAGTCTGCCGCGCGCTGCTCATCGGACCCGGCGAGGTAGGACACCGCCGAGTCGCCGGACAGCACATGCCGGCCGAGCCTCACCCTGAGCTTGAACGACTCCAGCACCTCGATCCCCTTGTCCAGGCGCGCCCTCGGCACCGGGCCGGCGGGCGCCACGACGCCGATGGTGTCCCCCACCTGCAACCGGCGAGGCCGAACCAGCTCACGCCCGGGACGCCGGGCTGCCGACGACTCGGACTTGCGGCGCCGAAGGCCCGCAACCGCCAACGCGGCAACGACCTCACGGCTGGAGACCGGTCGGGCCCCCGCACCAACAAGAGCGTGGTACACCTCGGCCGGTACGTCGTAGTGGTCGCGCTCGAACCCCCGCGCGGGGATGCCCGCCAACGATGCGAACTCGTGAAGCTCCTCCACGGACGTGTCGCTGACCAGGTGCGACCACAGTCGTCCGCGCCCCGGCCAGCTCGGGGGGTCGATCAGCAAGGTCACGAGACGCCTTCGGCGGCTGACACCTCGTCGTCGAGCAGCAGCCGCCACGCCCGCACGAAGCCGGCGTCGACGTACGCCTTGGTCCAAGACCCGCCGGGCCTGACGCCGGCGCCGACATGGAAGGCTCGGACCCCAGCACGGGCCAGCCAAGGGATGTGCTCGGGGCGGAGCCTGCCGCCGGCCATGATCAGGATCGCCGTCCGCGCGTCGGCGCGGGCCATGGCCACGAGGCTGTCCTGGCCCTGCTCCACGCCGAGGGCCGACCCCGCCGTGAGCACGTGATCAAGCCCGGGCAGGTCGCGCAGAAGGCGCCACGACCGACCGGGCTCGAGGGTCTTGTCGATCGCCCGGTCGAACGTCCACGACAGGTCGGGCAGCTGGTCGACGATCTCGGTCACCACCTGCACGTCCACCTCGAGGTCGGCAGTCAGGAAGCCCAGTGCCACCCCGTCCGCACCGACGGCGAGATAGCTCTCGGCCAGGCCGACCAGCCGGCCGAGCTCGCCACCGGTCGTGGAGTAGCCGTCGGAGAGTCGGAGCAGTGGGCGTACCGGAAGGGAGGTCGAACGGACCACGGCCGAGACCAGCGAGGGCTCGGGGCTCCGCCCGTTGGAGTACGCCTCGTCCGACCCCGATCCGGTGAGCGGCGCGAGCAGCGCGAGCCGGTCCGCGCCACCGGCCTCCGCGGCCTCCGCGTCGGCCGGATGCACGACGGTCGTCTCCAGCAAGGGGGTGCGCGACACGGACGGTGCGGACATGGTGCGGCCATTATCGGCCCGCGGTGCCACAATCGCGGTCGTGGAACGCCACGACCCGCCGATACCGACCGACGGTGACCCGGTGCTGGCTGCCCGGGCACGGGTCCTGCACGACCTCGGTGCGCGCGGCATGGCGGACGTGGTCGGCGTGTCGATCCTCGAGGACGCGGTCAGCCAGCGGCGCTGGTGGTTGTCGCAGTGGGCCGACGGCGCGCCGTTCATCGCCGGGCTGATAGCTCAGGACGTCGCCGACGCGCTGTTCGATCGAGTGGGCAGGTGGCCGCGCTGCACCGCGTGTGAGCAGAACGCCGAGCACTCCCTGCACATCGAGCCCGAGCTCGGAGACGACCCGCACTGGGTGTGCGCGGAGTCGGGGATGACGGTGGCACCCCTGGGTGCACTTCGCTGACGGTCCGTCAGGAGCGACGGCGCAGCAGCTTCCGCAGGATCACCAGCGCGCCGACCAGCCCGAGCAATGGTCGGGCATACCTCCTCAGCAGCACGGGGCCGATCGTGGTGAGCGCGTTGAGCTCCGCGGCGGGAGGAGCGTCGCTGGTGACGCTGGACGACGTGGTGGCCGACTCGTCCGCCACCGGTCCGGGGACGGGTTCGGCCGCCGGCTCGGTGTCGGGTTGCGTCGCAGCCTCCTGAAGCGGGGCCGGCGACACCGTTTGCAGCTTGCCGGCCATGCAGCCGACGAACTGACCCAGCAGCTTGTCGCTGACGTCCTGCATCACCCCGCGGCCGAACTGTGCGGGTCTGCCGGTGACGGCAAGGTCCGTCACGACCTCCACCGCCGTCCCGTCGCCGTCCGGGGACAGCACCGCCGTCACCGTGGCGGCAGCGGTGCCGTTGCCGCGCTTGTCCTTGCCCTTGGCCTCGATCACCGCCCGGTGTCCAGCCTCGTCGCGCTCCTTGAACGACCCGGTCCCGTTGTACAGCAGGGAGATCGGGCCGAGCTTGACCTTGACCGAACCGGCGAAGTCATCGCCGTCCACCGACGTGAGCGTCGCGCCGGGGAAACAGGGCGCGATGCGTTCGAGGTCGTTGAACGCGGCCCAGGTCTCCTCGACCGATGCCGGGACGGTGAACGAGTGCGTCAGGTCCACGGGGCTCGACTCCTCCTCGGGCTAGGCGCCGGCGGCAGCGAGCACGGCCCGCCGGGTCAGGACACCAGCCAGGTGCCGACGGTAGTCGGCGTCACCGTTGAGGTCGCTCGGCGGGTTGGTCCCGTCGGCCACGGTCGCCACCGCGGCGGCGACCGCGGTGGAGTCGGCCGCCTGCCCCTGCAGCGCCTGCTCGACCGCGGTCGCGCGGATCGGTGTCGAACCCATGTTGGTGAGCGCGACGCGCGCCTGCGCGATCGAGCCTCCGTCGGTACGCACGGTCGCCGCGACCGCCACGATCGACCACTGCTGCGCCACCCTGGTGAACTTCTCGTACTGCGCCCCCCAACCGGTGTGCTTGGGCACGCGTACCTCGGTGAGGATCTCGTCCTCACCGAGCGCGGTCGTGAAGAGGTCCACGAAGAAGTCCTTCGCGGCAACGGTGCGGGTGCCGCCCGAGCCGGCGATCACGAATTCCGCCTCGAGCGCCAGGGCGGGCGCCGGCATGTCGCCGGCGGGATCGGCGTGCGCCAAGGCACCGCCGAACGTGCCCCGGTGGCGCACCTGAGGGTCGGCCACCGTCTCGGCGGCCGCTGCGAGCAGCGCGGCGTGTTCGCGGATCAGCGCGTTGGTGGCGATCTCGTGGTGCAACGTCATGGCACCGATCACGAGGGCGTCACCATCCTCGCGGACGCCGCGCAACGACTCGATGCGTCCCAGGTCGATGACCACCTCGGGCGCGGCCAGCCGCAGCTTGAGCACCGGGATCAGCGACTGACCGCCGGCCAGCACCTTGACGTCGTCACCCGACGAGCCGAGCAGGCGGATGGCCTCCTCCACGCTGTCGGGGGCGTGGTAGTCGAAAGCAGCGGGGATCATGCGTGGCCTCCGTCGGTCGGACCGTTGAGCGCGCGCCAGACCCGGCTCGGCGACAACGGCATCTGGATGTCCTTGACCCCCAGGTGGCGTACGGCGTCGATGACGCCGTTGACGATCGCCGGCGTGGAGGCGATGGTGCCTGCCTCGCCGACGCCCTTGGCGCCGAGGTCGTTCGTCGTCGACGGTGACTCGGTGCGGCCGGTCGTGAAGCTGGGCAGGTCGGCGGCCGACGGCACCAGGTAGTCGACGAACGAACCGGTCACCAGCGTGCCTTGGTCGTCATAGACGGCCTCCTCGAACAGCGCTTGCGCTATCCCCTGCGCCAGTCCCCCGTGCACCTGACCGTCGACGATCATCGGATTGATCACAACGCCCACGTCGTCGACGCAGACGTACTTGCGCAGCGTGACGGCACCGGTGTCGGTGTCGACCTCCATGGCGGCGAGGTGGGTGCCGTGCGGGAACGAGAAGTTGACCGGGTCGAACGTCGCGTCGGCGTCCAGGCTCGGCTCGAAACCGTCGGGCATGTCGTGCGCGGCGAACGTCGCCAGCGCCACGTCGCCGATGCCCATCCCCTTGTCGGTGCCCTTGACGCTGAACGTGCCACCGGCGAACTCCACGTCGTCGGCGCTGGCCTCGAGCAGGTGCGCGGCGACCTGCTTCGCCTTGTCGATCACCTTGTCGGCGGCCTTGAGCACCGCCATCGCTCCCACCGTCAGGGAGCGGGATCCGTAGGTGTCCATGCCCCTCTGTGCGACCTGCGTGTCGCCGTGCAGGATCTCGACGTCCTCGAACCCCACACCGAGCTTGTCCGCGACGATCTGGCTCCACGCGGTCTCGTGCCCCTGCCCGTGGGCGCTGGAACCGGTGACCACCTCGACCTTGCCGGTCGGGAGCATGCGGACCTGGGCGTACTCCCAGCCGCCGGCGCCGTAGGCGAGCGAGCCGAGCACCCTCGACGGTGCGAGGCCGCACATCTCGGTGAACGTCGAGATCCCGATGCCCAGCTGGACAGGGTCTCCCGAGTCCCGTCGCTTCTGCTGCTCGGCCCGCAGGTCGTCATAGCCGAACAGCTCCTTCGCCTTGTCCGTGGCCGCCTCGTAGTTGCCCGAGTCGTACTCAAGTCCGCAGACGGTGGTGAACGGGAACTCCTCGTGCTTGATCCAGTTCCGCTCGCGTACCTGCAACGGGTCGACCCCCAGCTCGACCGCAAGCTCGTCCATCATTCGCTCGATCGCGAACGTCGCCTCGGGCCGGCCGGCGCCTCGATAGGCGTCGGTCCAGGCCTTGTTGGTGAAGACGTTCGTGCAGGTGAAGCGGTACGCCGGGAACTTGTAGATCGCGTTGTACATGAACGCACCGAGGATCGGCACACCGGAGGTGACGAGCCCGAGGTAGGCGCCCATGTCGGCGAGCAGGTCGACCTTGAGGCCCGTGACGGTGCCGTCCTTGGTGGCCGACAGTCTCAGCCGCTGCACCTGGTCGCGGCCGTGGTGGGCGGCCATGAGGGACTCGCTGCGGGTCTCGGTGTACTTGCAGGGCTTGCCCAGCCGACGGGCCGCGAGCAGCGTGACGATCTCCTCGGGGGTGACCTGCAGCTTGCCGCCGAACCCGCCACCGACGTCGGGGGCGACGACCCGCACCTTGCTCTCGGGGATGTCGCAGGTGAGAGCAAGCATCAACCGCAGGATGTGCGGGATCTGGGTGGCGGACCACATGGTGACCTGCTCACCCGTGGGGTCGACCACGGTCGAGCGCGGCTCCATGAACGACGGGATGAGCCGCTGCTGCCGGAACGTCCGCTCGATCACGATCCCGCCGGAGCGAGCGTCCTCGATGGCCTTGTCGACGTCCGCGCCGGTCTCGGCTGCGGCCGAGTCGAAGACCCAGGTGGTCGACACGTTCGTCCCCAGATCTGGGTGAGCATAGGGCTCGCCCTGCGACGCCGCCTCTATGTCGAGCACGACCGGGAGGTCGGTGTAGTCCACGTCGACCAGCTCGGTCGCGTCCCGGGCCTGCGCTGCGGTGCGCGCCACGACGACGGCCACGATCTCGCCGGCGAAGGCGATGTGGTCGACCGCGACTGCCGGGTGGGCCGGAGCCTTCTGGTCCTCGCTGATCGGCCAGGCGTTGGGGAGGCTGCCGTGGGCCTCGGCGATGTCCTGGCCTGTGATGACCGACACGACGCCCGGGGACGCCTTGGCGGCGTCGACGTTGATCGAGGCGATCGTGCCGTGCGCGATGGGGCTCCGCACCATCGCGAGGTGCAGCATGCCTGGCAACACCATGTTGTCGGTGTAGCGGGTGCGACCGGTGATCAGTCGCTGGTCCTCCTTGCGCAGGCGCGCCTTCCCGACCTCGAGGCCCGGCTGGTCCTGGGCACGCTCCTCCGTCACGGTCATGACGGGCTCCCTGCGGTGGCCTTCGCGGCGGCCTGCACGGCCTTGACGATGTTGTGGTAGCCGGTGCAGCGGCAGAGGTTGCCTTCGAGTCCGTTGCGTACGGTCGACTCGTCGGGATTCGGATGCTCGTTGATCAGGTCGATCGACTGCATGATCATGCCGGGCGTACAGAACCCGCACTGGAGGGCGTGGTTGTCGTGGAACGCCTCCTGCATCGGGTGGAGCGTGCCGTTGGTGGCCAGTCCTTCGATCGTGGTCACCTCGTGACCATCGGCCTGCACGGCGAGCATGGTGCACGACTTGACGCTGTGCCCGTCGAGGTGGACCGTGCACGCCCCGCAGTTCGTGGTGTCACAACCGACCAACGTGCCGGTCTTGCCGAGGCGTTCGCGCAGATACTGGACCAGCAGCATCCGGGGTTCGACCGCGTCTGTGTAGTTGGCCCCGTCGACGGTCACGCTGATCTCGGTCATGCAGCCTCCTCGCGCACGGATGTCTACTGCGATCCTGCTGTGGTGTGACGCGCGTCGCAAGGGCGAGTTGTCAGATGACGCCAAGAGTCTTCAGCGCGGAGCCCCGTGATGGATGGGGCCGGCGCGTTCGGCGAGGCGTTCACCGGCACCGCCCCATTGCCGGGCGACGATCTCGGCCGCGATCGAGACCGCGGTCTCCTCCGGCGTGCGGGCGCCCAGGTCGAGGCCGATCGGGCTGGAGAGCCTTGCCAGCTCGTGGTCGGTGAGACCGGCCTCGCGCAGCCGGGCCAGCCGGTCCTCGTGGGTCCGTCGTGAGCCCATCGCGCCGAGGTAGGCGACCTGCGGCAGCCGGAGCGCCACCTCGAGCAGCGGCACGTCGAACTTCGGGTCGTGGGTCAGCACGCACATGACGGTGCGCGGGTCGATCGCGTCCGCGTCGACCTGCGCCCGCAGGTAGCGGTGCGGCCAGTCGACGACGACCTCGTCAGCGTCGGGGAACCGCGACGCGGTGGCGAACACCGGGCGGGCGTCGCAGACGGTCACGTGGTAGCCGAGGAACGAGCCGAGGCGGGCCACGGCGGCCGCGAAGTCGATCGCGCCGAACACCAGCATCCGGGGCTTCGGCGCGTACGACGCGGCGAACACCCGCATGCCCTCACCCCGACGCTGACCGTCGGGACCGAACGTGAGCAGCTCGCTGCGGCCTGCGGCCAGCAGACCCCGCACGTCATCGGTCACCGCGTCGTCGGCCCGGGCCGAGCCGAGCGAACCGGTCGGCGGCCCGTCGGCGCCCTCGGGCCGGATCACCAGCCGGCGGCCGAGCCAGGCCGGGTCGGGGTGCTCGACGACGGTGGCCACCGCCACCGGCCGGCCGGCGTCGATGTCGCTCGCAACCTCACCGAGTTCGGGGAACGTCTCGGCGGACACCTTCTCCACGAATACGTCCAGGATCCCGCCGCAGGTCAGGCCGACCGCGAACGCGTCGTCGTCGGACACGCCGTACCGCTGCAGGACGGGTGCGCCGTCGGCGACCACCTGCTGCGCGAGCTCGTAGACCGCGCCCTCGACGCAGCCACCTGACACCGATCCGACCGCGGTGTCGTCGGGCCCGACGAGCATCGAGGCGCCGGCCGGGCGTGGGGCCGATCGCCACGTGCCGACCACCGTGCCGACACCGACGGTCTCACCGTCGCGCCACCATCGCACGAGCTCGGGGAGTACGTCACGCATCACCGATCACCTCCAACAGCTCGGCAAAGGACTGCATCGAGTGTCCGGCCACGAGCGCATCGACGTACGGCAGAGCCGCCGCGATGCCGCTCTGGACGGGCAGGTAGCCGGGCTTGCCCCGGTGTGGGTTCATCCAGACGACCGAGTGCGCGATCCGCGCCAGCCGGCGGGTCTGTTCGCCCAACAGCACCGGGTCGCCACGCTCCCAGCCGTCGCTGGCGACAACCACGACAGACCCTCGCGCCATTCCCCGCTGACCCCACCGATCAGTGAAAACTCGCAGCGACTCCCCGAGCCTGGTGCCGCCGCTCCAGTCGGGAACCGTGCGGCCGGCCTCCCGCAACGCCTGCTCCGGGTCACGCAGTCGGAGCGCCCTGGTGACCCGCGTCAGCCGGGTCCCGACGGTGAACACCTCTGTGCTGTGCGGCGCCGCGGTCACCACCCGGTGCGCCAGCCGCAGTAGCGCGTCCGCGTATGCCTCCATCGATCCGGAGACGTCGATCAGCAGCACCACACGCCGTGCTCGGCGGCGTTCTCGCGCGTACCGGATCCGGCCCGGCTCCCCCGCCCGGCGGATCTGGTCCCGCACGGTGGCCCGCGCATCGATGTCGCCGCGGTGGAAGCGCTGCCGGCGATGGCTGCGTCGCGTCGGCACCTGCACGACGAGGGCGTCGAACATGGCGCCGAGCCGATACCGCTCGCCGGCATTGAGCTCGGCCACGTCGCGGTGCCGCAGCACCTCGGTGTCGCTGGCGACGGTGCGCAGGACGCTCTCCTCACCGTCGTCGCCGACCCCGCCCGCGGTCAGGTCCGCCTGGCGGACCGTGCGAGGCGCGGGCCCGCTCCGGGGCCGCGGCAGGTCGTGATCGGTGAACCATGACGAGAAGACGCGGTCGTACCGGTCTATGTCGTCAGGGCCGGTGCACAGCGTTCCGCGTCCGGCCCAGTAGACCCCGTCGCGCTGGTCGGCGCCAACCAGGGACGTACCGGTCAGGAAGGTCTGGGCACGGTCGGTCGTGACCGGGACGCCCGCCTTCCGGACCGCCCGCGCGAACCCGAGCAGCACCGTGTCCGCGGCGTGCACCTCCGATCACCCGGCCAGCAGCTGGTCGAGCCGGTTCCGCACCCGTTCCGCGTCCTCGCGGTACTTCAGCACGGCGCCCAACGTGGCGGCCGCGGTCTCCAGGTCGAGCTCGTCGCGGCCGAGGTGCAGGAGAGCCCTGGTCCAGTCCAGGGTCTCCGCCACGCCGGGCGGCTTGAGCAGGTCCTCGGAGTGGCGCATCCGCTGCACCGCCGCCGTCACCTGCTCAGCAAGTCGCTGCGAGACGTCTGGCAATCTCCGTCGGACGATCTCGACCTCGCGCGCCAGACCAGGGTGGTCGATCCAGTGGTAGAGGCACCGCCGCTTCAACGCGTCGTGCAGCTCGCGGGTGCGGTTGGAGGTGAGAACCACGGTCGGCGGTGTGCTGGCCACGACGGTGCCGAACTCGGGAATCGTCACTTGGTACGTCGACAGCACCTCGAGCAGGAAGGCCTCGAACTCGTCGTCGGCTCGGTCCACCTCGTCGATCAGCAGCACCGCCGGGCTCTCGCGCAGGGCGCGCAGGACCGGACGCGACAACAGGAACCTCTCGTCGAACAACGACTGCTCGACCTCGGCGACGTCGAGTGCTCCGGTCGACGCCGCCTCGACCGCGCGAAGGTGCAGGATCTGTCGCGGGAAGTCCCAGTCGTACAACGCCTGCGTCGCGTCGATGCCCTCGTAGCACTGCAGCCGGATCAGCGGGATGTCCAGACCCTCCGCCAGCGCCTCCGCGAGCGCCGTCTTGCCAGTGCCCGGCTCGCCTTCGAGCAGCAAGGGTCGTTGCATGGCCTGGCTGAGGTAGGTGATCGTCGACAGCCCGTCGTCGGCGAGGTAGCCGGTCTGGGCGAGCCGAGCGGCTACGTCGGAGGCACTGGCGAGGTCTGGCACATGGCCAGCATCGCGGATCGCGGCGGGAGTACCAACCTGGGTATCGCATCGCCGAACGCCACCAGTGCTGCACCGCCGTCTCGACTGACCGGGAGCGGGCGCTGGTCAGCCGTCAGCGCTTGCGGCGCTCGAGCGCGCGGCGGACGCGCGCGTCGGACTGGCCCAGCACCTTGGACAGGATCTGGACACGGAACACGTAGCCGACGGCCACGGCCGCGACGATGACGAGAAGGATCCACCACATGCCACCACTGTAGGCGGTGCCGCCGGTAGCCCGATTTCAGCGCGGCCACGACCCACGAATCGACATCCGGGTAGTCAGGGCCACCACAATGCCGATTCTTCGGTGACCACCCGCCCCGGCGACGACGTCAGCGGCTGTCGACGTCGGCACCCGTGGCGAGGTCGGAGCAGTCGACCAGCTCGACATCGCGCGCCGCGAGGTACGCCCGGGCCCCTTGGTCGCCGCGGGAGCTCGCCACCACCTGCGCCCAGTGCTCGCGTCCGAGCAGCACCGGATGCCCCGGTCGACCCGAATAAACCGCCCTGGCAAGCGTGCCGGCTGCGGCATGTCCGCCGACCCGGCGCACCACTTCCGCGCCAACGTCGGGTACGTCCACCAGATGCACGAGCGCAGCGTCCGCGCCCGGTGACATGGTGACGCAGGCGTCCAGCCCCGCTCGCAACGACGCACCCATGCCCTCGGCCCACTCGGTGGCCTCCACGATCTGGACGTCGTGCACGACGGACAGGAGATCCCGCACGCGCGCCGCTTCGGCGCCGATCACGACGATCACCGGGACGCACCCCCCGGCGCCGAGGGTGTGGACAGCATTGCGTACCCAGGGTTCCCCATCGTCGTCGACCACTAGCGCCTTCGGGAGGCCCATGCGACGACCGGCGCCGGCCGCCAGGAGCAGCCCGACGACGTCAGGCACGGGCGTTCTCGGTGTCGCGCAGGACCCGGACCGCGTTGCGTCCCGCGAGCTTCGTCAGGTCGTCGCGAGACCAGCCGCGGTTGGACAGCGTCGCGAACAGTGCCGGGTAGGTCGAGACGTCCTCGAGTCCGACGGTGTGGAACGACGTGCCGTCGAAGTCGCCGCCGAGTCCGACGGCGTCGATGCCGGCGACGTCACGGACGTGCTCGATGTGGGCGACGACGTCGTCGATCGTGGCGTCCGGCGGCGGGTCGGTCGCGGCCCGTTCACTCATCACCGGGTCGAGATCGGCGAACCGGCGCGGGTCGAGGCCGCGATCTCGGCACGCCTGCTGGCACTCGACGTACCACCGGGCGGCGCCGGGCGACACGAACATCGGCACGAACGTCACCATGCACACACCGCCGTTGCCGGCGAGCGACTCGAGCACGTCGTCGGGCACGTTCCTGGGCACGTCGCAGACCGTGCGTGCGCTCGAGTGACTGAACATCACCGGCGCCCGCGTGACCCGGAGGGCGTGGCGCATCACGTCGGCGCTGACGTGCGACAGGTCGACGACCACGCCGAGGTCGTTCATGCGCGCAACGACCTGTTCCCCGAAACCGGACAGACCGTTCAGAACGGCGTCGTCGGTGGCGGAGTCGGCCCAGGGCACGTTGTCGTTGTGGGTCAACGTCAGGTAGCGAACGCCGAGCGCGGCCATCGCTTCCAGAACACCGAGGGACCCGTTGATCGAGTGGCCGCCCTCCATGCCCATCAGCGAGGCGATGCGGCCCTGGCGTACCGCCGCGTCGACATCGTCGGCACAGGTGGCCAAGACGAGATCGTCGGGGTAACGGACGCACATGCTGCGGACGAACGCGATCTGCTCCAACGTCGCCGTCACCGCAGCGTCGCCCGGCAGTGACGAGGGCACGAACACCGACCAGAACTGCGCCCCCACGCCGCCGGTACGCAGCCTCGGCAGGTCCGTGTCCAGCGCGGACTGCGGCCTGCCGATGTCGAGGGTGTCGAGGTCGTAGCCGGCGGCGTCGCGGTGCGCCCAAGGCAGGTCGTTGTGACCATCGGTCAAGGGTGCGCCGCGCAACATTTCCTGCAGATGTGCGAGTTGGGTGGGCATGGGGGAATCCTTCCATGCAACATCGGTGAAAACCCTGAGGCGAACTGTCCGTGCAACCGGATAGCGTTCTCCTGTCAAAGATCACCCGGCCCTGCGGCCGATGAGATCGTCTTCTCGTCGAAGTCCAACCAGGTGACTGACATCGCTAGACATTCGATTCGCCGCACGTCGACTCGGGTCGACCCACAGTTCGATTCACCGGAGGGGACAGTCGTGTCGAGAGCTCTTGCGGGCGCCGTGAGCGGCCACCGCACCAAGTGGGCCATCCTGGCTTTCTGGATCGTCGTGCTCATCGTGGCGGCCCCGTTGGCAGGCAAGCTGACGGGCGCCGAGGACAACCAGGCCAAGTCGTGGCTACCGGGCAACGCAGAGTCCACCAAGGTCCTTGACCGGCAGGCGGCGTTCCAGTCGCCGAACGAGATTCCGGCCGTCGTGGTGTACGAACGGACGTCGGGCCTCACCGCGGCCGACAAGGCAAAGGCCACGGCCGACGCCAACGCGTTCGCCAGCCTCACCGGCGTGGACGGCCGCATCGTCGGGCCGGTGGCATCCGCGGACGGGCAGGCGCTGGAGACGGTCATCCCGCTCAACTTCGGCAGCGACGCGTGGGCCAAGGCACCCGACGCGGTGAAGTCGATCCTCGACCAGGCGCGCTCGGATGCCCACGGCCTGACCGCACACGTGGCCGGGCCGGCCGGCACCGCGGCAGACTCCAGCGCGGCCTTCTCCGGCATCGACGGCAAGCTGCTGTTCGCCACGATCGGCGTGGTCGTCCTCATCCTGCTGCTGACCTATCGGAGCCCGCTGCTGTGGCTGTTGCCGGTGATCTCCGCCGGGACGGCGTTGATGACTGCCGAAGGCGTCATCTACCTGTTGGCGTCCCACGCGGGTCTCACCGTCAACGGGCAAAGCGCCGGCATCCTGACCGTGCTCGTGTTCGGCGCCGGCACCGACTACGCGTTGCTGCTGGTGGCGCGTTATCGGGAGGAGCTACGTCGCCACGAGGACCGGCACGAGGCGATGGGGGTCGCGCTGCACCGAGCGGGTCCGGCGATCGTCGCCAGCGGCGGAACCGTCGTGCTCGGCATGCTCTGCCTGCTGGCCGCCACCATGAACTCCACGCAGGGCCTCGGCCCGGTCTGTGCGGTGGGCGTGGCCGTCGGTCTGCTGGTGATGCTGACCCTGCTGCCCGCGTTGCTGGTGATCTTCGGGCGCTGGATGTTCTGGCCGGTTCGCCCACACGTGGGCACCCCCGAGCCGACCGCCACCGGACTGTGGGCCCGGGTCGGGTCGTTCATCAAGCCGCGGCCCCGGGTCGTGTGGGGCGTCACCGCCGTCGTCTTAGCAGCGCTCAGCCTCGGCAGCGTCAAGCTGGGGGCGACCGGCCTGACGCAGGCGGAGTCGTTCCGCAACACCCCGGACTCCGTCGTGGGCGAGGGTGTGCTGCAGGCCCACCACTTCGCCGGCGGGGCCGGCGACCCGGTGGTCATCTTGTCGTCGGCCGGTGCCGCGTCCCAGGTCCGCGCCGCCGCGGCGGAGACGCAGGGCATCCAAAAGGTGGCTGCTCCGGTGGTCAAGAACGGCCTGGCCTACCTGCAGGCAACGCTGGCCGACGCACCGGACAGCAAGGCGGCCTACGCCACCATCGACCGCATTCGCGACGTGGTGCACGCCGTCCCGGGCGCGAATGCCCTGGTCGGAGGCGGCACCGCGATCAACCTCGACGTGCAGCGGGCGTCGGGACACGACAACAACGTCGTGATCCCGCTGGTTCTGATCGTCGTCCTGATCGTGCTGGCTCTGCTGCTCCGGTCGTTGCTCGCGCCTCTGGTCCTGATCGCGACGGTGGTGCTGTCCTTCGGGGCCGCACTCGGTGTCAGCGCACTGGTGTTCAAGTACGTCTTTGGGTTCGGCGGTGCCGACACGTCGCTGCCGCTGTTCGTGTTCGTGTTCCTGGTCGCGCTGGGCATCGACTACAACATCTTCTTGATGACCCGGGTGCGTGAGGAGGCACTCAAGGTCGGCACCCGCCGCGCGTCGTTGATCGCGCTCGGCGCCACCGGCGGCGTGATCACCTCGGCGGGCCTCGTGCTGGCGGGCACGTTCTCCGTGCTGGCGACGTTGCCGCTGACGGCGTTCTCCGAGATCGGGTTCGCGGTCGCGTTCGGTGTCCTGCTCGACACGATCATCGTGCGGTCGGTGCTCGTGACCGCGCTCAACCTCGACATCGGACGATGGATGTGGTGGCCGAGCCACCTCAGTCGGGTCGAGGACGTGACCGACTCGGCGCCGGAGCAGCCGGAGCTGGCGAAGGTCGGCGCCCCGATCTAGCTGGTCGCGCCGGGCGAGACCCAACCCGCCCGCCGCGCCCTGGCCACCGCCTGCAGCTGGGACCTGACCCCCAGCTTGTGCAACACGGATTGGATCTGGGAGCGCACGGTGGCCTCCGAGACGTAGGCGTCCCGAGCGATGTCGGCCGCGGACTCTCCCTCGACGAGGGCGTTGAGCACACTCTGCTCCCGGCGGGTCAGCGCGTCGAACGGCTCCATGGTGGCGGTCTGCTCCCGTGCGGCCCGGCGTGCTGCATCCGACCACCGGTGGTCGCGGTACGCCTCGGGCACCGCGTCGCCGCGGGACAACCCGGCGATGAGTGCTGAGATCTCCTCGATCGACAGAGTCTTGGGTACGACCCCGTGCGCGCCGGCCAGCAGGCAGTTCCCCCACGAGACGACGCTCGTCTCGCCGGTCAGCACCAGCACCCGACCGACCAGTCTCACCACGTCAGGCAGCAGGTCGAGCGCGGTCAGCCCGTCGCCGAGAGCGAGATCCAGCAGCAGGAGGTCGACGTCCTGTCCGGCCAGCCGGTCGGGGATGTCGAGCGCGGGTGGATGGACCGTCACCTCCGCGCCACCGGACCGCAACACCAGGCTGATCGCCTGCGCGAACAGTGAGTGGTCGTCGACGACCGCGATCCGGGCGTTGGCCACGTCAGGCGCTCTGCATCGCGCGGTCGACCGACGGCGACCCCGGTGCGTAGGCACCGGTGTGGCGGAGCCGCAGCCGCAGGCCGCGACCTGGCGACGACTCGATGCGAGCCACGAGGGCGTCGTCGTCGAGGGCAACCTCGCGGACCGCCTGGGTGTCGGCGAGCGACACGCGGCGATGGGCGAGCTGGGCCCGGATCGGTGCCCGTGCCTCGTCGATCTCAACCACGAGCACGTCGTGGTCGGCGCGTGCTCGCAGCTCGAGGCAACGCCCGGACACGGCGTCACTCGCGGCCCTGATCACCGATGCGACGTACAACAGCATCGAGGGAGGTGCGTCGAGGTCGGGCATGGACTCGATCTGGCTCTCCATCGCAATGCCTTCGCAGCGCAGCACGGACAGCTCGGACTCGAGCCGCTGCTCGACCGAAGCGGTCGCCGTCGGTGCCGGCGCGCGCAGCAACGCGGCCACCCGACGCAACTCCGTCCGAACACCGTCCACCAGCTCGGTCCGGGTCGAGGGGTCCAGCCCCTCGCTCCTGGTGAGCAGCAGCTCGTTGGCCATCTGGACCGCGGCCAGCGCCGAGCGCGCGTCATGCCGGCGCGCCGCTTCCGCGTCGTGGCTGAGCGAGCTCTGGGTCACCCGCGCCAGCAGCCTCAGGCCGCGACGCTGGTCATGCACCTGGGCGACCCGGAACCGGTCCACACCGAACGCCATCACGACGCCGCAGGCAGCGCCGAGGAACCCGATCGAGGCCAGGGTCGCGAACCCGAACTCCTGCTGAGTCACGTCGCCCAGCAGCATCCGGGACACCGACACCAGCGTGAAGGCGCAGGCCAGGACGAAGCGCACGTCGCGGCGGATGCCGGGGCTCGCCAGCGCGACGAACCCAACGGCCAAGGGCCCGACGATCGTCAGCACCAACGGGACCGCCGAGGGCGGAGCGGGCAGCAACATTCCCAGGACCAGACCGAAACAGGCCGCTCCGAGCACCCGGAGCCCCAGCTTGCCGATGAAGACGGCGATGCTGAGGTCGGAGATGACCTCGTCGACCTCACCCGTGCGCGCGCAGTAGGCGGCGGCGACCAGCATCAAGCAGGGCCCCACCAGCCAAGCGCCCGAGTGGGCGGCGGCCTGACCGCCGCCCTCGAGGACACCGGCGGCGACCGGGGAGCCGACCGCTGACACCAACAGGGTGCCGGCGATCCAGACGTCGCGGGACCGGCCACACACGCGCCAGGAGAACAACAGCGACAGGGCTGCGTTGACCGTCGCGGTCAGCCACATGACGGCGCCGACCCCGAGGAGCAGGTTCAGCCGGAGCGGCCGGTACGCCAAGATGACGACCGCGACCGCGAGCAGCAGGGCCGCGCCGAGGCAGGCGCCGCGCCCGAGCATCACACCGGAGACGGGAAACGTCACCGATGAGCGGCGGTCGACCCCGTGGTACGGGCGCGCAGCAGTGTCGGCGTCTTGTTGCGGGTGTCCCATGCATGTCCCCTCGAGAGACCGCTTGTGGCTTCGCTCTCCTCGCCGCCCCCCGCTGGTGATGCTGACAGAGATTGCCCGGCCAAACAGGGCTTTTTGACAAATCGATGTGCTCCGCAACAACCGACGCTGAAGGCTCAAACGGCCTCGAACCACTACAGTCGACGCGTGCCCGCAACGAGGAGGAACCGCCGATTGTGGTGGTTTGTCACGACCCTCGTCGCGCTCGGCGGTCTGACGCTGGGGCTCAGCCCGAGCGCAACCGCTGCCCACCCGCTCGGAGACGCCTCCGCTGCCGGCATCTCGGGGTCCACGGTGGTGACCGGGCACCCGCTACGCGGCAAGCTCATCGTTCTCGACGCCGGCCACCAGCTCGGCGCCGGTGCGCACCCGCGACAGATCAACCGGCAGGTCCCGGCCGGCGGATTCAAGAAGGCCTGCCAGACCAGCGGAACCGCGACGAACGCGGGCTTCCCGGAGGCGACGTTCGCGTTCGACACCGTCCGCCAGCTCAAGCTCCGCCTCGAGCGGCTCGGCGCCACCGTGCAACTGACCCGCAAGCACAACTGGATGAGGCTGTGGGGTCCGTGCGTGGACTTCCGCGGCAGGTTCGGCAACCGGGAGCACGCCGACCTGAAGATCAGCATCCACGGCGACGGGTGCTACTGCGCCGGCCACGGCTTCGACGTCATCGCCCCCACCGACCGGCCGCCGTGGACCCACGACATCTATCGGTCGTCGCTGCGACTGGCGGGCCACATCCGTGGCGGTCTCGAGTCGGCCGGCTTCCCGGTCGCGAACTATGTCGGCGGCGGTGACGGGATCGACCTTCGCGGGGACCTGGCGACGTTGAACCTCTCCAACATTCCGACGGTGATGGTCGAGCTGGGCAACATGCGGCAGGCGCACGACGCCAGGGTGATGTCATCGGTCGCCGGTCGGCATCGCTACGCCGTCGGGCTGGCTCGCGGGATCGTGGCGTTCCTGCACCACTGAACCGGTCGGCGGCTCAGTCGCTCAGCATTGACCTGGCCCGCCGTAGCGGAACGAGTGGTGGCTGTTTCGTCGGAGCGTGTACAGCCTAGGCGCGTTGACGTTTCCCCGGCGAAGCCTGACCGGCGGTCCACCGGTGTAGGCGACCTGAAAGACCTGCGCCGCCCGGGGGCTCCGGGCGAAGCGGCCGTTGCCCATGTCGTCGCAGACGCGGATGCCTCGGTTGGTCGCGACCTCGCCGAAAATCTGCACGGAGCCGGCGCGGGTGAACGTGCCGTTCCACTTCCGGTCGGGGTAGTAGCCCGAGATACGTCCGTTCACGCGCAGCCACCAGGCGTGGCGAGCGTGTACCCAGCCGAGCCGGATCACGCTACCGGTATGCAAGGTCGCTCCCGGGCGAATGCCGGTGCCTGCGCGGTGGAACCCGCAGCCGAAGTTGTAGCAGTGCGGCTGCCCGTTCCGCCACCAGAACACGAACAGCTGCGGTGCGTGGTTGCCACCGTTCACGATCCAGCCGGCCTCGATGTAGCTGAAGTGCTGGTTCGGTGCCCGGACGGCCATCTCGACCAGCGAGTGGTCGTTGCGCGTCGACCCGATCGGCACCTGCCGGGGGTGGTGCACCGTGAAGGACGCGGCGATGGCCCGGGGGCGCTGGCCCGCGACGAAGGTCTGGTCTGTCTCGGCGTACAGGTAGCGGCCGCCGGACGCCGCTTGCGCCGAGCGCGATCCCATCCACGGGGCCGGAGGGAGTCGGGTGACATCGATCGACCTCGCGGCCTGCGCAGTCAGCCTCGCCGACCGCGGTCCGGCCGGGCTGACTGCCAGCGCTACTGACGCGGTGGCGACAAGTGTGGTGGCGACGACAAGGGACAGCAGCCAACGGGCCCGAGCGCGAGTCATGGCGCGACGCTACCTAACTGACGGGTGCCGGCGCAGGTACATCCGCCCGGCCCGACACGCGACGAGGGCGGGCCCGGCGAACCGGGACCGCCCTCGCTGCCATCCGTGCTGCTGGTTCAGTGCTGTGATGCGGTGGAACTCAGAAGTCCATCCCACCCATGTCGGGCGCGCCACCCGGAGCGGCACTGGCCTTCTCCGGCTTGTCGGCGACGACCGCCTCGGTGGTGAGGAACAACGCCGCGATGGACGCGGCATTCTGCAGCGCTGAGCGTACGACCTTGGCCGGGTCGGGGATACCGGCCGCGATCATGTCGACGTACTCACCGGTGGCAGCGTTGAGTCCCTGGCCGGCCGGCAGGCCGGTGACCTTCTCCGCCACGACGCCGCCCTCGAGGCCGGCGTTGATCGCGATCTGCTTCAACGGGGCCGCGATTCCGACCTTGACGATGTTGGCACCAGTGGCCTCGTCGCCCTCGAGGTCAAGCTTCTCGAACGCGTTCTTGCCCGCCTGGATGAGAGCGACGCCACCGCCGGCGACGATGCCCTCCTCGACCGAGGCCTTGGCCGCGCGAACGGCGTCCTCGATGCGGTGCTTGCGCTCCTTGAGCTCCACCTCGGTGGCCGCACCGACCTTGATCACCGCAACGCCGCCGGCCAGCTTGGCCAGGCGCTCCTGCAGCTTCTCGCGGTCGTAGTCGGAGTCGCTCTTGTCGATCTCGGCGCGGATCTGGTTGACCCGGCCGGCGATCTGGTCGGCGTCACCGGCACCCTCGACGATGGTCGTCTCGTCCTTGGTGACGACCACCTTGCGGGCGCTGCCCAGCAGACCGAGGTCGGCGTTCTCGAGCTTGAGACCGACTTCCTCACTGATGACTTCGCCACCGGTGAGGATGGCGATGTCCTGCAGCATGGCCTTGCGGCGGTCGCCGAAGCCCGGGGCCTTGACGGCGACGGACTTGAACGTGCCGCGGACCTTGTTGACGACGAGCGTGGCCAGGGCCTCGCCCTCGACGTCCTCGGCGATGATCGCCAGCGGCTTGCCGGACTGCATGACCTTCTCCAGCACCGGCACGAGGTCCTTGACGTTGCTGATCTTGGAGTTGACCACGAGGACGTACGGGTCCTCGAGGACGGCCTCCATGCGCTCGGCGTCGGTCCAGAAGTAGGGCGAGATGTAGCCCTTGTCGAAGCGCATTCCCTCGGTGAGCTCGAGCTCGAGGCCGAAGGTGTTGGACTCCTCGACGGTGATGACGCCTTCCTTGCCGACCTTGTCCATGGCCTCGGCGATGATCTCGCCGACGCTGGTGTCGGCCGCGGAGATGGACGCCGTCGAGGCGATCTGCTCCTTGGTCTCGATGTCCTTGGCCGCCTTGCCGATCTGCTCGACGACGCTGTCCACGGCGGTCTCGATGCCGCGCTTGAGCGCCATCGGGTTCGCGCCGGCGGCGACGTTGCGCAGGCCCTCGCGCACGAGCGCCTGGGCCAGCACGGTCGCGGTGGTGGTGCCATCACCGGCGACGTCATCGGTCTTCTTGGCGACTTCCTTGACGAGCTCGGCCCCGATCTTCTCCCAGGGGTCCTCGAGCTCGATCTCCTTGGCGATCGACACACCATCGTTGGTGATGGTGGGAGCGCCCCACTTCTTCTCAAGCACGACGTTGCGGCCTCGCGGGCCGAGCGTCACCTTGACTGCATCGGCGAGGGTGTTCATGCCGCGCTCTAGCCCGCGGCGTGCCTCCTCGTCGAACGCGATCATCTTGGCCATTGCGGTGTGGTCCTCCGGTCATGGGCGCCGCGGGGTTTCCGCGGCAAGGACACAGTGCTCGGCCAGGCTC
>JBOHDX010000129.1:0-53256 GCA_050700835.1 Nocardioidaceae bacterium
TCGCCCCGCTGGCGAGGCGCCCGGCGCGGCCGGCGCACCTGCCGCCGCGACCGCCACTGCGACCGCGACGACCGAGGCCCCCGCCGAGGCGCCGCCCAGCGCAGGACAGGAGGGCTGAGCATGCTGATCCCACGCAGAGTCAAGCACCGCAAGCAGCACCACCCCACGCGCCGCGGTGCAGCCAAGGGTGGCACCGCGTTGGCCTTCGGCGACTTCGGCATCCAGGCAGTCGAGGCGCACTACGTGACCAACCGGCAGATCGAGTCGGCCCGAATCGCCATGACGCGCCACATCAAGCGTGGCGGCAAGGTCTGGATCAACATCTACCCTGACCGGCCGCTGACCAAGAAGCCGGCCGAGACCCGCATGGGTTCCGGCAAGGGTTCGCCCGAGTGGTGGATCGCCAACGTGAAGCCGGGCCGGGTGATGTTCGAGCTGTCCGGCGTACCGGAGCCGATCGCCCGTGAGGCGATGCGCCGCGCGATCCACAAGCTTCCGATGAAGTGCCGATTCGTCAGCCGCGAGGGTGGTGACTTCTGATGTCGACGACCACAACGGCGTCCGAGCTGCGAACACTCGACGAGGACGACCTGGCGCAGAAGCTGCGTGAGGCCAAGGAGGAGCTGTTCAACCTTCGCTTCCAGGCGGCGACCGGGCAGCTTGAGAGCCACGGCCGGCTGCGCTCGGTACGCCACGACATCGCCCGCATCTACACGGTGCTGCGCGAGCGTGAGCTCGGCATCATCGACGTCGACGCGCCGGTTGAGGGGGAGAAGGCATGACCGAGCCGACCAGCACTGACCCGAAGGGCACCACCGTGACCGACGACGACCAGGGGCATAGCCGCCGCCGCAAGACCCGCGAGGGCCTCGTGGTCAGCGACAAGATGGACAAGACCGTGACCGTGTCGGTGGAGGACCGCGTGAAGCACGCTCTCTATGGCAAGGTCATGCGCCACACCAGCAAGCTCAAGGTGCACGACGAGCAGAACCAGTGCGGCATCGGCGACCGTGTCCTGATCATGGAGACGCGCCCGCTGTCCGCGACGAAGCGTTGGCGCGTCATCGAGGTGCTCGAGAAGGCCAAGTGACACAACCGGCCACAGCCGCGACCGGAACCCAGACCCCAGAAACGTCGTTCCGCCAGGCTCACCGCGCAACCGCGATGAGAACCAGTGAGACAACAGGAGAAGACCGATGATCCAGCAGGAGTCGCGACTGAAGGTCGCCGACAACACGGGTGCCAAGGAAGTGTTGTGCATCCGCGTCCTCGGCGGCTCAGGTCGGCGCTACGCCGGCATCGGCGACGTCATCGTCGTCACCGTGAAGGACGCGATCCCCGGTGGCAACGTCAAGAAGGGTGACGTCGTCAAGGCCGTCGTCGTGCGGACCGTCAAGGAGCGTCGTCGCCCCGACGGCTCCTACATCCGCTTCGACGAGAACGCAGCGGTGATCCTCAAGAGTGACGGCGAGCCTCGAGGAACCCGCATCTTCGGGCCCGTGGGTCGGGAGCTGCGCGAGAAGAAGTTCATGAAGATCATCTCGCTCGCCCCGGAGGTGTTGTGATGACTGCCAGCAAGCCGAGGAACGAGCGTCGGCCGAACATCAAGAAGGGCGACGTCGTCCGCGTGATCGCCGGCAAGGACAAGGGCGCCGAGGGCAAGGTCATCGCCGTCCTCGCGGACAGTGGCCGACTGCTGGTCGAGGGCGTCAACCGGGTGAAGCGGCACACCAAGGTCGTCCAGCAGGGCGGTCGGGCCGGTACGTCCGGCGGCATCGTCACCCAGGAGGCTGCGATCGACGCCTCGAACGTGATGCTGGTCGTCGACGCCGACGGCGACAAGTCAGTGACCCGGATCGGCTTCCGTCGTGACGAAGTGACCAAGACCCGCCCCGACGGCTCGACGTACACCGCTCACCGAAGTGTCCGGATCGCACGACGGACGGGCAAGGAGATCTGATGAGTACCCAAGCGCCGGAGCGCGCCGTTCCGCGCATGAAGTCGCGCTACCGCGAGGAGATCGTTCCTGCGCTGCGCGAGGAGTTCTCATTCGCCAACGTCATGCAGGTGCCGGGCCTGACCAAGGTCGTCGTGAACATGGGCGTCGGTGAGGCAGCCCGCGACTCGAAGCTGATCGAGGGCGCCGTCCGCGACCTGGGGGCGATCACCGGCCAGAAGCCGTCGGTCACCCGGGCCCGCAAGTCGATCGCACAGTTCAAGCTGCGCGAGGGCATGCCGATCGGGGCGCACACGACGCTGCGCGGCGACCGCATGTGGGAGTTCCTCGACCGCCTGCTGAGTCTCGCGCTGCCCCGTATCAGGGATTTCCGCGGACTGTCCCCGCGCCAGTTCGACGGCAAGGGCAACTACACCTTCGGTCTGACCGAGCAGGTGATGTTCCACGAGATCGACCAGGACAAGATCGACCGCAGCCGTGGCATGGACATCACGCTGGTGACGACCGCGACCAACAACGAGGAGGGGCTCGCGTTGCTGCGGCACCTCGGCTTCCCCTTCAAGGAGTCCTGACAGATGGCCAAGACAGCACTGATCGTCAAGGCAGCGCGCAAGCCGAAGTTCAAGGTGCGCGCCTACACCCGCTGCCAGCGGTGTGGCCGACCCAAGTCGGTCTACCGCAAGTTCGGCCTCTGCCGCATCTGTCTGCGGGACATGGCCCATCGCGGCGAGCTCCCAGGCATCACCAAGAGCAGCTGGTGAGCCACCACCCGCGGGTCACCCCGGCCCCACCGAATCGTCACCAAGTCGCCACAGGTCCGTCTGCCCGTCCGGGCACGGAAACCATGGTGGGAAAGCAGCACTGAGCACATGACCATGACCGACCCGATCGCAGACATGCTGACCCGTCTGCGCAATGGCAACCAGGCGTTCCACGAGGCCGTGACCATGCCCTACTCCAAGCTGAAGGCCGGCGTCGCCGAGATCCTGCAGCAGGAGGGCTACATCACCGGCTGGAAGGTCGAGGAGCCCGTTGACGGCGCCGTTGGCAAGTCGCTGACGATCGACCTCAAGTACGGCCCGAACCGCGAGCGGTCGATCTCCGGCGTCCGTCGCATCAGCAAGCCTGGCCTGCGCGTCTACGCCAAGTCCACCGGGCTGCCGAAGGTTCTCGGCGGCCTTGGCGTGGCGATCATCTCGACGTCGCAGGGGCTGTTGACAGACCGGCAGGCCAACCACAAGGGCGTAGGCGGAGAAGTCCTCGCCTACGTCTGGTGAGACGACGGACCAAGGAGGTATCCAGCAATGTCGCGCATCGGCAAGCTGCCCATCACGGTCCCGTCCGGCGTGGATGTGGCCATCAGCGGCCAGGACGTCAACGTCAAGGGCCCGAAGGGCTCCCTGAACCACACGGTTGCGGCGCCGATCACTGTTGCCCGCGCCGACGACGGCACTCTCGAGGTCAAGCGACCCGACGACGAGCGCACGTCGCGGGCTCTGCACGGGCTCTCACGCACGCTGATCGCCAACATGGTGACCGGTGTGACCGAGGGCTACGAGAAGAAGCTCGAGATCGTCGGAGTCGGCTACCGCGTGATCGCCAAGGGACCTGGCACGGTCGAGCTCAACCTCGGCTTCAGCCACCCCGTCGTGTTCCAGGCACCTGAGGGCATCACCTTCGCCGTCGAGTCGGTGACGAAGTTCTCGGTGCAGGGCATCGACAAGCAGAAGGTCGGCGAGGTCGCTGCCAACATCCGCAAGCTGCGCAGGCCGGAGCCCTACAAGGGCAAGGGCATCCGGTACGCCGGCGAGCACGTCCGCCGCAAGGTCGGAAAGGCTGGTAAGTGACGATGGCCATCGCACTCAGACAGGGCAAGCACACCACTGCGCGGGCCTCAACGCGCCTGCGCCGTCAGGCACGGGGTCGCAAGAAGGTGTCCGGCACGACCGAGCGGCCACGTCTGGTCGTGACCCGGTCGAGCCGTCACATCGTCGCCCAGGTTGTCAACGACCTCGAGGGTCGTACCCTGGCGTCGGCGTCGTCGATGGAGGTCGACCTGCGCTCGACGAGCGGCGACAAGACGGCCAAGGCCAAGAAGGTTGGCGAGCTCGTGGCCGAGCGCGCCAAGGCCGCCGGCGTCGACAGCGTGGTCTTCGACCGCGCCGGAAACAAGTACCACGGGCGGGTCGCCGCCCTGGCCGACGGGGCCCGCGAAGGTGGGTTGACCTTCTGATGGTCGCGACGATGACAACTGCCAAGAGCACTTTGAGGAGTTCGAAATGAGCGGAGCCCAGCGCCGCAGCGGCGGTGCCGGCGATCGCCGGGGCCGCGACGACCGTCGTGGATCGGCGGACAAGACCGCCTACATCGAGCGTGTCGTCGGGATCAACCGGGTCGCCAAGGTCGTGAAGGGTGGTCGTCGCTTCAGCTTCACCGCTCTCGTCGTCGTCGGCGACGGCGACGGCACGGTCGGAGTCGGCTACGGCAAGGCCAAGGAGGTTCCGGCCGCCATCGCCAAGGGTGTCGAGGAGGCCAAGAAGAGCTTCTTCAAGGTTCCGCGCATCCAAGGGACGATCCCGCATCCGGTGCAGGCGGAGAAGGCCGCCGGGGTCGTCCTGCTGCGCCCGGCCGCACCCGGCACCGGAGTGATCGCAGGTGGCCCGGTCCGCGCGGTGCTGGAGTGCGCCGGCATCCACGACGTGCTGAGCAAGTCGTTGGGCTCGTCCAACGCGATCAACATCGTGCATGCCACCGTTGCGGCCCTGAGGTCCCTCGAGTCGCCGGACAGTGTCGCTCTCCGCCGCGGTCTCCCTGTCGAGGATGTCGCCCCGTCCGCGCTGCTCAAGGCTCGCCGGGAGGTGACTGCCTGATGCCGCGGCTCAAGGTGCGCCAGGTTCGCTCGGGCATCGGCCGCAAGCAGAACCAGCGCGAGACGCTGCGTTCCCTGGGACTCAAGCGGATCGGTGATGAGGTCCTCAAGGAGGACCGCCCCGAGATCCGCGGCATGATCGCGACGGTTCCCCACCTGGTGGCCGTCGAGGAGGTTGACTGAGATGACGCTGAAGCTCCATCACCTGCGTCCGGCACCGGGCGCCAAGACGGCCAAGACGCGGGTCGGCCGCGGTCAGGGCAGCAAGGGCAAGACCGCCGGTCGAGGCACCAAAGGCACCAAGGCCCGCTACCAGGTGCCCGCCGGCTTCGAGGGCGGTCAGCGCCCGCTGCACATGCGGCTGCCCAAGCTCAAGGGCTTCGCCAACCCGTTCCGGGTCGAGTACCAAGTGGTCAACCTCGACAAGATCTCCGCTCTCTACCCCGAGGGCGGACAGGTCACGGCCGAGGCTTTGGCCGACAAGGGTGCCGTCCGCGGCGGTCGACCGGTCAAGGTGCTCGGCAGCGGCGACATCGACGTCGCCGTGGCGGTGACCGCTCACGCGTTCTCCGCCGCTGCCAAGTCCAAGATCGAGGCCGCCGGGGGAAGCGTCACCTCGATCTGACCCGAGGCGGTCCTTCCACTGTGACTGTTAGAGTCCAACGCACGGCCTACGTGCCCGACATGACCGACGCCCTCACGTCGCTGGGGGAATGTGGGAGGACCTGGTGCTAGGCGCCTTCGTCAACGCGTTCAAGACGCCGGACCTGCGGCGCAAGCTGCTGTTTGTGCTGCTCGTCATCGTGCTGTTCCGGCTGGGCTCGACCCTGCCGGCGCCGGGCGTCAATGTCGCCAACGTCAAGCAGTGCATCGGCCTGGCGTCCCAGAGCAGCCAGAGCAACCTGTTCACGTTGATCAACGTCTTCTCCGGTGGCGCGCTGCTGCAGCTCACGGTGTTCGCGCTGGGGATCATGCCCTACATCACGGCCAGCATCATCCTGCAACTGCTGACCGTGGTGATCCCGCGCCTCGAGACGCTGAAGAAGGAGGGCCAGGCCGGCCAGGTCAAGATCACCCAGTACACCCGCTACCTCACCCTGGGTCTGGCCATCCTGCAGGCAACCACCATCGTCGCGGTGGCGCGCAGCCGGGGACTGTTCGGCAGCACCTGCCAACAGGCCCTGCTGTATCACGAGAACAGCATCTTCAGCTTTATCGTCCTGGTGACGACCATGACCGCAGGCACCGCGGTGATCATGTGGCTCGGCGAGCTGATCACCGACCGCGGTATCGGCAACGGCATGTCGATCATGATCTTCACGCAGATCGTGGCGACCTTCCCCGGGACGATGTACCAGATCCTCACCGAGAAAGGCCCGCTGATCTTCACGGTCGTGCTGATCGTCGGCCTCGCGGTGGTGGCGGCCGTGATCTTCATCGAACAAGCGCAACGCCGCATCCCCGTGCAGTACGCACGACGCATGGTCGGCCGCCAGATGTTCGGCGGTGCCTCGACCTACATCCCGTTGAAGGTCAACCAGGCCGGGGTGATCCCGGTGATCTTCGCGTCCAGCCTGCTCTACATCCCGGCCCTGCTGGCACAGTTCAACCCCAACGCGAGCTGGACGCCATGGATCGAGACCCAGTTCGTCCGCGGCGACCACCCGATCTACATGCTCACCTACTTCCTGCTGATCGTGTTCTTCACCTACTTCTACGTCGCGATCACCTTCAACCCGGAGGAGGTCGCCGACAACATGAAGCAGTACGGCGGCTTCATCCCGGGCATCAGGGCCGGTCGGCCCACCCAGGAGTACCTCCAGTACGTCCTGTCCCGGATCACCGCCCCCGGAGCGCTGTACCTCGGTCTGGTGTCGCTGATCCCGCTGGTGGCGCTCGTGCTGATCAACGTCAGTCAGCGGTTCCCGTTCGGCGGAACGACCATCCTGATCATCGTCGGCGTCGGCCTGGACACCGTGAAGCAGATCGAGAGCCAGTTGCAGCAGCGCAACTACGAAGGGTTCTTGCGCTGATGCGCCTGGTTCTCGTGGGTCCGCCGGGAGCTGGGAAGGGGACGCAGGCTACGTTCATCGCGCAGCACTTCGGCATCCCGCAGATCTCCACGGGGGACATCTTCCGGGCCAACGTCGCCGAGCAGACCGCGCTCGGGCGCGAGGCGCGCCGATTCATGGACGCCGGTGACCTGGTGCCGGACGAGGTCACCATCGCGATGGTCGACGACCGGCTGGGTCACCCGGACGCGGCCAAGGGCTTCCTGCTGGACGGGTTCCCGCGCACCGTGCCGCAGGCCAACGCCCTGGACGCGATGCTTGAACGCCGCAACTCGGCCCTGCAGGCCGTGTTGGAGCTGTCCGCCGACGAGGACGAGGTCGTGCGCCGATTGTCCGGCCGGCGTACCTGCCGCAACTGCGGACGGGTCTGGCACGCGGAGTTCGACAAGCCCAAGGTCGACGGTGTCTGCGACAAGTGCGGCGGCGAGCTGTTCCAGCGTGACGACGACAAGCCCGAGACGATCCGTCGCCGGCTCCAGGTCTATGCCGAGCAGACCGAGCCGCTGGTCGAGCACTACCGCGACCTCGGCCTGCTGCACACGATCATCGCGACCGGCTCGGTGGACACCGTCACGGCCCGCGCCATCGAGGCGCTCACCGGTGTCGAGGAGGGCTGACCGTGGGATTGCGTGACCGCGGCATCGAGCTCAAGACGCCGGACCAGATCGCGGTGATGCGCCGGGCCGGACTGATCGTGGGCGAGACCCTGGCGATGCTCGCCGACTCCGTGCAACCCGGCATGACGACCGGAGACCTCGACCGGTTGGCCGAGAAGCACATCCTCGATGCTGGTGCCACGTCCAACTTCAAGGGCTACCACGGGTTCCCCGGGGTCATCTGCACGTCCGTCAACGACGAGGTGGTCCACGGCATCCCCGGCGACCGTGAGCTGGTCGCCGGAGACATCGTCTCCATCGACTGCGGCGCGATCGTGGACGGCTGGCACGGCGACGCCGCGGTGACGGTGGCGCTCGGTCCAGTGCCTGAGGACGTGCGCGCCATGATGTCGGTGTGTGCGGAGTCGATGTGGCGCGGGATCGCGGCCGCGAGGCTCGGCGGACGGGTCACCGACATCTCGCACGCCATCGAGGCTCACGTCCAGAGCCAGGGCGACTACGGCATCGTCCAGGAGTACGTCGGGCACGGGATCGGGACGGCGATGCATCAGCCGCCTCACGTCCCCAACTACGGTCCTGCGGGACGGGGTCCGAAGCTGGTGACCGGCCTGGCACTCGCGGTCGAGCCGATGGTCACGCTCGGGTCGCCGCGTACCACCGTGCGCGACAACGAGTGGACGGTGGTGACCCAGGACGAACGGTGGGCGGCGCACTTCGAGCACACGTTCACCCTGACCCCCGACGGTGCGTGGGTCCTCACCGCGCTGGACGGCGGCAAGGCCAAGCTGGCCGAGCTCGGGGTCCCCTACGGTGGCCTCGACTGACCGGTCGCGACCGGCCGCCCGACGCATTCGGCGCATTCCTTGGCGATTTGGGTACGCCGCCTGCCCTGCCGTAGACTGGTTTGTCGGCCCTCGTGTGGTCTGTCTCTTCATGCCCTGCGGCTGCCCGCCTCGCGGGAAGGGCATCGGAGCGACCCGGCCGAGTCACACCGTGACGTCGCGAGGACGTCCGGGCAGCAACCCAGTCACACATCAGCGACAAGATTGCGGAGGACATGCCGAAGAAGGAAGGGGTCATCGAGATCGAGGGCTCCGTCGTCGAGGCTCTCCCGAACGCCATGTTCAGGGTCGAGCTGAGCAACGGTCACAAGGTTCTCGCCCACATCAGCGGCAAGATGCGACAGCACTACATCCGGATCCTCCCCGAGGACCGTGTCGTGGTCGAGCTCTCGCCGTACGACCTCACCCGCGGTCGGATCGTCTACCGCTACAAGTAACCCACCCCAGCCGTCCACCTAGCCGGAGCCGGTCATGCCTGCTCCGACCCACCCGGAGAGCTCGATGAAGGTCAATCCGAGCGTCAAGAAGATCTGCGACAAGTGCAAGGTGATCCGCCGTAACGGGCGGGTCATGGTGATCTGCGAGAACCCCCGACACAAGCAACGTCAGGGCTGATCCAGCACCACCCCCTACGTGACCGCTCGCGTCGGTGCGTCCACTCCTTGCGGAGTGATCGTCTCGGCGTGGCACCCCCGGACCGGAGGCAGGGGCCCTGTCGAGGTGCAGCGACATCGAGGCAGACAGGGACGCGGCACGGACAGACCTCCGTACGTCAGGAAGGACACCGCCACATGGCACGCCTCGTCGGTGTCGACCTCCCGCGCGACAAGCGCATCGAGGTCGCACTCACCTACATCTTCGGCATCGGCCGAACCCGCGCCCTGAAGACACTCGACGCGACGGGGGTCAGCCCTGACCTCCGGGTGCACGAGCTGGGCGACGAGGAGCTGGTCAAGCTCCGCGACTACATCGAGGGCAACTACCAGGTCGAGGGCGACCTGCGACGCGAGGTCGCCGCCGATATTCGTCGCAAGGTCGAGATCGGCAGCTACCAAGGTCGCCGCCACCGCAGCGGCCTGCCGGTGCGCGGTCAGCGGACCCGGACCAACGCGCGCGGCCGCAAGGGCCCCAAGCGCACGGTTGCCGGTAAGAAGAAGGCCGGCAAGAAGTGATGCCGGTCCGCCAACCCGGCCAGCCGCCCGTCCGCCAGTCGACCCGACCCGTTTCCCAGTCGTAGGAGAAGACCACAGATGCCTCCCAGGAGCCGAACCACGGCCGGCGCCAAGAAAGTGCGCCGCAAGGAGAAGAAGAACATCGCTCAGGGCGCTGCTCACATCAAGAGCACGTTCAACAACACGATCGTCACGATCACCGACCCCGCGGGTGCGGTGATCTCGTGGGCCAGTGCCGGCACCGTCGGCTTCAAGGGCTCACGCAAGTCCACGCCGTTCGCCGCGCAGATGGCCGCCGAGGCCGCGGGTCGCCGGGCGATGGAGCACGGGATGAAGAAGATCGACGTCTTCGTGAAGGGTCCTGGCTCGGGTCGCGAGACGGCGATCCGGTCGCTGGGTGCGGTCGGCCTCGAGGTCGGCAACATCTCAGACGTCACCCCCACCCCGCACAACGGATGCCGGCCGCCCAAGCGCCGCCGCGTCTGACCATCCCCGGTAAGACTCCGGAAAGACCAAGGAGAAGCGAACTCACATGGCCCGTTACACCGGTCCCATGACCAAGAAGTCGCGCCGACTCGGGGTTGACCTCGTCGGTGGCGACCAGGCGTTCGAGCGCCGCCCGTACCCCCCCGGCCAGCACGGCCGCGGCCGCGTGAAGGAGAGCGAGTACCGCCTCCAGCTGCAGGAGAAGCAGAAGGCTCGCTTCACCTACGGCGTGATGGAGAAGCAGTTCCGCCGCTACTACGACGAGGCCAGCCGTCGCGCCGGCAAGACCGGCGACAACCTGCTTCAGCTGCTCGAGGCTCGGCTCGACAACGTCGTCTACCGCGCGGGATTCGCGCGTACGCGACGGCACGCGCGCCAGCTCGTCGGGCACGGCCACTTCATGGTCAACGGCCACAAGGTCGACATCCCGTCGTACCAAGTGACCGAGCACGACGTGATCGACGTGCGGGCGAAGTCGATCGAGATGACGCCCTTCATCATCACCCGTGAGACCCACGGCGAGCGCCTCGTCCCGGCGTGGCTCGACGTGCTGCCCAACCGCATGCGCATTCTCGTCCACCAGCTCCCGGTCCGCGCCCAGATCGATGTCCCGGTCCAGGAGCAGCTCATCGTCGAGTACTACTCGAAGAAGTGAACCGCCTGGGTCGCATCCGCTCTCGGCGGGTGGCTGCCCGAGTCGGTGCCAGTCCAGTCCTGTCAGTTCGTGACCGTCATATAGCGGGCGGCGCGGAAAGGAAGTCACAATGCTCATCGCCCAACGCCCATCCCTGACCGAAGAGGTCGTCGAGGACCACCGTTCGCGCTTCGTCATCGAGCCTCTCGAGCCCGGCTTCGGCTACACCCTCGGCAACTCATTGCGCCGTACCCTGCTGTCCTCGATCCCCGGTGCCTCGGTCACCTCGATCAAGGTCGACGGCGTCCTCCACGAGTTCTCCACCATCCCCGGTGTCACCGAGGACGTCACCGAGATCATCTTGAACCTCAAGGATCTGGTGGTCTCCTCCGAGCAGGACGAACCCGTCACGATGTATCTGCGCAAGCAGGGCCCGGGCGACGTCACCGCCGAGGACATCGCTCCGCCGGCCGGGGTCGAGGTGCACAACCCCGACCTCAAGATCGCCACCCTCAACGGCACCGGCAAGCTCGAGATGGAGCTCGTCGTCGAGCGTGGCCGCGGCTACGTCTCGGCCGCCCAGAACAAGGCTGGGGACGCCGAGATCGGCCGGATGCCGGTCGACTCGATCTACTCCCCCGTGCTGAAGGTGACCTACAAGGTCGAGGCCACCCGCGTCGAGCAGCGGACCGACTTCGACAAGCTCGTCCTCGACGTCGAGACCAAGCAGTCGATGCGACCGCGCGATGCGATCGCGAGCGCCGGCAAGACGCTGGTGGAGCTGTTCGGCCTGGCCCGTGAGCTCAACGTCGAGGCGGAGGGCATCGACATCGGCCCGTCGCCGGTGGACGAGCAGCTGGCCGCCGACCTGGCCCTGCCGGTCGAGGACCTTCAGCTCACGGTGCGGTCGTACAACTGTCTCAAGCGTGAAGGCATCCACACCGTTGGTGAGCTGATCTCCCGTAGCGAGCAGGACCTTCTCGACATCCGCAACTTCGGCGCCAAGTCGATCGACGAGGTCAAGGCCAAGCTGGTCGAGATGGGGCTCGGCCTCAAGGACAGCGCTCCCGGCTTCGACCCGCGGGCAGCGCTGGACGCCTACGGCGACGACGACGAGAGCTTCGCAGAGGACGAGCAGTACTGACGCTCACTCAGGCCGTTCGACCGCTGATCCGTTGACGATTCAGGCACGCTCGTGCGTGTCGTAGCCCCAGGAGACAGACCATGCCCACGCCCACCAAGGGTCCGCGACTGGGCGGCAGCCCGGCCCACCAGCGGCTGATCCTCGCGAACCTCGCGACGAGCCTGTTCGAGCACGGCAAGATCACCACGACCGAGGCGAAGGCCCGCCGGTTGCGCCCGTTCGCTGAGCACCTGATCACCAAGGCGCGGCACGACGACCTGCACAATCGCCGGCAGGTGCTCAAGGTGATCCACGACAAGAGCATCGTCCACGTGCTGTTCACCGACATCGGCCCGCGCTTCGCCACTCGCCCGGGCGGTTACACCCGGATCACCAAGGTGAGTCCCCGCAAGGGCGACAACGCGCCGATGGCCGTGATCGAGCTGGTCGAGTCGGTCGACTTCGCGGCTCCGGCCACCCCGGCGAAGAAGTCGGCCAAGAAGTCGGCCAAGAAGGCCGCCCAGAAGCCGTCGGCCGAGGAAGCGGTGGCCGAGAAGGCGGTGGCCGAGGAGACCGCCGAGCAGGCCGACGCCGAGCAGACCGGCGTCGTCGAGCCTGCCTCGTCGGAGGGCCCGTACGGCCCGGACTCTGCGGCCCCCCTCGAGGATGGGACCACCCCTGAGGGTTTCGACATCAAGGGCAACGCCGACTCGATGAAGTACCACCTGCCGGACGGTCAGTGGTACGACCAGACGGTGCCCGAGGTGTGGTTCCGCACCGAGGAGGCAGCTCGGGTCGCCGGGTTCACCAAGGCCGGCGAGCACACCGAGGACTGAGGTGTGAGGTAGCAGGGGCCGACGTGGTGACCCGGTTGCGCATCGATCTGTCCTACGACGGGAGTGAGTTCTCGGGTTGGGCACGCCAGCCGGGGCTGCGCACCGTCCAGGGCGAGGTCGAGGCGGCACTGGCCCAAGTCCTCCGGCTCCCGTCGGTCGACCTCACCTGTGCCGGTCGTACCGACGCAGGTGTGCACGCCCGTGGCCAGGTCTGCCACGCAGACCTGCCCGAGGTGGATCTTGCCCAGCTGGCCCGGCGGATCCGGAGCATGCTCCCCGACGACATCGCCGTCGGCGCCATCGCGGTGGTCGAGCCGGGCTTCGACGCCCGGTTCTCCGCGTTGTGGCGGCGGTACGCCTACCGGATCTGCGACTCGCCGGGCGGGCTCGACCCGCTGCGGCGTCGCGAAGTGCTGGCCTGGCGACGAGCCCTGGATCACGACGCCATGAACACCGCGGCGGCGCCCCTGCTCGGCGAGCACGACTTCGCGGCGTTCTGCCGCCGCCGCCCCGGCGCCACCACCGTGCGCACCATGCTGGAGCTGCACTGCTCCCGCAACGACGACGGCCTGGTGGAGTGCACAGTGATCGCCGATGCGTTCTGCCACCAGATGGTGCGGAGCCTTGTGGGTGCGCTGGTCGCCGTTGGTGAGGGGCGACACGAAGTCGCCGCGCCCAGCGGCGCCTTGCGCGCGGGCGTGCGCGACAGCAGGTTCACCGTCCTGCCGGCGCACGGGCTCACACTGGAGGAGGTGGCGTACCCGTCACCCGATCAGCTGACCAGGCGGGCCGAGCAGGCCCGCACCGTGCGCATCCTGCCTGGGGCAGGGATGTGAACGACCACTACTTCTCCACGGATCCGTCCTCGTCGGTTGAACAGACCCGGATCGCCTTCCCCGCCTGGGGTCACGAGCTCACGCTGGTGGCGGCCACCGGAGTGTTCTCCTCCCGTCGGCTCGATCTCGGAACGTCAGTGTTGTTCAGGTCGGCCGCTCCCGATCAGCACGCTGAGTCCGTCGTCGACCTTGGCTGCGGGTGGGGGCCGATCACGGCGGCACTCGCGGTCAGCCTTCCCGAAGCCGTGGTGTGGGCCGTCGACGTCAACCAGCGGGCGCTGGAGACGACCGCGGCCAACGCCGCCAGGCTGCGCATCGGCAGCCGCGTGCGCACGGTCACACCGGAGCAGGTCCCGGAGGATCTCCAGGTCGACGAGATCTGGTCCAACCCACCGATCCATGCGGGCAAGCAGGTTCTCCACGACCTGCTGCTGGCGTGGTTGCTGCGGCTGCGTCCCGGCGGTCGCGCCGTACTCGTGATCGGCAAGAACCTCGGCGCCGACTCTCTGCAGCGGTGGCTGGCCGGCCAGGGCCACCCCTGCGAGCGGCTGGCCAGCGCGAAGGGCTTCCGGGTCCTGGAGGTACACCGCCCGACCTGACCGGATGCCCAACGCGCGCCCGACAAGCTGCCGCTTCACCCGCCGTACTACCGTCGGGGCGGACATTTCGGGCGCAAACCGGTACCTGCTGCGTGTGAAGCCGGATGCCCACGCGCCCGGTTGGACGGATCGACCGGGCCCGCACCTGTGCGCGAGGGATGCCCACGCGCCGGCCGGACCGCCCCTCCCGCCCGCGGGTCTAGCCGGCCGGCACGACGGTGTCGATGTGGAGCGTGATGAGACCGTTGCGGAGGGGATGGACCTGGGTTGCGAAGGCGACCAGTGGGCCCTCGGTGCTGAACCCGCCCGGCACGTACCAGGCCAGGCCGGCGAGCCTCGTGGCAGGCGCGGCACCACCGGTGTCCGACACCACCTGCACCCCGCCGCCCGTTCCACCGTCGAAGGCAACGAAGGACCGGCCGGGTTCCCGCACATTGTTGGAGCACCAGCAAACCCGTCGCGGCGACGCGTCGGGACTGCGAAGGTTCACGGCCCAGATCTGGTTCTGGTCGCCGTTGACCGGTTGTCCCCAGGTGGCCCAGCCGCCTTGTGCCCAGGGCGCCGACGCCTGGTGGTTCCCGCCGAGATCTCGAGGGGTGCCGCCGGTGACCGGGACGGCGTAGATCTCGCGGGAGTTCGACGGGGGCCGGTTCCAGGTCTCGCCCGGCTGGTGCGGCGGGAAGGCGTCGTCGTAGACGACCCACCCAGCACTGAGCGAGGCGTTGAACGGCAACACATGGCGGACCAGGATCGACGTGTGACGGGTGGCGAGGTCCGTCACCATGATGTCGCTGGTGCGGCCATCCACATCGAGAGTCCGCCACACGATACGTCCTTCTGCGGCAATGGCAGCCGGCCAGTCACCGTCCGACCGGCCGTGGCTGCTGGTGATGGTCCACCGGTGGCCGGTGCGCAGGTTCTCGGCCCACATCGCCCACTCCGCGTTGGGATCTCCTTCCGACGGGAGACGACTCAGGTCGGTCCACACCACGGTGTTCCCGGTCCCGGAGACGGAGCCGATCAGGCCGCTCGTCCAGGCGCTCTTGGCGACCTGCCGCGTGTGGCCGGAGGTGAGGTCGCGGACGAACACAATGTTGGGGTTGCCGAAGCGCTCTGAGCACCCCACGCAGGCACCCCAGACGAGATGACTGCCGAACAGCTCCAGCCCGAGCACACTTGGTTCACCGGGCAGAGGCACGCTGGTCTGACTGGTCAGCTGCAAAACATCGGCAGGGTGGTCGCGGCCGGTCGACTCCGGGGACCCGGGTGTCGGTGTGCTGACGTGGTGGCCAGCTATTGCGCTGGACGTGCATCCACCGAGCAGCACGGCGACAGCCGCCGTGACCGCGGCGGTGATCTGCCGCCGGGAACGCTGCGGCACCGTGCGGCGACGCTGCGGTGGGCTGGTCACCAGACCACTTGCCGGTCGGGGGACTCGACGACGGCGTTGTAGTCGCTTGGTGCCGGGAAGATGTGGAAGCCGAACGGGTTCACGTGGCCACCATCGGGCGTGACGGTGTCGTGGTTCCACTCGTCTGCCACGCCGAGGTCATTGGTGCTGAAGTTGTAGAAGTAGGCGACGTCGAAGTGCTCGTAAGCCACATGGGCCCAGAACGGCAACGGGGATGTGAGCACGTTCTGGATCGTGGTCTGCCCGTAGTAGACGTCGTCGGCGACCCGGCCCATCAGGTCGTTGGTGCTGCTCGGAACGTGGACGTTCCAGGCGCCGTAGTTGAAGAAGTGGGCGTTCAGTGCGTCGCGGATCTCCACCGCCGAGGTGCCGTCGGTCGTGGTGTGCTCCCAGCTGACGAACTGCGCTTCGCCGTAGTCGACCTCGGTCATCCCCTTGACCATGTTCCGGGTGGCCGACGGTCCGCAGGTGTACGTCTTGCCACCATCGCCCTCGCCTTCGGCGTACAGCGGGTGTGGCAGCGGCCCGGCACCGGAGTTCGGGACGCATGGCGATCCGGGTGGGCACGATCGCGGACTCACCCTGCCGGCGCCGGGATGCTCCTGCTGGATCACCCGCAGCAGGGCTAGCTTCGGCTGGAACCGGCTCAACTGCGCGGCGGTCAGGTTCGTGGCTTGCCGATTGCTGAACACCCCGGTGTTGTGCGGCCCTGCGACCGGCGGATGCCCCCCAGCCGTTGCATAACCCGCACTCGTCAGCACAATCGGGCTTCCCACCGTTAAGCACAATGCCGCGGTGATCGCCACCGCGATTCGCTGTGTCCGCTTCACGGTACACCGCCCCTCACCAGAATCGGCGGAAGCAACCTACGGCTCAAACGGTCGGGGGGGGAATGGCCCGTTCGGGCCATCTGGTCACGAAGGGCTTCGATGAGGCGACGGTGCCTCAGGTCGGTCGAAGTTGCCTGGCCGAGCCCTGCGGACGGCGACGCCTGCCGATGGCCGCGGCGAGAGACGGCTAACCGGTCGGAGCCGTCCGGCCGCGACGGCAGACTGGCCCGTGGGACACGTGGATCTGGCCGGCATCCGCTCCGAGCTGCCCGACGGCCGGGTGCTGGTCGACGACGTCTCGTTGCGACGTCGGTGCTGTTCCGGTCGGCCGCCCGCGATCCTCACGCCGGGTCGGTCGTCGACCTCGGCTGCGGTCACCGCCCGACCCGACCGGACGCGCTCGCTGCCGCTTCACACGCCGTACGTACCGTCGAGTCGGACATTTCGGGCGCGAAACGGTACGTACGGCGTGTGAAGCCGGATGGCCACGCGCCCGCCGACGGCGGCGACGCCTGCCGATGACCGCGGCGAGAGACGGCTAAACCGGTCGCAGCCGTCCAGCCCCCACGGGCAGACTGGCCTCGTGGGACACGTGGATCTGGCCGGCATCCGGTTCGAGCTGCCCGACGGGCGGGTGCTGCTCGACGACGTGTCGTTCCGGGTCGGCGAGGGCGCCAAGGTCGCCCTGGTCGGCGCCAACGGCGCCGGCAAGACCACACTGCTGCGGATCATCAGCGGCGATCTGACCCCGCACGCCGGGACGGTCACGAGAACGGGCGGACTCGGCGTGATGCGCCAGATGGTCAGCCAGGGCCACGATGACTGGACGGTGCGCGACCTGCTGCTGTCGGTCGCGCCGCCGCGACTGCGGGCCGCGGCCGCGGAGGTGGATGCGGTCGAGCTCGTCCTGATGGACCGCGATGACGAGCCGATCCAGATGCGGTACGCCCACGCCCTCGCGGAGTTCGCCGACGCCGGTGGCTACGACGCCGAGGTGACGTGGGACGTCTGCTGCATGGCCGCACTGGGAGTGCAGTACGACAAGGCCCGCCACCGGGACCTGACGACCCTGTCCGGGGGTGAGCAGAAGCGCCTCGTGCTCGAAGCCCTGCTGCACGGAACCGACCAGGTGCTGCTGCTCGACGAGCCGGACAACTTCCTCGACGTGCCCGGCAAACGGTGGCTCGAGGAACGCATCACCGCGTCACCCAAGACGATCCTGTTCGTGTCCCACGACCGTGAGCTGCTGGCCAACACCGCGACCCGCGTCGTCACCGTCGAGCTGCGGGCGAGCGGCAACGGTGCCTGGGTGCATCCGGGCGGATTCGCGTCCTACCACGAGGCGCGCCGGGCCAGGTTCGAGCGGCTGGACGAGCTGCGAAGGCGCTGGGACGAGGAGCACGCCAAGATCAAGGCGCTCGTGCAGATGTACAAGCAGAAGGCGGCCTACAACGCCGACATGGCCAGCCGGTACCACGCGGCACAGACCCGGCTGGCGAGGTTCGAGGAGGCGGGCCCTCCGGAGACGCTTCCGCGCGAGCAGAACGTCGTCATGCGGCTGAAGGGCGGGCGTACCGGCAAGCGGGCCGTGATCATCGAGAGTCTCGAGCTGACCGGCCTGATGAAACCCTTCGACCTCGAGGTCTGGTACGGCGAGCGGGTAGCGGTGCTGGGGTCCAACGGATCCGGCAAGTCGCACTTCCTGCGGCTGCTCGCCGCCGGCGGCAGCGACCCCGACGTCGAGCACCGGCCGGTCGGGGACACGCCGATCCAGCCGGTACGGCACACCGGCCGGGCTCGCCTCGGCGCTCGGGTACGTCCCGGCTGGTTCGTGCAGACCCACGACCATCCCGAGCTGACGGGTCGGACGCTGCTCGAGATCCTGCACCGCGGCGACGACCACCGCGACGGCATGCCGCGTGAGCAGGCGTCGCGCGCTCTGGATCGCTACGAGCTCGCGATCGCCGCGGAGCAACGTTTCGGCTCCTTGTCCGGCGGCCAGCAGGCGCGGTTTCAGGTGCTGCTGCTGGAGCTGTCCGGAGCCACCCTGCTGCTGCTGGACGAGCCGACCGACAACCTCGACGTGCAGTCCGCCGAGGCACTGGAGGAAGGGCTCGAGCGGTTCGAGGGGACCGTGCTCGCGGTGACCCACGACCGGTGGTTCGCCCGCGGCTTCGACCGCTTCCTCGTGTTCGGCGCCGACGGCTCGGTCTATGAGAGTGACGAACCCGTCTGGGACGAGCAGCGGGTCGACCGCCTAAGGTGAGGTCAGGTTACCCGCGCGTACGCCCGGGGCGACCGGGACGATCGGGAGGCCGCATGGCTGCGCGGCAGGCGTTCGACCACGTCGTCGTCGGTGCCGGCAGCGCGGGGTGCGTGCTCGCGGCGCGGCTGAGCGAGGACCCCTCGGTGTCGGTGCTGCTGCTCGAGGCCGGGGGTCCCGACGACGCCGATGAGATCCACGTCCCGGCGGCGTTCTCGAGCCTGTTCAAGACCGCCTGGGACTGGAACTACGAGACGACCGAGTGCAAGCAGCTGAACGGCCGCCGGGCGTACTGGCCGCGGATGAAGGCTCTCGGCGGTTGCTCGTCGATGAACGCGATGATCTACATCCGCGGCAACGCCGCAGACTACGACGGCTGGCGCGATGGGTACGGCGCGGCCGGATGGGGCTACGACGACGTGCTGCCCTACTTCATTCGCGCCGAGCACAACACCCGGCTGGGCGAGCCCTTTCACGGCACCGACGGGCCATTGAGGGTCGAGGACCGGCGCTACACCCACGAACTCACGCAGGCGTGGGTGGACGCCGCCGTCGCGTACGGCCTGAGGCCGACAGACGACTTCAACGGAGCGCTGCAGGAGGGCGCCGGGCTCTATCAGGTGACCTGTCGCAAGGGCCGACGCTGGTCGACGGCTGACGCCTACCTGCGTCCTGCCATGGACCGGCCCAATCTCACGGTCCGCACCGGCGCGCTCGTCAGCCGGGTCGTGTTGGACGGGGTCCGCGCCGCCGGCGTCACCTACCTTCAAGGCGGTCTCGAACACGAGGTGCAGGTCGACGCCGAGGTGCTGCTGTGCGGGGGCTCGGTCAACTCTCCGCAGGTGCTGATGCTGTCGGGCATCGGTCCGGCATCGCACCTGCGCGAGCTGGGGATCAACCCGGTCGTGGACGCTCCCGGGGTGGGCGAGAACCTCCACGACCACCCTGCCGCCGGGCTGGTCTGGCGTACGACCGGGACCACTGATCTCGTCGAGTTCGGTACGCCCGCGCGGCTCATGCAGTGGCAGGCCACCGGTCGGGGTCCGCTGACGTCCAACATCGGGGAGGGCGGCGCCTTCGTCCGCAGCCGCGACGACCTCGAGGTGCCGGACCTGCAGGTGCACGTCGCTCCGACCGGCTTCTACGACAACGGCCTGCGTGAGCCCCAGGGCCGCATGTTCACCGCTGCCTCGACGCTCGTGTCGGTGCGCAGCAGGGGCCGGTTGCGGCTGCGCTCCGCCGACCCCCGGTGGCGGCCGGTGATCGACGCGGCCTACTACGAGGACCAGGCCGACCTGGACGCGATGGTGGTGGGTCTTCGCCTGCTGGCAGACGTGGCCGGCGAGGCGCCGCTGGCGCACTACCTCAGCGAGCCGTTCCTGCCCGTGCGGCTGTCCGGGATCACCGACGCCGAGCTGACCGAGCACGCCCGGCAGGTCACTCAGACGCTCTACCACCCAGTCGGCACCTGCGCGATGGGCTCGGGGGAGCTCGCCGTGGTGGACCCCGATCTGCGGGTCCGCGGCGTCGAGGGCCTGCGGGTCGTCGACGCGTCGGTGATGCCCGAGGTCGTTCGCGGCAACACGAATGCGCCCACGATCATGATCGCCGAGAAGGCCGCCGACCTGATCCGCGGGCACCGAGCCAGCATCCCGTCCACGTCAGGAGCCCGCACATGACCGTGACGACTGCCGACCGCCGTACTCACCAGACGTTCGACTCGCTCGACCCGGCCACCGGAGAGGTCGTCGGGACCTACCCCGTGCACACCGGCTCCGACGTCGCTGCGGCCGCGGTGCGGGCGCGTGCGGCAGCGTCCTGGTGGTCGGACCTGGGCTTCGACGGACGCCGGCAACGACTCCTCCGCTGGGCGGGTGTGCTCACCCGTCGGATCGGCCAGCTTGCCTCGGTCGTGCACGACGAGACGGGCAAGCCCGTCGCCGACGCCCAGCTCGAGATCGGCCTGGCCATCGAACACATCGCGTGGGCTGCCACGCATGCGCCGAAGGTGCTCGGCCGGCGCCGGGTCGGCTCGGGGGTGTTGATGGCCAACGCATCGGCGTCCGTGGAGTACCTGCCCCTCGGCGTGGTGGGCGTGATCGGTCCCTGGAACTACCCGGTCTTCACCCCGCTCGGCTCCATCGCGTACGCCCTGGCTGCCGGCAACGCCGTGGTCTTCAAGCCGAGCGAGCTCACGCCGGGCGTCGGTGGCTGGCTGGTCGACTCGCTGGCAGAGGTGGTCGAGGAGCCGGTGCTGCAGCTGGTCACCGGCTTCGGCGACACTGGTGAAGCGCTGTGCCGGTCAGGCGTCGACAAGGTGGCGTTCACGGGTTCGACGGCCACCGCCAAGAAGGTCATGGCCGCGTGCGCCGAGACCCTGACACCGGTCCTGATGGAGTGTGGTGGCAAGGATGCGCTGCTCGTCGACGCCGACGCAGATGTCGCCGCCGCGGCCGACGCAGCCGTCTGGGGCGGCATGTCCAACGCGGGCCAGACCTGCATCGGAGTCGAGCGCGTCTACGTGCACGAGATTGTCTACGACGAGTTCGTGGCCCAGGTCGTCGAACGTGCCGAGCGCGTCCGTCCTGGGTCCGATGACGCGGCGTCGATCGGTCCGATCACAATGCCGTCGCAGCTGGACATCATCCGCCGTCACATCGCGGACGCGTTGACCCGTGGCGGCCGGGCACTGGTGGGCGGAACCGGCGCCGTCGGTGATCGCTACGTGCAGCCGACCGTCCTCGTGGACGTCCCCGAGGACAGCGAGGCGGTCACTCACGAGACGTTCGGGCCGACCCTGACGATCGCCAAGGTGGTGGACATGGAGGAGGGCGTGCGGCTGGCCAACGCCAGTGCCTACGGTCTCGGCGCCACGGTCTACTCCAGAGCGCGCGGGCCGGAGCTCGCCCGTCGGCTGCGTTCTGGCATGACCTCGGTCAACTCGGTGATCGCGTTCGCGGCGATCCCGGCGCTGCCGTTCGGGGGGGTCGGCGACTCCGGCTTCGGCCGGATCCACGGTGCGGACGGCCTCAAGGAGTTCACCTACGCCAAGTCGGTCGCGCGTCAGCGGGTGCGCCCGCTGCTTCGGCTCACGTCGTTCGACCGCACCGCCAGGGCGGACAAGTCGTTCGCGCAGATCGTGGCCCTCCTGCACGGCGGCAGGACGCTCCCGCCTGGCGAGCGGAAGCGTCCTGGCCGACGATGATCGATCGAGCCGGATGCCGGCCTGCGGCCGGCCCTGGGTCAGCCTTGGGCCGGCGCTGGTGTCTGACGACGAGCCACCAACGCGACCACGGTGAGCGTCATCGCCAGGAACACCGCGGCTCCGACGAAGGCGTACGACGTGCCGTGGGTGAGCGTCTGGGCGACGCTGCGCAGGTTGCCGCCGGGGCCGGAGGCATCGGTGTGCACGGCGTTGCCATAGACCGTGACCAGGATGGACAGGCCGAGTGACCCGCCGACCTGTTGCACCGCGTTGATCAACCCGGAAGCCGCGCCCGCCTGGGCCGGCGTGACGCCGGACAGGCCCAGGGCGGTGAGCGGCACGAACGCGAGGCCGTTGCCGAGGCCGAACAACACGAGGGGCCCGAGCAACCCGAGGTAGCCGGTGCTCGTCGAGATGGTGGCCAGCCAGACCATCGAGGTCGTCGACAGGGTCAGGCCGACGATCATCACGGTCCGTGCGCCGTACGTCTCGACGAACACTCGCGCCGACAGCTGCGACGCCATGAACAGCGCCGCGGTCAGCGGGAGGAACGCGAGCCCGGTCTGGAGGGGGTTGAGGCCGAGCACCTCCTGCATGAACTGCGTCAGGAAGAAGAACATCCCCATCATGCCCGCGACCAGCAGCAGCCGGCCGGCGTAGGCCGCGGCCCGGTCTCGGTGCGCGAACAACCCCAGCGGGGTGATCGGCTGGGCGGCCCGGCGCTCGACGAGAACGAACGCGACCATCAGCAGTACGCCGGCGGCGAAGGCCGCGACCGTCTCGGGCTCCAGCCAGCCGTGGCTGGCGGCGCGGACGAACCCGTAGACGAGAGCGGTCATCCCGGCGGTCGAGGTGATCGCACCGGCCACGTCGAAGCGCCCGTGGATGCGCTCTCCGACGGGGAGGTACCGCGGCGTCAGCGCCGCGATCGCGAGACCGACCGGGACGTTGATGAAGAACACCCAGCGCCAGGAGACCCAGTCGGTGAGCATGCCGCCCACGATGAGCCCGATGGCCGAGCCGCCGATGGAGACGGCGGCGTACCAGCCGAGTGCGCGGGTGCGCTCGCGGCCCTCCGCGAACGTCGTCGTCAGCAGTGACAGTGCCTGCGGAGCCGCGATCGCCGCTCCGACACCCTGCACGGTGCGGGCGAGCAGCAGCGCGCCCGCCGATCCGGCCAGGCCGCCGGCGAACGAGGCCAGCGTGAACACGGTGATGCCGACCACCAGGACGCGCCGTCGGCCGAGGATGTCGCCGGCACGCGCGCCCAGCAGCAGCAGGCCGCCGAAGGCCAGGGTGTAGGCGTTCAGCACCCAGGACAGCTGGGGGGTGCTGAAGGACAGCGAGGCCTTTAGGTCGGTGAGCGCGACGTTGACCACGGTCATGTCGAGTACGACCATCAGCTGGACGGTGAGGATGAGCGCCAGCGCGATCCGCGCTGCGCGCGAGGTGGGAGCTGGCGGGGACGAGTGGGTGGAGGGGATGGAGGGGATGGATCGAGCGGCTGAGGACGACGGCGGGACGCCGCGGGGCGTACTGGCTGCGCCGGGCTCGCGAAGCGAGGTGTGTGGCATGGCAGTGGGTTGTCCTTCGAGAGATGATGGATCTGAGGTACAGTTGAGGTTGAAACGGAGGCCTCCTCCATAACTATACGGAGGCTGTCTCCGGTTAGCAAACGGAATTGTGAGTGAGTTGCATGTCGACCGCCGAAACCGACCCCATGACCGACCCCATGACCGACCCCATGACCCGCCCGATGCGCGCCGATGCGCGCCGCAACTACGAACGCCTGGTGGCCGCCGCGCGCGACACGTTCGTCGCCGAGGGAGTCGACACGACCCTCGAGGCGGTGGCGCGGCGCGCCGACGTCGGGATCGGCACGCTCTACCGGCACTTCCCGACCCGGTTCGACCTCGTCGCTGCTGTCTACATGCAGGACGTCAACGCGCTGGAGAAGACCGCGCGCGAGTCGGTGGACAAGCCGGCCTGGGACGCCCTGGCCGGGCTGATGTCACAGTTCGTCGAGTTCGGTGTGACCAAGCGGGTGCTGCTCGCCGAGCTCGCCGACTCGGCAAACTCCGTCAGTCGCGACTCGACGACCCTGGTCCACTGCCGAGACGTCATCCGGGAGGCGGCCATGCTCGTACTCACCCGGGCCCAGGACGAGGGACTGGCTCGGCGCGACATCGAGGCACCCGACCTGATGCGCCTCGTCGGCGGCCTCGCGCTGACACCCAACCCCGACCCGGGCCAGCTCAAGCTGCTGCTGGACGTGGTGCTCGACGGCGTCCGCGCCCGCGACTGAGCAGACCCTGCCCGCCGGCCGTGTGTCGTGACCGGTGCACGGTGCCGCCGGCCGATGGCGTGCAGATCTCACGACACCGGTGGGCCGGCGCGGTCAGCGGCGCTGGTCGCGAGGGACGAAGTCGACGTTGCGCTGGCCGGTGTAGATCTGCTTCGGCCGGGCGATCTTCTGGTCCTTGTCGTCGACCAGCTCGAGCCACTGGGACAGCCAGCCGGCGGTGCGCGGGATCGCGAACAGCACGGTGAACATCTCCGGCGGGAACGACAGCGCCTCGTAGATCAGGCCGGAGTAGAAGTCGACGTTCGGATAGAGCCGCCGAGACACGAAGTAGTCGTCCTCCAGCGCGATCTTCTCCAGCTCGACGGCGATCTTGAGCAGCGGGTTGACGCCGGTGACCTCGAAGACGTCGTCACAGGCCTTCTTGATGATGGTGGCCCGCGGGTCGTAGTTCTTGTAGACCCGGTGGCCGAAACCCATCAGCCGTTCCTTGCCGTTCTTCACCCCGTCGATGAAGTCGGGGACCTTGTCGGCCGAGCCGATCCGCCGCAGCATCCGGAGCACCGCCTCGTTGGCGCCCCCGTGCAGCGGGCCGTACAACGCAGCGATGCCGGCGGTGACGGCGGAGTACGGGTCGACCTGGCTGGACCCCACTGAGCGCACCGCGTTGGTCGAGCAGTTCTGCTCGTGGTCGGCGTGCAGGATGAACAGAGTCTCGAGCGCATGGACGAGCCGCTCGTCGGGCTCGAAGCGCTGCTCGCTCATCTTGAACAGCATGGACAGGAAGTTCGCGGCGTACGACAGGTCGTTGTCGGGGTAGATGTAGGGCTTGCCCTGTGCGTGCCGGAACGCCCAGGCGCCGAGCGTCGGCATCTTCGCGATCAGCCGGATGACCTGCATGTGCCGGTTGTCGGGGTCGGAGATGCTGCGTGACTCGGGATAGAACGTCGACAAGGCACCGACCGACGCCAGCAGCATTCCCATCGGGTGCGCGTCGTAGCGGAACCCCTGCATGAAGTCCTTGACGTTCTCGTGCACGAAGGTGTGATAGGTGATCTCGTGCTGCCAGGAGTCGAACTGCGACGGGGTCGGCAGCTCGCCGTGGACCAGCAGATAGGCCACCTCGAGGAACGTCGACTTCTCGGCGAGCTGCTCGATCGGGTAGCCGCGGTACTCCAGGATCCCCTTGTCACCGTCGATGAACGTGATGGCGCTGCGGCAGGAGGCAGTGTTGACGAAGCCGGGGTCGTAGACCGCGACTCCCGACTCGCCCTTGTCCGCCTTGATCCCGGCCAGGTCCGACGCCCGGATGGTGCCGTCGGTGATCGGCAGGTCGTACTCCTGGCCTGTGCGGTTGTCCCGAACGGTGAGTGACTGCTCGCCGTTGCCACCGGGCGCCGTCTTCGATGACACGTCGGGTCTCCTCGGGTGACAAGGGGACGCCGACAAAGGGCGTCCCAACGGAGCACGCGACCGTGGTCCACCCGTGATCCAGCCGTGAATCAAATGGTGGCGGGGCGCGCAGAGGCACCCCCAACTTATGCCGATGGACGTCCGGTTGCGAATCAGGGCCCGTTTTGACCGTGCCTACGAGCCGCAGGTACCCTGGGGGGTCATTGTGTGTCGCGCTGCACGCCGTCGCGTGTGTGCCTGCGATCGCCGACACGCTTCGTCCCCGCACCGTCCATCATCTCGTCCGCTCCGCTCCGCTCCGCCCCGCAGTCAGCACTGTCGGCACTGTGACCACTGTCAGCCACGATCACGAACGAAGGTCCCACCACCGTGCGTACCTACAGCCCGAAGCCTGGTGACGTCCAGCGTCAGTGGCACGTCATCGACGCCTCCGACGTGGTGCTGGGCCGCCTCGCGGTGCAGACCGCGACCCTGCTGCGTGGCAAGCACAAGCCGATGTTCGCGCCGCACGTCGACACCGGTGACTTCGTGATCATCGTCAACGCCGACAAGGTGGCGCTGACCGGCAACAAGCGTGACACCAAGCTGGCGTACCGGCACTCCGGCTATCCAGGGGGCCTGCGCTCGGTGGTCTACGGCGACCTGCTGCATAAGGACTCGCGCAAAGCGATCGAGAAGGCCGTCTGGGGCATGCTCCCCAAGAACCGACTCGGTCGCGCCATGATCAGGAAGCTCAAGGTCTACGGCGGGCCGGAGCACCCCCACGCGGCCCAGCAACCGCAGCCGTTCGAGATCCGTCAGATCGCCCAGTAGGCGCGACCACCTACTCGTGACCGTGTGACATAGAGAGCCTGAGGACAACCGTGGCTGAGCCCAGCACCGACGTCGACGAGACGACCGACATCCCGGCCGGGTCCGGAGCCGAGTCGAGCGACGGCACGAGCACCGTCGCCTACAGTTCCGAGAGTGCGGCGGGACCGGATGCCCCGGTCCGACCGGCGAACATCGCCCCGGCCGGTGCCACCGGTCGGCGCAAGGAGGCCATCGCCCGGGTCCGCCTGGTGCCGGGCAGCGGCTCCTGGCGGGTCAACGGTCGCGACCTGGCCGACTACTTCCCGAACAAGGTGCACCAACAGCTGGTCAACGAGCCGTTCGTCCTCACCGACCTCGTGGACCGCTTCGACGTGATCGCCCGCATCCACGGTGGCGGCATGACCGGCCAGGCGGGCGCGCTGCGCCTCGGGGTTGCGCGGTGTCTCAACGAGCTCGACGTCGAGGCCAACCGGCCGTCGCTGAAGAAGGCCGGGATGCTCAGTCGCGACGCCAGGATCAAGGAGCGCAAGAAGGCAGGCCTCAAGAAGGCGCGCAAGGCCCCGCAGTACAGCAAGCGCTGAACCCGGGGCAACCGCACTGTGGGCCGCTTGTTCGGTACGGACGGGGTCCGGGGAGTCGCCAACCGCGACCTCACCGCCGAGCTCGCCTTGGACCTGGCGGTCGCCGCGGCGCACGTGCTCGCAAACGCCGGCGAGTTCGAGGGCCAGCGCCCGCTCGCGGTCGTGGGCCGTGACCCGCGGCTGTCCGGTGAGTTCCTCGAGGCCGCCGTCGTGGCCGGCCTCGCGTCGGCTGGTGTCGACGTGCTACGGCTCCGGGTCCTGCCGACACCCGCCGTGGCCTACCTCGCCGCACATCATGACGTCGACCTCGGCGTGATGATCTCGGCCAGCCACAATCCGATGCCCGACAACGGCATCAAGTTCTTCGCCCGGGGCGGGCACAAGCTCGAGGACGTCATCGAGGACGCCATCGAGCGCCGGCTCCGTGAGCCCTGGCCGCGACCGGTCGGCGACGGCGTGGGCCGGATCGGCGATACAAACCACGGCGCCGCCGACACCTACGTCCGTCACCTGCTCTCGACGACACCGCAGCGCCTCGACGGGCTGAAGATCGTCCTCGACTGTGCGCAAGGCGCGGCATCGGAGGTCGCACCGGCCGCATTCCGGGCCGCGGGCGCCGACGTGGTGGCGATCCATGCCGAGCCTGACGGTCTGTCGATCAACGACGGTTGCGGATCCACCCACCCGGACAGCCTGCGCGCCGCGGTGGTCGCACACGGCGCCGACGCCGGGTTCGCCTTCGACGGCGACGCCGACCGGGTGCTGGCAGCCGACGCGGCCGGCGAGCTCGTCGACGGCGACCAGATCCTCGCCATCCTGGCGCTCGCGATGAAAGACGCGGGCACTCTGAAGGACGACGTCGTGGTGGCCACCGTCATGAGCAACCTCGGCTTCCTGCACGCGATGCGCGCCGCGGGCATCGTCGTCCGTCAGACGGCGGTCGGAGACCGCTACCTGCTCGAGTCGATGCGCGCCGAGGGGTTCGTGCTCGGCGGCGAACAGTCCGGTCATCTGATCATGACCGCGCACGCGACCACCGGCGACGGCACCCTCGCCGCCCTGCAGGTGGCTGCCCGGATGGCCGGCACGGGCAGCTCGCTGGCCGACCTGGCCGGCATCGTCGTCAAGCTCCCACAGGTGCTGGTCAATGTGCCCAACGTGGACAGGTCCCGCGCCGGCACCGATCAGCGACTCGCGGCGGCGGTACGCGCCGCGGAGGCTGACCTCGGCGATGGCGGCCGGGTGCTGCTGCGGCCGTCGGGCACCGAACCGGTCGTCCGGGTGATGGTGGAGGCCCAGACGCTGGAGCGGGCCAGACAGATCGCCACCCGGCTGTCTGCCGTGGTCGAGGACACTCTGGCCCTATGACCGTGCCGGCCGTCCGAGACGCCATCGACCTGCTCAAGCCCCACCTGAGCCCGACGACGCGGACCCGGTTGGTGCAGGCGCGGGTGCTGGCGAGGCGTCCCACCGCTCGGGCGAGGTTGCTGCCCGACTTCCTCGTTCTCGGAGCGATGCGCGCAGGCACGAGCACGCTGCACCGGTACCTCTCCGAGCACCCCGACGTGGGAGCCTCGCTGCCCAAGGAGGTGGAGTACTTCAGCCGCTACCACGGTCGCGGCGAGACGTGGTACCGCCAGCACTTCCCGCTGGCCGGCCGCCGCTGGTACGCCGAACGGAACGGGCGGCCCCTGCGCGTGTTCGAGGCCACGCCGTACTACCTGTTCGAGCCGCGGTGCCCGGGCCGGGTGCATGCGGTGCTTCCCTCCGCGCAGCTGGTCGTCCTGCTCCGCGACCCGGTCGCACGGGCCTTCTCCCACCATCAGCACGTCACCCGGCTGGGACTGGAGCCGTTGCCGTTCGGTGCGGCGCTGGAGGCGGAGGAGGGCCGACTCGCCGCGGACGCGGACCGGTCGCGCGACGATCCCGCCTTCGTCTGCAACCGGCACCGGCACTTCTCGTACTTCTCCCGAGGCCTGTACGCACAGCAGCTCCAACAATGGCTGTCGTGGTATCCCCGGTCGAACCTGCTGCTGGTGGAGAGTGCGCAGCTCTATGCCGACCCGGCGGGGTGCCTGGACGAGATCTTGACGTTCCTCGGACTCCGGCCGTGGAGACCGCGGGTGTTCGGCAACTACACCTACGTGGGTGCGGCTCCACCGCGCTCCGCCATCGACGCGGGTCTGGCGCGTGACCTGCGGGCGAGGTTCGCCGCCGCGGACCGCGAGCTGGAGACGCTGTGGGGACGGACTCCGAGCTGGCGCTCAGCGGGGATGGGCAACCCTGGTTGAGCGCGCGAGGTGGGCGGAAAACAAGGTGAGGCCCACACGCCGGACCGGCTAGCCTGCCCGGTCATGAGCACCGAAGGCGTTGAGGTCGTCGCGCTCGACGTCACCGACGACCAGCAGTTCGCGGCGTACCACTCGGTCGTGGTCGAGGCGGACGGCGAGGGGCACGACTACCCCGCCCCATGGGCACTGCACGAGCTGAAGGTCATGCACACCCGCCCGAACCGGATCGAACGGCTCGAGTCCGCGGTTGCCGTGCGCGACGGCGAGGTCCTCGGTGCGGTCGACGTCTTCTCGCCGCTGCTGGACAACCTGCACACCGCGTTCGTGTTCGTCCACGTGCCGCAGCGCAACGCCCGGCAGGGGATCGGTGGCCTGCTCGCCGATCATTCCCTCGAGCTGGTCCGCGCGGACGGGCGGCGTTCGGTCAACGCGATGCTCACGGCCGCCAAGATCGGCCCGGACGGGTCGCGCGACCGCAGCATCGACACCGGCTCGGCGTTCGCCGCCCGGTACGGGCTGACCGAGCGGCTCGTCAACGTGCAACGCGTCGCGGACCTCCCCGTCGACGGGTCGATGCTGCAGCGCCTGGTCGACGAGGCGGCCAACAAGCACCGCGACTACGAGATCGTGGCGTGGGTCGGTCCGTGCCCGGACGACTACGTCGACTCCTACTGCACGCTGCGCTCGATCCTCATCACCGAGGCGCCGATGGGTGACCTCGACATCGAGGACGAGGCCTGGGACGAGGAGCGGTTGCGCGAGGAGGAAGAGGAGATGGCGGCGATGGAACGGGTCCCGTCGACCGTTGCGGCGGTCGCCCACGACGGCTCGCTGGTCGCGCACACGCAGGTGGTGGTGCCGATGCATGAACCCGGCGTGGTGCACCAGTGGGACACGCTGGTGCTGCCAGACCACCGTGGCCACCGTCTCGGCCTCGCGCTGAAGGCGCGCAATCTGGTCTGGCTGGCCGACCACCACCCGGAGCGCACCTGGATCACCACCTGGAACGCCGAGTCCAACCAGGCGATGGTGGCGGTCAACGACGCTCTCGGCTTCCGTCCGGTCGAGCTCACCGCCGAGTGGCAGGGGGACGTCGAGTCGTGACTCAGGTACGCCGGCTGGGCCGCGATCAGGACAGCGACCTGCGGGCCTACTTCGCGGTGCAGCTCGAGGCCCAGCTCGACCATCGAGCAGTGCCGCCGAGCGCGTCCTACGACGACTGGCGGATCAATCTCGACGACCCCGACGAGCCGACCACGATCTGGGGTGCCTATCGCAACGGTGAGCTGCTCGGTGGGGCGGCCGGCATCACGTTCGTGCACGGCAACGAGCACCTGATGGCGATCGAGCTGCGGGTGCTGCCCGCGCACCGTCGGGCCGGTGTCGGGACCGAGCTGCTGCGGTCGCTGGCGGCCGATGCCACCGACCAGTCCAAGCACACCCTGCTCGCCGAGGTGGTCGAGCCGGCCGGGATCCCGTTGAGTAGCAGCCCGGGCGCACGCTTCGCGGCCGCCCACGGATTCACCACCGGCCTGGTCGAGCTGCATCGGGTGATCGACCTCCCAGTCCCTCTCGAACGCTTCGACGCCCTTGCGGCCCACGCCGCGCGGCGCTCCATCGGCTACACGCTGATCGCGCACGGCAACCGGTGCCCGGACGAGCACGTGGACGCGGTCTGCGCGATGCTCACCTCCTTCATGGAGGAGACACCGACCGGTGATCTCGAGGTGGGGGAGGACAGCTGGACGCCGCAGCGGCTGCGGGCGGCGGAGGATCGGCGCGAGCGGCAGGGCCGCCGGCAGTTCGCGACGCTCGCGCTCGACCCCTCCGGACGGGCGGTGGGACTGACGTACCTGTTCAAGTCCGCCGCGACCGACGGCAAGGTGACCCAGGCCGACACCCTCGTGGTGCCGCAGCACCGCGGGCACCGGCTGGGGCTGGCGATGAAGGTGGCGAACCTTCGCCGGATGCAGGACGCGCTGCCGGAGGCGACGTATGTCGGAACGTGGAACGCCGAGGTGAACGACGCGATGGTCCGCGTCAACGAACAGCTCGGCGCCACCCCGCGGGAGCGGATGCTCGACGTCCAGCGGCGCGTCGACGGTCGGGCGGTCAGCTGACCGGTCTCACTCCCCGGCGCTCGCCCACCTGATGCCACACCGCGCGCTGGACGAGGAGCGTGACAGTGCCTGCCACGATCATGCCCGCGATGTTGACCAGCAGCTGGACCAGCGAGCTGCCGGCCTCGTGGAAGTCGCCGACGGCCAGGGTCAGCGCGATCGTGCCGGCAGCGGGCACTGTGGTCACCGAGATGAACACGCCCACCAGCGCGGCCGACTTGGACGCGGTCAGGCTCAGCACCCCGGCGGTGCCGGCCAGCAGCGCGACGATCAGCGACCAGATGTCCGGCTGCACGATGAAGTTGGTCATGGGGCCGGTGCTGGCGCGGCGGGCGTCGATGCCACCGAGGGCGTACGCCACGGCCCACACCGCCAACGACACGGCGCTGGCGATCGCGAAGCCGCCCAGCAGGGTGGCCAGTCCGGTGGGGACCAGCCGGGTCCGCCAGCGCGCCAGCCCGTAACAGATCGCCGATACCGGCGCGAACTCCGGACCCACCACCATCGCCCCGACGATCAGGATGGGTTGGTCAAGGTAGCGGCCGGTCCCGGCGATCAACGTGGCCAGCACCAGGAAGGTCAGGAACGACCACGACATCCGCGCGTCGTCGTCGGCCTTGGCCTCGATCGCGTCCCAGATGACTCCGTCCTCGGGCCGGCCCGGCGCCGCCCGCTCGGCGTCGTCGGCGGCCTTGGACAGGATCGTGTCGGCCTCGTCGAGGGCGATGGATCCGGCGTCGTCGACGTGCAGGGCGCGCAGGTCGGCGATCACCGGGTTGGCGTTCTCCCGCGCCAGGTCGAACATCAGCAGGTCGCCGCTGCGGCCGTCCCGGCACTGAGCCACACCGCGTACGACGACCCTGTTGACGACGGTGACGTCGCCGTCGATCCGCTCGATCACGGCGTCGGTCGTGTCAGCCGGCGCGATCACGCGTACGTGCAGCACGGCTGCATCCTGTCAGGGCAGTGGGGGCGACAGCCGCAGCCCGCCGAACCTGGCGAGGCCGCGATCTGTGGAGACCAAGGTGGCGGCATTCTCCAACGCGAGTGCGGCCAGCGAGGCGTCCGGGACGTCGTTGGCCCTCAGCCGGTGATCTCGGACAAGGCGGCAGAAGATGCCCCAGTGCCGTAGGCCGGCGCGCACCCGAACCGCGGATCCCCCATCCAGCACCGCGTCGCAGAACTCCAGGGCGGCCTCCGGCGTCGACGGGTCGCGGTAGATCCGGTGATTCGTGGTCGGCCGGAGCAACCCGGCCAGCGCCACCTCAGGGAGCCCGACGCTCTCCTCCCCGGTGAGCGCGCCCTCGAGCCATCGCGTGTACGCCTCGTGCCGGGGGCTCTCCCGCCGGAAGGCGTGGACGAGCACGTCGACGTCAAGCAGGAGCATGCGGGGGTTCGTTGTCGTCCAGCAGCTGGTCGTCACCGTGGGTGAGCACCCAGTCGGGGACCAAGACCGCCGGCGGCCACTTCCCACGGTGACCTGTCACTTCTCATGGGATGCACCCCATGAGAAGTGCCGACGTACCACGAGAACGTGGTAAACCGGCGCCGCGCCGCGCCTCACAGCTTGCGGAGGCGGACCCATCGGATCGAGTGGTCGACGTCCTTGCGCAGGACCAGCGTCGCGCGGCCACGCGTGGGTGCGATGTTCTCGGCCAGGTTGGGCCCGTTGATGTCGTCCCAGAGCATCTCGGCCTGCGCGACTGCCTGCTCGGTGGTGAGCGTCGCGTAGCGGGTGAAGTACGACGCGGGATCGCGGAACGCGGTCTCGCGCAGCCGCTGGAACCGGCTGACGTACCACTGCCGAATGTCGCCGGCGGCCGCGTCGACGTAGACGGAGAAGTCGAAGAAGTCGCTGATCGCCAGACCTGGCCGCCCGTCGAGCCCCGCCCGCGCCGGCTGCAGCACGTTGAGCCCCTCGACCAGGACGATGTCCGGGTGGTGCAGCGTCACCTGCTCGTCGGTGACGTCGTAGAGCAGGTGACTGTAGAGCGGGGCGCTGGCGTCGTCGCGGCCGGACTTCACGTCGATCACGAAGCCCAGCAGGGCTTTGCGGTCGTAGGACTCGGGGAAGCCCTTGCGCCCCAGCAGTCCGCGGCGCTCGAGCTCGGCGTTGGGCAGCAGGAAGCCGTCGGTGGTGACGAGCTCGACCCGCGGGTGCTGGGGCCAGCGTGCCAGCAGCTCCCGCAGCAGCCGAGCCGTCGTCGACTTGCCCACCGCGACCGAGCCGGCGATCCCGATGACGAACGGTGTCCGCTGCGGTTGCGGACGGTCGAGGAACTGCTCGGTCGCCCGGTGCAGCGCGCCGGCGTGCCGTACGTACAGGCTGAGCAGCTCAGACAGGGGGAGGTAGACCTGGCGTACCTCCTCGAGGTCGAGCCAGTCGCCCAGACCCCGGACCCGCTCCACCTCCGCACCCGTCAGCGGCAGCGGCGCGTCACCGGCCAGCGCCGCCCAGGCGTCCCGGTCGAGCTCGACGTAGGGGCTGGCCTCGCGGCGGGTCGGGCCCGGGCCCGGCGCGGCGGACGCGCTCGGGTGGGAGGTCGACATGGCGACACCTTAGGCTGGCGGCCATGTGCGGGATCGTGGGGTACGTCGGCAGCCAGCGCGCCCAAGACGTCGTTCTGGACGGCCTGCGCCGGCTCGAGTACCGCGGCTACGACTCGGCCGGGATCGCCCTCGTCGTCGACGGCCTGGTGGCGTCGTCCAAGCGCGCCGGCAAGCTGGCCAACCTGGAGAAGGCGCTGGCCGACGCCCCGTTAGCCGAGTCCCACACCGGCATCGGCCACACCCGTTGGGCGACCCACGGTGCCCCCAACGACGTCAACGCCCACCCGCACCTGGACTGCCACGGCCGGGTCGCCGTGGTGCACAACGGCATCATCGAGAACTTCGCCGCCCTGCGCGCGGGTCTCGAGCAGAGGGGGCACTCCATCGAGTCCGAGACCGACACCGAGGTCGTGGCGCACCTGCTGGAGGAGGAGCTGGCGTCCGCCGACGCCACTGGCTCCGCCGACCTGGCCGCGGCTCTGCGGACGGTGTGCGCAGGGCTCGAGGGAGCGTTCACGCTCGTCGTGGTCGACGCGGAGGAACCCGACCTGGTCGTGGCGGCTCGGCGCAACAGTCCGCTGGTGGTGGGGCGTGGGCGCGGCGAGAACTTCCTGGCCTCCGACGTCGCGGCCTTCATCCACCACACCCGCGAGGCGATCGAGCTCGGCCAGGACCAAGTCGTGTCGATCACCCCGGCCGCGGTGACGGTCACCGACCTCGACGGCAGGCCTGCGCAAGTCACGGAGTACCACGTCGACTGGGATGCGGCGTCCGCCGAGAAGGGCGGCTACGACTGGTTCATGCTCAAGGAGATCGAGGAGCAGCCTCACGCCGTCGCCGACACGCTGCTCGGCCGTTTCGACGGCGAGGGCCAGCTCCAGATGGACGAGATGCGCCTGTCCGACGACGAGCTTCGAGAGATCGACAAGGTGATCATCGTGGCCTGCGGGACGGCCTTCTATGCCGGCATGGTGGCGAAGTACGCCATCGAGCACTGGACCCGGCTGCCGTGCGAGGTCGAGTTGGCCAGCGAGTTCCGCTACCGCGACCCGATCCTCGACCGCTCCACGCTGGTCGTCGCGATCAGCCAGTCCGGAGAGACGATGGACACGTTGATGGCGTTGCGGCACGCTCGTCAGCAGCGCTCCCGGGTGCTGGCGATCTGCAACACGAACGGCGCGACGATCCCGCGTGAGTCCGATGCGGTCATCTACACCCATGCCGGTCCGGAGATCGCCGTCGCCTCGACCAAGGGCTTCCTGTCGCAGATTGTCGCCTGCTACCTGCTCGGCCTCTACCTCGCACAGGTGCGCGGAACGAAGTACGGCGACGAGATCACCGCGATCATGCACCAGCTCGACCGGATCCCGGCCGGCATCACCCGACTGCTGGGTCAGGCCGCGGACATACGCGCGTTGGCCGGAAGGCTCAAGGACAGCCGCTCGGTGCTGTTCCTCGGCCGCCACGTCGGCTTCCCGGTGGCGCTGGAGGGTGCGCTGAAGCTGAAGGAGCTCGCCTACCTGCACGCCGAGGGGTTCGCCGCCGGTGAGCTCAAGCATGGGCCGATCGCGCTGGTCGAGGCGGGCGTACCTGTCTTCGTGATCGTGCCGCCGCAGGGGCGGGACCTGCTGCACGACAAGATGATCAGCAACATCCAGGAGATCCGCGCCCGGGGTGCCCGCACCATCGTCCTCGCGGAGGACGGTGACGACGAGGTCGTCGCGTACGCCGACGAGCTGATCAGGCTGCCCCAGGTCCCGACGTTGCTGCAGCCACTGGTGTCGACGGTGCCGCTGCAGCTGTTCGCGTGCGAGCTGGCCACCTTGCTGGGGCATGACGTCGACCAGCCACGCAACCTCGCCAAGTCGGTCACCGTCGAGTGAGCCGCAGATGATCGTCGGCGTCGGCATCGACGTGGTGGACGTGTCCCGCTTCGAGGACACGCTGGCACGGACGCCGGGGCTGCGGCTGCGGCTGTTCACCGTGGCCGAACGGAACCACCCGATCGCCTCGCTGGCGGCCCGGTTCGCCGCCAAGGAAGCGCTGGCGAAGGCGCTGGGCGCTCCGGCCGGCCTGCGGTGGCTCGACGCCGAGGTGCGCACCGACGACGCCGGCCGGCCGTGGCTGGAGCTGAATGGGACGGTTGCAGCGCGTGCGCGCGACCTCGGCGCCGGCACGGTGCACGTGTCGCTGTCCCACGACGCCGGGATCGCTTCCGCCGTCGTGCTGCTGGAGGGTTGAGACGTGGACGACCAGTCGGCACGGGACGGCCGCGCGTACTCCGTGGAGAGCATCCGCGCAGCCGAGGCGACGCTGATGGCGCACGTGCCCGAGGGTGCGCTGATGGCGAGTGCCGCGGCGGCCCTCGCCAACGCCTGTGCGGACGTTCTCTGGCAGCTGCGCGGCGGCGTCTACGGGACCTGTGTGCTGCTGATGGTCGGGGCCGGCGACAACGGGGGCGACGCGTTGTACGCCGGGGCGCTGTTGGCGCGCCGTGGAGTCCGGGTCGAGATCGTGCTGCTGAGCCCGGACAAGACTCACGCAGCCGGTCTCGCGCAGGCGCGGGCCGAGGGCGCCCGTGTGGTCGGAGCGGTGGGTCGTGCCGATCTCGTCGTCGACGGGATCGTGGGAATCGGCGGTCGTGGCGGCCTGCGCCGGCGAGCCTGGGAGATCGTGTCCGAGGTGAACCGTCGCGGCATCCCGGTACTCGCGGTGGACGCACCCAGCGGGATCGACCTGGCCGGCGGCCCGACTCCGGCCGAGCATGTGACCGCGACCGCGACGGTCACGTTCGGCGCATTGAAGACGGGCCTGGTCGTCGGCCCGGGCGCAGACGCCGCCGGTCCGGTGCACGTGGTCGACATAGGACTGAGGCCACACCTGCCCGACCATGGAGAGGTCGAGGTGTTCGGCCAGCCGCAGGCCGTCGACGTCCTCAGCGCAGTGGTGCCGGCGCCGATGGAGCACAAGTACACCCGCGGCGTGGTCGGGCTGGCCACCGGGTCGGCGGCGTACTCGGGTGCCGGTTTGCTCAGCGTCGCAGGTGCCTCGTGCGGGATCGCGGGCATGGTGCGCTACACCGGTGACGACGCCGTCACCGACCTGATCAGATCCGCGCACCCGGAGGTGGTGTTCGGCGCCGGCCGGGTGCAGGCGTGGGTGGTCGGGTGTGGCAGCGGCGACGGTGCTCAGGCCGCGCTCGATCTGGCCGTGCAGGACGGCGTTCCGGTGGTCGTCGACGCCGACGCCTTGGCGTGCGTCACGGGGCCGCTCGGTGTGCCCGCACTGCTGACGCCGCATGCCGGTGAGCTGGCCCGGATTCTCGGGCTGCACCGCGACGATGTCGAGTCGGACCCGCTGCGCCATGCCCGCGAGGCGGCGGCGAGGTTCGAGGCATCGGTGCTGCTGAAGGGCGACCGTACCGTCGTCGCCGGCCCCGGTGGGGTCGTCCCCCTGGTCAACATCACTGGACCGCCGTGGCTCGCCACGGCCGGCAGCGGCGACGTCCTCGCCGGGCTCGCCGGTGCGCTGATGGCACGGCTCGGTGGCGACCACCCGGCACACGTCGTGGGCGCGCTCGCGGCATGGCTGCACGGATCCGCGGGGATACTGGCCAGCCGGGGTGGACCGATCACGGCTCCGGACGTGGCCGCCGCCCTCCCGGCCGCCGTGCGCGAGGCGCTGGGCTCGGCCCCCACGTTCCCCTCGCCCCCCTCGGCCTCCTCGCAATTGGGGGAAAGTGGCTGAGGTCCGGCGCCCGATTCCGAGCCGCTTTCCCCCAATTGCGGGGTCGGGGGTGGGGGTTGGGTGGGCCCGACCCGACGCGACGCGACCGACCCGACCCGACCGACCGGACCGGACCGGACTGCCGGGCGTGGCGGCGCACCCTGCCACAATGGCGTCGATGACCGATCAGCAGTCGGTGGCCGAGGTCGTGGTCGACCTGGCGGCCATCCGCCACAATGTGGCCCGGCTGGCGACCCTGGTGGCTCCGTCGCAGGTGATGGTCGTCGTCAAGGCCAACGGCTACGGCCACGGCATGCTGCCGGTGGCGCGGGCCGCCCGCGCGGCAGGTGCGCAGTGGCTCGGGGTAGCCCTTCTGTCCGAGGCGCTGGCCCTGCGCGATGCCGGTGACGCCGGCTCCGTCCTCGCTTGGCTCGCCGTCCCGGGGCAGTCCTACGCCGAGGCGATCGACGCCGGCATCGAGCTCACGGCGTCGTCGACGTGGCAGCTCGCGGAGATCGTCTCCGACGCTGCGCAGGTCCAGCGCGCGGCACGAGTGCAGCTGAAGGCCGACACAGGTCTGTCCCGCAACGGAGCCACCCCGTCCGACTGGCCGGAGCTCGTCGCCGCCGCTCGGCAGGCGCAGGACGCCGGCGCGGTCAGCGTCACCGGGCTGTGGTCGCACTTCGCCTGTGCCGACGAGATGGACCACCCCTCGCTGACCGCGCAGGAGACGGCGTTCGCCCGGGCGGTGAGCATCGCCGCGGCTGCCGGGCTCACGCCGACCGTCACCCACCTGGCCAACTCGCCGGCGGCGCTGACCCGCCCCAGCAGCAGACTTTCGCTCGTACGCACCGGGCTGGCGGCGTACGGCCTCTCGCCGGTGCCGGCGCAAGCGGCTCCATCCGACCTCGGACTACGACCGGCCATGACCGTTCGGGCCTGCCTCGCAGGCGTCAAGCGAGTTCCGGCCGGGACCGGTGTCTCCTACGGTCACACCCACGTAACGGATCGGGAGACCACGCTCGGCCTGGTTCCGCTGGGCTACGGCGACGGCGTGCTGAGGGCGTCGTCGAACCGTGCGGAGGTGTGGGTGGCCGGCCGGCGCCGCCCGGTCGTGGGACGGATCTGCATGGACCAGTTCGTGGTCGACCTGGGGGGCGACACCCCTGCGGTGGGCAGCGAGGTGGTGCTGTTCGGCCCCGGGGACCACGGGGAGCCGACCGCGCAGGACTGGGCCGACTCCGCCGGCACCATCAGCTACGAGGTGGTGACCCGCATCGGCGGCCGCGCCGCACGCGTGTACGTCGACGAGGAGGCGCCGTGAGCACTCCGACCTGGCTCAAGGTCGCGGTAGCCGGTGGTACCGCGCTCGGCGTCACTGGCGCCGCCGCGACGGTCGGGCTGGCGGCACGCCGCCGCCGGGCCGTACACCGCTGGCGAACTGGCGACGAGCACGTGCTAGGCAGCCTGCGCTCGCCGGCCGTCACCGTGGTCGCCAGCGACGGGGTGCTGCTGCACGCCGAGGTGGACGAGGTCGACACCGACGAGGCGGACGAGGTCGACACCGACGAGGCCGGCGGGCCCACCATCGTGTTCGTGCACGGGTGGAGCCTCAACCTCGACTGCTGGCACTTCCAGCGGGCGACCCTGCGCGGGCGCCTCCGGACCGTGCTCTATGACCAGCGCTCGCACGGACGGTCGGGTCGCTCGCGGCAGGAGCACTGCACCGTCGACCAACTCGCCGCAGACCTCGAGGCGGTCATCGACCGGCTGGCGCCGGTCGGTCCGATCGTGCTGGTTGGTCACTCGATGGGGGGCATGACCATCGTCGGGCTCGCCCGCCGGTCTCCAGCCCTGATGCGCGACCGCGTCGTGGGGGTCGCGCTGATCTCCACGTCGGCCGGCAACATCGGCCGCTTGATGCGCGGCCGCCGTGGTGACCTGCTGGACAAGGCCATGCCCGCGATCCTCGGTGCCCTGAACCGGGCGCCCGGCGCGATGGACGCCGGACGACGGTTCACCGGCGGGTTCGCCTACGAGGTGACGAAGCGGTTCGCGTTCGCGTCGAAGGTCCCCGAGGACTTCGTCACGTTCACCGACCAGATGATCGCGGCCAACCCGATGTCGGTGTTCACGTACTTCTGGCCGGTGTTCAGCAGCCTCGACCTCTATGCCGTGCTGCCGGCGTTCCGCGCGCTGCCCACCGTGGTCATCGTCGGCACCGAGGACACGCTGACTCCCGTCAGCCACGCCAGGCGCATCGCCGAGGCCATCCCGACCGCCGAGCTGGTGGTCATCCCCGACACCGGCCACATGGTGCTGTTCGAGCGGCACGAGCAGGTCGATGAGCTGCTCGGCGAGCTGATCAAGCGGGCGTCGGATGCATGACGTTCATGTCGGGTACGCCCGACCCGACGATGCTCCGGACGTTCGGCGGGTCATCCACCGCGGATTCGGTGCCCGGCGCCGCCTCGACCCGCCCACCACCGCCACGGACGAGACCGACGATTCGGTACGCGCCCGGCTCGAGGCCGATGGTGGTGTGCTCGTGCGTCACGACGCCGAACCCGTTGCGGCATGCCTGTTCGACCGGTCCCGACCGGGACTGCTCGGGATGCGACGTGTGAGCGTCGACCCGGCGTACCAGCAGCACGGCGTGGCGTCGGTGATGGTCGGGTTCGCCGAAGAGCTGGCCGGCGACGACGGCCTGGACGGTCTGTGGCTGACCGCCCGGGTGGAGCTGCCCGAGACGGTGGAGTTCTGGCAGCGGCGGGGCTACTTCGTCGTTGCCCGGCGGGACCCGTTCCTCGAGCTGGGCAAGGCGTTGCCGGTCGTCGTCGGGACCGAGCGGCCCGAGGACACCGTGGCTCTCGGGCAGCGGCTGGCCGCACTGCTGGCGCCCGGGGACCTGCTGGTGCTGGCCGGGGGGCTCGGGGCCGGCAAGACCACGCTGGCCCGCGGCATCGGGGCCGGCCTCGGCGTCAGAGGAGACGTCACGTCACCGACGTTCGTCATCGCTCGCGTGCACCCTCCGACCGGGACCGGTCCCGCACTCGTGCATGCCGACGCCTATCGGCTCGGCGGTGTGGCCGAGCTCGACGACCTCGACCTCGACGCGTCGCTGGCGTCGTCGGTCACCGTTGTCGAGTGGGGGAGCGGTGTCGCCGAGGGGATGTCTGCGTCCTGGCTGGAGGTACGCCTCGACCGGCGCCTGGGGGCCGGAGACCTCGACGACACCGCCCACACTGACGCGGCGGACGGCACCGACCACCCAGTCGTGGCGGACGGCACCGACCAGGCGAGCGGCGCTGAGCGCCTGGACCCGCGGACGGTCACCGTCGTGCCGCACGGCAGCCGCTGGTCCGGCGTACCGCTGCGCTCCGCGCTGCTCACCGGGCCGGCGTAGGCTGCGCTGCCGTGCTGCTGCTCGCGCTCGACACCTCCACGCCCGCAGTCACGGTCGCGGTGCACGACGGCGCGCGGACACTGGCGGAGTCGAGCACGGTCGACGCGATGCGGCACGGCGAGCTGCTGGCACCGGCGATCGAGTCGGCGTTGACGACGGCCGGCGTGGATCGCCGCGACCTGACCCGGATCGTGGTGGGAGTCGGGCCGGGGCCCTACACCGGGCTCCGCGTCGGCCTGGTGACGGCGCGCACCCTCGGGGTGGTGTTGGGCATCCCCGTCGACGGCGTGTGCTCGCTGGACGTGCTGGCAGCCGGGTACGCCGGGGGCGGCGACTTCGTGGTCGCGACCGATGCGCGTCGCAAGGAGGTCTACTGGGCCCGTTACGCCGACGGCCGGAGGATCGAGGGCCCGGGCGTGCTGCGCCCCGCCGACCTGGCCCTGCGGCTGGGTCGCCCGATGCGCGTGGTCGGACCGGGTGCGGTGCTGTGCCCCGACCTGGATCAGGTCAGCGACGGACCCGAGCAGATGTCGGCCGCCACCATGGCCGCCGGTGTCACCGATGGGCGGATCCCGACGGTGCCGCCCGAGCCGATGTACCTGCGCCGGCCCGACGCGGTCGCTCCGGGGGCGCCGAAGTCGGTGCTGTGAGCGCGCCCGACATTCGCGTCAGGCCGGCGGGTCCGGCCGACCTCGATGCGCTCTTGGCGCTGGAGCGGGAAGCGTTCGGGGACGGCGCGTGGTCCGCCTCGGCTGTTCGAGGTGAGCTCGACGGCGTGCCGGAGACGCGGTTCGTCATCGTGGCGGAGCCGGTCGATACGAGCGAGCTGCTCGGGTACGCCGTGCTGATGGTGCTCGGCGACACTGCGGACATCCAGCGGGTGGCGGTCCGCCCGGTCGGCCGCGGTCGTGGGGTCGGTCGGCGCCTGCTGCGCGCGTTGCTGGCCGAAGCGGCACGGCGGGGCTGCGACCGGGTCCTGCTGGAGGTGGCGACGGACAACGGTGCGGCGCTTGCGCTCTACGAGGCGGCCGGCTTCGCCGAGATCGCCCGCCGGGGCGGCTACTACGGTCCTGGCGTGGACGCGCTCGTTTTGGCGTTGACCTGGCCGACCGGCTGATGAGTCGTCTCACCTGAGCTGGACCGGGGCCGACCTCCACTCGTGCGACCTGCGGTACCCGAGCCGTTCGTACAGACCTCTCGCGACGTCGTTGTCGGAGTACATCCCCAAGGTCACGACGTCGTCGCGCTTGAGAGCGGCGGCGGTGAGGAATGCGGTGATCGCGGTGCCGAGACCCCGATCGCGCGCCGCAGGCGCCGTCACGATCCCGCGCAGGTGCGCGACGCCCGCCTCGGATGTGGTCAGGGCACCTGCTGCGACAAGCACGCCGTCGATGCGCACGCCCGCCCACCGGATCACCGAGGGATCGCCGGGGCGTGCGTGGGCGCGCGGAGAATGCCTGTCGAGCAGTTCGGCAACCCCCCAGAGCTCGTCAGAATCCAGCCAGGCAACGGATCCAGCGGCGCCGAGGCCTTGGTCGTACCCGATCAGGGAGCGGGTCCACATCCACTCCCACGCCGACGGCTCGGTCTGTCGCCACTGCTGGTCGATCCGGTCGTAAGCCGCAGCCGGGACGCTGAGCCTGACGCTGTCGTGGCCGTCGGCCGCCAGCGCGGCGATCGCTACGCCCAGCACCTGGGACACGGCCGTCGGGTCGCCGACCGCCACCAGTGCTTGCCGGTCCCCTCGCGGGACGTGCACCACGGTTGCCGTGTCGTCGGACCAGAGCCGGTGACCGTGCCCGGCGCCGAGGTGCAGCTCCAGGAACGGGTCAGGGTGGCGGGTGAGCCACTCCGGGTCGAGAGTCGCGGTTAGTACGTCCGGCACGATCCCATCGTCTCAACCGGTAGGCGAGCGGGCGCCGCGAGGCTAGGGTCATTGCCGTGCGAGACCTGACGTACCCGCCGATCATCGTGACCGCCAAGGCCGCCTTCAAGGCGCTCGGGATCCGATTCCAGATGCAGGGCACCGAGAACGTGCCCACGTCGGGCGGGGCGGTCCTTGCTCTCAACCACATCAGCTACGTCGACTTCGTGTTCGGCGGGTTCGCCGCGCATCCCAGCCGGCGGTACGTGCGGTTCATGGCGAAGAAGGAGCTGTTCGACCACCGTGCGACCGGGCCGCTGATGCGGTCGCTGCACCACATCGAGGTGGACCGGTCCTCCGGTGCCTCGTCGTACCGTGAGGCGCTTCGTTACCTCAAGGGCGGAGAGGTGGTCGGGGTCTTCCCGGAGGCGACGATCTCGCGCAGCTTCGAGCTGAAGGACTTCAAGTCCGGCACGGTACGCATGGCGCAGGCCGCCGACGTTCCGGTCATCCCGCTGATCCTGTGGGGCACCCAGCGGATGTACACCAAGGACCACCCGAAGGACTTCCACCGCGGTCAAACGATCTCGCTGACGGTGGGCGAGCCGTTACATCCTCGGGGCAAGGACGCCGCGGCGGAGACAGGGACCCTGCGCAAGGCCATGACCGACCTGCTCGACCAGGCGATCCGCTCGTACCCTGAGCGCCCTGACGGAGCGTGGTGGCTGCCGGCGTCGTATGGCGGCGCAGCGCCGACGCCGGACAACGCCGCGCGGTTGGATGCGGCGGAGCTGGAGGAGCGGGCCCGACGCCGAGCCGAACGCGCGGCGAAGCGTTCGTAGCGGCCCGAACTTCCTTGCACACAAGGAATTGAAAGGGAATTGAGAGGGAATTGAGCCTTGCATGGCGTCTCCTCCTCGACTAAAATCAAATGTATGTTCGACAATCGGATCGCCACTATGCCGCCCGGGCCGGAGCTGGCCGCGGTGGTGGCTGCGTGCGACCCGGCAGACCTGGACGCCGATGAGCTCTTGGTTCGGGCGCGAGCAGCGGAGCGATTGGCCGCCTGGTCGGAGAGCCTGCTGCTCGACTCCTTCGCCGCGTTCGCGGATCACCGCGCTCGCGGCTCGGACGCTCTGCGGACCGCGCCGGCGACCGAGCCCCACGAGGGCAGGCGTCCGATAGGTGCTGGCCTGCGAGGTCGTGAGCGGTGGGTGCACCACGGAGGTGGCGGCACGCCCTCGGTGGGCGAGTTCGCTCATGAGGAGATCGCCGCCGAGCTGTTGATGTCTGCCTATGTCGCTGCCGGGAGTCTCGGCACCGCACTCGACCTGCGTCATCGACTCCCAGGGGTCGCGGACGCGCTCCGCGGCGGCCGCGTCGACGGCTGGCGGGCGCGTCTGATCGCGAGCGGGACCCGCGAGCTGTCCGCCACCGCCTGCGCCGAGGTCGAGCGACAGCTGCTGGACCGCCTGGATCGGGTGACGTCGGCTCAGGTCAAGCGGCTTGTCCGTGCGGCCGCGTTGTCCGAGGACCCCGGACGCGCGGCAGATGACACAGAGTCCGCTCCGGCTGCGCAGCAGGTGGGGTTCATGCCCATCGACAAGAGCGGCAACCGGGAGATGTGGGCAGTTCTCGGGGCGCCCGCTGCTGGTCGGCTGGAGAGCCAGATCGCCCACGTGGTGGGACTCTGGCGTGAGGAAGCCCGACTGCGTGGGCAGGATCTGGCCGAGCTGGCCGGCGTTCTGGAGGCCCGCGCACTTGGGCTGCTGGCCGACCCGGCTCTGGTCCTGGCCCTTGCCGAGCGGGTCTCCGCACTCCGCGTGGGGCGAGAGCCGTCAGCGGACGTGCGTGACGCACTGCCGGAGACGGTGGTCTACGTGCACATGCGTCGCGACGATCTTGTCGACGAGGGCCGTCAGCCAGTGAGCCTTGAGGGCGCGCGGCGCCGGCCCGCCGAGCCCGTCCCGTTCGAGGCGATCGAAGAAGTGCTCGGGGCACTCCCACCTCACCATCAAGCCCGTCATCGACCTGGACCACATGGAGCCCGGGGGCGGCTACGCGTTCACCGGCCGGCTCCGGGAGGCGGTGCTCCTGAAGAGTCCGCGTTGCATCTTCCCGGGGTGCCAGCGACCCTCACGATCCAGCCAGGTGGACCACATCATCGAGCACCCACGAGGACCGACGACCGTGGACAACGGCGCACCCGAGTGTGCCCGACATCATCGGCTGAAGACCCACGGTCGGTGGAAGCTCACCCAGCCGTTCAACGGGATCTTCGTGTGGAAGTCGCCCACTGGCCACATCTATCTCGTCGACGACCGCTCCCCCCTGCGCGTGGGTGCGGCCGCATAACGAGTCCGTCAAAGGACGCCGTCCACTCGTGCCACGGTCGTTGCGGGTCGATGATGGAGTGTGGTCTCACACGACGACGAGCCGATCGGGCCGCCCCCCGAGGTGATCGAGTTCGGCCCGCGGCGTCGACGCGGGGTCAGGGTGCCACGCTGGTTGTGGCTCGGAGCAGCCGGTCTCGTCGCCGCGGGGCTCGTCTTCGGTGCACTTCAGCAAGGCAGCTCGCCGTCGTCCGCGCCGCCTCCCGTAGCGCCCACCGGCACGCCGTTCCCCTCGATCCCGTCAAAGCCGACCGCCACAGTCGTCGTGGACCCGACGACTGTCGCGCCGGTCGTCACCAACGTGGGCCGTCGCCTGCTCGGCGTGACGGCCGGGTGGGAGCTGTTCGGGCGGGGCCTCGATGACGTGGTCCGGATCCAGCTCGCCAAGGGCCGCATCATTCGTACCGCGGTGCCACCGCTGCTCAGCAGCGGACCGGTGTCCTTCGTGGTCGGACCGCACCGGGTGCTCGTCAACCCGCTCGACCTCGTACCCGGCTACGTGGTGCCGGACGGACGACCAGCCCGCCGCCTGACGGGAGTGCTGAACCGCGGCGGCGTCGTGCTTCCCGGCCCGATGCCCGATGAGGTCTGGGTGCAGTCGGGCGCAGGAACCCAGGGCACGATGACCCTCGTCGGTCTGGACGGGGTCCGCACCTCGACCACCATTCGCCTTCCCCGCGACAGCGCTCTGTTCCCGAGTGCCGACGGAGCGGGCTATGTGATCGTGACCGGCACCGGCGGTGTGTACGACGCACGGCCGGGCGGGTTTACCCGCATCACCACCGGCACCGTGCTCGCGGTCGGCCCGACCCGGTGGCTGACCCTGGAGTGCAACGGGGTGCACCACTGCGCCAACGTCGTGATCGACCGCGTCGGCGGCACCCGGCACACCCTGCCCGGCCCGGCAGCTGACGCACATGCAGTGGAAGGAGTGATCTCGCCGGACGGATCCACGGCCGCCGTCATCGACCTCGAGTCTGCGGGTCGACCCGAGCTGTACCTTCGCGATCTCCGGACCGGCCGCCAACATCGTGTCTCGGTCCGGATCGACGACATGGCTCTGGATGGCAGCAACGTGGCCTGGTCACCGGACAGCCGGTGGTTGTTCGTCACCTCCGTCGGCGGCCGTTTGGGCGCCGTCGATGCGCGCACCCGACAGGTGCACACCTTCGGTGCCTCGCTCGGGCCGATCCTCGCGCTGGGAATCAGACGCGCACCCTGACAACCGTGAGCACCCGTGAGCACCCGTGAGCACCCGTGAGCACCGTGCGACGATGGCAGGTGTGAGCGCAGACCGGCCACTGGTGCTCGGCATCGAGACCTCGTGCGACGAGACCGGCGTCGGCCTCGTCCGTGGCACCACCCTGCTGGCCGACTCGGTCGCTTCGAGCGTCGACGAGCACGCCCGCTTCGGCGGCGTGGTCCCTGAGGTCGCCAGCCGGGCGCACCTCGAGGCGATGGTGCCGACGATCCAGCGCGCCTGCCGCACCGCAGGAGTACGCCTCGACGACGTCGATGCGATCGCCGTGACGAGCGGACCGGGGCTGGCCGGAGCGTTGCTCGTCGGTGTGGCCGCGGCGAAGGCGCTGGCGATCGGGCTCGCCAAGCCGATCTATGGCGTCAACCACCTCGCGGCGCACGTGGCCGTCGACCAGCTCGAGCACGGGCCACTGCCCGAGCCCTGCCTGGCGCTGCTCGTCTCGGGTGGCCACTCGTCCCTGCTTCTGGTCGACGACGTCACCACTGGTGTCGACCCGCTCGGCGCCACCATCGACGACGCGGCGGGCGAGGCCTTCGACAAGGTCGCCCGCGTGCTCGGGCTGCCGTTTCCGGGAGGTCCCTACATCGATCGGGCCGCCACCGATGGCGACCGGACCTACCTCGGGTTCCCCCGCGGTCTGACCAGCGGACGCGACCTGCAGCGGCACAGGTACGACTTCAGCTTCTCCGGCCTCAAGACGGCGGTGGCGCGCTGGGTGGAGACTCGCGAGCGCAACGGTGAGCCGGTGCCGATCGCGGACGTGGCGGCGTCGTTCCAAGAGGCGGTCTGCGACGTGCTCACCCGCAAGGCGGTCGACGCCGCGAAGACGCACGGCGTCGGGCACCTGCTGATCGGCGGCGGTGTGGCGGCCAACAGCCGGTTGCGGGCGATGGCGCAGGAGCGGGCCGCCGCCGCGGGCATCCGAGTCCGTGTCCCGCGGCCCGGGCTGTGCACCGACAACGGCGCGATGGTCGCCGCGCTCGGCGCCGAGCTGGTCGCTCGCGGCCGTCCGCCGTCGGCGCTCGACCTGCCCGCCGACTCATCGATGCCCGTGCAGCGCGTCGTTGCCTGACCAGCACGATCAGCGGCCGCTGCTCAGGAGGTACGGCGCGTCGCCGTCGTTGACGGTTCCCTGGGTCGGACCCGCGGCGGTTTCGCACCGTCCACCGGCCGGGTCGCATCGGACCAGGGCCGTCCGGCCGGAGTGCTCCACCTGCATCAGCAGCCGTCCGTCGGTCTCGAACTGTGCGGTCATGAAGGACGTCTGTCGGCTGCCGGGTGCGCCCTCGACGTTCAGGACCGGCTCGCCGGTACGCGCGTCCAGCACCGCAGTGGACGTCGCCGCGTAGCCGTCCGCGTAGTCGGGGCCGGTCCAGACGTACCTGCCGTCGGTACTGAAGCCGAGGATCTGGTGGTCGCAGGTGTGCCACAGCGTCGTGCCGGCGGCCAGGTCACGCACCTCGGAGCACGAGCCGGAGCCGGTCAGCTTCGTCACGGTGGCGACGAGGGACCCGTCGTCCGACACGGCAGTCGGCGTCAGGCCGGGAGCCACCGCGACAGGAGCGCTGCCCGGAGTCCAGCGCATCAGCGTGCTCCGATGGTCGACCTGGTCGGCGGTGCGGAAGTAGACCGCGCCGTCCACGATCGCGAACACGCGGACCGTCGCCACCCCGGTGAGCGCCACCTGGCGGTAGGAGTGGTCGCTGCTGTCGTAGCGCACCAGGTCCCCGCCGGGTTGCGGGTTGCCGAACTTGTCGGCCGAGTAGACGTAGTAGGCCGCGTAGCGCCGGTCCGCTGACCCGGCCAGCGAGCTCACGGCCGCGTCCGGCTTGCCGAGGTAGTGACCGCCGAGGTCCAGCTCGACCAGCCGCGGCACCGGGCCGTACTGCTGGATCGTCAGGATCTTGTCCTGCACGACGGCAACGCCGGTGATGGCCTGCGACCCGAAGAGGTTCACGGCCGCCGACCCGTCGTGAAGGGTGTGGCCGACGGTGTAGGGGATCGACGGTGGTGCGCCCGCGGGCAGCACCGCGAAGTCGACCTTGACCGACCCGTCCACGTGGGTGGGCGGAGTGTTCGTCGAGTGGGTCGCCGGGCCGATCCGGTGCGCGCCGCCGGACAGGTGGCTGCCTGCCTCGATCCCGGCCGGGATCGCGATCGCGACCAGCGCGGCAGCGGCGAACGAGCCCACGACCCGTCGACGACGCCGGATCGCCCGGGCCTGCCCGATCGCCGCCCGGCTCAGGTCCGGAACGTACGGAAGCTGCTCGGCCCGACGATCCAGCGAGCTCCGCAGCTCGTCGTCGAAGCCACCTCCGGGTCCGCCGTGGTCATCCATCCAGGTCATCGCGCGCCTCCCGTCGCTGAGCCGGCATCGGCACCAAGCCGCACGCGCAGAGTGCTCAAGGCTCGACTGGTCTGGCTCTTCACCGTTCCGATCGAGCACCCGAGCACGTGCGCGGTCTCCGCCTCGGACATGTCTTCGTAGAACCGCAGCACCACAGCTGCGCGTTGTCGCGGGGCGAGGGTTCCGACGAGCTCCCAGAGCGCGTCACGTTGCACGACGTCACCGAGGTCCACGTGCTGCGCCTCGTCGGGGACGACGTCGGTGCTGTGCTCGTTGCGACGCCACGCCCGCCGCCACCAGCTGGCGTGCTCGTTGACCATGATCCGGCGCACATAGGCGTCTGCTGCGCGCGGTTCGCGGATCCTGCCCCAGGTGAGGTACGTCTTGGCCAGCGCCGTCTGCACGAGGTCCTCCGCCGAGTGCACGTCGCCGGTGAGCAAGTACGCGGTTCGGAGCAGGGCACGCTGGCGCGCGGCGACGTACGCGCAGAACTTCGCCTCGGCCTCAGCGTCCATCAGGATTTCTCGTCTCCACGCCCTGTTGATGCCCCGACCCGCGTCCAGGGTTGCATCCGCGGGCTTCCCGTCTCCGCCGAACGGGGGATATCTGGCATCCGTACTGGCGCACGAAACGTCTGCCCAGTGTGATGGCAGTGTGATGGGGGTGTGATGGGGGTGTGAGGGGGTGCCTGCGGACTACCCGAGTCGTCGCGATCGGTGTGACCGCGTGGTCGGCTGCCGGAGTCCCGGCTGCGTGACGCCGCGACCCGGATGATCGCGTTGCTGCTGCACCAGCAGGACCTGCGGGACCGGCGGCCGCAGAACGGAACGACCGGGATCGGCACCTCAGGCCACGTCCCTGGCGGCGGTGCCAGGCGTCAGTCGCCGCGGCTGCTGACCGGCTCGACCAGGAACGCCCTTCCGGCCCCGAGCACACGGGTCATCACCAGGGTGCCCGACTCCGACCCTCGGAGCGCGAGCCGCTTTCGCAGCACCTCCGGCACGACGTCGACCCCGCGCTTCTTGATCGCGAGAGCGCCGATCCTGCGGGCTCGCAGCGCCTGCCGCAGAGGCCTCTCGTGGAAGGGCACCTCGTCGACGATCCGGTACGCACGCGCGAACGGCGTCACCCCGGGCGAGTCCGCCGTGACATAGGCGATGTGCCGATCCAGCAGCGCCCCGCCGGTGCGGGCGGCGACGGCGGTGACGAGGCCGGCCCGGATCACCGCGTCGTCCGGCTCGAGCAGGTACGCCTGGGGCTCGGACTCGCCGGCGTGCCCCGGATCGTCCGCTTCGGTGAGGGTCGCGCCGGACGGCAGGAGAGTGGCGCGTCGACGAGTCGTCGCCAGCGGCACCCCCCACAGGGCGGCCTCGACCAGATCGCCGTCGTCGCTGGTCCAGGCTGCCTCGACCCCGTCGGGGACCTGAGCGTGCGCGATGCCGGGTGCCGTCTTGACGACAGCTTTGCCACGCAGCAGCGCGCTGACGAACTCCCAGTCGGGCCGACCCCTGGTCGGATCGAAGACACGGCCGGCTCTGTCACGCCGGGCCGGATCGGCGAAGGCGGCCGCGAACGCCGAGAGGTCGACCGCGGTGGCATCCGCCTCGTCCACCCGGCCGGGGAGCCCCAACGCGGCGAGGTTGGCGCGCGCCAACGCGACCCGCAGCGGGTCGAGGTCAACCCCGCACACCCTGAGGCCGGCCCGCGCCATCGCCAGCAGGTCTGCGCCGATGCCGCAGCCGAGCTCGACGACGGCCGATCCGCCGCCGATCTGCCGGACCAGCCGCTGTGCCCGGTCGTCGGCCACCCGGGCACGAGTCGCCTGCTCGAGGCCGTCCCGGGTGAACCACATCCGGGCCGCGTCGGCGCCGAGCTTGCGGGCGGCGCGACGGCGCAGGTCGCGCTGCGACAGTGCCGCGGCCACCAGGTCCGGGTCGTACTCGCGTCGCAACCGGCCCGACAGCCGCAGCGGATCCGTCTCCTCCATGCCGCCCGACGTGTCCATCGCGGTGAGCAGACGTGAACCGGTGGGGCCGACCAGCTCCTGGAACGTCCGCACCCGCATGGCGCACATCCTCCCGCCCGCCTCCTGACCCGCATAGCCGGAGACCTGGACGGTCGGCCAGATCACTCGGGCTGGCACTCGGGGTTGGCACTCGGGTTGACCGAGTGCTAATCACGGCCTAGATTCGGATCTGGCACTCGCACCTGCCGGGTGCCAACGGTGACCCACCGTACGACCCCCGCGACGGCGTACCTCAGGCACCGGAACGCTTCACCGCCTCACACAACAGCACAGGTTCATCCCAGCCATGCAGATCCACCGCTCAGATCGGTGTGAAAGGGGAGGTCGACAAGTGTCGGTCACCATCAAGCCGCTCGAGGACCGCATCGTCGTCAGGACGTTGGAGGCCGAGCAGACCACCGCGTCGGGTCTGGTTATTCCGGACACCGCGAAGGAGAAGCCGCAGGAGGGCGAGGTCCTCTCGGTCGGCCCGGGTCGCATCGACGACGCCGGCAACCGCGTCCCGCTCGACATCAACGTCGGCGACACGGTCATCTTCAGCAAGTACGGCGGCACCGAGGTCAAGTACTCCGGCGAGGACTACCTGATCCTCTCGGCGCGCGACGTTCTCGCCGTCATCGAGAAGTAACCCGCATCAACCACTGATCTCCGCCCCGGCGGCCCGTTGCCTTGCGTGCCGGGTCGTCGGGGCGACGATCATTCACAGGCCGTCAACCAGCCTGAAAGGGACATCACCACATGCCGAAGATCCTGGAGTTCGACGAGAACGCCCGGCGCGCACTGGAGCGCGGTGTCGACAAGCTCGCCGACACCGTGAAGGTGACGCTTGGCCCCAAGGGCCGCTACGTCGTCCTCGACAAGAAGTGGGGCGCGCCCACCATCACCAACGACGGGGTGACCGTCGCCCGTGAGATCGAGCTGGACGACCCGTTCGAGAACCTCGGCGCGCAACTCGCCAAGGAGGTCGCCACCAAGACCAACGACGTCGCCGGCGACGGCACCACGACCGCGACCGTCCTGGCGCAGGCGATGGTGCACGAGGGCCTGCGCGCCGTCGCCGCCGGTGCCAGCCCGGTCGGCCTGAAGCGCGGCATCGACGCCGCGGTCGCAGCCGTCTCCGAGGAGCTGGCCAAGATCGCCCGCGATGTCGACGACAAGCAGGACATGGCCCATGTGGCCACCATCTCGGCTCGCGACTCGCACATCGGCGAGCTGATCGCCGAGGCGTTCGACAAGGTCGGCAAGGACGGGGTCATCACCGTCGAGGAGTCCAACACCTTGGGCACCGACCTCGAGTTCACCGAGGGGATGCAGTTCGACAAGGGCTACATCTCGCCCTACATGGTGACCGACACCGAGCGGATGGAGGCGGTGCTCGACGATCCGTACATCCTGCTGCACCAGGGCAAGATCTCCGCGGTCTCCGACCTGCTTCCGCTGCTGGAGAAGGTCGTCCAGGCGGGCAAGCCGCTGTTCATCGTGGCCGAGGACATCGAGGGCGAGGCCCTGTCGACCCTCGTGGTGAACAAGATCCGCGGCACGTTCACCTCGACCGCGGTCAAGGCCCCGGCGTTCGGTGACCGTCGCAAGGCGATGCTGCAGGACGTCGCCACCCTCACCGGCGCGCAGGTCATCTCGCCCGAGGTCGGGCTGAAGCTCGACCAGGCGGGGCTCGACCTGCTCGGCAGTGCCCGTCGGGTCGTCGTCACCAAGGACGACACGACGATCGTCGACGGCGGCGGCGACACCGCCGACGTGGAGGCGCGGATCTCGCAGATCAAGGCCGAGATCGAGGCGACCGACTCCGACTGGGACCGCGAGAAGCTGCAGGAGCGGCTGGCCAAGCTGGCCGGCGGCGTCTGTGTGATCCAGGTCGGCGCGGCCACCGAGGTGGAGCTGAAGGAGAAGAAGCACCGGATCGAGGACGCCGTCTCCGCGACGCGGGCCGCGATCGAGGAGGGCATCGTCGCCGGTGGCGGCTCCGCCCTCATCCACGCGGTGACCGCCTCACTGGGTGCGGGGCTCGGACTGTCGGGTGACGAGGCCACCGGCGTACGCATCGTGGCGCGCGCGTGCGACGAGCCGCTGCGCTGGATCGCCGAGAACGGTGGCGAGCCCGGTGTCGTGATCGTCGCCAAGGTCCGCGAGGCGGGCGTCGGCAACGGCTACAACGCCGCGACCCGCGAGTACGGCGACCTGGTCGCCCAGGGGGTGCTCGACCCGGTGAAGGTCACGCGCTCGGCTCTCGCCAACGCAGCGTCGATCGCCGCGTTGCTGCTCACCACGGAGACGCTCGTGGTGGACAAGCCGGCCGATGAGGAGCCCGAGGCCGGTCACAGTCACGGTCACAGCCACTGACCGTCCCCACCCCAGTCGCCGATCCGACAGTTACGCCCCGCGCGTAACTGTCG
>JBOHDX010000130.1:0-27377 GCA_050700835.1 Nocardioidaceae bacterium
GTGGGAGTGTCGATGAGATCCGTGTCCATCAACGGTCCAGAAACGCCCGGATCTTGTCGGCACCAGTCGGGTAGTCTGAAGACTGGAAGCGAAGGCGAAATCCCTCACCGCACCGAGCGAATCGGTAGCTTCCGAGACTTGCCAGTTGTCCTCGCGACGCCCAGAGGGTTCGGGTTCAAATCGCTCTCGTCGGGCCATACCTGCGCACGTCCCGGCCAAGCCCGAGGCGGCCCCGTGCCGGATGACGCAGTTACGTGCTGGCGTCCCGTTGACCCGGCCTTTCGTCGGCGGGGAGTGCAGCGCCCGGAGACCTGCGGCTCCGCCAGTGCAGCGCCGCGTCTGTGTTCCTCTGTGATCGTCGGACCTCGCCCTGACGCGAGGGCTCGGATTGGGCTCGTTTTGATTCGCAAAGGCACGCAACGGGGTGTCGTCGTCACCCGACGTCACAAACGGCATCGCTGCAGTTCAGGGGCGCATTCGGCCTCGTGAGAGCAGTCGATCGCAAAGGATCGCACTTACGCTCAGGCCCGTGAACTTGTTTCCGATGACGCACCATGTGGAGTGTGTCGCCACGCTCGTACCCGCTGCGTCCGGGCCAGCCGGCCTCGCGCGGCGCGAATCCGCCGCCGGTTAGCGTGGCAAGCTGGCACTTCTCATGGGCTGCACCCCATGTGAAGTGCCGACGTACCACGAGAACGTGGTAAACCGACGGCCCCAACCCTCACGTGGGGTCTGCGGCACCAACGGCCGCCAGGCGTTCCCGCCGCAGTTGCGCGACCTCGTCCAGCGGCAGCGGAGCCAGCTCCTCGCCGACCGCCCACGTGAGCAGCAGGTCCGCCAGCTCCGGGTTGCGCGCGAGCGCAGGCCCGTGCAGGTACGTCCCCACGACGTGACCGCGCAGCGCACCGTCGACGCCGTTGCCGTTGCCGATCCCAGATCTGACGGTGCCGAGCGGCTCGACGCCGGCGCCGAGGTTGGTGTGTCCCTGGTGGTTCTCGAACCCGGTCAACGTCGACGTCAGTAGCGCCGTCGCGGGACGCAACGCCAGCTCACCGACGGATCGCGGACCGACGGCCGCCACGGTGTCCATCTCCACCAGCTCGAGCCCGCCCTCCGACTGACCCGTCGTCGAGGTGAACGTCGTACCGATGATCTGGAACCCGGCGCAGATCGCCAGCAGCACCGCGCCCCGGTCCAGCGCAGCGCGGAAGCCGGGCTGCGACCGGAGCCGGCGGGTGGCGAGGCTCTGGCACTCGTCCTCGCCGCCGCCCATCACGTAGACGTCGCAGGACGACGGCACCTCCGTCGCCATGTCGATGCTCAGCACCCGCGACGGGATGCCGCGCCACTCCAGCCGCTTGGCCAGTACCCGGGCATTGCCGTTGTCCCCATAGGTGCCGAGAATGTCCGGCAGCAGCAGCCCGATCGCGATCTCGCTGTCACGCACCATGGTTCTCGCTGTCACGCACCATGGTTGAGCCTCCGGTCCAGCTCACGGAACGCGGTGTAGTTGGCGATCACCTCGACCGGACCAGGAGGCACCGACCGCACCGCGTCGAGCGGGTCGCGCACGAGGTCGTGCGGTACGCCGGCGTAACTGAGCCGCACCGCGAGGTCGGTGCCGCGCTCGCCCATGACGACCACGTGGCGCGAGCCGAGGTTCTCGAACGGTACGTCCCACAGCCAGGACATGTCGCGCCCGTCCGCGGCCTGGGAGTTGACCGACAACAGCACCGGGTCCTCGTGCTCGTCGAGCACCCGCAGCGTCTCCGACCACCCGGCGGGGTTCTTGGCCAGCAGCATGCGCACCTGACGCCCCTGGAAGTCGGTACGCCGATAGCGCCCGGCCACGTGGGACAACCCGCCCACCCGTTCCAGCGTGGTCGCGGCGGACACCCCGAGCACGTCGGCGGCCGCAGCAGCCATGGCGGCGTTGCCGACGTTCGCCGGCCCGGGGAGGTTCAGGTGCACCTGGAGCCGAGTGTCGTCCGGCGTCACGAGTACGTCGCCCTCGACCCGCCAGGCCGCGGTCGGGCGCGCCAGCCCGCACTGGCACCGCCAGTCACCGTCGAGGTCGGCGATCACGTCGCCGCAGCGCGGGCACGACACAGCGTCCTCGCGCCACGCCATCGGCACGTCGACCCACACCACTTCGGCGGCCCCTTGCGCGGCCGAGACGACCAGTGGGTCGGACGTGTTGGCGACGACGGCGAGGCCGCTGCGGCCGTCGAGCGCCTGGCGCAGCAACCGCTCGGTGCCGCGCACCTCGCCGACGCGGTCCATCTGGTCGCGGCTGAGGTTCAGCAGGACCAGCAGCCGCGCCGACACCGAGTCGAGCACCTGCGGGACGTACACCTCGTCGGTCTCGAGGACGGCGTACGGCGCTCTGCGGCTGCGACCGAGTGCGGTGACCAGCCCGGCGGGGAGGTTCGCGCCGTCGACGTTGTGCGCCACCGCGCCGAGCGCGCCGACCGCGAGAGCCAGCATCGTGGTCGTGGTGGTCTTGCCATTGGTGCCGGTCACCATGGCGATGGTGCGACCGGCGGCCAGGTCGGTGAGCGCCGACCTACGCAGGGCGAGGGTCACGCGGCCACCGATGGTGCCCCCGGCGCCCACCTTGGCCAGTCTGGAGATGGTGGCGGCGGTGGCGCCGACCCGCGCGGCGGCGCGGGTGCCGAGCGGCACGCGGAGGGCGGTCACGGCGGCAATCGTAGACGAGCGCCCAGTCCCGAAGCGGTGGCGGACGCCGGCTCTGTCGGCGCGGTCCGCCGTACTCGTGTATCTTGATGTCAAGATACTTGCGTCGAGCCCGCGATGGCGCCGATTGGTCGGACCTCCCATGGCTCGGCAAGATGAACGCACGAACGACGACCTCAAGGAGAGACGATGGCCAGCGTGGACAGCTTCGGAGCCAGGGGAGAGCTCGAGGTCGGGGACGCGACGTACCAGATCCACCGGCTGTCGGCGGTGACCGGCGACGGGCTCGACGTGGCCTCGTTGCCGTACAGCCTGAAGATCCTGCTCGAGAACCAGTTGCGCACCGAGGACGGCGACGACATCACGGCCGACCACATCCGGGCGATCGCCGGCTGGGACGCCGAGGCGGAGCCGAGCCAGGAGATTCAGTACACGCCGGCCCGGGTGATCCTCCAGGACTTCACCGGCGTGCCCGCAGTCGTCGACCTTGCCACGATGCGCGAGGCGATGCTCGGCCTGGGCGGTGACGCGACCAGGATCAACCCGTTGGCTCCGGCCGAGCTGGTGATCGACCACTCCGTCATCGCCGACGTGTTCGGCACCCCGGACGCGTTCGCCCGCAACGTGGAGATCGAGTACGGCCGTAACAAGGAGCGATACCAGTTCCTGCGCTGGGGCCAGGCTGCGTTCGCCGACTTCAAGGTGGTGCCGCCCGGCACCGGGATCGTGCATCAGGTCAACATCGAGCACCTGGCCCGCGTCGTCTTCCGGCGTGAGCAGGACGGCGTCGTCTCCGCCTACCCGGACACCTGCGTCGGCACCGACTCCCACACCACGATGGTCAACGGGCTCGGCGTCGTGGGCTGGGGGGTCGGCGGCATCGAGGCCGAGGCGGCGATGCTCGGACAGCCGGTCAGCATGCTGATCCCGCGCGTGGTGGGGTTCAAGCTGTCCGGTGAGCTGCCCGACGGTGCCACCGCCACCGACCTGGTGCTGACCATCACCCAGCTGCTGCGCAAGCACGGCGTGGTGGGCAAGTTCGTCGAGTTCTACGGCCCCGGCGTCGCCGCGGTCCCTCTGGCGAACCGCGCCACGATCGGCAACATGAGCCCCGAGTACGGCTCCACCGTCGCGGTCTTCCCGATCGACGACGAGACCCTGAAGTACCTCCGCTTCACCGGCCGCGACGCCGACCAGATCGCACTGGTCGAGGCCTATGCCAAGGAGCAGGGGCTGTGGCACGACCCCCGGCGCGAGCCTCGCTTCTCCGAGCACCTCGAGCTCGACCTGTCGACGGTGGTGCCGTCGATCGCCGGACCCAAGCGGCCACAGGACCGGGTGTCGCTGTCGGATGCGAAAGCGGCGTTCCGCGCTGCCCTCGCCGACTACGTCGACGAGACGTCGATGGCGCCCGAGCGGGGCTACGACGAAGCGTCGGCGGAGTCGTTCCCGGCCTCGGACTCCCCGGCCTACTCCGGCTCCAACGGGTCCGAGGCGCCGCACGAGGGCACGCCGGAGACGGGGCAGGGGCGGCCCAGCAGGCCGATCAAGGTCCAGCGTTCCGACGGCACGGCGTTCGAGGTCGACCACGGCCATGTGGCGATCGCCGCGATCACCTCGTGCACGAACACGTCCAACCCGTCGGTGATGATCGGCGCGGCACTGCTCGCCAAGAAGGCGGTCGAGAAGGGCTTGACCACCAAGCCGTGGGTGAAGACGACGCTCGCACCCGGGTCGAAGGTCGTCATGGACTACTACGAGCGGGCCGGGCTGACGCCCTACCTCGACAAGCTCGGGTTCAACCTCGTCGGCTACGGCTGCACGACGTGCATCGGCAACTCCGGACCGTTGATCGGCGAGGTCAGCCAGGCGGTCAACGACGCCGACCTGTCCGTCGTGTCGGTGCTGTCGGGTAACCGCAACTTCGAGGGCCGGATCAACCCCGACGTCAAGATGAACTACCTCGCGTCGCCGCCGCTGGTCGTGGCGTACGCCCTCGCCGGCTCGATGGACGTCGACCTCTACACCGACCCTCTGGGGCAGGACGCCGAGGGCAACGACGTGATGCTGAGTGACATCTGGCCGACCTCGTCGGAGGTGGAGGAGGTCATCGGCCGGGCGATCGCGTCGGACATGTTCACGACCGACTATGCCGACGTGTTCGCCGGCGACGAGCAGTGGCGCTCGCTGCCGACGCCGGAGGGAGACACGTTTGCCTGGGCGGGCGACTCGACGTACGTGCGCAAGCCGCCCTACTTCGACGGGATGCCGGCTGAACCGGCGCAGGTCGAGGACATCACCGGGGCGCGGGTGCTGCTGAAGCTCGGCGACTCCGTGACCACCGACCACATCTCACCGGCGGGTGCGATCAAGAAGGACAGCCCCGCCGGCACCTACCTCGCCGCGCACGGGGTCGAGCAGGGTGACTTCAATTCCTACGGCTCGCGCCGCGGCAACCACGAGGTGATGATTCGAGGCACCTTCGCCAACATCCGCCTGCGCAACCAGCTGGCTCCGGGCACAGAGGGCGGCTTCACCCGCGACTTTACCCGTGACGGCGCGGTGGCCACGGTGTTCGAAGCCGCCGAGCACTACGCGGAGGCGGGCACCCCGCTGGTCCTGCTCGCCGGCAAGGAGTACGGCTCCGGATCGTCGCGGGACTGGGCGGCCAAGGGGACGGTGCTCCTCGGCGTACGCGCGGCGATCGCCGAGTCGTTCGAGCGGATCCATCGGTCGAACCTCATCGGCATGGGGGTGCTGCCTCTGCAGTACCCCGAGGGCGACACGGCCGAGTCCCTGGGGCTCACCGGCGAGGAGACGTTCGAGATCACCGGTGTGACGGGGCTCAACGACGGTTCGATCCCGAAGACCGTCACGGTCACGGCCACTCCGCCAGCGGGCGCCACCGGCGGCCCGGTCGAGTTCGAGGCGCGGCTGCGCATCGACACCCCCGGCGAGGCCAAGTACTACCGGCACGGCGGGATCATGCAGTACGTGCTGCGGAGCCTGCGCGGGTGATCCTCGGCCTGGCGCCGTGGGCGCTGGCCGCCTTGGCGATCGCCGTCCTGGTGGGCGCCACCGTGCAGGGAACCGTCGGCCTCGGACTCGGGCTGGTGGGGGCGCCGATCACCGGTCTGGTGGAGCCGTCGCTGATGCCGGGGCTGATGATCTGGCTGGCGATGGCCTACCCGGTCGTCACCCTCGCCCGCGACTGGCGGCACATCGACTGGCGCGGGATCGGCTGGCTGTTGCCGGCGCGGGTGCCGGGCACCGTGCTCGGCGTCGCTGTCGTCGCGTGGGCGTCGGATCGGACCTTGGGGGTCGCCGTCGGCGCCATGGTGGTCATCGCGGTCGTCGTCACGGGCACAGCAGTCACCGTGCCGGTACGCCGATCGACGCTCGCGGGCACCGGACTCCTCGCCGGGGTGACCGGCACCGCCACGTCGATCAGCGGGCCCCCGGTCGCACTGCTGTACCAGCACCGGTCGCCGGACCAGGTTCGTGCCACGTTGGCGTTCTTCTTCGGCGGTGGGGCCGGGTTGTCCCTGATCGGCCTGCAGCTGGGTGGTTCCCTATCATCTCGAGACCTGTCGGTCGCCGTGCTGATGCTGCCGAGCCTGCTCCTCGGCTTCGCTGCCTCGCTGCAGCTGCGGGCGCGCCTCGACGCCCGGCACGCGCGTACGGCTGTGCTGTGGGTGTGCGGGGCGTCCGGGCTCGCGCTGCTCGTGCGCAGCCTGATCGGATGAGGCGGGTGCGCGCGTTCGGTCCCTGCCTAGCTGCTGCCTAGCTGGGTAGCCAGCCGGGCCACCAGGACGGCACGTTCGCCTGGCACATGACCGTGGGCTCGTTGGCGGGAGTGGCCAGGAAGACGCCCACCAGCAAGCTGACCACGGCCAGCAGCACGACGGCCGACACCAGGGACGCGACCTCTCGGGCCTTGGTGTGCTGATCGGCGCCGACGAACGCCAGGAACGGCAGCCCGATGCAGCCGACGTTGACGACCGTGAGCGCCGGCACCGCCAGGATGAACAGCTGGAACTGCGTCAGTCCGATCCAGTGGTTCACGTTGCACGTGGTCCAAGCCCGGTTGACGAGGTCGGTCTGCGCGAACGCGACCGCCACGCCGGCCAGTGCGATGATCCAGAACCGCGAGCTGCGAGTGCTGCGGGTGACCCGAGGTGCGAACGTGTTGCTCACGCGCACATGATGAGGTCCCGGTTGGCCGCGCGTGGCATGGTCGGGACATGTTTCGTCCGTTCGGCGGTCAGATTCGTCGATTCGGATGATGTCGGTGGAGCTCCGATGACCCGGCGCTGGTCGGCCGACAGGTTGCGCCGGGCGACCCTGGCACGCCAGTTCCCGCACGTCCGCGGTCGCGGCGTCGCGGCGGTGGTCGAGGTCGTACGCCGGGCCGGACCGATCCAGTCGCAGTCACCGCGTGCGCCGTTCGCGTCCCTGGCGTCGCGACTGCCCGGTGTCACCCATGCGACCGTGACGGAGGCGTTCGACGTGTTCGCGCTGGTGCGGGCGAGCACGCTGCGCGGCACCGTGCACGTCTCGGTCCGTGAGGACTTCGCGGCCATGGTGGGAGTGGCGCTGCGGACCCGCATGGCCGACACGCGCCGCGGACGAGAGCCAGCTGGACGAGCTGAGGGCGGAGGTCGAACGCCGTACCCGCGGTGCGTGGGTCCCCGGAGACGATCTCGTGGCACACGTGGCGCAGTGGTTGGGCCGGCACGTCGGCGGCGACTCGGTGGAGCGGCTGACACAACTGGCCAACGGGCATGTCGTGCGCAGCCATCCGGGTCTGGTGATGCGGCCGCCGTCGGGATCCTGGGGGCGCCGCGGCGCGTTCGACTCCGGCTGGGCAGCGAGTTGCTGCACACCCCGGCGCTCGCCCCGGACTCGGCCCTGGCCGCGCTGGTGCGCCGGCACCTGGGCGCCTATGGTCCGGTGACCCGGCGCGACATCGCCTGGTGGACCGGTGAGGGCCTCACCCGGGTTGACGACGCGGTCGCGCACCTGGGGGACGTGGTCGAGCACATCGACGGCGCTGACGGCGGCGTCTATCTGAACCTGGCGGACCGGCCGGTCGGACCCGATCCTGGGACCCGGCTGCTGGCAGAGTTCGATGGACTCCTCCTGGGCTTCGCCCTCGCCGGCCGTGACCGCTTCGTCTCCCGGGACAACCTGCCGCTGCTGTATCGGCAGGTCAACGGCCTCTTCCGACCCGCCGTTCTGCATGAAGGCCGGTTGGTGGCCACGTGGCGACTCGACGGTGCAGGCCCGTCTCGGGTGCTCAAGGTCGAGGTGCTGCCTGGTGAGCGAGCACCTGGCACCGAGGCGCTGGCCCCCTCGATCGCCGCGCTTGGAGCCGCACTGGACCTCGAGGTGAGCGACGTGTCCAGCGCTCCCTAGCTGGTCCGAGATTCACCGATCGGATCGAACAAACGTTCGATACACTGGTCAGATGAGCAGGGACTCGAGCCCGCGTGCGGTCGCCCCACCGGGCTGGCCGCGCCAGGTGCCGCCGGCGGGCGTACCCGGATGGGAGGACTCAGCGGCGCGCTGGATGCTGGACCTGTGCCCACCGGAGTACCGCCACTACTCCGGACTGCGCCGCTACGTCGCGGTGTTGGCGCGCTTTGCCGTCCTGCATGTCGAGTCGATGCAGGAGGGGGCGCGGCGTGGTCTGTCCGAGGGGCGCACGGCGTTGCGCGACGTCGCCGAGCAGGACGTCGTGGACAAGGCGCTGGCGACGTGGGAGCTGGAGGCCGCGCGGCTGGCCGCGCTGCGCCGCTCGGTCGGGCTGGTCGAGGACGCTCTGCGCGGCCGCCGGTTCCACGAGCGCCTCTGACTCGGCGGCGCCCGGCGCTGCTGTCCGCCCGCGCGATGATGAGGGCATGACGATCCACTCGGAGCACCCGTTCCTTCCGCCGGAGGACGAACGCAACCCGCTCCGCCGGCTGCGCGCGCGACTCGGCGCGCCGGTCACGCTGTGGCTGACCGGCGAGGGTCGCATGCGAGCCGGGCTCACGGTGTCGTCGCTGCTCGTCGTCGACGGCGAACCGGGCGGGGTGCTCGGCCTGCTCGACCCCGACAGCGACCTGTGGGAGACGATCCGGGACCGCGGCACGTTCACCGTCTGCCTGTTGTCCTACCAGCAGCGCGCGCTCGCCGACGCGTTCGCCGGTGTCGCACCGGCCCCCGGGGGAGCATTCCGGATGGCCACTTGGGACGAGACGCAGTGGGGGCCCGCGCTCGCCGGATCCTCATGGATCGGCTGCCGGCTCGAGCCCTCGAGCGGCCGGGAGTACGGCTGGTCGGTGCTGGCGGAGGGCGTGGCGGAGCACGTCGAGATCGGCATCGACGAGGGACCGCTGCTGCATCGGCGCGGCCGGTATCACCGCCTCGGCTGACCTTCGCCCCAACCCAAGAATCGACATCCGGGTCGCCCTGGCGACCCGGATGTCGATTCTTTCGTGGGCGATGGGGGTCAGTGTGGGGGCAGCAGCGCCGACAGCCACGCCTGCGCGTCGGGCTCGGAGTCGCGGTCCACCACCGCCGCCACGCGTCGATAGACCTCCGCCGCGGACCGGGAGAAGCCGTCGGGCAGGCCGATGCCCCCGAACGCGACCGCGGCCTCGTCCATCTCCGCGTCCCATCGCCACGCCTTCGACGTCGCCCCAGAGGCCAACCGGTCCAGGTTTCCGACGAGGTCGATGCCGTCGCGCGCCAGCTCCTCGCGCACCGCCGGTCCCACGTCGTACGCCTCGGCAGCGGCGGCGATCACCGCCCAGATCGTCGGCACCGCCTTGCTCTGCGCGGCGAAGCACGCCTTGACCGCCGACGCCTGACCTACCCGCGGCCCGACGACGCGCGTGTCGAGAGGTGTACCGACGAACAACTCCTCGACCTCGGCGGCTCGGGGCCCGGACAGGTGCAGGACAGTCGTACCCGGCTGCCACGCCGGCGGTCCGATCAGGGCACCGTCCACGACGCGGTCGAAGCCGATCAGCTCCGCGATCCGCTCGACGGTCGCCGGCGCGACCGCGTTGGCGTCGAGATACAGGCAGCCGGAGTGGTTCGCCGCCACGTCCACTGCCGCCACCTGCGCGGCCACGTCCACCGCCGCCACCTGTGCGGCCACGTCCACCGCCGCCGCCGGGGGGCACACGCTGATCACGATGTCGCTGCGACGGGCCACGTCACCGACGGTCGGTACCGCGGTGAGGTCGGCCCACTCGGCCCGCTTGGCGGTCTCGTCGGAGCGGCCCTGCTCCGCCCACAGGACGTCTGCCACCAGAGGCCGCAGCGCCGCGCCGATCGACGCGCCCATCCGGCCGGGGTGCAGGAGCCCCACCGTGGTCGTGTGCATCGTCGGACCTTATCGCCGCAGGGCAGCCACGGCGGTACGCAGGCGCTCGGCGTACTCCCGTGCCTCGGTCTCGTCCGCGTATTTCGTCCGCGGCCAGAAGAAGCCGCGGAGCCCGTCACCCTTGGTCCGGGGCACGACGTGGACGTGCAGATGCGGGACGCTCTGGCTCACGGTGTTGTTGACGGCGACGAACGAGCCCTGCGCACCGAGCCCGGTCCGCACAGCGGCGGCAACGGAGCGGGCCGCGCCCAGGACCGGTGCTAGCAGCCGGTCGGGCAGGTCGGTGAGCGTCTCGTGGTGAGCCTTCGGCAGCACCAGGACGTGACCCTTGAACACCGGTCTGCTGTCCAGGATCCCGATGCAATGGTCGGTTTCGAGAACTCGGTGAGCCTCGACGTCCCCGGCCACGATCCGACAGAACAAGCAGTCGGCCCGGGGACCCACGTCGATCGACACCAGACCACCTTGGCCAACGATCCGAGGCCGGGGCAAGGTGCTGAGCGGACGACACGGCCTGGAGACCCCTTCGCCGTCCTTGCGCGGCACCGGGTGCGGTGGGGTTCGGCGGCTTACGCTGGTGGCCTTAGGATCGACCGACTGTGCGCCCCCGTCCGGGGGCCGCCCGACGACACCGGGACGAGGGAGGCTGTGCTGCATGGGGTTGCTCGACTCGATCGCCGAGCCGCATGACCTGCGGGATCTCAGCGACTCCGAGCTCGAGACCCTGGCAGCGGAGATCCGGCAGCGAGTGATTGCGTCGGTCGCAGCCAATGGCGGCCATCTGGGACCCAACCTCGGCGTCGTCGAGTTGACCATCGCCATCCACCGAGTCTTCGACTCACCCCACGACCGGGTGCTGTTCGACACCGGTCACCAGGCCTACGTGCACAAGATGCTCACCGGCCGGGCGGCCGCCTTCGACAAGCTCCGCCAGCGCGGTGGGCTGTCCGGCTACCCCAGCCGGGCCGAGTCCGAGCACGACGTGATCGAGAACTCCCACGCGTCGACGAGCCTGTCGTATGCCGACGGGCTGGCGAAGGCGTACTCCCTGCGCGGCGAGGACCGCCATGTCGTCGCGGTGATCGGCGATGGTGCGCTCACGGGCGGCATGGCGTGGGAGGCGCTCAACAACATCGCCGCCAACGACGACCGTCGGCTGGTCATCGTGGTCAACGACAACGGCCGCTCCTACACGCCGACCGTGGGCGCCTTGGCGAACCACCTGGCCACCCTCCGCACCGACCCACGCTATGAGCGGGTGTTGGGCAAGGTCCGCGAGCGGCTGCAACGGACCCGTGTGGTCGGTCCACCCGCCTACGACGCGTTGCACGCGATGAAGAAGGGCCTCAAGGATGCGCTGGCACCGCAGGGCATGTTCGAGGATCTGGGCCTGAAGTACGTCGGCCCGATCGACGGCCACGACCGCAAGTCCGTGGAGCAGGCTCTGGCGCAGGCCAAGGGCTTCGGGGGGCCAGTCCTGGTGCACGTGATCACCACCAAGGGTCAGGGCTACGACATCGCGGTGAAGAACGAGGTCGACCAGATGCACCAGGCCCCGGCGTTCGACCCGGAGACGGGGGACGCGACGGTGGTGGCACCCGCGTCGTGGGGCTCGGTCTTCCGCGAGGAGATCGCCGAGCTCGGGGAGGAGCGCGACGACATCGTCGCGATCACTGCGGCCATGACCTACCCCACTGGCCTCGACGCGTTCGCCTCGCGGTTCCCCGACCGGTTCTTCGACGTCGGCATCGCCGAGCAGCATGCGGTGACCAGTGCGGCCGGGCTTGCGCTCGGCGGCATGCACCCAGTGGTCGCGCTCTATTCCACCTTCCTCAACCGAGCCTTCGACCAGACCCTGCTGGACGTGGCCTTGCACGGGTGCGGCGTCACCTTCGTGCTCGACCGTGCTGGCGTCACCGGGGACGACGGGCCCAGCCACAACGGCACGTGGGACCTCACCCTGCTCAACATGGTCCCGACGATGCGGGTGGCCGCGCCGCGCGACGGCACCCGGCTGCGCGAGCTGCTGCGCGAGGCGGTGGAGGTCGTGGACTCCCCGACCGCCCTGCGGTTCCCGAAGGGCGCCCTGTGCGACGACATCGGTGCCGTCGACCAGATCGGGGGCTGCGACGTGGTCGTACGCCAGGGCGACCCCGAGGTCCTGCTGGTCGCCGTCGGCTCGATGGTCCGCCCCTGCCTCGATGTCGCCTCGAAGCTCGCGGCGCAAGGCGTCGGTGTGACGGTGGTCGACCCTCGCTGGGTCAAGCCGGTCGACCCGGCCCTGACCGCACTGGCCGGCGGCTTCCGGCTCGTGGTGAGCGTCGAGGACAGCGGCGTCAGCGGGGGAGCGGGGTCGGCGCTCGCGGCCGCCCTCCGCGACGCCGATGTGGACATCCCGGTGCGGGTGCACGGAGTCCCGCAACGGTTCCTGGCACACGGCAAGCGGGACATGGTGCTCGACGAGATCGGCCTCACCGTCGACGCCCTGACCCAGGACACCCTGGCCGCCCTGCACCGAACGGCCGGCTGAGCCGAGCCCCGGCACTCCCGGCACAAGAATCGACCTTAGGCACGCCCTGGCGTACGAGAGGTCGATTCTTGTGAGGCGGCCTCGCCGGCCGTCCCCATGTGTGACGATGCGCGAGATCGGATCGACAGCGAGGGGGGCCGATGCGCGCGGCCAGGATGATCGCGGGGTTGACGGCTGCCGTCCTGCTCGGCGGGGTCTCGTCGTGCAGCAAGGCGCAGATCCTCGTCACCGCCCGACCGACCGGACCCGGAGTGAACCCGGCGGGCGGCGTCTTCCCTCCACCCGGTGAGCCCGCCGGCCGGCTGCGGAAGATGGCGATGGGCATGCTCGCGGCACGATCGAAGGCGCTGCTGTCGGGCGACAAGGCGGCGTTCACCGCACAGCTCGACACCACCGACGCGGGTTTCGCGCGCAGCCAGCAGGTGTTGTTCGACAACGTGCAGAAGCTCCCATTCGCGGACTTCCACTACCGGTTCGACACCACGTTCCGTGGCACGTCGACGCGCCGCTACTCGGTGCCGACGTACGTCGTCGGGGTCCGGGTCGAGCACCGGTTCGCGGGGTTCGACCAGCGTGACAGCGCGGAGGCGGTGGCGTTCACGTTCGTGCACGACCCGGCCGGGTGGCGGATCGCCTCCGACACCGACGTGGACCCCGCGCTGATGGGCGGCGCATTGACCGACCCGTGGGATCTGGGACCACTCTCGGTAGCCCGTTCGACCCATCTGTTGATCCTCGGGGACGCCGATGCCCCGTCCGTCGTCGCCAGGACGCAGGCACAGATCCGTCGCAGCATCGCCTACATCGACAGCACGCTCGGGGTGGCCTGGTCGCACCGGGTGGTGGCGTACGTCGGCAGAAACCCCGCGACGCTGACGCCGTTCGCGGTCACCAACTTGAAGGTCGCCGCCATCACGGCACCGCTGTTCACCGGCGTCTCCGGCGACCCGCACCGACGCCTCGCGGGGCTACGCGTGCTCGTCAATGCGCGCTACGGCGAAGATGACCCGACGGTGCTGACCCATGAGCTGACCCACGTGGTGCTCTGGCCCTTGGCTACCGGTGTCCCGACCTGGCTCGTCGAGGGCACCGCGGAGTAGGTGGGTGAGAGCGACTACCCCGAACACGTCCCCGGCCTGGTGGACTTCGTGCCGGACGTCGAAGCGTCCGACGCCGCGCTGCCCCCGAGGCTCGGGTTCTACGACACCGACCAAGAGCTCCGCTACAGCCTCTCGTGGATGGCGTGCGACTGGATCGCGCAGACGTACGGCACCAAGCGGTTGGTGGCGCTGTACCGCGCCATGCACAAGCGTCCTTCGTCAGCTGACCCCGACACCGGCGAGGGTGCGGTGATCGAGCACGTGCTCGGCATCTCGAGCAGGACGTTGGCCGAGCGGGCAGCACAGCACCTGATTCAGGTCGCCTGGCGGGGAAGCCTCTGACCACCGGCCCGCCAGCGCGGCGAGGGTGACGCCCTAGGCTGGAGTCATGAGATGGTCGGCGAAGCGTCCGCAGGAGCGACCGGGGCCGGAGGAGTCGCCTCGGACCGAGCCGCCGGCGCAGGCGCCGGAGTCGACCCTGGTGGAGTTCACCGAGCCAGCTGCCGTTGCCCCGGGGAGCAAGCCGATCCTGCTGCACGCCCTTGACGGGTTCCTGTCCGCCGGCGCGGCACCGCGACTCGCCGCCGAGCACCTCATCGGCGAAGGCGGGGAGCCGGCGTCCCGGCGTGGGACGACGGTGGCGACGTTCGACATCGACCGGCTGCTCGACTACCGGGCTCGCCGGCCGGGCATGGTGTTCGACCAGGACCACTACTCGCGCTACGAGACTCCGTCGCTGACGGTTCGCCTGCTTACCGACGAGACCGACCGGCCGTACCTCCTGCTGGCCGGGCCTGAGCCCGACTTCCGCTGGGAGGGCTTCATCGACGCAGTCGTGTCGGTGATCGATCGGTTCGACGTGTCTCTGACGGTCGGGTTGGGCGCAGTGCCGATGGGCGTGCCGCACACGCGCCCCGCCGTCGTGACGTCGCACGCCACCAAGCCGAGCCTGCTCGACCGCACCAACCTCTGGCGTGGACAGCTGGTGGTGCCGGCGAGCGCATCGGCGCTGCTGGAGTTCCGGCTCGGGCAGCAGGGGTACGACGCGCTCGGTTACGTCGCGCACGTGCCGCACTACCTCGCGCAGGTGGAGTTCCCGAGTGCCGCGGTGACGCTGCTCGAAGTGATCGCGGCCCGCACCGGGTTGTCGTTCGACCTCGATCCGCTGCGCAGCAAGGCGGTCGAGGCGCAGGTCGACATCGACCGTCAGATCACCGACCAGGATGCGCACGAGGTGGTGACCGGGCTCGAGCAGGCCTACGACGCGTTCACCCGGGGCGCCGACTCGTCGCTGCTGGCCCAGGACGGCGAGATCCCCGATGCCGAGGAGCTGGGTCGCCAGGTCGAGCAGTTCCTGGCCGGTCTCGATCGGCGCGACGACCGCGACTGAGCTGAGGCAACGTCTGCCGGACGCCGCCGGGGTCGCCTGGCAGCGTCCGTCCCGATCGGCGCAAGAGCTGCCTCTGGCAGGATGACCCGGTGCCGTCCAACCTCGCCGAGCTCGTCGACATCTTGCATCTGGAGCGGCTCGAGGAGGATCTCTACCGCGGCGCGCAGCCGCCGGAGTCCACGTTGCAACGCGTGTTCGGCGGTCAGGTCGCGGCGCAGGGACTGATGGCCGCCTGCGGCAGTGTCGACGACTCGCGGCACGTGCACTCGTTGCACGCCTACTTCCTGCTCGGCGGCGACACGTCCGTGCCGATCATCTACGACGTCGAGCGGATCCGGGACGGGGGCTCGTTCAGCGCTCGGAGAGTGGAAGCACGCCAGCACGGACGGGTGATCTTCTACATGACCGCGTCGTTCCACGTGTTCGAGGACGGGTACGACCACCAGGACCCGATGCCGGACGTACCTGCACCGCGCGACTGCCCGGACCTACCCGAGCTGATGGGACGGTTCAGCACCCGGGCGGCGGACAGCTGGCGCCGCGAGTGGTCGGCGCTCGAGGTTCGCTACGTCGGCGACACCCGTCCCGGCGGCGGGATCGAGGAGACCGACCACCCGGCCCAGGCACGGCTGTGGTTCCGGGCCCACGGCGACCTCCCGGCCGACTCCGCGCTGAGCACCGCCGTCCTGACGTACGCGAGCGACCTGACCCTGCTCGGCTCGTCGTTGATCCCGCACGGCGTGCTGCTCGGGTCGCCGGAGCTGCAGGTCGCGTCACTGGATCACGCCATGTGGTTCCACCGGCCGGTGCGCGCCGACGAGTGGCTGTTGTACGACCAGATCTCCCCGTCGGCCAGCGGCGCGCTCGGCTTCGCCACGGCGCGAATCTTCGACGAGTCGGGCACGCTGGTCGCGTCGGTGGCCCAGGAGGGCTTGATCAGGCGGCTCCGCGCACGACTTTGAACCGGCCGCTCGCTCAGGTGAGGCGGGTCAGTAGCGCACGCTCGGCCTCAGCGGCGAGCCCGGTGCCCTCTCGTCTCCAGGTCGCCGTGGCCATCCAGGCCTGGGTGTCACGGATGGTGTCCGCCAGCGGCCGCGGGACGAGTCCCGTCGAACGGGCGGCGCCCGGATCGAGTGCCAGCGCGTTCTCGGACTCGCCTTCGCTCCACAGCGGTAGCTGCGCGCCGTCGACACCGGCCTCCTTGAGCGCCCCGGCGTCGATCCACTTCAGCTCGAGTCCGGGGCCTCCGACGGCGTCGGCGATCGCCTCGAGCTGGTCCGCGAACGACCAGCCGGCAGCGGTGCCACAGGCGTGGAACGCACCAGTGGTGCCGGTTTCCACCAGGCCCACGATCCAGCCGCCCTGGTCCCGCACGTCCACGACCTGTGCCGGGGCGCCGGCGGGTCCGGGACACAGGACAGGGCCGCCGCGGGCGATCCGGTCCACCCACCAGGTGAATCGGCCGGTTGGGTCGTCCGGCCCCACGACGTACGTCGGTCGGACGAGGGTCACCGGGCCGTGCAAGCTCTGCGTGGCGGCCTGCTCGCACAGCACCTTGAGGGGGCCGTAGCGCTCCCCGGTCATCGACAGGGAGTCGGGGTCGTCGCCCAGCTCGGCGGTCGGCGCCAGGGCGGTCGACTCGTCGGCTCCGGCGGCGGCCGGCTCGGCGTAGGCCGACACCGAGGACACGAACACGTAGTGGCCGGCGCCATCGCCGAGTGCCTCGGCCACCCGTCGAACCTGTCCCGGGTAGTAGCCGCAGACATCGATCGTCGCGTCGAACGATCGCCCGGTCAGCGCTGACAAGTCCTCGTCGCGGTCGGCGAGGATGTGCTCGGAGTCGGGGAACAGGCCGGCACCGGTCCGGCCGCGGTGCAGCAATGTCACGTCGTGTCCTGCGGACAGTGCGGCCGCGGTGGCGTGCCGGCCGACGAACTGGGTGCCACCGATCATCAGGATGTGCATGCCCACAGGCTAGTGTCGCGGCCGTGACGGCGGGCGACACGAAAGAATCGACATTGGCGTTGCCCGGACGACCGTCATGTCGATTGTTCGGTCGGCCGCAGGCCAGCGGCAGACGAAAGAATCGGCATCGCGGCAGCCGGAGCCACCGCGATGCCGATTCTTTGGTGAGGTGCGTCAGCGCACGGTCACGGAGACCGGATCGCTGAAGCCTGGCGCGTGGTCACGGTGACCGGCGATGTACACCCGGAAGGTGAACGTCCCCTTGCGGTGCGCCGTCCAGCGAAGCGCGTAGTCGCTGTTGCGGCCCAGCGTGTCGCTGTCCACACGGCAGGCACGGTCGTGGGCAGGGTTGGCGACTGCCATCGACTCCGGTCGTAGCGCGCCAAGGCGGACCATAAGTTGCGAACCGGGACAATGTCAAGTCCGCAACAGATGCATGCAGTCAAGTGTCGCCGGCGCAAGAATCCGTGACCCGGTCCCGACCCCATCCGCACCCGTTTGTGCCGGTGGCAGACGTGCGGAGTCTCAGCCGCCGCGGACCGGCAGAACGATCCTGGAGCGCTCCGTCGCGGAGTGGTGCAGCGAGATGACGCCGACCGAGTCGAGCAGCTCGGGGACCGTCGGGAACAGATGTGGTACGTCGAAGGCTTGGACCGTGACCCGCAACCGGTGACCGGCCGGGATGACGGCGCCGGTGGGGAACACCTCGACGTCGACCGGAACCACCTGTCCAGGGGCCACCAGCTGCTTCGACGCCTTGGTGAACGGGTGGTACGGCATCAGGATCTGGCCGTCACGGCGCACTGTGCGCGACTCATCGAGTCGGCGCAGCGAGATGACCTGCCAGCCGCCGGTCAGGCGGCTGACGGTCCCGTCGGGGGCGACGTCCTCGACATGGACCGCGAGCATCCCGTCGTGCGCGGTCGTCGATGCGTACAGGTGGGCGTCGATCGGGCCGAGGATGTGCACCGGTGTGCGCAGCGGCGCAGTCTGGAACGACGTGCCGGCCTGGTCGTTGGCCGCCGAGCTCGAGTCGCAGGGGTTCTGCAGCGGCCCGTATCCGGACAGAGCCCCGGCGGTCCATTGCGACGCGCTTCGGGTGCACAGCCCCGTCACCGGGATGGGATAGACGTTGTCCGCTCCGCTCGTCGGGCGACCTCGCACCAGCACACCCGGAGATCCAGGGGTGGCGGTGCCCGACGGCTGCCACGTGCGGGCGTGGATGTCGCGGTCGAGCCAGTGCCGTGCGGTGCGCCACCGGTGCGACACCTGCTCGTGGTAGTTGACGGGGGCGATGTCACGGTTCAGCGCCGGGTCCGGGCGGCCACGAACGTAGTGGTCGAACCAGCGCAGCTCGAGCGCGTCAACCGACGGCAGCGACCCGGCGGGCAGCGCCTGGCCGAGCGACGCCTGCAGATGGTTCCACGGGCCGAAGACGAGCTTGGTGGGCACGCCGTCGCGCTGCAGTGCCTGGAACAGCAGGGGTTCGCTGCGCTGGAACAGGTCGTACTCGCCACCGACGATGAAGGTCGGAACCCGGACCCGGTTGATCACGTTCAGCGGTGACCGGGTCGCATAGAACGGGCCGTCGTAGGCCGCGCCGCCCCCGGTCAGAGAGTCCAGGACCAGTCTCGCCTGGAAGCCGGCCGCGCCGTGCAGATGGGCGATCAACACCGACAGGAACCCGGTCGGGTCGGTGGGGGAGTAGAGCGGCGGGACCAGGCCGGCGCCGGTCACGAGCCCGAGCCACAGCGGGATGAAGCCGGTGTCGATCTCGCCGCCGGACGCCACGACGTCGCGGTACGTGTCGCCGCCGGGCACGATCGGAAACAACGCCTTGAGACCGGCGGGGTGCTGGGCAGCGGTGAACAGCTGGTTGATCGCCATGTAGGACGGGCCGGCCATGCCGATCCGCCCGTCACTCCACCGGCGTGCGTGGGAGTGCGCCCACTCCACCACCTCGTAGCCGTCGCGTTGCTCGCGCTTGCCGAACGCCGACCATTGTCCCTGCGACGAGCCGGTCCCACGCACGTCCACGACGAGCTCGACGTAGCCGCGCGGCACGAGATAGCTGGTGGTGACGGCGGGCGCGTTCTTGTTGTACGGATCAAGGGTGACGATCACCGGGAACCGCTTGGCCACCGGCTTGCCGGACGCGTCAGCGGGGCGATAGAGATTCGCGTACAACGTGACGCCGTCCGACATCAGGATCGGGATGTCGCGGGTGGTGGCGACCTTGGGGTACGTAGCCGGGCGCGGGGGCCAGCGAGGGCTCGCAGCCGCAGGGGCCTGCTGCTGCTGGGACCCGCCGGCCGAGGGCATCGCGTCCGCCGGCGTCGGCACGACGCCGCTCAGCGCGATCGTCGAGCCCGCGACGACGCCGGCGAGGACCAGGTGGGCCCTGTGGCGACGAGCGTGGCCTCGGGGATGGCGAGCGTGGCCCCGCTGCGGGTGGTCCGGGGCGTGGTTCGTCGACGTCATGTGGTCCTCCGCGGGGTCGAGAAGGTCAACGAGCGGGTGGCAGCGGGGCGACGCGACCGATCAGATGGGTGGTCTCACCGCCGCGGCTGGTGACGCCGATCACTGTGTCGCGACGGTCCGCTCGCGACCCGAACTGCACGGCGCCGGGCAGCAGGATCGGCTTCCGGAACCCGACGGCCACCTCGTAGGTGTCCGGGATCCGACCCTGCAGGGCGGCCAGGCAGTGCGCCATCGTCCACATGCCGTGAGCGATCTGGCGAGGGAAGCCGAAGGCTCTCGCGGTCAGGCCGTAGAGGTGGATGGGGTTGCGGTCGCCTGACGCCGCGGCGTACCGACGGCCCAGCCCGGGGTCGAGTCGCCAGGTGATCTGTCCCACCGGGGTCGCGATGTCCAGCGCCTGCGCGGCTGCGTCGATCGGGGCGTCCGGTGTGTCGCGGCCCCGGCCTAGCAGGGTCGTGACACCCTCCCAGGCCACGGTCCCGTCCACCGCGACGGTGGTGAGGATGTCAATCAGCCGGCCGCGCCGGTGGGGTCGCAGGTTTCCCGGCGTGACGGTGATCTCGAGCAGGTCGGAGCTGTGCAACGGCGTGAGGACCCGGATGCTGTTGGCGACGTGGACCGCTCCCAACGGGGCGAAGGGGAACGCCGTGTCAGTCATCAACGCCACGTGCAGCGCGAACGCGAGCACCTGAGGGTACGTCGCGGGCAAACGGTCGGTGTGGGCGAATCCGCATACCTCCGAATAGCGGGCGAGGTGCTCGGGGTCGATGACGACACCGGTGCGGCGCAGCGTCAGGTTCGGCGCCTGCTCACCCTGATGGCGTACGCCGGGCAACAGGCCGATGACCGGCAGGGCCGGCAAGGCGGCTCGTAGGTACAACGGCAGCGAGGCGGGCGGCCCGTCGAACGTCCTGGTCGGCATGCAGTCAGGCCCCGAGCAGGCTCTGGCCGCACACTCGCACGACGTTGCCGTTGACCGCCCACGAGCCGGGATGCGCGAACCACGCGATCGTCTCGGCCACGTCGACGGGCAGACCTCCTTGGGACAGGGAGTTCATCCGGCGCCCCGCCTCGCGCAGCACCAGCGGGATCGCCGCGGTCATCGCGGTCTCGATGAAGCCAGGTGCCACAGCGTTGACGGTGACGCCGCGTCGTGTCGCCCGCGGGGCAAGGGAGTCGACGAGGCCGATCACGCCGGCCTTGGACGTGCCGTAGTTGGTCTGACCGGCGTTGCCGGCGATCCCGGCGATCGACGAGACGCCGATGATCCGGCCGTTCGGGCGTACCAGATCCTCACCGAGCAGCTCGTCGCTGATCCGCTGCGGCGCAACGAGGTTGACCGCGAGCGTCGACGTCCACTGGTCGGGCTTCATGTTGGCAAGCCTCTTGTCGCGGGTGATCCCGGCGTTGTGGACGACGATGTCGACGCCGCCGTGCAGCTCGGCGAGCCGGGTCGCGATCCGCTGGGGGGCGTCGGCGTTGGTGATGTCGAGGCTGATGGAGTCGCCTCCGAGCTTGCCCGTCAGAGTCTGGAGGGCGCCGGCCGCCTGTGGTACGTCGACGCCGACGATGGTGGCGCCGTCGCGGTGCAGCAGCTCGGCGATGGCCGCCCCGATGCCGCGGGACGCGCCGGTCACCAGTGCCACCTTGCCGTCGAGCGGCCGCTGCCCGTCGGTGGTGACAGGCGCCGTGGGGGGCTCCCCGCCCTCGACGGTGCCGATCCGGACGACCTGCCCCGAGACGTACGCCGACTTGGCGGAGAGCAGGAACGCGAGGGTCGACGTCGTGGCCGACTCGGAGTTCGGGGCGACGTAGACGAGCTGGACCGTGGACCCGCGGCCGACCTCCTTCGCGAGGCTGCGGGTGAATCCCTCGAGGGCTCGCTGGGCGATCGCGGCCGACTCCGACCCGGCCATGGCCGGCGGGGTGCCGACGACGATGACCCGGCCGCAGCCGCGCAGCCGGCGGAGCACCGGTGTGAAGAACTTCGGAAGGGCGGCGAGCCCGGCCGCCTCTTCGATCCCGGTGGCGTCGAAGATCAGACTGCGGTAGCGCTCGGTGTCGCTGGCTTGGGTGCTGGAGACGACGCCCAACGCGGTGAGCTCCTTGGCGACGGTCGAGGCCACCCGGCCGGCGCCGGTCTCGCCGATCAGCACCGTGCCGTCGACGAGTGGTTGCTCCGCGGCGTATCTGCGCAGCTCCGGCGGATTGGGGAGGCCGAGGTTCTTGACGACGAACTGGCCCACCGGGGTATGCGCCAGGAACTGGTACCGATCGCTCATCGACGTGCCTCGCTCTGTTCGCTCACGGGTGTGGCCTCACTCACGCATACCGTTGGTATCCGAAACCGTGGTCAGACTGTAACTTCGGGTCGTGACCGCGCACCACCCGGTCGTGGTGTGGCGCTCGCTACGTCCGCCGGAGCCGATCGCTCCGATTCTGCAAGGGAGCCCGCATGGCCACCACCGCTAGCACGTCACGCACGGCCCGGTCGAGGGCACAGCGGCCGGCAGGTGCTCCACGCCGGGTCGCGATCGTCGGCGGCAACCGGATCCCCTTCGCCCGGTCGAACACGGCGTACGCGCAGGCCTCCAACCAGGACATGCTGACCACCGCGCTCGACGGGCTGGTGGCGCGGTTCGGTCTCGAGGGCGAGCGGCTCGGCGCGGTCGTCGCCGGCGCGGTGCTCAAGCACAGCCGCGACTTCAACCTCACACGGGAGGCGGTGCTGGGCTCGCGGCTCTCGGCAGAAACCCCGGCGTACGACATCCAGCAGGCTTGCGACACCGGGCTGCAGGCGATCATCGCGGTGGCCGACAAAATCGCGCTCGGCGTGACCGAGGTCGGAGTGGCCGGAGGCGTGGACACCACGTCGGACGCGCCGCTGGCCGTGAACGAGCGGCTGCGCAGGATCCTGCTCGAGGCCAACCGGGCGAAGTCGTGGCAGGGTCGGCTGGCGGCCCTTGCCAAGGTCCGACCCCAGCATCTGGTCCCCGCCGTCCCGCAGAACTCCGAGCCGCGGACAGGCCTGTCGATGGGCGAGAGCGCGGCCCTGACCGCGGTCGAGTGGGGTATCGGCCGTGAGGAGCAGGACGCGCTCGCGGCCGCCTCGCACCACCACCTCGCCGCTGCGTACGACCGGGGGTTCCTCGATGACCTGGTGACCCCGTATCTCGGTCTCGAACGCGACCAGAACCTTCGCCCGGACTCGTCGGTGGAGAAGCTCTCGACGCTGAAGCCGGTGTTCGGCAAGGGCGCCGCCGCCACGATGACCGCCGGCAACTCCACACCCCTGTCCGACGGCGCGTCGGTGGTGCTGCTGGCGTCGGAGGAGTACGCCGCCGTCCGCGGCTGGGACGTCCTGGCCCACCTCACGCTGCACGAGACGGCCGCGGTGGACTATGTGCACGGCGGCGAGGGCCTGCTGATGGCACCCGCCTATGCAATGCCGCGGATGCTCGCCCGGGCGGGCCTGAGCCTTCAGGACTTCGACTTCTACGAGATTCATGAGGCGTTCGCCTCCCAGGTGCTGGCGACCCTGAAGGCGTGGGAGGACCCGATCTTCTGCTCCGAGCGGCTCGGGCTCGACGCCCCGCTGGGTGCCGTCGACCGGGCCAGGCTCAACGTCGCCGGTTCGTCGCTGGCGGCCGGGCACCCCTTCGCCGCAACCGGTGGCCGCATCGTCGCGACGCTGGCGAAGCTGCTGGCCGAGAAGGGCGCGGGACGTGGCGTGATCTCGATCTGCGCGGCCGGTGGGCAGGGCGTCACCGCCATCCTCGACCGCTAACCCCGCCCCCCGCCGCCCCCGCGTCGGTTTACCACGTTCTCGTGGTACGTCGGCACTTCTCATGGGGTGCAGCCCATGAGAAGTGTCAACAAGCCGTGAGAAGTGCGCCAGATCGGGCTCTCGCGCGCCCATGCCTGCGGTCCCGTGGAGAACCGGCCCGCGCGGCTCAAGTCTCCGAGCGGTCGCCCTCGGCGCCGCGGGCCATCGCGAGAGCCGCGGCGACGAGGTACGCCTTGACCTCGTCGAACGACACCGCCGCCACCGCGGGTACGCCCGGGGACACCTCGTGCACCGACAGGCGCAGCCGCGCGAGCTGCAGGCCGCCGAGCGCCTGGGTGTACAACACGTTCGCCAGCAGATCCGGGTTGGCCACCGTGAACTCGCCGGTGCGGTGACCGGCTTTCAGCACGTCGACGACAAGTGCGAGATTGGCGGCGACGGCCCGGCCGAGCTGATAGATCGCCGGCTCGCTGACCTCACGCAGCAGCTCCTCTCCCGGCCGCCGCAGCAGCGCCAGTGCGCAGTCGACGAACGCGGGGTAGCGCTCGCCGAAGTCGAGGAACGCCGTGCTCAGTGCCCGCAGCCGCGCCGGCGCGTCGCCGCCGGCCGGCTCGCAGGCACGCATCTCCTGCTCGAGCTCGTCGAGGTACTTCACCAAGGTCAGGGCGAACAGCTCTTCCTTGCCGGTGAAGTGCCGATAGATGATCGCCCGGTTGATCCCGACCGCTCGGGCGATGTCCTCGATCTGGGCATCCCGCACGCCGCGCTGGTCGAACAACGCCCTCGTGGCCGCCAGGATCTCCTCCGAGCGCTGCTGCCGCCGGGTCACTGTCGACCCGCGTGAGGATTCGTGACGGGCACGCGGAGCGTGCGCGCCACGGGGGCCGTCCGCAGTCACCTCTGAATCGTAATTCAGTCGCCGGCTGGGTCATTGGCTGAGCCGTCGGCCTGGGTGCTCAGGACTGTGTCCAACCTGTCGGTCTCGTCGGCCGTCTTGTCGTCGCGGTAGCGGAGCACGCGAGCGAACCGCAGCGCCACCCCGCCGGGATAGCGGCTCGACCGCTGCAGCCCGTCGAACGCGATCTCGACAACGAGCTCGGGACGGACGAACACGGTGGACCGGGTACGCCGGGTCTCGCGCGCGAGCAGCTGCTCGGTCTGCCAGCTGAGCAGCGCGTCGGTCAGTCCCTTGAACGTCTTGCCGAGCATGACGAACTCGTCACCGGACCGAGCACCAAGGTGGAGGTTGGACAGCCACCCCTGGCGGCGTCCGTGGCCCCACTCGGCCGCCAGCACCATCAGGTCGAGGGTGTGCCGCGGCTTGACCTTGACCCAAGCGGCGCCGCGACGACCCGCGTCGTAGGAGGCGGTCGCCGCCTTGACGACTACACCCTCATGCCCGTGCCTGACGGAGTCCTCGAAGAACGCCTGGGCGTCATTGGGATCGGCGGTCGCGGACGACGGCACGATCACGGCAGCAGGCGCCACGGCGCGCAACGCAGCCACCCTGTCGACCAGCGGCCGCACCAGGTAGTCGGTGCCGTCGAGGTGCAGGAGGTCGAACAGAAAGGTCGACAGCGGCGCGCTGGCGCGCAGCGCCTCGGTGTTGGCGCTCGCGGTGCGCGACCCGGTGACCTGGAACGGCGCCGGGTGGCCATCGGACCGCAGCACGATCGCCTCGCCGTCCAGCACCATGCGGCTGGCACGGATCTGACGGGCGACAGCGACCACCTCCGGCAGCCTCGCGGTGACGTCGTCCAGACTGCGGGTGAAGACCCGGACGTCCTCGCCGTCGCGGTGGATCTGCACTCGGATGCCGTCGAGCTTGCGGTCGATGACCACCGGCTCGCCAGAGGGGGCCACCTTGGCCAAAGCGGTCGCGATGTCCGGGGCGCTGGACGCGAGCATCGGGCGTACGGGCTGGCCCACCTGCAGCGTCACGGCCTCCAGTGCGGACAGTCCACCGGACCGCGCCAGCTGCGTCGCGGCGGCCGTCGAGCCGAGCAACATCGAGGCACGCCGCACCGCCGCGGTCGGCAGACCGAACGCCTGCGCGACGGCGTCGACCATCACGCCGTCGAGCGCTCCTTGGCGGAGGTCCTCGAACAGCAGGCCGCGCAGGAACGCCTGCTCGCCCTCGGTCGCCCGGCCCCAGAGGTCGAGCAACGCTGCGCGTCGCGCCGACTGGCTGCCCTCGCCGGCCAGCCGGCTGATCGACTCGAAGGCGGCGTCGACCTCCTCCAACATCAGCGTGGGAGTCGCAGCCCCGGTGGCCGCATCGGGCAGCGAGGCCCAGCCCACACCGGTGCGTCGCTGGCGCAGCGAGCCGGAGAGCCACGTCACGACCGTCACCGTGTCGGCCTCGTCCACCTCACGGAGCACCTCGGCGATGACCGACCGCTTGGCTAGCCGGGAGCGCGTCGACGCGATCGCCCTCGAGGCTTCGACCACCCGGCTCAGCAACACCCGGTCATTGTGCGGTAACCCCCCGACAGGCCTCCGACATACTTGTCACGTGATCGAGCGACACCGCGACTGGCGTCCCGGCCGACCGGTCCCGCTCGACTCGATCCTCGGACCCCTGCGTCGCGGCGCCGGCGACCCGACGTACGCGGCGGGGCCGGGCTCGGTGTGGCGTGCGGTGCACACCCCCGAGGGCCCGGCAACCGTGCACTTCCGGACCGGCCCGGCGAACGGGACGGTGACGATCAGCGGGTACGGCCCGGCCGCGGACTGGGTCGTCGACCACGGACCGACCATGCTGGGCGCCGACGACGACCCGCTCGGCTTCCAGCCGGACCACGCCGCGCTGACGAGGGCCTGGCGGCGGCACAGCCACTGGCGGGTGCCGCGCAGCGGCCTGGTGTTCGAGGCGATCGTGGCGGCGTCGCTCGAGCAGAAGGTCACCGGCCGGGAGGCGTGGGACGGGTGGCGGCGGCTCGTCCGCCGGTTCGGCCAGCCGGCCCCCGCGCCGGCCGGCGCGCCTGCGCTCATGGTCATGCCGCCGCCGTCGGTGGTCCGGTCCATCGCGAGCTGGGACTGGCTGCAGATGGGGATCGACGGGGCCCGGTCACGCGTGGCCGTGCGGGCCGCGGTGCGGGCCGACTCGCTCCAGCGCACCCTGCACGTGCCGGTGAGCGAGGCCGAGGCCGCGCTCCGCTCACTGCCGGGCGTCGGCCGCTGGACCGCCGCCGAGGTACGGCAGCGGGCTCATGGTGACGCCGACGCGGTCAGCTTCGGTGACTACCACCTCGCGTCGTCAGTGGGGCATGCGCTCACCGGTGAGTCGGTCGACGACGCAGGGATGGCCGCCCTGATCGAGTGCTACCGACCGCACCGGTACCGGGTGCAGCGACTCGTCGAGCTGGCCGGCATCGCCGCTCCTCGCCGCGGTCCGCGAATGTCACCGCGCACCCACCTGCCCCGGCCGGCGCGCCGCTGACCACGCTGACCACGCTGACCACGCTGACCACGCCGGCCGCGTCTTCGTCACACGTCCAGGGACGGCCATCCCGGGCGGTCGAGCCGGATCCAACCGCGCTGCGGCGCCGTGTCCTGGCAGGTGAGTGGCCACCCGGAGTACCAGCCGCACTCGTGCACCCCGGTGTGGTGGTAGTTGCTGGTCCAGAAGTACTTCCGGGCACCGATCGTGTCGGCCGGCCCGCGCAACCGGAGCAATCGAGGGCCCAGCCGGTCGACGTCGACGTGGCCGATCACCTCACGGGTCGCGTTGGAGATCAGGTCTGCCCGCAGCTGCCGGTGCCGGGAGTAGACCAGCACGTTCAGCTCCGACCCGGGCTCGCCGTCGCGGTCGAGCTCGATCACCAGGTTGCGGAACCGCCGGTCGAGGTCGCTGTCGCTGAACCGGGAGTACGTCCGGATCCGGTAGCGCACTGACGTCGGTCGGCCGCGGCGGACCACGATCGTGTGTCCGACGGCGGCGATGTCGAGCCGGCCCGCGGTGTCGTCGGGGTCGGAGACCGTGGTGGAGTAGGTAACCGGGTCCGGTCCGTGGCTTTGTGACGCGGTGCCGTCGCCGGGCCCGGCCG
>JBOHDX010000131.1:0-1567 GCA_050700835.1 Nocardioidaceae bacterium
GTGTCATCTACGGCAACAAGGATCGTAGGAGCGATCTGCGCCGGGGCATGACCCAAACCCTCGAGCGCCTGGCCGCTCTCACAGAGACGAGTGCAGCTCCATCCTGAACTCCCGGCAGGCTCCCCCCCGGCCCCGGCACTCGGCAGCACGTCGCGGGACCTCGTTCTCGTGGTCCCCGCAGCCCGATCCCGTACTGGTCACGCTCCGCGTGACGATCCGAGCTAACGGGTCGACTCCCCACCTGGGAGAGGACGCTGCATCACGACACGCGGCCACGCATCGAGGCCTGCATCGGCTTCATGTTTCCTGATGCGCCGCTGGCCCGCTGTCCACTCGTTCTCCGGGACAACACGGAAGCCGAGACGGCCGTAGTACGGCCCGTTCCACGGTACGTCGGCGAAGGTGGTCAGGGTCATCACCGTGAGTCCTTGCTGCCGACCCCAGGACTCGGCTGCGTCCAACAACTGACGCCCGAGTCCTTGGCGGGAATAGTCAGGGCGCACCGACACCTGCTCAACATGTGCCGCCTCATCGAGAACGTCCACAACGAGGTAGGCGATGGGCTGGTCAACCACATCGGTGGCCACCCACGCTCGTCCAGCTTCCTGGTAAGCGCGCAAGACGTTCGCAGGCGGAGGTTCGTCGTCGGCTACCGATGCCATGTCCAGGTCACGGAAGACGGCACCCGCTGCGCGCTCGATCTCGGGCAGATGAACGAGGTCTTCGGGGCGAGCTACGCGAATCACGCCGTCCAGTACAACATTGACCGACTCCGAACTGGCACCGTGGGCGGATCGCCCAGAAGAGACAAGCGCACGGCTCGCGGCAACGGACGACGATGGTCCACGGCGCGAGATGGCTGGATACTGCCAGGGTGGGTGTGCGCAACTATCTCGTCGAGGGCGTCTCCGGAACGGGGAAGACCTCGGTGTGCCGAGAGCTGAGCCGGCGTGGCTACCAGGCCATCAACGGCGACGGGGAGCTTGCGTACCAGGGCGACCCCGAGACTGGTGAGGCGACCGATACCGCCGCGCACCAGCACCACACCTGGGACGTGGGGCGAGTGCGGGCTCTGGTGGCAGACCATCGGGAGCCCGTCACCTTCCTCTGCGGAGGCTCGCGCAATTTCTCGAAGTTCATCGATCTGTTCGACGAGGTTTTCGTTCTCGACATTGACCTCGAGACCCTGCACCGGCGGCTCGACCAGCGCCCGCAAGACGAGTGGGGTTCGAAACCATCCGAGCGCGACCTCATCGTCCGCCTCCACCGGACCAAGGAAGACATCCCGGGTGCCGGAGTGGTGCTCGACGCGAACCAACCCCTGTCAGACGTGATCGGCGAGATCCTTCGTCATGTGGGGCTGTCTGACCCTGGCCGGGACGACGCATAGCGATGTCCTGGCGCCCTCAAGTCGGCTAGATCCGGACGCTTCCATATGAGGATCGGCACGCGGGAGCACCCCGGTAGGGATCGCCGACCCTCATCGGAGCTGGATGTCTACTTCGGCTGCGATCGTCTCGACCATCGAGGTGAGGCGCTCGATTCGGGAGGGCATGGTGTGCCGATA
>JBOHDX010000132.1:0-1862 GCA_050700835.1 Nocardioidaceae bacterium
GCAATACCCTCCTGGAACTTGCCAAATTTGACGCTCAGTCAGGTGGCCGAATATGAGTGCGGGATCATCTCACCCGATCTTGTCGGCCCCAATGCTGCTACCGGCTGCCTCACCTATACCATTCCAAACGATGGATATCTGCCAAAGATGCACGAATTACAGAAGATTCAACAGGTGATCAAGGGACAACATGAAGGAGAATTCACTGAGCAAGGCTTGTATTATCGCGTCGTTTTGCGACCGCTCCTACCTGATGAGCAAAGCCAACAGACGCTTGCGATGTTCGGAAGCCAACAATATTACTATACGTCTATTCCATTACATAGTGGAGGGCTACCCGCCGCCCAACCTTCTGTGTGAACCTGATACCCACAAGGGGCAGGGCAATCGCATCTAATTAAGCCCATGCAGAGAAAAACGGAAAGGGAGGGGGTGATACAATAGGGCCAAAAAGGCAGGAGGCACCGAGATGGCAGAAAACGACCGACGAGATCTGGAAAGCAAGTTTGCCCAAGTGCAAGACCCTCGTATGGACCGGACCAAGCTGCACCGATTACGAGATATCATGATCCTGGCGATTTGTGGCGTGCTGTGTGGAGCAGATGGATGGGTGGAGATCGAGGAATTTGGCAAAGCCAAAGAAGCGTTTTTTACGGAGCTGCTCGATCTGCCCAATGGAATTCCTTCACATGATACTTTTGGACGGGTCTTCGCGCTCCTCGATCCGAAGCAGTTTGAGGCCAGTTTTGTGCAATGGGTGCAAGGGCTGAGCCGAACCGTCACCGGAGTCATCGCCATCGATGGCAAGACGCTGCGTCGTTCCCACGATCAGCAGGCAGGCAAGCAAGCGTTGCACATGGTGAGTGCCTGGGCGGTCGAAAATCGGCTCGTGCTGGCTCAACTGGCGACGCAAGCCAAATCCAATGAGATCACGGCCATCCCCTTGCTCCTCAAGCAACTCGCGCTTAAGGGATGTCTTGTCACCATTGATGCGATGGGAACGCAAACCAAGATTGTCGCTCAGATTATGGAGCAAGAGGGCGACTACGCCCTCGCGCTCAAAGACAATCAGGGCAACCTGTATGAGGAAGTCCAAGCGAGCTTTGCCTTGGCCGAGAAGGACGGCTGGGCAGACTTGGCCGAGCCATCAGTGCGTTTTGTCGAAAAGGGTCATGGGCGACTGGAAACACGGGAATACTGGACGCTGAGCGATCCCGCGCTCGTGGCGTATCTGGACCCCCAACAGCAGTGGAAGGGTTTGCGCGGCATTGGCATGGTACGCTCTCACCGGCAGATCGACGCAGAGGTGAGCCAGGAGACCCGCTATTTCCTGCTCAGCTTCCCTTCCGTGAAAGTGTTCGCCAGAGCGGCCCGAAGCCATTGGGGGATCGAAAACAGTCTGCATTGGGTGCTCGATGTCGCGTTTCGGGAAGATGAGTCACGAGTGCGTCTTGGTCATGCCGATGAGAATTTGGCAGTACTACGCCATATCAGCCTCAATCTCCTGCGTCAGGAGAAATCGTCGCGCGTCGGCATTCATGCCAAACGTTTGAAAGCGGGTTGGGATAACGACTATCTCCAACTTATCTTGGATGGGCTTAATTAGATGCGATTGCCCTGAGGAGTAGTGCGCGTAGGGCCAGATTTATCGCGCCCAATACGCGCACCTACTACTTAGTATAGAATTACTGGTGTGCCGTAGGATATCTGTGGATAGAGCCATGCGACATCACTGGGTGCCATATTGATACAGCCATGGCTCCCATTATCGTTGAACGAAGTGGTACCGCTCGAGTCATAGTGCGGAAACTCGTCGCCGGGGCCGAAGTTAGCTCGCCACCACGCATCATGGAAGAAGAAGC
>JBOHDX010000133.1:0-1097 GCA_050700835.1 Nocardioidaceae bacterium
GATCGGTGCCCTTCGGGAAGTACTGGCGGAGCAGGCCGTTGGTGTTCTCGTTGGTCGCCCGCTGCCACGGCGAGTGCGGGTCGCAGAAGTAGATGGGGATGTCGGTGGCGATCTGGACCTGTTTCCAATCCCGCATCTCCACACCCTGGTCCCAGGTCAGCGAGCGACGCAGCTGCTCGGGCAGTGCCTGAATCTTCGCGGTCAGGGCGGGTGCGACCTGCTCGGCTTTGTACCCGTCGGTCAGCGGCACCAGCAAGGTGTAGCCCGTGGTGCGTTCGACCAGCGTGCCAATCGCCGAGGCGTTCGCTTTGCCGATGATGAGATCGCCTTCCCAATGCCCGGGCACGGCCCGGTCGTTGGCCTCGGCGGGGCGTTGGCTGATGTTGAGCATGTCGGGCAGCACTCGGTTCTTGCGCTGGGCGCCTTGCCGGTTGGGGACCCGCATCGCCCGCCCGGTGCGCAAGCAGGCCGTCAGGTCGCGGCGCAACGCGCCCCGCGACTGCACGTACAACGACTGGTAGATCGTTTCGGTCGACACCCACATCTCCGGCTGGTCGGGGTAATCCTCGCGCAGTCTGCCCCTGATCTGCTCTGGGGAGTGCCGCTTGACCAGGTCGGACTGGACCCGCTCACGCAGCACCTCGTTGGTGACCAGCTTCGCCGGCTTCGGGCGACTCGCCCGCCTATAGGCCAGCACGTGCGCCGAGCTCGGCCGGTAGCAGCCGTCACGGTCAGCGTTGCGGATCACCTCGCGGGAGATCGTCGACGGGCTACGGTTCAGCCGGGCTGCGATCGTCCGGATCGACTCACCCGCCGCCCGTCCCAGCCCGATCTCCTCTCGCTCGGCGAAGGACAAGTACCGGCCCGACAGGTTGCGGCCACGACGCGGACGCACTCCACCAGCTGCTCGAAGCCACGCCAACCCCCGATGTCGATAGGTGCCCGCCACCGCTGCCGCATCGGTCAAGAACTCGCCGGCCTGCCAGGCCGCCCAGAACGGCTGATACAACTCGGGAACCAGCTGGTTGGAGAAGCGCACAGTCATCAACACCCTCACAGGATCGATCAGGTGTTGCGACGACCGCACGAACCCGGGG
>JBOHDX010000134.1:0-5889 GCA_050700835.1 Nocardioidaceae bacterium
GGCTACGCAACCGCGGAATCGACACCCTGCCCAGCATCAGAACCCAAGACACGGCACACTAGAACACACGAACCGGTGGCCTCGTTTTCGAGCGTCGGATCGGCCTCACTTTCGAGCGTTGCCGACACCTTCCCGGCGACGCCACCCGGACAGGGCATACGGGACGAGCCCCCAACATGAGCCAGCGACCTAAGAACGCGTCTCGTATGAGGTTCCCCTTCGGTTATCGACTGCGAGAGGCCGATGTTCACTGGGAAGAGAGAGACCGCCCGTGCTCCAGCAGACGCGTGCGCTTCCGGGCCGGAACCGCAGCGGGTGAGGTCCCGGCCCGGAAGCGCACGCGAGAGGCAGCGGCCCTTTGGTCAAGCCGCGGGCACGCCTTGCGGATGACAACTACCAGTTCATCGCGCGTTGGGCCGGGTGTGCGGGTGGGTGACTACGTGTCTGGCGGTGTGTGCGTGCCGCTCGATTCGGACTGCAGTCAGACGCGTTGGGTGCCTTGGTGGTCGAAGGTCATCGCCCGTTGTAATGCGGCGGCCCGCAGTTCGGGCGGGAGCGGTACCGGTCCGCCGATGTTGGCGGCGTTGAGACCGGCTTGCACTGCTTCCTCAACGACACCGCCCACCATGATCGCCAGGTCGGGGTTTCGGTGGAAGACCAGCACCCCGTGGTTGGCGAGCAGCACTGCTCGCACTCCGGGCATGACGGCGGCCCTGATGTTGGAGACCACCTGGTCGGAACCGCGGGGCCCGTATCCGGCGACCGGCACGCCCTGGGGTAGGCCGAACATCGCCAGTGCCTCGATCCAGCAGTCGATGGGCCGTTGAGCGACGGCATAGGCGGTGGCGAACGGGGAATGCGTGTGCATCACGCAGCCGACCTCGGGGTTGTCGGCCTACATCGCGGTGTGCATAGCGACCACCGCGCCTTGGATCGGTGGCAGGTCACCTTCGCGCAACGCACCGTCGAGCCCGACTCTGACGACGGCGGCCGGGGAATGGTTGCGCAACGAGGGGCCGGCGGTGAAGTACTTCTCGTCCGAACCGGGGACTCGGATGCTCACGTTGCCGTGCCCGTTGGCAGAGATCGCTCCGCTCGCGACCACCCGTTGTGCAGTCTCGATCACCTGATCCACGAGGTTCACGAAGGCCAAAGTGGCACCGGCGAGCGCGGTCAAGACGTAGGCGTAGTCGGTGAGTGCTATCGGTGTGCCGTGCTGCAGCAGCACGTCGCGGATTAGGCCGCCGCCGAGCCCGGACAGGATCGCCAAAATGGCGAATCCGGCGGGGTCCAGTTTCGCCGACCGCGCGACGAGGCCGCCGAGCAAAGCATTGGCGAGCACACCTGTCAGGTCCAGCCAGCGCAGCGCGTCCGTGACGGTCGAGCTGATCTCGGGCAGCTGTGTGGACATCGGCTTGATCTTCGCACGCGTGGGCCGGCGAAGCGTCGGTCAGGAACGGGCGAGCCAGGCCAACGCGGCGACGACGAGTGCCTCGGTACCAGCGTCGCACGTCGGCTGGATGACGGGCGCGAACCCGGGCGCGTGGTTGACCGGGATATCTTGTGACACTCGTCCGGCGTCGGCCGCCATTTGGTAAGTGCTCTGATCAGTGCACCCCACACCCCAGTAGCTGTAGGGCGTGCCGAGCGCGGCGGGGACGTCACTGAAATCCTCGCTGGCAGTCTGCTGACCCATCGTGACGGCGCGTTCGCCGAAGTGCTCGGCGAATGCTTGCGCTACTCGCTCGGTCGTGTCCGCATCGTTGTCGGTGACCGGGAACCGGTCGAATAGCTCGAAATCCGGTTCGCGCGGGGTCCCGGAGGCCTCACACTCGGCTGTCACGATGCGGCGGATCGCGTCCAGCACGCTCAAGCGGGTTTGCTCGCTATAGGTGCGGACGTTGAGCTCGAGAACGGCCGAGTCCGGGATGACGTTGCTCTTGCTACCCGCGCGGATGCTGCCGACCGTCACGACTGCGGTCTCGGTCGGTGCCACCTCGCGCGAGACAATGCCTTGGAGCCTGACGACGATCATGGCGGCGAGCAACACCGGGTCGACGGTCGCCTGCGGCATTGACCCGTGCCCGCCCCTACCGTGCACGGTGATCCGCATGCTGTCCGCGGCCGACAGCACAGGGCCAGGGTGGGTGCCGATCCGGCCGGCCGGTCCAACGAGCACGTGTTGGGCGAACGCGACATCCGGTGTCGGGATCACTGTGGCCAAGCCGTCGTCAACCATGCCGCGAGCACCGTCGCCGGTCTCCTCAGCCGGCTGGAACAGAGCAACGACCGTGCCCTGCCAGTGGTCGGTGCCACTAGCAAGCAACTCAGCTGCACCCAACAGGCAGGTCACGTGCATGTCGTGCCCGCACGCGTGCGCCACGGGCACCTCGTCGCCCGCGTCGTCGGTCGCCGTCACCGTGCTTGCATAGGGCAGACTGGTCGCCTCGCGGACCGGCAGGGCGTCCATATCCGCGCGCAGCAGCACGGTCGGGCCGTCGCCGTTGCGCAGCAGGCCGACGACTCCCGTTCCGCCGATGCCGTCGTGCACCTCGAACCCAAAGCCGCCCAGCCGCTCGGCCACCAATTCCGCCGTGCGATGTTCCTGATGAGACAGCTCGGGATGCCTGTGCAGGTCCTGATACACGTCCTGTTGCCAGGACCGCACGCCCTCCAGCCCGACCAACACCCCTGCAACAGACACATCGTCTCCTCGCACCAGATCATTGGGCCGGACGAAGCCAGCCTCGATCGGCCGTCAGCCTGAACATTACCCACTGAGCCATACGACAGGCCGTTCCGCTGGGGATCGTCCACCGGTCCGCGGGGCATTGACCTGTTTTCGACTCGCCTCTCTCGGTGCAACGATCATCGAATGCCGATGCCAGTCCCACCGACCACCATCCGAGAGCTGCCCGATGCTGACCGGTCGGCGGTTCTCGCGCTCAGTGATCGACTGACGATTGGAGTTGCCGCGTGGCGTGATCCCGTTGCCGTCTCAGCGGCTGTGCTGGGATGGCTGGAGACCTCAACCGCCTCGGACTTTGCCGGCGCTGCGTTGGTGGCCGAGATCGACGGTCGCGTCGTGGGCTTCGTTTCGGTCGACGTCGAGACCCACTTCGCCGGGGAAGTCGATGCCTACCTTGGCGAGTTGCTCGTGGACGCGCCGCACGAGGGTGCAGGTGTCGGGGCGGCCCTGGTAGCGGCGGCCGAGAGCGCGGCACGCAAACGCGGGCATCGCTGCCTCACGCTCAGCACCGGTGCGGCCAACCACCGTGCGCTCGGGTTCTACTCCTCGCTCGGGTTCGAGGCCGAGGACGTGAAGCTCACAAAGGTGCTTTGAGGCGATCTCGTATCCAAGACGACTTGTTCGGCAGGGCCGGGGGAGACAGAATTCGCGACGCGATCCACGCGTTGCGCATCCGGAACGGGATCCTTGCCGGAGCGTCAAGGACCATGAGGCGAGCGGCTATCCGTCAGCGTGGCCGATCCAATCGGCGAGCAGCCTGGCGACTGCTGCGGGCGCGAGACCGGTGCTATCGAGGGTCGGCAGGCCGATGGACCGGTAGGAGTTGGCGTCGACGAGCGCGGACTGGATTCGTGCTGGATCGTCGCGCTCCTGAAGACGAAGTCGGCGCTCTTCGTCAGTGCAGTCGAGGAGAAGCCAACGTCCAGTTGGCCAGTCAGAGAGCTCGTCGGGAGTGCACGGAGTCATCAGGATGATCGGCAGGGGCGAGAGGTGACCAGCAACAATCTTCACCAGCTGTCCGTAACGGTCCCATGTACTCGGGGTCTGCCGGATGTCTGCGCCCGCGAGCAGGCCTGCGGGGACCAAGAATGCGTCCCAGTCGAGCACGACGCGCGCGGGGAGCAACTCGCGAAGTGGTAGAACGGCTGCACTCTTGCCCGCGCCAGGAGCGCCAAGGACGTAACCGATCATTCTTGAAGACTAGGCGTGGTCCTTCGCGATCCCTCCAAGACCGACTTTGTGCGGCCATCATCGCGAGGGCTACGAATGCCTCGGGAAGGTTCACCCGCAACAGACCCCGTTCCGGTCACCGATCCATCTACGGCACGCCCGCCAGCCCGCGCGGAATGCAGATGAGTACGTTCGTCGTCATGTCCCGATCCCATCTACTCCTGATCGGCGGCCGGTCTGGTGTGGGCAAGTCCACGGTCGCGGCCGAGGTCCATCGCCAACTCTCCGAGCGCGGCGTCCACCATGCGTGGATCGAAGGCGAAAACCTGGATATGGCGTTCCCGGTGCCGTGGAAGCAGGGCTACAACTTGGCAGAGGTAAATCTGGCCGCTATGTGGTCGAACTACAGCGCCCACGGCTACACGCGCTTGATCTACGTCAACACAGCGAGCGTGTTCGGGCATGTAATCGAGGCTCTTACGACTGCGGTGGGCGATGACCCGATGGTCACCGGCGTGCTCCTGACCTCGAGCGACGAGATCGCCGAGCAAAGACTCGTCCAGCGCGAGGTGGGCGGCGGCCTTGACTACGTGGTCCGCCGAAGTCGTGAGGCGGCTCTCGAGTTGGAAGCCTCTGCACCCGAGGAAGTCACCAGGCTCGACACTGATGGACGGTCGCCGATCGATCTCGCCGCCGAGATCGTCCAGTTGACTGGTTGGGACGCGGGATAGCTCAGATTGGCGTCTAAGTCGAACCTCGCGTTCGTCCCGCTTCTCGGCTGATCCGGCCAGGTTCGTAAGAGGATGGGCGTTCGGGGCTACATCATCTCGCGTGCACCCAAATAGGGGTCTCCAGTCTCGGCCGCGTGGCGACGCTTGCGAAGCAGCAACTCGTCTAGCCCGAGGGCGCCCTCCAGGACTGCGGCGAGGTCGGCGCCGTCGGCAAGAAGCAAGCGAGATCCATTGCGACGAAGCAAGTTGACGGCTTCAATACTGAACCCGTTGATGCTGAACATCAGGCCGCTGGTTCGATGAGCCTTCTCGGCGACCTTGCCAGCGAAGTCGCGGACCTGCTTCGGATCCACACTCTCGCTCAGCCACCGTGCCTCGAGCAGATAGTCGTCAGTGTCGAAGGTGAACGCGCCGTCAATCTGCTCTCCCTTTAACGCGAAGGCGGCACGCGGGTCGAGGTCAAACAGCGTGAATAACCGGTTCAGAAAGGGTTCTAGTGCAAGCCCGCGCCGTTGCGGATCGGTCACCGCACTGAGCTGATAGAAGTCGGCCTTCAGGGCTTCGAGATCCTGCGTACGCGCCCAGGCTTGGGCGGCGGTGGCCGAGGCTGCCGCCTCTGCAGCTCGGCGGGCGTCGGCGTCCTCCAACAACGTCTTGTGTCGCCCAATCACCCGCCGTATCTCGGCTAGTGCGATTTGAGCAGCATTCACCTTTCCGGCGCCATCCTCGAGGCGGGCGAGGTGCCTGAACTCGGCGTCGTAGTCGGCCAGCGTCATGAGTACCCCGACCGCGAGGCTCTGGTAGCGCCGCTCGTCGCGCTGGAGCCGACTGACCACCTCGCGAGCAGCCTCGCGCTTGGTCCTGCCCTGCAGGTCGATGCCCGCAAGCGCACTGCTATCGCCTGCGAACAGCGAGGTCATCATCTGAGAGAAGGGCGGCTTGTACCACTGAAACGTGGCGAGCCCCTCGGCCAGCGCGTCATAAGCCTGCGGGTGGAGGCGCTTGGACGGGTCGGCTGACACGCAACGATCATACGAAGTGCATGCCCGTCACAGTTCGATGACGTTGTAGATCCGAGCCGGCGATCCAGTCGGTCGGCGGTGCCGCCAGCGATCCCCGGGTTCGTGCGGTGGTCGCAACACCTGATCGATCCTGTGAGGGTGTTGATGACGATGCGTTTCTCCAACCAGTTGGTCCCCGAGCTGTATCAACCGTTCTGGGCGGCGTGGCAGGCCGGCG
>JBOHDX010000135.1:0-89249 GCA_050700835.1 Nocardioidaceae bacterium
AGGTCCTGGCAGCCGCGATCCGGTCCAATGCCGGGCTGCTGAGGCAGATCGCCACGCTGCGCGCCGAGGCGGCGGCGATCGACGCGGCCGCGGACGACGTCTTCGACTGAACCATCGCCGGTCTCAGTGGGGCTGCCAGGCGTCGTCGTCCTTGGTCCGGTGCGCCACCTGACGCGGCAGCTTCCCGTCCGCCAGGTTGCGGATCGTGACAGCCTCGAAGACCTCGCGAAGGCTACTGCGTGCGGCGATCCAGACCAGCTGAAGCACGTCGGCGTGCTCGTTGTAGGAGACCGCCTCCGGTCGCAGGCCGTAGACGCTGACCAGCGGACCGTCCACGGAGCGGATCACGTCGGCGATCGTGACGTTCTCGGGCGCGCGGGCCAGCCGCCAGCCACCGGACTGCCCCCGCTGGCTCATCACGATCCCGGTGCGGCGCAGGTCGGCCAGGATGGCCTGCAGGAAACCGTGCGGGATGTCCTGCAGCCGACCGAGCTCCTCCGCGGACACCGGCACCCCGTCATCCCGGGTCGCGATCTCGATGAGCGCCCGCAGCGCATAGTCAGACTTCGCCGAAACCCGCATGCACCAAGTCTGTCAGAAAACAAGGGCTTCGCGACCCCGAGACGCCGGCGCTACCGTCGTGCCCGTGCTGCACACCGTGACGGATGCGTTGACGTCCCTGCCACCGGCCGTCGCATACCTGATCGTCGTCGCCCTCGTGTTCGGTGAGGCCGCGGTGTTCCTCGGCTTCGTGCTGCCGGGCGAGACCGCCGTGCTGTTCGCCGGATTCCTCGCGTCACAGCACAAGCTGTCCGTCGAGGTGCTGTGCCTGCTCGTGGTGGTGGCGGCGATCATCGGCGACTCGGTCGGCTACGAGGTGGGCAAGCACTTCGGGCCCCGCCTGCTCCGGCTACGGGTGCTGGCCAAGCACAGGGACCGGATCGGATCGGCCCAGGACTTCTTGCGCCGCAGGGGCGGCAGCGCCGTGTTCCTCGGCAGGTTCACGGCGTTTCTACGCGCGGTCATGCCCGGGCTCGCCGGACTGAGCCAGATGCCCTACCGGCGCTTCCTCGCCTACAACGCCGCCGGCGGCATCGTCTGGGGCATCGGGTTCACCCTGATCGGCTTCTTCGCCGGCAAGTCCTACGACAAGGTCGCGCGGTACGTCGGCACCTCGGCGGCCGTCGTGCTGGCCGTGATCGTGCTGGGCGCGCTCGTGGTCTGGCACTTCCGCAAGAAGCGGGCCGACTGACCACCGGTGGCTCCGGTCACAACCTCACGCGAATCGCTTGCCCCGGCTACCGACGGGTAGGATACTTAAGTTACTGACTGGTAGCCTGATTTGGGCGTACCCGCAGCGAGAGATCGGGAGTGGGCGGTGTGAGTCACTACAAGAGCAACCTGCGCGACATCGAGTTCAACCTGTTCGAGGTGTTCGGGCGCGACGCAGTGCTGGGTCAAGGGCCGTTCCCGGAGATCGACCCGGCCACCGCACGCAGTGTCTTGTCCGAGGTGGACCGGCTGGCTCGCGAGGAGCTCGCCGCGTCGTTCGAGGATGGCGATCGCAACCCGCCGGTCTACGACGCACAGAGCCACTCGGTGCGGATGCCAGCGTCCTTCAAACACAGCTACCAGGCCTGGATGGACGCCGAGTGGTTCCGCCTGCAGATCCCCGAGGCGCTCGGCGGCACGCCGGCGCCCCCCTCGCTCGTCTGGTCGACCGCCGAGCTCGTGCTCGGCGCCAACCCGGCCGTGTGGATGTACGCCTGCGGTCCCAACTTCGCGCACGTCGTGCACCGCAACGGAACCGAACGGGACCGCCGCATCGCCCAGCACATGATCGACCGTCGGTGGGGCGCCACCATGGTGCTGACCGAGCCGGACGCCGGCTCGGACGTCGGAGCCGGACGCACCAAGGCGATCCCCCAGGAGGACGGCACCTGGCATCTCGAGGGTGTGAAGCGCTTCATCACGTCCGGCGAGCACGACATGAGCGAGAACATCATCCACCTGGTGCTGGCCCGTCCCGCAGGGGTCGAGGGGGTCGGCGGTCCCGGCACCAAGGGCCTCTCGTTGTTCGTCGTGCCCAAGTACGACTTCGATCTCGAGACCGGCGACCTCACCGGCCGACGCAACGGTGCGTACGTCACCAACGTCGAGAAGAAGATGGGCATCAAGGTGTCGACGACGTGCGAGATCACCTTCGGCGACGGCGAGCCTGCCGTCGGTTGGCTGCTGGGCGAGGTGCACGACGGGATCGCGCAGATGTTCCAGGTCATCGAGCACGCACGGATGCTCGTCGGCACGAAGGCCATCGCCACCTTGTCCACCGGATACCTCAATGCACTGGAGTTCGCCAAGGAGCGCGTCCAAGGCCCCGACCTGGCGATGGCGTCCGACAAGACCGCGCCACGGGTCACGATCACCCACCACCCGGACGTACGCCGCTCGCTGATGACGCAGAAGTCCTACGCCGAGGCCCTTCGGGCGTTGGTGATCTATACCGCGACCTGGCAGGACCGGATCGCGCTCGCCAATCACGCGGGCGAGGCCGACGAGCTGGCCGAACGCGTCAACGACCTGCTGCTCCCAATCGTCAAGGGCTATGGCTCGGAGCGTTCCTGGGTGCTGCTCGGGACCGAGTCGCTGCAGACGTTCGGCGGCTCGGGGTTCCTGCAGGACTACCCGATCGAGCAGTACGTCCGCGATGCCAAGATCGACACGCTCTACGAAGGCACCACCGCGATCCAGGGCATGGACCTGTTCTTCCGCAAGATCGTGAAGGACAAGGCGCAGGCATTGGGTCACCTGGCCGGCGAGATCAAGGGATTCGTCGCCTCCGAGGCCGGCAACGGGCGCCTGAAGATCGAGCGCGGCCTGCTCGCACAGGCCCTGGACGACACGCAAGGCCTCGTCGGCGCCCTGGTGGGCCAGCTGATGTCGTCCGACCCCAGCGCCGAGGACGGCGACGCCCGCAACGTCTACAAGGTCGGCCTGAACTCGTCCCGGTTGCTGATGGCGCTCGGCGACATCGTCAGCGCGTGGTTGCTACTTCGGCAGGCAGAGGTGGCGCTGGAGAAGCTGGGCGGCGAGGTGTCGGCGAAGGACAAGGCGTTCTACGAGGGCAAGGTGGCGGCGGCCCAGTTCTTCGCCCGCAACGTCCTTCCCAAGCTGTCCGCCGAGCGGGCGATCGCCGAGGCGACCGACTTGTCCGTGATGGACCTCGACGAGGCGGCGTTCTGACCGGCACGGCGAACCAGTCGTCCCACTAGGCTGGTCCGGGCCGCCGCGGCGGCGACCACCGGAACGAGCCAGGACGATGCGGATGACAGCCGAGTCGAGCGCGTACTCCGGGGACCCGTTCACCGACGGAGTTCTCCGGCTGGATGCGCATCTCGCCGTGGTCTCGGCTGACGCGGGAGCACAGCGGCTGCTGGGTGGGATCATCGTGCCGGGGCTGCCGGTGGTGCAGGTGCTGCCGGACGTACCCGCCCGTGGATATGGCACCGGACGGCGCCATGACGAATGGCCGTCACCGGCGCGGATGACCGAGACGATGGCCCGACGGCTCGACGGGGCGCCGTTCCTAGCCGAGATCACCATCGTCAAGGACTCCGCGTCGCTGGACCAGTCGGCAGTGTTGGTGCGCATCCGTGACCTGTCGTCACTCTCGCCGACAGAGATCGAGATCCGCCGCCGCCGGCTTCGCAACCAGCAGATTCTGGAGGCCACCCGACACGCGACGTTCGTCGTCGACAACGACGGGCGGATCGACTTCGCCAACCCTGCCGCCGCCTCCATGTTGCGGCGACGCGCCACCGACTTCGTCGACGCAGATCTGGTCGAGATCACCGGCCTGGCGCGTCCTGACGGCACGGCGTTCGACGACGGCGAGTCACCAGTTGCCCGGACCTTGTCCGACGGCCTCCCGCACGAAGCGGTCGCATCGAGCGTCGTGCGCCGGGACGACCTCCGCCTCGACACCGAGACGTCGTGCACCCCGGTCCGCGAGGCCGGCGCGGTCGCCGGCGTCGTGGTGATCATCGCCGACATCACCGAACGAGCCGCTGTGCAGCGGCGCAAAGACGAGTTCCTGTCGACCATCAGTCACGAGCTGCGCACACCCCTGACGTCGATCCGCGGCAGCCTGGGGATGTTGGCCGGCGGGGTGGTCGGTGAGCTGCCGCCCGATGCAGCCCGGATGGTGGACATTGCGATGTCCAACACGCATCGCCTGATCCGCCTCGTCAACGACCTGCTCGCCCTGGAGCGCTTCGCCTCGGGACGGATGCCGCTGCAGCTCGAGGTCGTCGACCTGGCTGAGGTGGGGCGTGAGGTGATCAGTCTGCAAGAGCCGACCGCGACGACGGGCGAGGTGCGGATCACGACTGACCTGCAATCCGCGGTGACCGTCACCGACCCCTACCACGTGGCGACTGCGGTGACGAACTTCGTGTCCAACGCGGTGAAGTTCTCCCCTCCTGGTGGGACCGTGGACGTCAGGACCGGTGGCGGAGAGCACGATGTGTGGGTCAGCGTGCGTGACCAGGGGCGCGGGATACCACCGAATCGGCTCGATGAGATCTTCGAGCGGTTCGCGCAGGTCACCATCACCGATGCGAACGTGATGGGGGGCAGCGGCCTCGGTCTCTCGATCACGGCGCACATCGCGGCCGCACTGGGTGGACGCGTGGGAGTGGAGAGCGAGCTGGGCCTGGGGAGCACGTTCACGTTGTACCTTCCTCGCAGGCACCATGGCGCTGACACTGAAGGGATCGACCCATGAGCAAGACCGTTCCGGGCGGTCGACGCGTTCTGCTCGTCGATGACGATCCCGACATCAGGCTGCTCGCGCAGATGAGCCTGTCCCGGGTGGGTGGCTATGAGGTACGCGCGGCCGTCGACGGCGACGAGGCTCTCGGGATCGCGATCGAATGGGTGCCCGATGCGATCCTGATGGACGTGCACATGCCCGGCGGCAGTGGCGCCACCACCGCCCAGGCGTTGAAGGACGACGCTGTCACAGCACGGATCCCGATCGTTATGCTGACCGCCAGCGTCAGCGCCGCCGACCGTTCCCAGATCGCTCGACTGCCGATCGAAGGCGTGCTGCCCAAGCCGTTCGACCCGATGACGTTGCCGGGCGAGCTGGCAGATCTGCTGGGCTGGTCGTGAGCCGTCCATGAGCCAGCGCAGTGACGACATCATCGAAATGCTGTGGCCCCGCATCCGTGACTCGGTGGCGGGTTCTGCCGCGCAGCTGCGCGGCTGGCAGGAGCACCGGGTGGACGACCAGACGGCGCAGGAGATCGCCCACCAGCTGGCGGGGACACTGGGTTCGTACCGGCGAACCGAGGGAGGCGCGGCGGCGCGCCAGCTGGAGCTTCGACTGAGCGCCGGGAACGCCGACCGGACCGGCGCCGAGGAGGATCGGCTCATCGGGCTCATCGAGGCCGGCACCACCTGAGTCCGGATGCGGCGCCGGTCGTATAGGTTCGGCGTCACCGTGGCCCTGCACCCTTGTGGCGGGGTTGCCCGTGGACACCAAGTTCTGGAGACCCGTTGACGTCGGAGACAATCCGTCCGAGCCGTGCCTGGTACGCCGTCGCTGCTGCGATCTTCCTGGTCAGCCTGATCCCGACGTACCTTCTGGGCAGGGCGGCGGTGGGCTCCGTGAGCTCCGACGTCACCGCGCTGAGCAGCCATCGCGCCACCCTCGATGGCACCGAGAAGGCCGTCTTCTCCCGCACGCCGGGGGCGGCCAGCGACATCAGCTCATGCACCGCCACGCCAGTGGGCGGAGGGCCAGCGGTGAAGCTCAACCGCGGGATCGCCTCGGTCACCGTCTCGAGCGGCGGGGACTCGTGGGAGCGCGTCGGGATCGTGCCGGGCGGCACCGCCGCCGGGGCCTACGCCATCGTGTGCAAGGACTCGAGCGGTGCGACCGTCGGCGCCGCCCTCGGGGTCGGGCGTGACCCGAACGTCGGCAGCTTCGTGTTCAAGGTGATCATCGCGCTGATCATCCCGGCGATCGCCGCATTGGTCGCACTGGCGATTGCCGTCGTCACCGGTCTGCGCAGATCCAGGGTGCGCAAGCGGACTCAACCAGCGTCCGGAGCACCGTTCTTCGGCGCCGACTAGGCCTGCGTCAGCCGCGAGAGCCTCGGTAGCCGCCCGAGCGATTCCGCGAGCGGCCGCCCGTCCGGCCACCGGCCCCGGGGCGACCGGAGCGGGCGGGACGGGCGGGACGACGACTGATCTCGGGAGCGGCGACGCCACTGCCGGCGAGGGCCGCCGCCGTCATCGGCTGCGGCGCCGTCCGCGAGTCGTGGTGGCGAGCCGAGACACCGGCGGCCTGCTGCAGGCGGACGACCTGGTCGACGAACTTGGGCGTGGTGATGGTGACGACCGACCCGGTCTCGCCAGCCCTGGCGGTACGCCCCGAGCGATGCAGGTAGGACTTGATCTCGTTGGGCACGTCGTAGTGCACGACCAGCCCGACGTTGTCGACGTGGATGCCCCGGGCGGCGACGTCGGTGGCAACGACCACGGTGGCCTGTCCCGACTTGAACTTGCGCAGGTTGCGCTCGCGAGCGCCCTGGCTCAGGTTGCCGTGCAGGTCGACGGCGGCGACGCCCGCATCGGTCAACGTACGGGCGAGGTCGGTGGCGCCGTCACGGGTACGGGTGAAGACGATCGACCGAGGATTGGCCTCGAGCAGCGCCGTGGTGGTCCGCGCCTTGTCGGTCCACGCGGTCACCAGCACGTGGTGGTTTACGGTGTCCGACTGGCCCTCCGTCGGATCCACCTCGTGCACGACGGGTCGCGACAGATGCGTGCGGACCAAGCGGTCCACATCCCCGTCGAGGGTGGCGCTGAGCAGCAACCGCTGGCCGCCGGTCCGGGTCTGGCGCAGCAGCGCGTCGATCGCGGGATAGAAGCCGAGGTCACAGAGGTGGTCCGCCTCGTCGAGCACCGCGACCTCGACCTCGTCGAGTCGGCAGGCGCCACGACGGATCAGGTCGTCGAGCCGCCCAGGCGTGGCGATCACCAGGTCGGCGCCGCCGCGCAGCCGGCGTACCTGGCGGTCGTACGGCGTGCCCCCATAGACCGTCGCGACCCGCAGCCGGACGGCGTCGGCCAACGGCTCGATCGCCTTGCGTACCTGTGTTGCGAGCTCACGGGTGGGTACGACGACGAGGCCGCGTGGCGCCTTGGGACGACTGCGGCCTCCGGCGAGACGGGCAAGGACCGGCAGGCCGAAGGCGAGAGTCTTGCCCGAGCCGGTACGAGCGCGACCGAGCACATCGCGGCCCGCGAAGGCGTCGGGCAGGACGGCGGCCTGCACCGGCGTCGGGACGGTGATGCCCTGCTTGGTCAGCTCGCGGACGAGCTTGGGGGAGACACCGAGTGCGGCGAAGCCGTTGGCTGCGGTGGTTGTGGTGCCGGGGCGAACGGCGTCGTCGGTCGGACTCGTAGCAGGCAGGACGTGGTGGTCGACGGACACGTCGAAGGCTCCAGGGTTGATCGGGTGCATCCGGCGCGGTCCACAGGTAGTGGGCCGACGAGCCAGCAGGACGCTGAGCACCCGAGCGGTCCTGGTCGCGCACCTGCGGGACCCGCGGTGCGCACCCTGTGCCGGGTACGAGAACGGCCCTTGCTGCGAAACACCGCAGTGACGGGGCCGTGGCTTTCCCCGATTCTATCAGCGTTCGAGGGGTGCCCCGACCACACGATGCTGCTCCCGTTGCCAGGCCAGCGCGCCTGTCCGCCTGCCCCCGATCAGTGCGCGATCCGACAGTTGCGCACGCGACACCGGCACGTAGTGTCGGCGCCGTGAACCACCTTCCCGTCCACGTCGCGGCCTGGCGGGACACCGCATGAGCTGGACCGTGGCGGACATCCCTGACCTCAACGGCAAGGTGGTCCTGGTCACCGGCATCACCGGGGGACTCGGGCGCGAGGTGGCCACCGAGCTGTCGCGCCATGGGGCGACCGTCCTCGGCAGCGGACGCGATCTCGGGCGCACGACGGAGGCTGCCCGAGCGATCGCAGCCCAGGCGGCCGCGGGCGTCGTGGTGCCGGTGGGTCTCGATCTGGCCGACCTGTCCGGAGTTCGCAACTGCGCCCGCTGGCTGCTCGGTCGCCACGACCGGATCGACCTGATGATCAACAACGCCGGCGTGATGGCGACACCGGAGCGCACCACCATCGACGGTTTCGAGCTGCAGATCGAAACGAACTACCTCGGCCACTTCGCGCTGACCGGCCTGCTGTGGCCGGCCCTGACGGCTGCCTCCGCCCGGGTGGTGTCGGTGTCGTCACTGATGCATCGCACCGTGAAGCGGATCGACCTGCGCACGCTGGAACGCGCGGGCGCCTCACCGGTGCGTGCGTACAACAGATGGCGCTCGTACAGCGAGTCGAAGCTCGCGGGCTTGATGTTCGCCCTCGAGCTCGACCGCCGGGTTCTGGCCGGCGGGCTGGACGTCACGTCCGTGGCGGCTCACCCGGGCTACGCCGCGACCGGGCTCCAGCAGGCCGGCCCGTCGCTGGGGAGTCATCCGTTGGAACGAATAGCCCTGGCCATCGGCAACGTCACCGTGGCGCAGTCCGCGAGAGAGGGGGCCCTGCCGTTGCTGATGGCCGCGACGATGCCGGGGCTGGCCGGTGGGTCCTACATCGGTCCCAGCAGCCTTGGCGAGACGCGCGGAGCGCCGCAGGTCGTGGGGATGTCTGCCGCGGCCCGCGACGAGGCTGCGGCGTCAGACCTGTGGGCCGCCTCCGAGCGGGTCACCGGCATCTCGTACCCCTGACCGCGAAAGGTCCCGCCCCGCCAACCTGTCAACTGGCCTCAGACGTGGCGGCGGGACTGGATGATGCGGAACCGGCTGGCCACATAGGCGCCGTCGGTGTACGACGCGTTCGCCGCCGGGTTGGCGCCGGTGCCGTGGAAGTCGCTGAACGCCGCCGACTGGTTCACGAACACCTGACCGGTGAGGTTCTCGCTCAGCGCGACGCCGGCATCGAGGGCGGCCGCCCGCATCGTGGCGAGCACGTCCTGCGAGGTGGAGTAGACCGATGCCGTCATCGCGCCATGCTCGAGCACGGTCCGGCGGAACGTCTCGATCGACGACTGCGTCGACGGGGACGCGATGAGGTAGGACACCGGCCCGAAGCACTCGGTCTCGTAGACCTTCGCGTCGTCCAGCGAGAGGCCGAGCACCAGCGGCGTGCGCACGGTCGCGTCAGGGTACGCCGGGTGCGGCACTGCTCGGGACTCGACGAGCACCCGCCCGCGGGACGGCGCCGCCTCCAACCGTGACAGCACCGCCGCGCTGACGATGCCGCCCAGCAGCTCGACCGCCTTGGCGTCGTTCCCGAGCAGCTTGTCGAGCGCGGCGCCGATCCCGTCGGCAACCTCGTCGTAGGACTTGTGGCCGTCCTCGGTGTCGATCCCGTCGGCCGGTACGTACACGTTCTGCGGTGTCGTGCACATCTGCCCGGTGTAGAGGGCGAACGAGAACGCGAGGTTGAAGCACATGGCGCCGAACGCGTCGGTCGAGTCGACGACGACCGTGTTGACGCCGGACTTCTCGGCGAACACCACGGCCTGGCGCGCGTTGGCCTCCAACCAGTCGCCGAACGCGTTGGACCCGGTGAAGTCGATGAGGCGCACCTCGGGCCGCAGGGCGAGCACCTTCGCCATCCCGTCCGCCGGGTCCTCGGCCGCGAGTGTGACGAGATCGGGGTCGAACCCTGCCTCGGCCAACACCTCCCGGCACACCTGCACCGTGATGGCCAACGGCAGCACCGCACTCGGGTGCGGCTTGACCACGACCGGGTTGCCGGTGACCAGCGAGGCGAACAACCCCGGCCAGGAGTTCCAGGTCGGGAAGGTGTTGCAGCCGATCACCAGGGCGACGCCGCGCGGCACGACAGTGAACGTCTTCTCCATTCGCAGTGGCTCGCCGCGACCGGGCTTCTCCCAGACCGCCGCCGCAGGGTGCCGAGTCATCTCGTCGTAGGCGTACGCGACGGACTCAAGCGCACGATCCAGCGCGTGGGTCCCACCGGCCTGGAACGCCATCACGAAGGCCTGGCCCGACGTGTGCTGCACCGCGTTGGCAAGCTCGAAGACGCGGGCGTGCAACCGGTGCAGGATCTCGAGGCAGACACCGGCGCGCATATCCGGCCCGGCATCCCGCCACACCGGCATCCCGGCTCGAGCCGACTCGAAGAGACGATCCACGCCGCTCGGCGTCACCCGCGGGTACGACACGTCGAGGGCGAACCCGAACGGCGACCGCTCGGTCGCGACCACGCCGTCTGCACCGGGCACGTCAATCGGGAAGGCCGCGCCACGCAGGGCCTCGAACGCCGCCTTCCCGTCACCGGCTGCGCCCTCGCCGTAGACCTTCGGACTCGGCGACTCCGGGTATGCCGAGAAGTAGTCCCGCTTGCGAATCGCCGCCAGCGCCTGCTCGAGCGTGTCGCGGTGCGTGGCGTACAGATCCGTCGGCATCGACATCCTCCTGGAGTTGCGCATCCGGGTGGGGCACCTCGTCAGTCTGTCACGGGTGCGAACCGCGACCGGTCCACCGGCATCTCACCTTGCAAGTGACGGCTGCCCGGCCGGACCCAACCCGGCAAGGGGGACCTGACATGGCCACGCATCGGACGCCGACCGCCCGCGCACGGGGCCGGAACCGACAACGCCGCGGCTGGATCCCGGTGATCGCGGTGGCAGCGTTGCTCGCCGGTTGCTCGCAGGCGCAGAGCCACTCGCAGCCGATCCTGCCGTCCCCGACCGGTCCCGACAGCGTCCCCGCCGGGCTGTCCTGCCACGCTCCGGACGTCTCTGCGACCGAGGCGACCCGCGGTTGGTTCCTCGCCGTCGTCACCACGGGGCACCCGGCGATCTCCGGCGGCCCGTCGACACTGACCAGTACCTCCCTGGCTCTGGTCGACCCGTCCGGCGGACGCCACACCGTCTGCACCCTGCGCGGTCGCCAGTCCGTCATGCTGCTCGACTGGTCCCCGGCCGGTCAGCGTGCCCTGCTCGAGATCGCCGGCCGGACCAAGACGGTGACGGTCCTCGATCTGCGCACCGGCTCCGGCCGGACCCTGCACCTCCCGTCGTGGACCGACCAGGTCGGATTCGAGGGTCCGCGGGGCCGGGCCGTTCTGTACGGCACCGCACCGCACCGCACCCACGGGACGTCGCACTCCGGAGCGCTGCAGCGGCTTGACCTGCGTACAGGACACACAACGACGCTGGAGACCAGCGAGCCGGGCGCCTGGCTGACGGGCCCGAGCGGTGAGCAGGTCGTGACCAGCGCCCAGGAGTACGGGACGCGCCGCCACCAGGACATGCGCGTTGTTACCGACGACGGCGACTTGGTGCGCGCGATTCCGTCCACCGCCGGCTGCACGCCGGTCCGCTGGTGGAACCGTCGCACCATTCTGGCCACCTGCGCCGGATACAGCCTGTTGTGGCTGTTCGCGTCCGACGGCTCGCATGCGACGCCACTGACGACGAGCCGAGCCAACGGGCCAGACCTCGGCGACACGGACGCGCGTCGCGTGAGCAGCGGGCTCTTCACCCAGTCCCTCGGTCCGTGCGGCGTCGTCTTCGTGGCCATGCGGGACGCGCACGGTCGGGCCTACCGGGTGGACGTCCCTCACACGATCGGCAACATCATGCTGCTCGGGGCGACCCGTCATCGGCTCGTCCTGCAGGTCACCAGCTCCTGCGACGGCGGTCCGAACCGGTCGGAACTTGTCCGGTTCAACCCGGTCACCAAGAACGAGCAGGTCATCTCGCAGCTGCCCGCCAGGATGGGCTACCAGGGCGTGCTGCCGTACGGCGAGGTGCGAGCGGCTCGGCTCTACTGAATCCACTGAGTCGACCCACTGCGCGGACCGGCAGCTGTGCGCTGGATCCATGTGCCACGATGGCGCGTGCTGATCCGGACGTACCAGTCGAGTGACGCGGCTGACTTCCTGGCGCTCAACCAGTCGAACCTCGACGGGCTCGGCCCGCTGGACCACGAACGTCTGGCGTGGCTGGTCGGCATGTCCGAGCAATGCCTGGTCGCCGACGTCGACGGGACGTTCGCCGGGTTCGTCCTGACGATCGCGCCGGGGACTGCCTATGACTCGATCAACTACCGCTGGTACGCCGAGCACGGCCACCACGCGATGCTCTACCTCGACCGGGTCGCGGTCGACCCGGCGTACCGCCGGAGGGGTATCGCCAGCGCGTTGTACGACCGGGCCGAGGCACAGGCCCGCGACTTCGGCGGCATAGCGCTGGAGGTGTACATCGAACCACCGAACGAGTCGTCGCTGGCGTTCCACGCCGCCCGTGGCTACACCGAGGTCGGACGACTGACTCAGTCCGACGGCAAGACCTGCGTGATGCTGGTCAAGTCGCTGACCGACTCCGACTGACCGACCCGCCCGGGTCACCGGAGTAGGTTGCGCGCATGTCCGCGGATCCCGACGACCCTACGGACCCTCAAGGTCCCGATCCGGAACGCCTTGCCCAGCTCCAGAACCAGCGGCTGCACTGGACGCTCCAGCATGCCTACGACAACGTGCCGCACTACCGCTCCGCCTTCGATGCGGCCGGCTTCGCACCCGCCGACCTGAGCAGCCCGGCGGACCTCGCTCGCCTTCCGTTCACCGCGAAGGCGGACCTGCGCGACAACTATCCGTTCGGGATGTTCGCCGTGCCGCGAGAGCGGGTGTCGAGGGTGCACGCCTCGTCGGGTACGACCGGGAAGCCCACGGTGGTGGGCTACACCGCCGAGGACATCCGGATCTGGTCGGACCTGATGGCGAGGTCGATCCGCGCCGCCGGGGGTCGTCCCGGCGACATCGTGCACGTGGCCTACGGATACGGCCTGTTCACGGGTGGTCTCGGTGCGCACTACGGCGCGGAGCGCCTCGGCTGCACCGTGGTGCCGGTGTCCGGGGGCATGACCGAGCGCCAGGTGCAGCTGATCCAGGACTTCAAGCCACGCATCATCATGGTCACCCCGTCGTACTTCCTGGCGATCGTGGACGAGATGGAGCGGCAAGGCATCGACCCATCGGCGACGTCGTTGGAGATCGGCATCTTCGGAGCCGAGCCGTGGACCGAACAGATGCGCGCCGACGTCCAGCGGCACACTGGCATCACGGCGGTCGACATCTACGGCCTGTCCGAGGTGATGGGCCCCGGCGTCGCGCAGGAGGCGGGGACGACCCAGGACGGCCTGCACATCTGGGAGGACCACTTCTATCCCGAGGTCGTCGACCCGGTCACCGGCGATGTGCTGCCGGACGGCGAGGAGGGCGAGCTCGTGTTCACCTCGCTGACCAAGCAGGCGATGCCGGTGATCCGCTACCGCACCCGTGACCTGACCACGCTCGAGCCGGGGTCGGCGTTTCCCAGCTTTCGCCGCATGCGCAAGATCACCGGACGCACCGACGACATGATGATCGTGCGCGGCGTCAACGTGTTCCCGACTCAGATCGAGGAGCACATTCTGGGCATCGAGGGGCTCGCGCCGCACTACCTGTGCGTGCTCACCCGGCCGGGCCGGATGGACGAGCTGACCGTGCGCGTTGAAGCGCTCGAAGGCGTCGAGCCGGACCGTCGCGACGACCTCGGCCGTCGACTGTCCAGCCGGGTCAAGGACACCGTCGGCGTGACCGTCGACGTCGAGGTGGTCGCGCCGTACGCCCTCGAACGCTCACTGGGCAAGGCGAAACGCATCGAGGACCGGCGGGGTTCACGTTGAGCGCCGCCCGCGACCCGGCTGCGCTCGCCCGCCGCTGCGCGGACCTGATGTGGGCCGACGACCAGGCCAGCCAGTCCCTGGGCATGAGCCTCGACGACGTGGCCCCCGGCAGGGCTGCGCTGTCGATGACCGTCCGACCCGACATGGTGAACGGGCACGGCATCGGTCACGGCGGCTTCACCTTCGCGTTGGCCGACTCGGCGTTCGCGTTCGCGTGCAACTCGCACGGGCCGCGGGCCGTGGCGTTCCACTGCTCGATCAGCTACCTAGGGCCGAGCAGGCTGGGTGACGTGCTCGTCGCCCAGGCAGTCGAGCGGCACCTGTCCGGACGCACCGGCGTCTATGACATCACGGTCAGCTGTGAGGAGACCGTGGTCGCGGAGTTCCGCGGCACGTCGCGCACGGTCGGCGGCTCGTGGCTGGACTGACGGCGCGGGGAACGCCGCAAGGCCGGCGACCTCGCCAGTTCGGCGCGCTTGTCGGCTAGGTTCGGCATCGCACGGGCGAGGGATCTCCAGGAGGTGGGCGTGCGTACCCAGTTGATCGCGGCCGCAACAGCCGCAGCGCTGCTGACGCCGCTGGGCAGCGCCGAGGCCGTCGTGGCCGGACCAGGCGGCAGCGTCGGGCTCGACCAGCGGGGTCCGCGCGCGTACCCGCACGCGATCTCGCACCCGCGGCGCGATCCCTACTATCCGGCCGAGGGCAGCCCGTCTATCGACACCCTGCACTACGGCCTCTCGTTGACCTGGCTCCGCGGTGCCCGCGTCCTGCGAGGTGTCGAGTCGATCCGTTTCCGCGTCCCTCACGACGAGTCACGACTGCGCCTCGACCTCGGTCGGCCGCTTGCGGTGTCGTCGGCGACCCTGGACGGTCGGCACGTCACCACCCGCCACATCGGCAGCCACCTGTTCGTCCGTCCCGGCCGGCTGCACCGCGACCAGCGGCACACGCTGCGGATCGTCTACGCAGGCACGCCGAGGCCGATCAAGGCTCCGGTGAGTCGCGGCGACTTCTCCACCACCGGCTGGACCACGTTGCCCGACGGCCAGACGTGGACCATGCAGGAGCCGTTCGGCGCACTCACCTGGTATCCGGTGAACGACCACCCGTCGGACAAGGCCTACTACGACGTCCGCGTCTCCGCGCCGCACAGCTGGGTGGGGGTCTTCAACGGCCAGATGACGAAGCGGTTCGTCCGCAACGGGCGCACAGTGACTCGCTGGCATCTCGGCTCTCCGGCGGCCAGCTACCTGACCACGATGGCGATCGGTCCTTACCGCGAGTACCACCAGGTCGGTCCGCACGGGTTGCCGCTGACGTACTGGGTCCGGCCGGTCGATCGCCGCGCACTTCAGGTGCTCCGGCAAAGCCCCACGATGCTCCGGTGGTTGGAGGCGCATCTGGGGCGCTACCCGTTCGACCGCGCCGGCGCGGTGGTGATGCCCAGCGACTCGGCGATGGAGACCCAGACGTTGGTGAGCATGGGCAACAGCCTGGTCCGCTATCCCACCCTGTTCCGTTCCGACCTCCTGCACGAGTACTCGCACGCGTGGTACGGCGACACCGTCACCCCCGACAACTGGCCCGACCTGTGGATGAACGAGTCGTTCGCGATGTACATCCAGCTCGTGTGGGAGATCGACCAGGGCTGGATGACCCGTGCCCGCATGCGCAGTGATCTCAACCAGCAGGACCAGGTGCTGCGCAACATGTACGGGCCGCCCGGCGCCTACTACCGGCACGACTTCGCCTCGGGCAACGTCTACTACTGCGGCGCCCGGATGCTCGACCGGCTGCGTACCAAGCTCGGACCCGCGGTGTTCGCCCGGCTGCTGCGTCAGTGGCCGCAGACGCACCGGTTCAGCAACGGCGACCGGTCGGAGTGGATCGACTGGCTCAACCAGCAGACCGGTCGGCATCTGCGACCGTTCGTCCACCGGTGGCTGACGTTGCAGAGGTCACCGAGATAGGCGCCGAAACCCGCGGACCGCCGGGCCGAAAGCCGCGGATCGCCGGGCCAGAAGCCGCGGATCGCCGGGCCAGAAGCCGCGGATCAGTAGAGGAGGGCTTGGGCTGGGTCCTGCAGCAGGGCGGCCACGTCGGCGAGGAAGCGAGACCCTTGCTCGCCGTCGACGACGCGGTGGTCGAACGACACCGCCAGCGTGGTGACCCAGCGCGGCACGACCTCTTCGTCGACCACCCAGGGACGCCGGCCGATCGCGCCGAACGCCAGGATGCCGGTCTCGCCGGGATTCAGGATCGGGGTGCCGGCGTCAACGCCGAAGACGCCGACGTTGGTGATGGTGAACGTCCCACCCGACATCTGCGCCGGCTGCGTCTTGCCCTCACGGGCGGTGGCGACCAGGCCGGTGAGGGCATCGGCCAGCTCCCGCATCGTCATCGAGTGGGCGTTCTTGATGTTGGGCACCACGAGACCGCGCGGCGTCGCCGCCGCGATGCCGAGGTTGACGTAGTGCTTGAGCACGATCTCCTGGGCGGCGTCGTCCCAGGTCGCGTTCACCTCGGGGGTACGCCGGGCGGCCAGACAGACCGCCTTGGCGACCACCAGCAGCGGCGACAGCCGGGCGTCACGGAACTCGCGATGCGTCTTGAGCCGCTCGACGAGCTGCACCGTCCGGGTGACGTCGATGGTGATCCACTCGGTGACGTGGGGTGCGGTGAACGCCGACGACACCATCGCCTGGGCGGTCATCTTGCGGACACCCTTGACCGGGATGCGGGTCTCACCACCCACAGGAACCGCGGTCGGAGTCACGACGGTCGACAGGCCTCCGGCATGGGCCTCGACGTCCGCCCGGGTGACGACGCCGTCGGGACCACTGGCGGTGACCTGACGTAGGTCGACACCGAGGTCCTTGGCGAGCTTGCGCACGGGGGGTTTCGCCAGCGCACGCACCGATCCGTTGCTGACCGACGCCGGCTCACCGGTCACCACCGGGGCCGGCTCCGCCTCCTCGACCGGCAGCGTTGGACCAGGCTCCTCGGAGGTGGCGAACGCCTGCTGAAGATCCGCACGCGCCACCGCCTCACCGGTGCCGCCCGCCTTGCGAGGACGTCGCTTGGCCTCGGTGGTCCGCGGGCCGTAGCCCACGAGGGTCGGGGTCCGGCCGCCCGGTGCGGGGCCACCGACCAGGCCGGGCTCGACGGCCGCGTCGTCGGGTGGCGAGGGTACCAGGTCGTCCGCCGGCGGCGCAGCGGTCGGCGCGGACACGGGGGCGCCCTCGGCGCCGACCGAGATGATCGGGGTGCCGACCGCCACCGTCTCGCCCTCCGCGACCATCAGCGCGGTGACGGTACCGGCGTAGGGGCTCGGCAGCTCGACGAGCGACTTCGCGGTCTCGATCTCGACGATGATGTCGTTGACCTTGATCGTGTCACCGGGCTTGACCCGCCACGACACGATCTCGGCCTCGGTGAGGCCCTCGCCGACGTCTGGGAGCTTGAACTGCTTCGCGTCACTCATCAGTTGCCTCTCAGAACGCCAGCGAGCGGTCGACGGCGTCGAGCACCCGGTCGAGGTCGGGGAGGTAGTCCTCCTCGATCCGGCTCGGTGGATAGGGCGTGTCGAACCCTCCCACCCTCAGCACCGGAGCCTCCAGCGAGTAGAAGCAGTCCTCGGCGAGCCGGGCGGCGATCTCCGAGCCCATGCCGAGTGACACGACGGCTTCGTGGGCCACCACGGCACGACCGGTCTTGCGTACCGACTCCACGACCGGCCCCATGTCGAGCGGGGACAGCGTCCGGAGGTCGATCACCTCGATGCTCTTGCCCTCGCCGGCGGCTGCTTCGGCGCTCTGCAGGCAGGTCTTGACCATCGGGCCGTACGCAAGCAGGGTCAGGTCGGTGCCGGCACGCACGACTCGGGACGCGTGCAGCGGCCACGGCTTGGCCGACTCGTCCAGCTCGGCCTTGTCCGCGTGGTACTGCCGCTTCGGCTCGAAGAACACGATCGGATCGTCGGACTTGATCGCCTGCTGGATCATCCAGTAGCCGTCGACCGGGTTGGAGCAGGCGACCACCTTCAGGCCGGCGGTGTGCGCGAACTGCGCCTCTGGGCTCTCGCTGTGATGCTCGACCGCTCCGATGCCTCCCCCGAAGGGGATCCGAATGACGATCGGCATCGGCATCTTGCCCTGGCTGCGGAAGTGGATCTTGGCGACCTGGGAGACTATCTGGTCGTACGCGGGGTAGACGAAGCCGTCGAACTGGATCTCGCAGACGGGCCGGTAGCCCCGCATCGCGAGGCCGACGGCCGTGCCGAGGATCCCGGACTCGGCCAGCGGGGTATCGATGATCCGGTCCTCGCCGAAGTCCTTCTGCAACCCGTCGGTGATCCGGAAGACGCCGCCGAGCTTGCCGACGTCCTCGCCCATGACGATGACCTTGGGGTCGGCCTCCAAGGCGGCCCGCAGACCTGCGTTGAGGCCCTTGGCCAGCGTGATGGTCGTCATGCGTGCGCTCCCTCGAAGGACGACAGGTAGTGGGCGAACTGTTCCTTCTGCGCAGCCAGCTCGGGGGTCTGCTCGACGTAGACCTGGTCGAAGATCGACAGCGGGCTCGGGTCGGGCAGGGCGCTGCAGCCCTCGCGCAGATGGACGCCGAGTGCCTCGGCTTCCTCCTCGACGGCCGCGAAGAACCCGTCGTCGGCGGCTCCCGTGCGCGCCAGGTAGGCGCGGACGCGGGCGATCGGGTCCTTGAGCTTCCAGTGCTCGAGGTCCTCGCTCAACCGGTAGCGCGTCGGGTCGTCGGTCGTGGTGTGTGCCCCCATCCGGTAGGTGTAGGCCTCGACGAACGTGGGACCGCTGCCTTCGCGGGCCCGCTTGAGTGCGGCCTGGGTGACCGCGTGGCACGCGAGCACGTCGTTTCCGTCCACCCGGATGCCGGGGAAGCCGAAGCCCAGAGCGCGTTGGTACAACGGGATCTTGCTCTGGCGCTCGATCGGCTCGGAGATGGCCCACTGGTTGTTCTGGCAGAAGAACACCACCGGCGCGTTGAACACGCTGGCCCAGATGAACGCCTCGTTGACGTCGCCCTGGCTGGAGGCTCCGTCGCCGAAGTAGGCGACGACGGCGGCGTCGCGGTCAGGTTCGCCGGTGCCGACGACGCCGTCACGCTGCATGCCCATGGCGTAGCCGGTGGCGTGCAGTGTCTGGGCACCGATCACGATCGTGTAGAGCCCGAAGTTCTTGTCGTGCGGGTCCCAGCCACCCTGGTCGACGCCGCGGAAAAGGCCGAGCAGCCGCAGCGGGTCGACGCCCCGGCACCACGCGACACCGTGCTCGCGGTACGTCGGGAACACGAAGTCCTGGGGCCGCAGGGCCCGCGCTGAGCCGATCTGGGCCGCCTCCTGGCCGAGCAGCTGCGCCCAGATCCCGAGCTCGCCGTGCCGCTGCAACGCCGTCGACTCGGTGTCGATGCGCCGAGTCATCACCATGTCGCGGTAGAAGCCCTTGATGGTCTCGTCGTCACCGTCGAAGGTGAAGTCGTCGTGCTCGCGGCGCTCGCCCTCGGGGGTCAGCAGCTGGACCAGCACCGGCCCGTCGCCCTCGTGGGCCGGTCCGAAGACCGCGCCGAGGTCGGGGCCGAGGTCCGCGGCGGGCCCGGCGTGGGAGCCGGAGCTGGAACCAGAGGGGGGAACAGCGTCGGTCACCTGCACTCCTTCGGGTGGTCGGTCGACGGGATCACCGTGACTCGGGCCGGGACTCGGGCCGTGACCGGGTTGAGCCGGACGCGGCGCGACACGTGCTGGGGTGGTGCACGCTGCCTCGACGCCACGTCTGTGACGGCGGCCACAGGTGGGGCCAAAGGTACCGGTCGGCGCCCGTACCGGCCAACTGCCCCGGGTCTTCCCCCCGCGGTCGCGCCACCATTGCCGGACCTGCCGTGTCGTGACGATTGCACCGGAGGGCACGCTCACGACGTGCATCCGTCACGACAGCGGGATGGACGGGGCAGGTGGGACATGTGGTACAGATCGGTTCGGCCGCGGAGTGGGACGGGGCTGACATCTGTCGGCCCCGGTCCTTACGATGACAGGAGTCACCCGATAGGACGGTCATGGCAGTCACGACGAAAACCCGGGCACCGTCCCGGCCGCTCGCGATCGTGGGCGCGCTCGGGATCGTCTACGTCGTCTGGGGCTCCACCTACCTCGCCATCGGGGTGATGACCAAGGACATGCCGCCCCTGTGGTCCGCGGGCGCACGCTACCTGGCCGCCGGGGGGCTGATGGCGGTGCTGCTCGGCTGCTGGCGCGGCTGGTCCCACCTACGGGTGAGCCCGGCGCAGCTGGCCGGGGCGTCTGTGCTCGGTCTGCTGCTCCCGGCCGCCGGCAACGGTCTGGTGACCGTGTCGGAGTCCCGGGGCACCCCGACCGGGATCGCCGCTCTGATGGTCGCGTCCGTGCCGCTGTGGGTGGTGGCCTATCGAGCGTCCAGCGGCGACCGGCCGCGTTCCAGCACCGTGCTCGGTGTGCTCGTCGGTTTCGCGGGGCTGGCGGGCCTGGTCCTCGTGATCGGGATCGACGGTGCCATCCCGTTGTGGCCGACCCTGCTGATCGTGTTCGCAGCGATGTGCTGGTCGTTCGGTTCCTGGGTTCAGCCCAGACTCACCTTGCCGCGCGACCCGTTCGTCACCACCGTCTACGAGATGCTCGCCGGCGGCGTGGTGCTGACCGCGGGCGGGATCGGAAGCGGTGAGCATCTCGATCTTGCGTCCTACTCCGCCGGGGAGTGGGTGGCCTGGGCGTACCTCGTTGTGTTCGGCTCTATCGTCGCCTTCAGCGCCTACGTGTGGGTGCTGTCCGCAGCGCCCATCTCGCTGGTCGCGACCTACGCCTATGTCAACCCGGTGGTGGCGCTGTTCCTCGGCTGGATCGTTCTGGGCGAGACCCTGAGCCTGCCGATCTTCGGGGCCACCGCAGTCATCCTCGCGGGGGTGGCGATCGTCGTTGGCGCGGAGCGGAGCCGGCGTACCTCACCGGCGACGGCGCGCACCCCGGAGCCGACCTGCGCCGACCCGCCACGTCACGGTCGGTAGCGCTCACCTACTGGCAGGGCCACCCCGACCCGGTTGGTCGGCCCGGGCAGCGGACAGGCCCAAGCCTCGTCATAGGCACAGGACGGCTGGTAGGCGAAGTTCAGGTCGACCACGAGCGCGTCGGCGTTACCGCCCAGGTCGGCGCCCTTGGTCGTGTCGAGCAGATATCTCCCGCCCCCGTAGGACGCGCTGCTCACGTCCCGCACCGGCAGGAAGATGCCGCCGCCGTAGGACCCGAGCCACCAGACGTCGAGCTCGCCGATCCCCGGCAGCACCACCCGGCCCACCCGGTCCATCGGCACGGTCCCGTCGGTACCCGTCGTAACCTCGCGCCGCTCCGGCTCGACCGCGCCGTCGACCGACACGACGAATCGGTACGCCGGGTCGTACGCCGCCACGTCGGCTCCGGGGTAGCCGTCCCGGGCCGCCGGCGGAACCGGTGAGGCCGGATGCCGACGCAGCAGCTCGTCACGCCCGGCGACCCACAGCCGGTGCGCCGCCGCCGGTTCCGAGGCCCCCCGCACGCGGCGATACAGCTCCGCGACCCGGCGACGCCAGTCGAGCACGTCCCACGCGTCGCTGGTCACGGGACCAGGACGACCTTGCCGTGCGAGTGCCCGCCACCGACCTGTGCGTGCGCTGCGGCGACGTCCGCCAACGGATAGACCCCAGCCACGACGACCGTGAGCGCTCCGGCTTCGGCCAGCCGCACGAGGTCCAGCCGGGCAGGCCCGCGGACCTCTTCCCCCGCGTCGGCGCCGGGGCCACCTCCGAGAAGCTTGATCCCATCCTTGGCGGCGCGCCCGAAGGCCGCGATCGAGGCGATCCTCGAGCGGTCGGGGACGAGGGCCAGCGAGGTCTCCACCGCCTCGTCGGTGCCGATGGCGTCGATCGCCGCGTCGACACCGTCCGGCGTGAGAGACTGCACCCGGTCGACCAGCCCCCGTCCGTACACCACCGGTTCGGCCCCTAGGTCACGCAGAGTCTGGTGCGCGGTCTCGCCCGCGGTCCCGATCACCCGCGCGCCTCGCGCCACGGCGAGCTGGACGGCCATCAGACCTACTCCGCCGGCCGCGCCATGCAGGAGGACCGTGTCGCCGGCACCGACGTCGGCTGCGGTGAGAGCATGCACCGCAGTCACTCCGGTCAGCAGCAACCCCCCGGCCTGTTCCCAGGACAGTGTGCGCGGGCGCGGGAGCACGGCGTCGGCGGGCACCACGAGCTCGGTCGCGTAGGCGCCGTCGACCCGGAAGGCGATCACCTCGTCGCCGACGGAGATCGGGCCAGCCGGTCCGACAGCCTCGACCCCGACTGCGGTGACCACGCCGGATGCTTCGTACCCGAGCCGCATCGGCAGCTCGGCCGGATTCTGTCCGAAGGCGCCGGCGTACCGCTTCAAGTCGGCCGGGTTGACGCCGGCGGCGCGTACCGCGAGGCGTACTTCACCGGCGCCCGGTTCGGCGGACGGCGCCTCGACGAGGGCGAGGACTTCGGGTCCGCCGTAGGCGGTGGCAACGACAACGCTGGGCATGGTCGGGTAAACAGCCGAGGCGGCCCGCAGATTCCTGCGGCTCGCACTCCGTGTCCCACTGGGGGGGTCAGTACGGCGGCAGCACCGGCTGGTCGTCGACACTGGCCCCGATCCGGGCGGCGGCGGAATCCCGTCCGCGTCGAATCGGCACCACACCGGTCGCGGCAGCAAGTCCGGTAGGCGGCATGTTGCCGTAGATCGTCTCCAGCCGGTTGGTGGGGACGCGGTACGTCTCGTGCCAGATGCCGACGTCTCGATTGGCACCCACCGGTCGGTTGAACCGCCGCCACGGTTCCAGATGCGGATCGTCCTGGTCGCGGGCGAACCGTTCGAGGTCGGCGAACGAGCGCCAGTACTGCACCATCAGCGGGCCGGCAGGAGTGCCTGTTGGAAGCCGAGCAACCCCTTGTCCGGGTGCTCCGCGAGATAGCGCAGCATCTTCGGCATCGCCGTGAAGACCGGCCACCAGGCGCGTATCTTCCAGGGCTTGTTCACGCGCACGCCACACGCAACTCGTATCGGTGGTCGTCCCGCTTTTATGGGACATGCCGGATTCAGCCCTCACGCGACAGCTAGACCAGGCGCTCGAAGATGTCGCCGTAGTGCTCGGCGAACCAGTGCCCCTCGGAACAGACGGGGTTCCTCGGGCGGTGTCGACTCGCTTTCACACCCTCTGTTCGCCCTGCTAATGGCGACCAGCGGTTCTAGTCGGGATCCCTCCATGGGCAAGACCGAGCACGTCACCCATCCCCGGAGCGAACCAAAGTGTCCCACCGCCCGATCGGTAAGCAGTGCCCTCACGCACTAAGGGGATCCCGTCAGCTGAGTCGATCTCGAGATAGAGCCCTTCGTAACGGTACGGATTCCCGAGGATTGCGGACTGAATCGCCGAGAACTCGCCGCTGATCGAATTCGGGTCCTTCACAGTGGCCACCACAAACACGGCCGGCCCTAGCGGGTGTAACACCCGAACCGTCTGTGGTTGCAGGCCAAATTTGTTTAGGACGTCATCAACGGACGCTACGATTGTGCCGTAAGGGATATGTTGTGATTGTGCGTCAAAAAATTGTTGTGTGATGTCTCCCGCTCCACTGACCAGGTCGATGGTTGATCCGTCGGGGGGCGGCATGAGCGCGGCCACCTTCGTCGGTACCGGTCAGGGCCCGGAGCAGGGTCGAGAGGTTCCCGGCGAGCCGGTCAGGCGAGAGAGCTGAGCCAGGCCTCGTGCAGGTCGGAGAACTGGCCGGACCCGGAGGCGATCAAGTCTGCCGGCGCTCCGTCCTCGATGATCTGGCCATGCTCGAGCACCAGCACACGGTCGGCGATCTCGACGGTCGACAAGCGGTGGGCGATGATGATGGCGGTCCGGGCCGCCAGGATCGTGCGGAGCGCGTGCTGGACCAGCCGCTCGCTGGGTACGTCCAGCGACGACGTGGCCTCGTCGAGGATGAGCACCGCCGGGTCGGCCAGGAAGGCCCGAGCGAACGCCACCAGCTGGCGTTGGCCGGCCGACAGCCGGCCGCCTCGCGTCTCCACCTGCGTGTCGTAGCCCTGCGGCAGCTCCTCGATGAAGCCGCCGGCGCCGATCGCCTCGGCCGCCCCCCGCACGTCCTCGTCGCTGGCGTCCGGGCGGCCGAAGCGGATGTTGTCGGCGACGCTGCCCGCGAACAGGAAGTTCTCCTGCGTCACCATGACCACGCCTCGGCGCAACGTCGCGTCGTCGAGCTGGCGCATGTCGACGCCGTCCAGCGTGACGCGACCTCGCGTCGGGTCGTAGAAGCGCGACATCAGCTTGGCGATGGTGGTCTTGCCCGCTCCCGTCGTGCCCACCAGGGCGACCGTTTGACCGGCCGGTAGGTGCAGGTCGAGGTCGGGAAGCACCGGGCGGTCCGGGACGTACTCGAAGGACACGTGCTCGAGCCCGATCTCGCCACGGATCGAGCCGATTGACACCGGGTTCGCCGGCTGAGCCACGTCGGGCTCCTCCTCGAGCACGCCGGACAGCTTCTCCAGAGCAGCGCTGGCGGACTGGAAGGTGTTGTAGAACTGGCTGATGTCCTGCATCGGGTCGAAGAACTGGCGCAGATAGATCAGGAACGCGGCGAGCGTGCCCACGGTGACGTCGCCGTGGAACGCGCGGTAAGCGCCGTAGGTCAGCACCAACGCGATGGTCAGGTTTCCGATCAGCTTGATGCCGGGCATGAAAAGCCCGACCAGCCGGAAAGCCCTCTCGTTGGCCCTCCGGTAGTCGTCGTTGACCGTGTGGAAGATCTCCTCGTTGCGTGGCTGCCGGCGGAAGGCCTGCACCGCCTTGATGCCCGTCATCGTCTCGACGAAGTGCACGATGACCACGGCGACGGTCTCGCGGGTACGCCGGTAGGTCAGGGCTGACTCGCGACGGAACCAGCGGGTCAGCCAGAGCAGGAACGGGAAACCGAGCAGCGACGCGAGGCCGAGCCTGACGTCGAGGAACAACAGCAGGACTGCGGTGCCGATCAGCGTCAACGCCGCGGTCACAAGCCCGTCGAACCCGTCCTCGAGCAGCTCTTCGATCGCGTCGATGTCAGAGGTCGACCGAGAGATGACCCGTCCCGAGGTGTAGCGGTCGTGGAACGCCGTCGACAGGCTCTGGAAGTGCCTGAACAGCCGACGCCGCAGCTCGAGCACGACGGCCTGACCGATCCGCCCCGAACCCATCAGGAACGCCTGGCGGCTGAACGCCTGCACGATCACGCAGAACAGCACGATAGCGACGATCGTCAGCAGGGTGTCGTTGCCCTGGCCAGCCCGCATCGGTGGGATCCCCTTGTCGATTCCCTCCTTGACGAGGTAGGGGATCGCCAATCGGGTGGCGTTCTCCACCACGACCGTGGCCCCCAACAGCCACAGTGCCTTGCGGTACGGGAGCAGCAGTGAGCCCAGCAGCCGTCGGGACCGGTCGCGTAGGACCAGCGTGACCTTGCTGGGGATGTCGTCACGATTCTCTGCCGCCACACCTCGCCAGCCCTCAGGCCGCCCCCGCTCAGCCGGTTCGCTGGGCTGCGGGGACTTCGGGTCGACCGGACCGGTCATGTCATCACCGACTCCGGGTCGAGCTCGGAGTCGCTACCCGCGTCGGCATCAGCGGCCAACAGCGCGCGGTAGGCCGGCACAGTGGCGAGCAGGTCGGCGTGCTGACCGACGTGCGTGATGACGCGCCCCTGCAAGAGCGCCACCTTGTCCGCCAGCAGCACGGTGGAGGCGCGGTGCGCGACCACAACACCGGTCGCGTCGGCGAGCACCGAGCGAAGGGCACGCTCGACCAGCGCCTCGGTGTGGATGTCGAGCGCGGACAGCGTGTCGTCGAGGACCAGGACCTTGGGCCGGGCGATGACGGCGCGGGCGAGCGCCAGGCGCTGCCGCTGCCCGCCGGACAACGCCATGCCCTGCTCGCCGATCCGGGTGTCAAGCCCCCAGGGCAGGTCGTGCACGAAGCCCGCCTGCGCGACGTCGAGCGCGGCGTCGATCTCCTCGTCGCTGGCGCCCGGGCGACCGAGGGTGAGGTTCTCCCGCGCGCTCATGCTGAACAACGTCGGCTCCTCGAAGGCCGTCGCCACGATGGAGCGGAGGTTAGACAGCGTCAGGTCGCGTACGTCGACGCCGTCGATCGTGACGCGCCCACCGGTCACGTCGTACAGCCGGGGCACCAGTGCCGTGAGCACCGACTTGCCTGATCCGGTTGCGCCGACCACGGCCACGGTCTCACCCGGCGCGATGTCGAGGTCTACGCCGTGCAGCACATCCTCCTCGCCGTCGTGGAACCGGAACGAGACGTCCTCGAACCGCAGGTGCCCCAACGGCTCGGTGAGATCGACGTCGCCACCACGGATGGACGGCTGCGTGTCGAAGATCTCCAGCACCCGGTCAGCGGCGGTCATGGCCTCTTGGGCCATCGACAAGATCACGCCGAGCGACTCGACCGGCCAGACCAGCTGCAGCATCAAGATGATGAACGCGACCAGCGTGCCCTGCGACAGCGAGTCGTGGCCGACGGCGATCGCACCCAGCAGCAGCACGACGACCAGCGCGAGGTTGGGCATGACCTCCAGGAACGTCCAGAACTTCGCCGATAGGCGCACCTGGTCGACCCGCGACTCGTACAGCCGGTGGGCGTAGCGGTCGAACTTGCGGTACGCGTACTCGCTGCGGCCGAAGGACTTGATCGCCCGGATCCCGAGGGTCGACTCCTCGACCTGGGTGGCCACGTCACCCTGTTGGTCCTGGACGCGGCGGGACACCTTGACGTACCGGCGCTCGAACGACATCGACAGGTAGATGATCGGGAGAGCCGCGATCGCGACGACGAGGCCGAGCGGCCAGTAGAGCTTGAGCAGCAGCGCTGTGACGACGCAGAGCTGCATGATGTTGATGACGAGGAACAACATCCCGAATCCGCTGAACCGGCGGATCGTGGACAGGTCGGTGGTGACACGGGACAACAGCTGGCCGCTCTGCCAGCGCGAGTGGAACTCCATCGGGAGCGTGTCGAGGTGCTGGTACAGGTCGTTGCGGAGGGCCGTCTCGACCCCCATGACAGCCCGCGCCTGCACCCACCTACGGATCAGGATCAGCCCGGCCTCGACGATTCCGAGCGCCAACGCCAGGGCGCCGAGCGGCAGGATGCCGGCCTCGTCGTGGTGGCGGATCGGTCCGTCGATGACGGCCTTGGTGACCAGGGGGATCGACAACGAGACGAGGACGCCGAGCATGGCCACTGAGCCCATCAGCGCAAGCGACCCCGCGTAGGGGCGGAGATAGCCGCGAATGCGCCACAACGACGTGATGTTGCGGCGCTTGGCGGGCGGAGGTGCGGTGACCGAGAGCGGCGGCACGGGTGGGGCGACCTCCAGGCGTCGACGATTCCTGCAAGCATTCAGGGGGCGGTAATGATCACTCTACGCCCTGCCCCTGACAAGCCCACAATCTCTTTTCCGTGCGTAACTGTCGGATCGTCGCCAGGGGTGGGGCGGGGGCGGGGGTGGGGCAGGGGTCGGACGCGGGTGGGGCAGGGGTGGGGCGGGGGTCAGCGGGCGAGGTGGGTGGCGAGGAACGACAGGGCCTGGGGGAAGGCGTCGAGCCGGTTGACCCGCTTGGCGAGGCCGTGCCCCTCGTCGGAATAGACCAGCATCGTGCACGGCACCCCCTTCGCCTGCAGGGCGGCCTTGATCTGCTCCGACTCCGACAGCGGTACGCGAGGGTCGTTGGCGCCATGGATCACGAACAACGGCGTCTCGATGTCGTCGAGGTACGTCAGCGGCGACGCCAGCGCCAGGAAGTCGCGGTCCTCTGCCAGCGAGCCGTACTCACGCTCACGGATCGCCCGCCGGTAGTCCGAGGTGTTCTCTAGGAACGTCACCAGGGACGACATGCCGACGATGTCGACGCCCGCCGCCCAGAGCCCCGGCTGCATCGAGAGGCCCGCCAGCACCATGTAGCCGCCGTAGCTGCCGCCGTACAACGCGACTCGCGAGGGATCACCACCGACGGTGGGCACCCAAGACCGGAGGTCGGCAAGGTCGGTCACGGAGTCGAGCCGCAGTCGCACATCGTCGAGGGAGTACCACCGCTTGCCGTAGCCGGTCGAGCCACGCACGTTGGGCACCAGCACCGTGTGTCCCGCCGCCACCAGCGCCTGGGTGACCGGGTTGAAGCGGCGTTCGGCCTGCGCCTCCGGACCACCGTGGACGTTCACCACCACAGAACCGTTGAGCGGCCCCGCAGACTCGCTCGCCGGGGCGTACACGAAGCACGGGATCAGCTCTGCGTCACGCGCCGATACGAGGTGCGAGGTGGGCTCGACCAACGCGTCGATGACGCCGGGAGGCGCACCGTCCGACGCCGACACGACGGTACGCACCTCCCCCGACCCGCCGTCGACGACGAGCACGTCGCCGGGTACGCACGGCGCCACCAGTCCGATCACGGCGCGGGCGGAGTCGGCCGACCACTGCACGGTCACGACCCCGTTGGCGGGCAGGCGCACGTCGTGACGGTGCGTACCGTCGACGTCGTGCAGCGCCAGCGTGGTTCCGCCGTCGACCTGGTGTGCCACGAGGAGGCGCTGACCGTCCGGTGACAGCCACGCGGTGATGTCGTGGTCGTCGGCCTCGAGCAGCCAGGTCCACTCCGGCTTGTCGTCGGTGCTGACCCTGGCGACTGCGGTGAACTCGCGCTCGTGGCTCGACGTGACGATCAGATCTGTGGACTCCGCAAGCAGGCCGGCCCGCAGGTGCTCCGCGCGCTCGTCGGCGTCGGTGATGTCGCTCGCGCTGCCGTCCACGACCCGGCGGATCTGGGTCGAGTTGGGCTGCAGCGAGATCACGGTGACGATCGCTGCCGACCGATCGCGAGCGACCTCGACCTCCGCGACGTAGCCGCCGAGGTCGTAGATCACCATCTCGTCGCCGGAGTCGATGCCGCGCGTGACGACGTCGAAGTCGATTCCATCCCGCCGGTTGGTCGCATAGACGACGACCCCGGGATGCACGTCGCACAACGTGTGGATGTGGCGCGGGTCGTGGACGAGCGGCGTCAGACCGCCTAGACCGGCTGGCTGTCCAGGCAGCTCGTCCAGCGGGAGGATGGACAGCTGGGCACGTTCGTCACCGGCGTTGTCGTGCTCCACCACGACGGCCCGGCGACCCGGGACGTACCTCCCGGTGCACGACCCGGGCAACGCGGTCAACGGTGTCCGGTTGCCGTCCGGGTCGATCTCGACCAGCTGCATGCTGCCGGACTCGTCGTTTCCGGCCAGCACGCGTCCCTGGTCGTCGACGTCGAGCGCGGTCCACGTGCGCAGCTCGAGCAGGGTTCGTACATCAAGCATGAGGTCCCCCTTCGGTTCGTTTCGCAAGTCCTGGCCACGGTTCCCCACGTCACGTGGGGGAACCGACCGCCTGCCATCGTGCGGTCACCTTGAGCAGTACGTCGTTGCCCTCTGGCTCACCGATGGTCACGCGCACCCCGTCCCCGGCGAACGGGCGCACCATGATGCCCGCCTCGGCGGCGGCGGCGGCGAACGCCGTGGAATCGTCGCCGAGCGCGAGCCAGACGAAGTTGGCCTGCGAGTCGGGGACATCCCATCCCTGCTCACGGAGCCCGGCCACGACTCTCGCCCGCTCCTCCACGAGCACCTCGACCCGGTCGAGCAACGCCTCCTCGGCGCGCAGCGACTCCACCGCTGCGGCCTGGGCGATCGTCGAGACGCCGAACGGCAGCGCCACCTTGCGGACGGCCTCGGCGAGGCGCGCCGGCCCCACCGCGAAGCCGACCCGCAGCCCCGCCAGGCCGTACGCCTTGGAGAAGGTGCGCAGTGCCACGACGTTGTCGCGGCCGCGGTAGAGGTCCACCCCGTCGGGCACGTCCGGGTCGAGGACGAACTCCCGGTAGGCCTCGTCGATCACCACCAGCACGTCCTCCGGCACGGAGGCGAGAAACGCCTCCAGCTCGGCCCGGTGCACCGCCGGCCCCGTCGGGTTGTTCGGCGTGCACACGATCACCACTCGGGTCCGTTCGGTGATCGCCGCCAGCATCGCCGGAAGGTCGTGTCGCGCGCCGGCGGCCAGAGGGACCTGCACGCTGCGCGCGCCGGTCATCTCGACCGCGATCGGGTACGCCTCGAACGACCGCCACGCGTACACGACGTCGTCGCCGTCGGTGCAGGTGGCCTGCAGCAGGTGATACAGCACCGCGACGGAGCCGGTCGCGGCGGCGAGATCCTCGACGGGCACGCCGAAGCGCTCCGACAGGGCCGCGTACAGGTCCGTGCACCTCATGTCGGGGTAGCGGTTCATCGCCGCGGCGGCCCGGGCTGCCGCCTCGACCACCCCGGGCAGCGGCGGGAAGGGGTTCTCGTTGCTCGACAGCTTGAAGGTCGCCGTGCCGGTGCGGGCGGCCGGCGGCTTGCCCGGCTTGTAGGTCGGGATCCGCTCCAGCGCGTCACGGATCCGCGGCTGCGAGCTCATGCCTGGAACCCTAGACCTCGCCACCAGCACCTAGCCTTCGGCTCGTGACCCCTCACCGTCCACGGCTTGCGTACCTGCTCGTGGTCCTGGCCGGAGTGTTCTTCGTCGTCAACGGCGGGGTGTCCCGGGTGGTGCTGCGCGCGGGCGTCGCGCCGGTGACGCTGACGTCGATCCGGGTCACCGGCTCCTTCCTGCTGTTCCTGAGCTGGGCTCTGCTCGGCCGGCGGACCGCACTGCGGCTACCTCGTGGGCGCGACCTGGTTCCGCTGGTCGGGCTCGGGCTGGTCGGGGTGGCGGCACTGCAGTGGGCCTACTTCGTGGCGGTTGACCGGTTGCCGATCGGCATCGCCTTGATGCTGGAGTACACCGCACCCGTCCTGGTCGCGCTGTGGGCGCGGTTCATCGGGCACGAAGCCGTGCGCAACCGGATGTGGGTGGCCATCGGCCTCTCACTTGTCGGGCTCGCGCTGATCAGCCAGGTGTGGCAGGGGCTCGTCTTCGACACCGTCGGGGTGCTCGCGGGCTTCGGCGCGGCGCTGTGCTTCGCCGGCTACTTCCTGCTCGGCGAGCACGGCGTCGCCCGGCAGGACCCGCTGGCGGTGGTCCTCTGGTCGTTCGGTGTCGCGACTGTGGCGCTCAACCTGGTCTCGCCGGTCTCAGGTGTCTCCACCGCCGTGCTCGGCCACTCGACGTCCCTGCTGGGCAGCCTGTCCGGGTGGCAGGCACCCGTCTGGCTGCTGCTCGGGTGGGTCGTCAGCCTGGGCAGCGTGCTGCCGTTCTTCCTTGAGCTGTACGCCCTGCAGCACCTGCCCGCCACGGTCGTGGTCGTCGTGGCGATGATCGAGCCGGTCGGCTCCGTGGTGCTCGGCTGGAGCTGGTTCGGCGAGTCACTCACCGCGGTGCAGGTGGTCGGCTGCGCGGCGGTCGTGTCCGGGATCGCGCTGGCGCAGACTGCCCGGCGTACCGCTCCGGCGCCGGTCACGGTCTGAGCGCCGAAGCTCAGCCAGGGAGCTGGACGTCACCGCCCGGCACCGACGGCAGGTCGCGCCCGACCTCGATGTCCAGCGGGTTGGTGAGGCAACGGATCGAGCCACCGCCCTTGTGGAACTCCGACACGTCGACGAGCACGATGCCGAAGCCCCATGCCGACAGCTGCGCACGGACCCGATCGGGGCAGGCCGGCATCACGATGGTGCGACCGATCACGACCGAGTTGGCACAGAACGTCATCGCCTCGTCCTCGGTCAGGACCAGGGCCTCGGGCACCAGATGCTCGAGCGCCCGGACCGTCGGCGGGTCGAACGCCGACGGGCAGACCATGGCGCGCCGCTGGTCGAGTGGGCAGAACGCAAGGTCAAGGTGGTACATCCCGGGGTGCGTGATCCGCAAGCCACGCACGCGTACGCCCAGCTCGACCGCGATGCCCTTGAGACCCAGCTCGTCCGTGCGGGGCCCGTAACCAACCACCAGCGAGTCGCGGAACGGGAAGGCGTCGCCCGCCTCGAAGTGGCCGCCGACGCCGTCACCGCCGACGAACGACGTGGCGAACCCGAGCTGGTCGAACCACGACGCCGCCGTCGCGGTCTCCATCCGCCGCTCGGCGTAGCGCATGTGCGACAGAGCCACCCGCGGGTCGCCGGGGCGGGAGAGAGCGAGCCCGAGGTTCATCGCGTAGACCATGTCGGGAGCATCCGGGCGCTGGTGGAGGACGTCGACGCGGGCACCGAGGCTCTCCAGCGTGTGGAGCAGAGAGTCCCACTGCTCACGGGCGCGCAGCGGGTCCGGCTGGTCGGCCAGGTCCATGAACGGGTTGATCCGGTAGTCGACCCGGAAGTGGTCCGGGCTGACGGCGGCATAGCACCGGCCCCACGCGAGGGCGCCGGTGGTCGTGGTGCGCGATGCGGTCATCGTGTCGGTCATGGTGTGGGTCATGTTCGGTCCGTCCTCCTCGTGGGCTCGGTTGCGTGCATCTCGTGGGCCTGGTGCGTCCGTCAGTGTGACACACAATTGTCGGACAATCAGACACCCACCGAAACTCACCGTTGCTGCGGGGCAGAGCCCGCGCGTACCGGCCGTAGATAGGGCAGGCTGGGAGCTCGGATCGCCGCCTGGGAGGACGCGTGTACGACTCGCTCGCGCTCGAGCACTCCTCCACCGTCGACCGGGCCGCCGAAGCGCTGCGCCGGGCGCTGTTCGCCGGTGACCTGGCCCCCGGTACGCCCCTGCGGGAGGTCGCGTTGGCAGAGTCGCTCGGCGTCGCCCGCAGCACGGTGCGAGAGGCCCTGGGAGTGCTGACCGCCGAGGGGCTCGTCACCCGGATCCCGAACCGCGGCGTTGTGGTCACCGACCACGACCCGGCTCAGGTGCACGACGTCGTCCGCGCCAGGGTGGTGCTCGAGACCGGGGGCGCCCGGTGCTGGCCCACCGCCGACGAGACCGCGCGCGAGGCGGTCCGCACGGCGGTCGCGGCGTACGAGCAGTTGGCGCAGGAGCGGGCGGGGGTGCGCGCGATCTCCGAGGCCCACCTGGCGTTCCACGTCAGCCTCGTCGCGCTGACCGGGAGCGAGAGGCTGGTCACGATGGCGCAGTCGCTGGCCGCCGAGATCCGGCTGGCGCTTGCACACGTCGACCGGGTCCGGGGCAATCTGCCCCAGCAGGTCGAGTCGCACCGCCGGGTGCTCGCCCTGTTGGAGGCCGGCGACACCGAGACGGTTGTCGCCGAGCTGGAACGTCATCTGCATGACGCGCAGTCGTCGATCTCCCAGGCCGTCGACCGCTGAGGTCGCGCGCCGTGCCGCGCCTCCGGTGCCGGCCGCGCCTCCTGTGCCGACTGTGCCGTGCCGGCTGTGCGGGCTGTGCGGGCTGGGCCGGCTGTGCGGGCTGTGCGGGCTGTGCGGGCTGTGCGGGCTGTGCCGACCGTGCCACGATGAGCGGGTGAAGCGAATCATCACCACGGTGCTCGTCGATGCCGGCGCCCTCGCGGTTGCCGCCTGGCTGTTCACCGGGATCCGGGTCAACGGCGCGACCGAGACTGATCGAGTCGTCACCTTGCTGGTGGTGGCGGCCATCTTCGGCGTCATCAATGCGTTCATCGCCCCCGTGGTGAAGACGCTGGCCCTGCCGTTCATCATCCTCACGCTGGGGCTGCTGCTGATCGTGATCAATGCGCTGCTGCTGGAGCTCACCGCGTGGGTGGCCAAGCAGGGCAGCATCGGCTTCCACGTGAACGGCTTCTGGACCGCGGTCGGCGGCGCCATCGTGGTCTCCATCGTCAGCTGGGCCCTGACGCTCGCGTTCGACCACAGCTGACCCGCGCCTGCTCCGCGGGCCGGTAGGCCCGGCGCCCCGTACCCCGCGGGCGGGTGCCTCGTACCGCGCGGCCGGTGCGGGCCCTCGTACCCCGCAACTGGCGGGAGGTGGTCGAGATCCCAGCGGAAACCCGACCACTTCGCCGCAATTGCGAGCGGCCCGGGCGTGTTCGCCTGGCGGCAGGGGCCGGCACAGCCGACACTCCCGGACACCGACCGGGCACGAGCCGACGCTCACGGTCCCGGACACCGGCCGGACACAGACACGGCCGGGCACGAGCCGACGCTCACGGCCACTGACCGCACGGGCCACCGATCCCGGACACCGGCCGGCCGGGCACGGGCCGGGCTGACAGGATCGGGGCCATGCCCGAGCACCCAGCACCTCCGGCCCTCCCGGCCGCCCGTGACCCGGACCAGGCGTACCGCATCGCGATGGTGTGTCTCGGCAACATCTGCCGGTCACCGATGGCCCAAGTGGTGCTAACCGAGCAGCTCGAGCAGGCAGGCCTCGGCGACGACGTCGAAGTCGTGTCAGCCGGAACCGGCGACTGGCACGCAGGCGATCCAATGGACCCGCGTGCCGCGGCCGTGCTGGCGGACGCCGGTTATGACCCAACGGCGCACCGCGCCCGGCAAGTCGACCCGTCGTGGTTCGACGGTCACGATCTGCTCCTGGCGATGGACGCATCCAACTACGCGGACTTGGTCGCCATGGCGCCAGGTGCCGACGCGGCGGGGCGAGTACGCATGTTCCGCGACTTCGACCCCGTGGTGCTCCGTGCCCGCGCCGACGGCGATGCCCCCAACTCGGTCGACACCGACGTTCCCGACCCGTGGTACGGCGGACCCGAGGGCTTCGCCTCCGTACTCGCCACCGTGCAGCGGACCGCCGCCGTGTTGGTCGAGGCGCTCGCCGCCGAATGAGGGCCAGCTCGTGACTGCGAGGGCGACCACGCGCCCAGACGGGCACCCCGCCAGCTACGACGGCAAGGCGCGCCCCGGCCACCAGGCGAGCTCGCGCCAGCGTCCCAACTGCGAGGGCGACCCGACGCCCAGACGGGCACCCCGCCAACTCCGGCGGCAGGGCTGCCCGGCGCCCCGACGAGTACGGTCGGGCGCGTGGCACGGATGGGGACCCTCGCGGCGCGCGCTGAGAAGCTGCTCGGCGTCCCGGTCGTGGCCACGACTCCGGTGGCCGGCGGGGACATTTGCGTCGCCACCAGGCTGCGGTTGACCGACGGGCGTAGCGCCCTGATCAAGACGCGGCCGCACGCGCCCGCGGGCTTCTTCGAGACCGAGGCGGCTGGATTGCGCTGGTTGGCCGATGCGCGCGGCGCCCCCGTTCCGGACGTGCTCGGCGTCGACGACGACTGCTTGGTGCTCTCCTGGATCGAGCCCGGCCGTCCCACGCCGGACGCCGCCGAGTCGTTCGGCCGCGGGCTGTCGCGGACCCACGCCGCAGGCGCACCGACGTTCGGCGCGGAGACGGACGGCTACATCGGCTCGGCGCCGTTGCCCAACACTGCGGCGCCCGATTGGCCGACGTTCTATGCCGAGCAGCGGGTACGCCCGTACCTCCGGCTCGCGCACGACCGTGGCCGGCTCGCCGACGACGACCGCGCCGACGTCGAGACGCTCCTGACGCGACTGTCCGAGGTCGCGGGGCCGGCGGAAGACCCGGCGCGGGTGCACGGCGATCTGTGGTCCGGCAACGTCGTGTGGGGCGCCGCACCACTCGGCTACAGCTCCGCGCCGGAGCACCCCGACGGCTCCGGGGCGAGTCCGCCGGTGCCCAGCGGACCGCGTGCGCACCTCGTCGACCCCGCAGCGCACGGCGGCCATCGCGAGACCGACCTGGCGATGCTCGCGTTGTTCGGGGTGCCCTACCTCGACCGGATCCTCGCGGCGTACGACGAGGCGACGCCGTTGGCGGACGGCTGGGCCGGGCGCGTCCCGCTGCACCAGGTGCACCCGCTGCTGGTCCACGCGGCTACCTTCGGCGGCGGCTATGGTTCCCGGGCAGCCGCCGCGGCGCGCGCAGCGCTGCACTCGCCAGCACCGTGAGCCCACCAACCGTGAGCCCACCAACCGTGAGCCCACCAACAGGATGCGGCGTGACGCCATGCCAGGTCCTGCCCGGGGGCACTTCTCACGGCGGTTTGGCACTTCTCATGGGATGCACCCCATGTGAAGTGCCTACGTACCATGAGAACGTGGTAAACCGACGGAGCGGCGGCCACCGAACCACGCGGGACCGAGGCTGGCCCCGGACGGCATGCTTCAGCGGCATCTCAGGTCGTGATGGCAGGCTTGACCCATGCGCATCCTCGTGGTCGACGACGACCGGGCCGTCCGCGACTCCATGCGCCGCTCGCTGGTCTTCAACGGGTACGAGGTCGAGGTCGCCTCGGACGGGGCGGAAGCGCTCGCGCGCGTACCCCTGATCAGCCCCGACGCGATCGTGATGGACGTGATGATGCCGCGCCTCGACGGCCTCGAGACCACGCGGGCCCTGCGGAGCGCCGGAAACGACGTGCCCATCCTCGTCCTCACCGCGCGGGACGCCGTCGCCGACCGGGTCGACGGCCTCGACGCCGGGGCCGACGACTACCTCACCAAACCGTTCGCGCTCGACGAGCTGCTCGCCCGGCTGCGGGCGCTGCTGCGCCGCTCCGTGCGCGCCGACGACGCCGACCGCTCCTCGCTGCTCAGCTTCTCCGACCTGTCCATGGACACCGCCACCCGCGAGGTGCGCCGCGGCGACCGACAGGTGTCCCTCACCCGCACCGAGTTCGCCCTGCTCGAGCTGTTCCTGTCACGGCCACGCCGGGTGCTCGAGCGCTCCTTCATCCTCGAAGAGGTCTGGGGCTTCGACTTCCCCACCACGGCCAACTCCCTCGAGGTCTACGTCGGGTACGTCCGGCGCAAGCTCGAGGCCGAGGGTGAGCCGCGGCTGCTGCACACGGTTCGCGGCATCGGCTATGTGCTGCGCGAAACCGCCCCGTGAGGACCTTCCGGCCCCTGAACCTCCGCGCCCGGATGCGCAGCCGGGTGTCGCTGGCGTCAAGGATCACGCTGTTGGCGACGGTTGCCGTCGGCGCGACGGTGGCCGTGGTCAGCCTAGCGGTCTACATCACCGTGCGTGGTCAGCTGCTGCACTCGCTGGACGACTCCCTCGTGCATCGTGCCAAGGCGGCCGCCCGGACCTCGTTCCCGCAGACGGTCGCCAACCTGCCGCCGTCGCTGTTCCTGGCCTCCGACGTCAAGCTGGCCGTGATCCAGAACGACGCTGTGTCGTCGGCCCCGAACGGTCGCGCCGCCCTGCCGTACATCAGCGCGGCCGAACTCGACGTTGCGCACGGCCAGTCCAAGCAGTCGATCCGGACCGTGGCCATGAACGGCATCGACTACCGCGTCGTAGCCGTTCCGTACGGACCCAGCGGCGCGCTGGTGCTGGCCCAGTCGCTCGACCCCACCGGCCGGGTGCTGTCACGGTTGGGGCTGGTCCTGTGGGTGATCGGGCTGGCCGGCGTACTCGTGTCGGGCGTGTCCGGCTGGGCGGTCGCCAGCAACGGGCTGCGCCCGGTCCGACGCCTGACCGCCGCCGCGGAGCACGTGGCTCGCACCGAGGAGCTGACTCCGATCGAGGTGACCGGCGACGACGAGCTGGCGCGTCTGACGGTGGCGTTCAACACGATGCTGATGTCCCTGTCGGCCTCGCAGCAGCGGCAGCGACAGCTGGTGGCCGACGCCGGGCACGAGCTGCGTACACCCTTGACCAGCCTGCGGACCAACCTCGAGCTGCTGGCGCAGGCCGACACTCGGGGCGGGCTCGCGCCGGCGTCTCGTGCCGAGCTGCTCCGCGACGTCGGCGCACAGATCGAGGAGCTGTCCACCCTGGTCGGCGACCTCGTCGAGCTGGCCCGCGACGAGGACCTGCCACACCGCTCGGAGCCCACCGACCTCGCCGAGGTCGTCGAGACGAGCGTCGAGCGGGTACGCCGGCGCAGCGCCTCGATCGAGTTCGAGGTCGACACGGAATCGTGGATGGTCGTCGGCGAGCCGCAGCTGCTCGAACGCGCCATCACCAACCTGCTGGACAACGCCGCCAAGTGGAGTCCGCCGCTGGGCACGGTCACTGTGCGGCTGCGCGACGGCGTCCTGACGGTCACCGACCACGGGCCGGGAATCTCGGCCACGGATCTGCCGCACATCTTCGAGCGGTTCTACCGGTCGCAGGAGGCCCGCACCCTGCCCGGATCAGGTCTCGGACTGTCGATCGTCGCGCAGACCGCGGCGCGCCACGGCGGGACGGTCTCGGCCGGTGGCGCACCGGGCAGAGGCGCCGTACTCACCCTGCGGCTGCCAGGCCAACCCGCCTCGGCCTGACCGAAGAATCGACAACCCGGTCGCCAGGGCTACCCAATGTCGATCTGACCGAAGGAATCGACAACCCGGCCGCCAGGGCTACCCCAATGTCGATTCCTTCGTGCGGCCCGTCCGGGCAGCGCCAACTCTCGGCGCGCTCACAACCCTGTCTCAGGGTCATCTCAGAGAGGCCGGACACAGTGTGGACATGAGCTCGATGCCTCCGGATACTCCCGACCCGCAGACTCCTGGTCCGCAGGAGGGCCCGACTGGCTCGGACCGTCCTTCGACTGAGTCCCACGGGGCGCCCCCGCCGTACACCCACAGGTACGGATCCCCGGGGCAGAACCGAGAGGCTCCGGAGTCGGGCTCATGGGCACCGCCGGGATCCACCACCCCCTTCGGCGCGCCATACGGCAGCGCCGCGCCCGGCGGTCAGCCGCAAGCGGCTGGCTACGACCAGGGGCCCACCCTGCGCGAGCGGTCACGCCGCCGCGGAGCTCTGGTCGTGGCCGCCGCTGTCGCCGCAGGCGCCGTCGCCGGTTTCGGTGGCGCCGCGGCGTACGACTCAGCGTCGGGCGGGGGCGGGTCAAATGGATCGGGCACCACCGCGCTGAGCCAGCCGGTCGTGTCGGCGAACGGCGCATCAACCACCGGCACCAGCGTCGAGGCGGTCGCCGCCAAGGTGCTCCCGTCCGTGGTACAGATTAACGTCAAGGGTGCGTCCCAGGCCGACAGCGGCACCGGCATCATCCTCAGCAGCAACGGCGACATCCTCACGAACAACCATGTGATCGCCGCCGCGGCCAACTCCGGCTCGATCATCGTGTCGTTCAACAACGGCAAGACCGCCAACGCCAAGATCATCGGACGCGACCCCAAGACCGACATCGCCGTGGTCAGGGCGCAAGGCGTTTCAGGGCTGGTCCCGGCGACCCTCGGCAGCTCCGCCGATCTGAAGGTCGGCCAGGAAGTCGTCGCTATCGGGTCGCCGTTCGGATTGGAGAGCACTGTGACCAGCGGCATCGTCAGCGCGCTCAACCGCCCGGTGTCGTCGAGCTCGGAGTCGCCGACCAGCCAGCCGACCGTCTTCCCCGCGATCCAGACGGACGCAGCGATCAACCCTGGCAACTCCGGTGGCCCGCTCACGAACATGAGCGGACAGGTCATCGGCATCAACTCCGCGATTCAGACCGACACCGCCAGCATGGGTGGCCAGGGCGGATCGATTGGTCTGGGGTTCGCCATCCCGGTCGACCTGGCTCGTTCGATCGCCAACGAGATCGTCAAGGGCCAGACCGTCACGCACGCGATGATCGGCATCAAGGTCGGCGACGCCAGCGCGCAAGGTGGCCTCACCCAGATCGGCGCACAGGTCGCCTCGGTGGTGTCCAACAGCGCCGGCGACAAGGCGGGCCTGAAGACCGGCGACGTCATCACCAAGGTGAACGACCAGGCAGTCAGCAGTGCCGATGGCCTGATCGCCGCGATCCGCGGCTATCGCCCTGGCGACACGGTCACCCTCACGTACGTTCGGGGTGGCAACACGAGCACGACGCAGTGCACGTTGGGAAGCGACGGAGGCAACCTCACGTCATAACCCCCTGAGACGAACTGTCCCCTTCCCAGGAGGCATGGGCCCGCGGACTTCCTGCCCCCGCGGGCCCATGCCTTCGCCATGCCTCGCCCGCTCTCCTGGCCGGCTGTCCGTCGCCGGCCCCTGCCCCGCTTCACACGCGAGCGGTACCGGAAACCGCCCGAAATGTCCCACTCGGTGGTACGCCCGGCGAGCCAAGCGCCGCCAATCGGTACGCCCGGCGAGCCAAGCCCCGGCAACCGGTACGCCCGGCGAGCCAAGTCCCGCCAAACTGGGAGGCCCGGCGACCGGGACCAGAGGTGGCACCCTGTCAGGCCAGCAGCGCGGTCACGAGATCACGGAGGATCTCGAACCCGTGCTGGGTCAGGATCGACTCGGCGTGGAACTGCACTCCGCGATAGTGCGGCCCGGCCAGCAGGTGGATGTCCCCGGTCTCGTCGTCGGTCTCGACCGTCACCCCAGCCGGCAGCCCACCGGCCGGCACCCGCGCCACGAACGTGTTGTAGAACCCGACCACCTCGTCCCGCCCGAGCACCGGCAACCGGGTCTGGGTCCCCTGGAAGACGATGTCCTTGTACGCCAGGTCCAACCCGAGCGCGCCGCACAGGACCTGGTGGCCGAGGCACACCGCCAGGAACGGTTGCCGGACGGCGAGCAGCTCGTCGACCGCGGCACGGAACGCCGCGATCTTGGGGCGACCGGCGTCGCGCGGGTCACCGGGACCAGGGCCCACCACGACCAGGTCGGACCCGAGCAGCACGCCGGGCGCCCACTCCTCGTGCCGCACCAGCCGCGACGTCACGCCGAGCACACCGAGCACGTGCCGCAGCATGTTCACGAAGTCATCCTCGCCGTCGAGGATCACCGCGGTGCGTCCGGCCAGGGGCGGCTCACTGCGGCCCCCGGCCTGGTCGGTCAGCCAGAAGCCGGAGAGCCGCTGGTTGCGTGAACCGAGGGCTACCAGCACGTCGTCGTCGCGGGTCAGGTCGTCGACGTCGGCCGCGGGGCCCGGTGGGGGGTCGACGAGGCCGAACGCGGTGAGGATGCCGCCTGCTTTCGCGTGCGTCTCCGCCGTCTCGTGCGCGGGGTCGGAGTCGCGCACAAGCGTCGCGCCGGCGGTCACGCTCACCCGCCCGTCGAGGTCGACGTCGGCGGTGCGGATGATGATCGGCGCATCCACGGTGGGACGCCCCCGCGCATCGCGACCGAGCAACGCCATCACCGACCCGTAGTAGCCACGGCCACCTGGTTCGTACCGCCTGATCAGCCGACAGGCGTTCTGCACCGGACTACCGGTGACGGTGGAGGCGAACATCGAGTCCCGCAGCACGTCGCGCGGATCCCGGGCGGTCCGCCCGGCGAGGAGGTACTCCGTGTGGACGAGGTGCGTCATCTGCTTCAGGTACGGGCCGAGCACCAGCCCACCCTCGTGGCAGATGTCGCACATCATCTTCAGCTCCTCATCGACGACCATGAAGAGCTCGTAGATCTCCTTCTCGTCGGCGAGGAAGTCGACCAGGGCCGCCTTGCGTCGCGCAGGGTCGGTGAGCCCGCGAAGACGCAAGGTTCCACTGATCGGGTTCATCCGGACGTTGCCCGCGTCGATGCTGATATGCCGCTCCGGGCTGGCGCCGATCAGGTAGCGGTCACCGGTGAACACGCAATAGGTCCAGTACGCCCCGCGCTCACGGGTCAGCAGCCGGCGCAGCACACCGAGTGCCGCGGCGTGGCCCCAGCCGGACACCTGCGCCCGGTAGGTGCGGCCGACCACCAGGTTGGCACCTTCACCGTTGCCGATCTCGTCACGGATGATGGCGCCCACCATCCGCGCGTACGCCTCGTCGTCGGTGTCGAAGCGGCCGCGGTCGGCGAACGCTAGCGGAACGTCCGGGAGCCGGTCGACCAGCTCATCCAAGGGCAGCTCCACCTCGTCGGCGACCTCGATGCACGACAGCGGCGTGTCGTCCTCGTGCGCCTCGAAGCCGCGCTCACGCACCTGCGCGTACGGCACCAGGACGAGCCGGTCGAAGCGGCGGCCTGCGGTCGGAATCCCTTGCGACAAAGGGATATCCGCGATCCGGTCGAGATCTTGGCGGCTGCCGCCGAGCAGTGCGACGGTGGCGGAGTCGCGCAGCCGCACCACCGCCCACGCGGGGTGCGCGAGGACGTCGAGCAAGGGTCCGGAAGATGGCGAGGGCATGCGCACGATCATCGGTCGGGGGCGGGAAGCCCACCCTAGCGGGATGGTCCGGTCGCCACCCTGCGGTAGCGGTCCACCAGGATCGTCCCGTTGGTCTCGAACCGCACCGGCTGCAGCCCGATCGCGCGACCGTCGCGATAGGTGATCAGCGTGACCTCGGCCTCCTCGCCCAGACTGGTGCCCAACGCGAACGACGTGGCCGCACCACCGGTGGTGCCGTTGGTGTAGCTGGTCGTGGCGAGATGGTCACTGTTGACCGTCCTCGTCGGACCGATCTGATGGTGCACGTGGCCGGACAGGACGAGTCCGACGCAGCCAGACGCCGCAGCCCCGACGCCTTGCGCAGGATCGTGGACCACCACCGTCGAGACCCGGCCGTACGCACAGGCGGCGGTGGCGAGCGCGTCGCCGGCCTTCTGCACCTCGCCGGTGGGATCGGTCAGGGTGCTGCCGAACTGATTGCCGCGCGGGTCGGAGCTGCCCAGGAACGTGATGCCGTCAACTGTGACCACCTTGCCGTCGAGCACGGTGAACCCGGCGTCGGCCTGAGCCTTGCTGACGAACGGACCATGGTCGTGGTTGCCGGCCACCGCCACACCCGGCATGTCGCCGCGTAGCTGCTGCAGCGAGTTGATGCTGAACTGCTCCCAGGCTCCCCCGTTGGAGGTGTCGTCACCGGCGTCGATCAGCAGGCTCGCCGATCCGGCCCGGCCGACTGCGGCTGCCACGTCGTCCATGCCGATGTTGTCGTGGCGATCCGACACCATCAACGCCACCGTGTCGCCGGATGCCGGCACGTGGATCTGCGGAGCGACACCGGCCACCCGGTTCTCCATGTCCCCGTAGTAGGTGACGGACTGGTTGTACAACGTCAGGCCCTTGTTGATCAGTGCGACGCCCCCGGCGGTTGCCCCATTGGACGCCACCTGAACCCGCGTCAGTGCCGCCGGGAGCGTGAGGCTCGGGAACAGCGACGGCAACGCGACCCACCGCTGTTGGTCCGTCGGCAACGGCCCGTCGTGGCGGGGTAGGAGCACCGCCAGGACCGCACCGATCACAGCCGCGACCAGGACAGCGGATTCCAGGATTCTGCGTCGAGACGGTGCCCACCGGTGCGCGTGCCGGACCAGCTGGTCCCGGCGCTCCGCGCCCACCATCCGCCAACTGGCGATCAGGACCAGCACGGTGAGTACGCCGGCCCCGACCCCGCGGATCCCGTTCGCCAGCGCCATGTCCTTCACGGTGCTGCGGATCCGGGCGATGTCGCCCTGAGGGTGGCTGGCGATCAGTGCATCGGCGGCCAGCAGTCCGTTGATGGTGGTCTCGTCCGACTCGCCGATCACGACGTGGACGCCGGCGTGCATCGGCAACGCCGTGGGGATGCGTACGTCCGGGAGGAGCGGCGCCGCCACGAACGTGGCGTAGCCGTCGAACGTGGGCGACACCGTCGCCCGGTGGGCCCCGATGCCGACACTTCTCGCGTCTGTCAGGTAGCCCCCGACGGCGACGACACCGCCTACGACCAGGCCGGCCAGGACGAGGACGACGACCGTGAGAGCCCGGCGGGCACGCGGGTGCGCAGCGGGGTCCGGGGGATCTGCGGTCATCCCGCCCAGCCTAACGAAGCACCCGGATCGGGCCGGTCGGAGGCCGCCGACCCGGATGGTGCGCGGATCGGCACAACCGCCGGCGGTCAGACCGGTGCCGATGTGCGCAGCATCCCTGACAGCCCGCCAGCAGGACCGTCGGCAGCGCAGGGCGGACGCGGTGGCTAGACCTTGAGGTCGTCGAGCCAGGAACCGTCGACCCCGACGGTGATCAGCCGCTGCGTGGCCCGGGTGAGCACGACGTACAGCGTCCGCCAGCCGGTCGGTGACTCAGCGACGATCGCGGCCGGTTCGACCACCACGACGGCGTCGAACTCGAGACCCTTGGTGTCGAGTCCGTGCAGCACGCTGGCGCGCGTCACGACCTCGGTCGGCAGTGTGTCGAGCCAACGGCGTACCTCGCCTCGACGGCTGACTGGCACCACGACCGCGATGGTCCCGTCCACCGCGCTGGCCACCTCCCGGATGGCCGCGAGCACCGTCGCCTCAACCTCGGAGTGTTCGGCGGCCCGGTGCTCGGGCTGGGCTCCGGTCCGGCGCACGGCGTTCGGCATGTCAGCGTCCGGGACGTGCACCCGCGCCACCTCGGCGGCGAAGTCGTAGATCTCGGCCGAGTTGCGGTAGTTCGTCGACAGCCGGAACGAGTATTCCGGCTTGTCACCGAGTGCGCGGGTCCGCGCCTGCGCCGCTTCCACCGGCAGCGGCCACGAGGACTGCGCCTGGTCACCGACGATCGTCCAGCTCGAGTAGCGCCCACGCCGTCCGAGCATCCGCCACTGCATCGGCGACAGGTCCTGCGCTTCGTCGACCAGCACGTGCGCGTAGGAGTCGTCCTCGGTGCGCGTGGTGGTGCGCAGCCGGCGCTCCGCGTCGTCGCGCTCGAAGGACATCAGCTGCCGCACGTCAGAACTGTCCCGGTCGGAGTCGTCGACCTCGTCGTCGAGGTCCCCGATCAGGTAGCGCAACTCGTCGATCAGGGGTACGTCCTCGACCGTGGGCTGCTCGGGCGAAGCCGCCCAGGACTCGAGCAGGGTCTCCACTTCAATGTCGCTGAGCAGCCCCTGGGCGTACTCGGCGAGACGTCGGGGATCGCGCAGCCACTGCCAGACCTCGACCGCGTCGAGCCGCGGCCACCATGCGGCCATGAACGCGGTGAGCTCGGAACTGTCCTCGAGCTCGTTCAGGAAGCCCGTCTTGCCGTCCTCGCGGCCGCGCTCCCCGGTGACCTGGCGCCACAGCAGGTCGAGCAGCTGGCGGCGGGCGCGTCCTCCCATCCGGTTGCGCTGCTGCCCGGAGCCGAGCAGCCGGCGCCGGATCGACCGCAGCTGTCCGGCGGACGCGCGCAGCACGTCGTCGCGATAGAACCAGCGGAACTCGACGGGCTCGTCCGGTGCCGCGTCCCGGGCGGCGCGCGCCAGCAGCTGCTCCATCCGCGCCGATCCCTTGACCACCGCCGCGGCCGGCGTGTCGTGCTCGGAGGCCTCCACACCATCGACGACGTGTCCGAGTGAACGCAGGGTCACGCTCGTCTCGCCGAGGCTCGGCAGAACCCGCTCGATGTAGCCCATGAACACACCCGACGGCCCGATCACGAGAACGCCGCCGGACTCGAACCTCCGGCGGTCGGTGTAGAGCAGGTAGGCCGCGCGGTGCAGGGCCACCACCGTTTTCCCGGTGCCTGGTCCGCCACCGATCGTGGTGACCCCACGGCTGGGTGCCCGGATCGCCTCGTCCTGCTCCTTCTGGATGGTCGCGACGACCGAGTGCATCACCGAGTCGCGGGCCCGCGTCAGCTGCGCCATCAACGCACCGTCACCGACCACGACCATGCCGTCCGGCGCGTTGCCGGCATCGAGCAAGTCGTCCTCGACCCCCACGACGCTGGCGCCTCGGCAGCGCAGCACTCGCCGGCGTACGACACCGGCGGGCTCCTGTGCCGTGGCTTGGTAGAACACCGTTGCTGCGGGTGCGCGCCAGTCGACCAGCATCACCTCGCGCTCGGCGTCGCGCAGCCCGATCCGTCCGATGTAGCGAGCCTCCCCGTCGACCAGGTCGAGACGCCCGAACACCAGCCCCTCGTGCGCGGCGTCGAGGGCGGCGATCCGCTTCGCCGCCTGGTAGACCATCGCGTCCCGCTCGACCAGCCCACCCTCGTGCCCGAGTCGGGCGCGGCCATGGCCCTCGTCGGCCAGTGCCTGCGCCGCCTTGGCGGCCTCGTCGAGCCGGAGGTAGACCGCGTCGACATGATGCTGCTCGGCGGCGATCTCCGCATCGGCGACGGCACGCCGGTCGGACGGGCCGGGCGGGGTCGAACCGGACACCGGTCTCCTTCGTACGCACGGTCGCTGGTCGCGAGAGGGCATCCCAGTCTAGGGGCTACCTCCGCCCCGCTCGTCGTGACCGCGCCGCATTCGGACGTGGAGAAGGAGTTAGGAGCCGTAGACCGCCAGCTCGGTGAGGTCCTGGAAGTCGCAGCCACTGAAACCACCGCCCGGACAGGGGTTGGCGGGATAGCCGTTGGCCGGGTTGAACACCTGCGGCGCCACGATGGTGAACCGGACGTACCGCACGTTCGTCGTCTGGGCCGGCAGCGCGATCGAGCTGGAGTGGCCACGATCGGCGGCCACGAACCGACCGGTTGCCGGCGACCACGAACCGGCCAGGCCGGTGGTCGACGTCTCGACCTTGTAGTCGCCGGTCGAGGCGCTGGCACCGTCCCCGCAGTTGGCGGTCGGGTTGACCTGGATCGACGTCACGGTGATCGACTTCGGCAGCTTCACCGTCATCGACTTCGGGCTGGCCGTCGACGGCTTGCCGCCGATCAGGTCGACCGTGGTGCTCCAGCCCGTGCCCGGGGACTGGTCGATCGCCGCCCGCGGGCCGCACGAGCCGAAGTCGGGACCGTCGAACGCCGTGATCTTGGCACCACCGGACCGCGCGGCCCAGTCGCGACGCAGCTTGAAGTCGTGACTGCCCAGGCCGGGCTTGATCCGGACCGCGCCGGCGAAGCCGTCGTAGCCGAGGGACGGGACGACGAGCACCTTCGGGTAGCGCCCGACCGGCACCGGGCCGATCGAGTAGTGACCGCTGCTGTCGGTCACGTCGCTGGGGTTGGTGACGAACGGCGAGCCCTCGAACGCGATCGTGACGCGGACGCCCTTGAGCGGAAGGTGCGTCGCCGCGTCGGTCACGGTGCCCTGCAGCCCGCCGATCGGCCCACCCGACTTCGGCGGCATGTGGAAGTCGGCGCCCGGCGCGGTGTCGTTGCCGCCGAGCGAGCCGGCGAAGTAGCCCATCCCGCGATGCGAGAAAACCTTCCAGATACCGAAGTTGCGGGCGCCGCCGTCGATGGCCTGGTCGGCCAGCAGGATCGCGTTGCGCTCGTCGAGGAACGACGGGTTGGCCGGCGACAGTGACATCGCTCTGGTCACCAGCGCCTCGGTCTTGCGGCTGCCCAGCCGGGCCCGCAGGTCCCACAGCGTCTGCGCCCAGATCTCACCGTCGCCGTGCACCTCAGGCCCGCCGACCACCTTGCCGTAGTCGGCGTAGGTGTAGCCGCCACGATGGCCGGTCGACCCGCCGGTGCAGCGCCGTGCGTGGCTGCCGACCGTGCAGTCGATCGGCTCGGTCCGGTCCAAGAACACGCCCTGACCGTCGTACTGGAACAGCACGATGTTGCCCTGCGTCTTGGTGTCCCGCTGCAGGCGCTGGTCGACCAGGTAGTCCATCGCGTACCAGTCGCTCCACGCCTCGCCCATCGCCCCCGCCTGCACGCCACCCAGGGTCGAGCGCCCGCGGGCGTCGACGACCAGCCGGTTGGACAGACCGTGCGTGTACTCGTGGTAGACGGTGTCCGCCTCGTCGCCGACATTGGTCGGCGCGAACGGGTCGCCGACCGGGTACGACGTGTTCGGGAAGTGCTGGAGGTACATCTGCATCGTGGGGGCGTGGCCGTCCGGAGGCGTGCTCATGTTGGCGTTGTCGACGTGGTTGCCGTCGGGCAGCCCATGGTTGGTGTTGGCACCGTCGTCGGTCTGCGCCTGCACGGCGTCATGACCGACGCCGCGACCCCTGGGGTTGACCCTCTGGAAGTTGCCGGCGGCCGGGGTGAAGCCGATCGGCGGCGCCATCAGGTGGTCGTGCCAGTTGTTGACGAACCAGAAGACCTGGGTGGCGTTCTGGTTGCGGTTGACCTTCCACGAGAACGGCTTGTTCGGGTTCCACGAGCACGGGTAAGGGTGGCTGCAGAACGAGACTCCACGCAGATGGAACGGCTTCAGTTTGTACGCCCACGAGTGCGGCTTGATCGGGCGGATGATCTCGCCAGGGTTGGCCTTGTTGTCATCGTTCACGTCGGCATAGGTGCGGGTGTTGTTGCCCCACAGCTGATGCGCGCCGGCCGGAAGCCAGCCGCGCCGGGTGAAGTTGAAACTGAGCTGGTGGCCCCCGAACGGACGGTGGCCGGGGAAGTATCGGTAGGCGAGGCCGGTGGACGGGACCTTGCGGTGCGGCTTGGCCGCCACGGGCTCCTGCGAGACCGCGTCCGCCGACAGGGGCTGGCGGTAGAGCACCGCGCCGTTTGCGGCATCGACGACGGTCACCGCGGGACTGCTCGCCGACATGGTGATGGTCTCCCACGCGCGGCGGGTGCCGCCCGGAGTCTGGAACAGCACCGGGGTGGCGGTGTCGTTGGGCTCGGCCATTCTTGGCTCTGACAGGTCAGCGCGGGCGGCACCGATCGCGGCGGACGGACCGGCGATGCGCGGGGCGACGACGGCCGGGGCGGAAAGCCCGCTGACCGGTGACCCCATGACGTTGAGCAGCCGGCCACCCTTGGCGACGTTGGCCTGCAGCCCGTTGCCGAACAGCTGCACTCCGCCGGCGCTCTGGACCCAGGACAGATGTGTGATGCCGGCAACGTCGGTCCACTGGTTGCGCAACGAGAACGTCGCCAGGTCGGACCGGGTCAGACCGAGGGCAGCCAGGTGGCTTCGGACGTACCCCATCGCGACAGTGGCGGCCGAGGCGCGGCTCGGGAAGGTGAGGAAGCCGTTGAGCCGGGCCACGTCGCGCACCGTCCCGGTGAGCCCGTCCATGCTGACGACCGCCTGGCGGCCCAGCGAGGAGCGCAGCGAGTGGGTGCTGCTGCGACCGTCCGCCCGCACAGAGTCGCCCAGCAGCCGGGTGCTCTGGGTCGGGGTCGCGCCAGCGCGTACGTCGTAGAAACCCTTGTCGGACCTGACGGCTGCGGTGTGGCCGGACGGCTCACCGCGCGACGTGGTCAGCGCGGAGGTACGCGAGGTCGCCGAGGGGGCGGCCCCCGCTGACGAGATGGCGCTGAATCCGAGGCCGACGGCCGTGGTCGCAGCGATCGAGGACGCCACCACGCGTCGACGAGTGGAACGGGAGGCTGATGACATGCGTGTCTCTCCTGACATCGACGCGCCGGGGATCGCGGTCAGCCTTCCGCCTCAGGTACGACGCTGGCAAGGCTTCGCGTATAACGAAATGAGTGCCGGGTCACGGCGCGGCCACCCCGATCAACGAGTCTCAGCGCCTGCGGTGCTGCAGGAAGGCGTGCATCGCCGCCCGCGCCTCGTCGGATGCGAACAACCGCGCCGACTGGGCCGCGACATCCTCACCGAGAGCGTCGATGCGGGCCAACAGGGGCACCGCCAGCAGCGCCTTGGTCTCGGCGAGGCCTTGCGTCGAGCCCTCCGACAGGTGCCCGGCCACCGCCGCGACGGCGTCGTCGAGGCGGTCCGCGGGCACCGCCTCGGTGACGAGGCCGATCCGGACGGCCGTGGTCGCGTCGAAGCCGTCGCCGCCCAGGAAGTAGCGCGCCGCGGCGCGGTCGGTCAGGCGTGGGAGCGTGGTCAGGGAGATCGCCGCAGGGGCAAGGCCCAGGCGCACCTCGGTGAACGCGAACGTGACGGTGTCCGCCGAGATCACGACGTCGGCGGCCCCGACGATGCCAAGCCCGCCGGCGCGCACCGGTCCCTGCAGCCGAACCACGACCGGCTTGGGCAGCGCGACGATCTGCCGCTGCAGCGCGACCAGCCCCCTGGCACCCTCCTCCATCCCGTCGGCGACCGCCTCGGACAGGTCGGCGCCGGAGCAGAACACCGACCCGCTCGCGGCGATGACGACGACACGTACGTCCGGTGCCAGCGCGGCCGTGTCGAGGCACCGGACCAGATCGGTGACGAGCCGGCGGGACAGGGCATTCCGGTTGCTCGGCGAGTCAAGCGTGAGCGTTGCCACGGCACCGTCGATGCGCAGGCGTACCAGGTCGGTCTGGTCGGTCTGGTCGGTCTGGTCGGTCACCGTGGCTCCTCGGTCGGGGCTGTCAGTAGGACTTGGGCAGCCCGAGCGTGTGCTGGGCGATGAAGTTCAGCACCATCTCCCGGCTCACCGGCGCGATCCGGGTGGTCCGCGAAGCCACCAGCAGACCGGCGATGCCGTACTCGCTGGCGATCCCGTTGCCACCGTGCACCTGCACGGCACGGTCGACGACATGGCAGCACGCCTCGGCGGCGGCGTACTTCGCCATGTTGGCGGCTTCACCGGCGGCCAGATGGTCACCCGCGTCGTACAACGCCGCTGCCTTCTGGGTCATCAACCGGGCCAGCTCGATCTCGATCGCCGACTCGGCGAGCGGATGAGCGACAGCCTGGTGCGCGCCGATCGGCTGGCCCCAGACGTCGCGGTCCTTCACGTACGCGGTGGCCCGGTCCAGGGCGTACCTCGCGAGTCCGAGTGCGAACGACGCGGCCATGATGCGTTCGGGGTTGAGCCCGGCGAACAGCTGTGCGAGGGCGGCGTCCTCCTGGCCGATCAGTGCGTCCGACGGCAGCCGCACATCGTCGAAGAACAGCGTGAACTGCCCCTCGGGCGACACGATCTCCATCTCGATCCGCTGGAAGCTGACGCCTTCGGCGTCGGTCGGCACGACGAACAGCGCCGGTTTGAGTGCGCCGGTCCTGGCATCGTTGGTCCGCGCGACGACGAGCACCGCCTCGGCCTCGTCCACCCCCGAGATGTAGGTCTTGGTGCCGGTCAGCAGCCAGTCGTCGCCGTCCCGCCGGGCCGTGGTGGTGATCCGGTGAGAGTTCGACCCTGCATCCGGCTCGGTGATCGAGAACGCCATCTTGGTCGTGCCGTTGGCGAAGCCGGGGAGCCAATGCTCCTTCTGTGCAGGGTTTCCGTACGCCGCGATCACCGTGGCGCAGATCGCGGGCGACACCACCATCAACAGCAGCGGGCAGCCGGCGGCGGCCAGCTCTTCGCACACCGCCGCGAGGTCCCCGATGCCTCCGCCTCCCCCGCCGTACTCCTCGGGCACCGCGACGCCGAGGTAGCCGAGCTTGCCCACCTCGGCCCACAACTCGTCGGTCTTCGCGCCGGCCCGCGCTTTGGCCGTGAACCACTCGCGGCCGTAGGTCGCGGCCACGCCGGCCACGGCCGTGCGCAGGGCGATGCGCTCGGGCGACTCACTGAACGCGGAGGCGTCAGGCATCGTCGGGATTCCCTTCCTGGGCGTCGATCACCGCGAGCACGGCACCGGCGGCGACTTGCCGCCCGGGCTCGGCGCGCAGAGTGGTGACGACTCCGTTCGCTGGCGCCACCAGGGTGTGCTGCATCTTCATCGCCTCGAGCACGAGGACCGTCTGTCCACGGGACACGCTCTCACCCTCGTTCACCGCGACGGACACGACGGCTCCCGGCATTGGTGCCACCAGCGAGCCGGCGCCGACGGTGTGGGCGGGGTCGGTGAACCGGGGCAGCACTCGAAGGGTCACCGCGCCGCCGGGACCATCTACGTCGAATGTGTCGCCGGGACCGTGCGTGACGTGATACGTCGCCACGACGCCGCCGTGAGCCAGGCGTACCGCGTGGGCCGTCACCTCGACCACCTCGACGTCCGGGAGGTCCGGGCTGGACCAGCGCCCGCGCTCGTAGGCCCACGACACCCGGACCACGGCCGGACGATCATCAGCCCCCTGTGCGGCTGGGACGACATCAACGTCGAAAACTCGGGCGGTGAAGGTGACGCTGGCCGGAGCCGAGGGCACGTTGCGCCAACCCGGGGGTACGCCTGGCTGCACCTGTGCGTTGGCGACCGAGGCGGCGGCGCGGCCCAGCGCCGCCGCGAGTGCGTACACCGCCTGCGTCGGCCCGTCGACCAAGGGGACCGCCCAGGCCTGATGGCGCTGACCCAGCAGCCCCGTGTGCACGTCGCCGTCGCGGAAGCTGTCGTCGCGCAGCGCGCGCACCAGCAGGTCACGATTGGTCCGGAGCCCGTGAATGCGGGCGGCGCGCAGGGCCGCTTCCAGCGTGCAGACGGCCGAGCCGCGGTCTGGTGCCCACGCCACCACCTTCGCCAGCATCGGGTCGTAGTGCACGGACACGTGGCTGCCCACCTCGACGCCGGAGTCCAGCCGCAGGGCGGCGCGGGACGTTCCCGGGGACCCGAAACGACTGGCCACCCCGGGCAGCTCGAGCGCACGCACGACACCGGTCTGCGGTTGCCAGTCGGCGGCCGGGTCCTCGGCGTACAAGCGCGCCTCGATCGCGTGACCCGTGGGCGGCGGAGGCTCACCGGCCAGATGACGGCCTTCGGCCACGGCGATCTGCAAGGCGACGAGGTCGAGCCCGGTGACGCACTCGGTGACCGGGTGCTCCACCTGCAGCCGGGTGTTCATCTCCAGGAACCAGAAGTCCGAGTGCCGCTCACCCGCCACCAGGAACTCGACCGTGCCCGCGCCGACATAGCCGATCGCCTCCGCGCCGGCCCGCGCGGCCGCGTGCAAGGTGGCGCGTGCCTCGTCGGACAGCCCGGGTGCCGGAGTCTCCTCCACGACCTTCTGGTGCCGCCTCTGCAGGGAGCAGTCTCGTTCGCCCAGGACCCAGGTTTGGCCGTGGATGTCTGCGAGCACCTGGACCTCGATGTGTCGACCGGCTTCGACGAAGGGCTCACAGAACACTGTCGCGTCGCCGAACACGCTCGACGCCTCCGCCCGGGCCGCACGGACCGCCTCCACCAGCTCCTCCGGTGACCGGGCGACCCGCATGCCACGGCCGCCTCCGCCTGCAGAAGCCTTCACCAGAAGGGGAAACGCCTCCGGTGGCACGACCCCGTCTGGGTCGAAGTCGGGCAGCACGGGTACGCCGGCCTTGGCCATCAGGGCCTTGGCCTCGATCTTCGAACCCATCGACGCCATCGCCTCCAGGGGCGGCCCGACCCAGGTCAGACCGGCATCGAGCACCATGGCCGCGAACGCGGGATTCTCCGACAGGAATCCATAGCCGGGATGCACGGCATCGGCGCCGGCGGCCTGCGCCGCCGCGACGATCAGGTCGCCGCGCAGATAGGTGTCGGCGGCCGAGTCGCCGGGTAGACGCACCGCGAGGTCGGCCTCGCGCGCATGCGGCTCGGATGAGTCGGCGTCGGAGATGACCGCCACCGTCGCGATGCCCAGATCCCTGCAGGTCTTGAAGATCCGACGGGCGATCTCGCCACGGTTGGCGACGAGCAGCCGGGCGATCGGCCGGATCGTCTCGTTGCATCGCTCGTTCATCGCACTCACCTCACATCCGGAAGACGCCGAAGCCGTCGGCGCCTCGGACAGGTGCGTTGTGGATCACCGACAAGGCGATGCCGAGGACGGTCCGGGTGTCGCGCGGGTCGATCACCCCGTCGTCGTAGAGCATCCCCGACAAGAAGAAGGGCAGGGACTGCTCCTCCACCTGACTCTCGACGTAGGCGCGCATCTGGGTGTCGCTGACTTCGTCGTAGGGCTCACCCTTGGCCTCACTGGCAGCCCGCGCGACGATGGACAGCACACCGGCAAGCTGGGCCGGCCCCATCACCGCCGCCTTCGCGGTCGGCCAGGTGAACAGGAAGCGCGGGTCGTACGCCCGGCCGCACATGCCGTAGTTGCCGGCGCCGTAGGACGCCCCCATCAGCACCGACAGGTGGGGCACCCGTGAGTTCGACACGGCGTTGATCATCATCGCGCCGTGCTTGATGATCCCGCCCTGCTCGTACTCCGCCCCGACCATGTAGCCGGTTGTGTTGTGCAGGAACAGCAACGGTGTGTCGATCTGGTTGGCAAGCTGGATGAACTGTGCCGCCTTCTGCGCCTCCTCGCTGAACAGCACACCCTGGGAGTTAGCCAGGATGCCGAGCGGGTAGCCATGCATCCGCGCCCACCCGGTGACCAGCGACGTGCCGTAGGCGGGCTTGAACTCGTCGAAATCCGAGGAGTCGACGATGCGCCCGATCACCTCACGCGGGTCGAACGGCACCTTGACGTCGGCTGGCACGATGCCGAGCAGCTCCTCGGGATCGAGGGTGGGCTCCTCGAACGGCTGCGCGGCCGGCCCCTGCTTGCGCCAGTTGAGTCGGGCCATGATCCGGCGGCCGAGGCGCAGCGCGTCGAGCTCGTCGACCGCGAGGAAGTCGGCAAGGCCGGACGTCTGGGCGTGCATCGCGGCGCCGCCGAGGGACTCGTCGTCGGACTCCTCGCCGGTGGCCATCTTGACCAGGGGCGGTCCACCGAGGAAGACCTTGGCGCGGTTCTCGACCATGACGACGTAGTCACTCATGCCCGGGACGTACGCCCCGCCGGCCGTGGAGTTGCCGAACACCAGCGCGATTGTCGGCACTCTGTCTGCGCTGGAGCGAGTGAGGTTGCGAAACAGTGCGCCGCCGGGGATGAAGATGTCCTTCTGGCTGGACAGATCCGCTCCTCCAGACTCGACGAGGTTGATGGTGGGCAGCCGGTTCTCCTGCGCGATCTGTGCCGCGCGGAACGCCTTCTTGACCGAGGACGGGTTGCTGGCGCCGCCCCGGACCGTCGGGTCGTTGGCGACGATCATGCATTCGACCCCGCAGACGACGCCGATGCCTGTGACGAGGCTGGCGCCGACGTGGTAGTCGGTGCCCCACGCCGCCAGAGGCGACAGCTCGAGGAAGGCGCTGTGCTCGTCGACCAACAGCTCGACGCGCTCGCGGGGCAGCATCTTGCCGCGCTGATGGTGACGCCCGACGTAGGCGTCGCCGCCGCCGGCGAGGGCCTTGGCGTGCTCGGTCGCCAGGGCCTCGATCTTGCCGAGCAGGTCGTGACGGTTCGCCGCGTACGCAGCCGAGCGGGGGTCAATCCTGGACCGCATCGTTGTCATAGTCGGACTGCCGCCTGTCGGAATGGCTGGTCCTGGTGCTCATCCGGCGCCGCAAAGCCGAGCAGCCTGGCGGCCAGGTCGGTGAGCACCTCGGTGGCGCCACCGCCGATGCCAAGGATGCGGGCGTCGCGATAGTGGCGCTCGACTTCGCTGTCACGCAGGTACCCCGCGCCGCCGTGGATCTGCACGGCAGCGTCGACGACGTAGGCGCACGCCTCGACAGCGGTCTGCTTGGCCAGGCATGCCTCCAGGACCGGCGCGTCGCCGGCGACCACTCGCTCGGCCACCGAGCGCGTGACGAATCTGGCGTCGGTCGTGCGCCGGTGCATCTCCACGAGCCGATGTGCGATGACCTGCCGGGTAACGAGAGGCCGTCCGAAGGTCACGCGTTGCTTCGCGTACGCCACGGTCAGGTCGAGTGCCCGCTGGGCGACGGAGTAGGCGTGCGCCGCCAACGACAACCGCTCGGCGACGAACTGCGTCATGATCATCGCGAAGCCGCCGCCGATCTCGCCGACCAGATGGCTGGCAGGCACCTTGGCGCCGGTGTAGGTGATCTCAGCGGTGTCTGAGCACAGCCACCCCATCTTGCGCAGTGCGGGCCCCACCAGCACGCCGTCACTGCGGGTGTCGACGACGAGCAACGAGATGCCCCGGTGGCCTGGGCCGCCGGTGCGTACCGCGGTGGTGGCGAAGTCGGCACGGACGCCGGAGGTGATGAACGTCTTGGCGCCGTCGACGACGAAATGCTCACCCTCGCGCCGGGCACGCGTGGTGATCGACGCGACGTCGGACCCGCCGTCGGGCTCGGTGATCGCCAGGCACCCGATCGTGTCGCCGGCGAGGGTCGGACGGACGTACCGCTCGATCAGTGCTGGATCTGCGCTGGCGACGATCTGCGGCAGGGCGATGCCGTGCGTGAACAGTGCTGCCATCAGGCCCGACGAGGCGCCGGCCTCGATCATCGCCTCGGTCATGGTGATCACGTCGATCGCATCGCCACCAGATCCGCCGTCGGACTCGGTGAACCCGAGCCCGAGCAGCCCGCACGCCGCCGCCTTTCGGTGCAGGTCACGTGGCACCTCGCCCTTGTCCTCCCAGGCGTCGAGCTCCGGCAGGACGTCGCTCGCGACGAACCTGCGGGCGGTGTCGCGCAGCGCGATCCGCTCCGGCGTCCGCCACGCCTCGGCGCTCATGCGACCGAAGAATCGACATTGGCGTCGCCCTGGCTACGGCGATGTCGATTGTTTCGTCCGGCGGCAATCACAGCAGCGCCTCCGGTACGTCGACGACGCGGGCGCCGAGCCATTCCCCGAGGGCCTTGGCCTGCGGATCGAACCTTGTCGACGCGGCCACGCCGTCGCCAAGCAGTCCGCGGACGACGACGTTGACCGCCCGCAGGTTGGGCAGGTGGTGCACCTCGACTGGCAGGTCGGCCGCCTCCGGGATCAGTGCGCGGAAGCGGTCCACGTCGAGGAAGCCGGCGAGCCAGGCGTACCGCCGGTCGGTACCGACCCACACGCCGACGTTGGCGTCACCGCCCTTGTCGCCGCTGCGGGTGTTGACGATCCGCCCCAGCACCACCCGCCTCGTCGGACCGCCCTCGCTGAGCCTTACGCTTCCGTGCGACTCGCCGGCGAGTCGCCACGGAAACGTAAGGCCCACGGGATCGGGGCCGAAGGAGGTGGGGGGTGGGATGACGATGCGGGTGCCGTCGTCGAGGACCGCGACGTGGTCGACGGTGTCCTGGGGGACGTACCCGGCGGTGCACACCCCGAAGGGCGTCGCTGCGCCGGGCGGACTCGTCATCGTGAAGCCGGGATAGGACCCGAGCGCCAGCTCCACCGCGGCACCGGAGAAGGCCCGGCCGACCCGATCGGGGTCGGACGCCTTGACGTGGCAGCGCAGGTACGCCGTGGCGTGCGCCTGGGTGCGCGGGTCGTCGTGGGCGGTGGTGGCGAGATCCCAGGACACCGACTCGGGAGGTGCCGCGGCCAGCGCCGCCTCCAGCTGACGCCGAGCCAACGCGGCTTTCGCCTCGATGTCGAGGCCGGTGAGCACCAGCTCCACGCTGTTGCGGAAGCCTCCGAGCGAGTTCAGGCACACCTTCAACGTCTCGGGCGGCGCCGACCCGACGGCGCCACTGATCCGCACCCGGTCGGGACCATCCGAGCTGAGCTGCAGACTGTCCAGGTGGGTGATGACATCGGGCCCCAGATAGGCCGGGCCATCGACCTCGTAGACCAGCTGGGCCGTCACGGTGTCCACGGTCACGGCGCCGCCCGTCCCGGGATGCTTGGTGATCACCGAGCCTCCGTCGTCGGCGATCTCGGCCAGTGGGAAGCCCGGGTGCGCCAGGTCGGCGCCGAGCGCGGCGAAGCCAGAGAAGTTTCCCCCTGTCGCCTGGGTCCCGCACTCCAGCACATGACCGGCCGCCGTCGCGCCGGCGAGCGGGTCCAGATCGGAAGGCTTCCAGCCGAACTCCGCCGCGGCCGCGCCCACCGTCAGGGAAGCGTCGGTGACCCGGCCGGTGACGACGACGTCAGCGCCGGCCTGCAGAGCCGCCGCGATCCCGAAGCAGCCGAGGTAGGCGTTGGCCGTCAGGGGGGCGCCGAGTCCCAGGGACTCCGCGCGAGGCCGCAGGTCGTCCCCCTCGACGTGCGCCACGCGCAGCGAAAGCCCTTGCGCAGCAGCGATCTCGCGCACTTTGGTGGCCAGCCCAGCCGGGTTGAGCCCTCCGGCGTTGGCAACCAGTCGTACGCCACGCTCGGCCGCCAGCGCCAGGTTGTCAGCGACCTGGCGTACGAACGTCCTGGCGTAGCCGGTGGAGGGGTCCTTCGCTGCATCGCGGCCCAGAATCAACATCGTCAGCTCAGCCAGGTAGTCGCCGGTCAGCACGTCGAGGTGGCCGCCTTCGAGCATCTCCCGCATGGCGCCGAGACGGTCACCGTAGAAACCTGAGCAGTTGCCGACGCGCAACACCCGCCGGGTCATCGATCCGCCAGGGGTACGGGATCGGCACCCGAAGGCCCCGCGAACGCCTGGATCACCTCGAGCCACTTCTCGGCCTGCTCGCCCACGGCCGTGACGTCGACGTCGCGGCGATGCCGTCGCCGCGTTGCCAACAGGGCGAAGTCCCACGCGGCGCCCGTCACGTGCTGCTGGGAGTCGACTGGTCCCCACGACCATGTCGAGCCGGACGGTCCGATCAGGTCCACCCGGAAGTCGTCGCTCGGAGGCGTCAGCCCGCGTACGTGGTAGGCGAAGCTCCGGCTCCGCACCGCTAGGTGGCAGACGTGGCGGACGCGGTCGTTCGGGACCACGTCGATGTTCAGCGCCTCGGCGACGTCGTGGCCGTGTGCCCACGTCTCCATCAGTCGCGCGGTCGCCATGGTGGTGCCGCTCATCGACGGTCCGAACCACGGGATCTTGGTGCCCTGCGGGAGCACCCGTAGGGTCTCGGCGAGGCGATGCCGACCGTCCTGCCAGCGGCGCAGCAGATACGCCGGCTGAGTTGCCGCACCCTCCGCCGCCATCCTGTCGGTGTGCCCCAGCGGGTCGGCCATCGCGTCCTCGACGACCCGACGGAACGCGAACGGGTCAGTGGCGGCAATGATCGCGATGTCGTCGGTCCACGCGAGGTGCGCGATCTGGTGCGCGATCGTCCAGCCGGCCGCCGGAGTCGGTGTCGACCAGCGACCTGCGGACAAGTCAACGACAAGGTGGTCCACCTGGCCGCTCTCTGCCTCCAGGTCCGCGAGCACCTCACCGAGCATCGCCGTCATCCTGGCCTCCCCTCGTACGCGCGTCCCGGCGGGCCGGAGCGTGCGTAACTGTCGGATCGCGGCCAGTGTGGCGCAGCCGATCTGCGGGCGTAACTGTCGGATCGCGGACAGTGGGGCGCGGCCGGTCTGCGTGCGTAACTGTCGCATCGCGGCCAGTGGGGCGCGGCCGGGGAGATCAACTGACCCATCAAGGCTGCTCCCAGGACTCGTCGAGTGCCAGCGCCCAGGCGTCGAGGATGCGGGTACGCCGGGCTCGGTCGTCGGACAGGGTGGCGGCGAGGCCGAGTCCGCGCAGCAGGTCGAGGGTCGCCTGCACCAGCGGGCGCACGCCCGGGCGGGACTCGTCCACGCCGAGCAACTCGACCGCGCACCGGTGCGTCTCCCGGCCGAGACGCTGCTCCAAGGGCTTCACTGCGGCCAGCAGCGATGGATCGGTCCGCGCGGCCACCCACAGCTCGAGCGCGGCCTGGAACGCGGCGCCGGTGACCAGGTCGTCGAGGACGTCGAGCGCCACCCTGGTCCGGCGCCGGGTGGGGAGCACGTCGACAGGGGCGGCCAGCTCGGCAGATCGCTGTTCGAAGAGGTGATCGACGGCCGCGACCACGAGGGCGGCCTTCGTCGGGAAGTGATGCAGCTGCGCACCGCGTGAGACCCCGGCGCGCTCGGACACCAGCGTGGTGGTCGTCCCGGCGTAGCCGTGCTGGATCAGGCAACCGATGGTCGCGTCCAGCAGCCGGGCCCGCGTCGCGCGCGAGCGCTCACCCTGGGGCACTCGCTGCGCTCCCCGCGCCGTCTCGGTGGCCGCCACTACGCCAGGATGACCCACCGAGAAACAAACAGTCAAGCCTGCTTGTTTCTCGGTAGAACGGATCGCTGCCCCCCGCGGTTGAATGGCGCGTGGCCAGCGACTCGTCGGCAGCACCGCGCCCCCCCGTACCCCTGCCCGGCGTCTGCCCCGAGCACCCACGTCACAGCGGCACCGCCCCGGGGGTACGCCTGGACTCCGCCCAGGGCAGATGGCTCCTCGCGGCCGCCATCTTGGGCTCGGGCATGGGGTTCCTCGACGGCACCGTCGTCAACGTCGCGATCAAGCGGATCGGAACGGACATCGGTGCGTCACTGGCCGACCTGCAGTGGGTCGTCAACGGCTACCTGCTGATGCTCGCGGCGCTGATCCTCGTGGGCGGCTCTCTGGGGGACCGGTTCGGACGCAAACGCCTCTTCCTGATCGGCGTCATCTGGTTCGCCGTCGCCTCCGCCGTGTGCGGGCTCGCCAACAGCCCCGCGGTCCTGATCGGTGCTCGCGTCGTGCAAGGCATCGGCGCCGCGATGCTCACCCCCGGCAGCCTGTCGATGATCCAGGGCGCGTTCGTCCGCGAGGACCGAGCCCGCGCGATCGGCACGTGGTCGGGGCTCGCCGGCGTCACCACCGCCCTCGGCCCGCTGGTAGGTGGCTGGTTGGTGCAGACGGCGAGCTGGCGGTACGTGTTCTGGATCAACATCCCGCTGGCCGCAATCGTGATCGCCATCGGCGTGCACCACATCCCCGAGACCAGCGACCCGCAGGCGTCGCACCACCTCGACCTCCCCGGCGTGGTGCTCGGCGCGGTCGGGCTCGGAGCCGTGACGTACGCGCTGATCGAGGCCGGCACCCGATCGTCCGCGGAGGTCGCCGTCGCCGCAGTGGTCGGGGTCCTGGCCCTCACGGCGTTCGTCCTCGTCGAGCGGCACGGTCGGGAGCCGTTGGTGCCGCCGTCCATCTTCTCGTCGCGAGTGTTCCTGTTCAGCAACGTGCTGACGTTCGTGGTGTACGGCGCGCTCGGTGCCCTGATGTTCATGTTGGTCCTGCAGCTGCAGGTGGTCACCGGCTGGACTCCCTTGGAGGCGGGACTGTCCACGTTGCCGGTCACCGTGCTGATGCTGCTGTTCTCCGGTCGGTCCGCCGCCCTGTCTGCCCGGATCGGCCCGCGTACCCAGATGACGGCCGGTCCCGTTGTCTGCGGGCTCGGCGCCTTGCTGCTGTCCCGAGTGGGTGCCGGGGAGTCGTACTGGCTGGGCGTGCTCCCAGGCGTCGTGTTGTTCGGCATCGGGCTGACCCTGATGGTGGCGCCGCTGACAGCGACGGTGATGGCGGCTGCGGAGGACAGGTACGCCGGAACCGCCAGTGGGGTGAACAACGCCATCGCCCGAGCCGGCAGCCTGCTCGCGGTCGCGGCGCTGCCGGCGCTGGTCGGGCTGTCGGGGGCCGACTACGCCAAGCCCGCAGTGTTCGGCAACGGCTTCACCTCGTCGATGTACATCTGCGCCGCCCTGCTGTTCGCCGGCGGCATCGCCGGATGGATGGCGCTGCGGCCGACCGGCCCCGGCGCGGCCCCGTCCCCGTCCCCTCCCCGCTGAGCGGGGAGGCGGGTGTCATGGGATCTGCATCGGCGTGTGGGTGAGGAACTCGCGAACCACCGGGCCGGCCGAGCCGTTGCCGGTGGCGCCGGTGACGACCAGGCACGCCCAGGCGACGTCACCGCGGTAGCCGATCAGCCACGCGTGCGTGGCGTTGCCGGTGCCGAACTCCGCGGTGCCCGTCTTGGCCCCGATGTCTCCGGGCAGCCCCCGCAGGCTGCTCGCCGTGCCCTCGGTAACGACGAGGCGCATCATCGTGCGCAGATTGGCCGCGACGGCGGCAGGCAGGTGGCCGAGCACGGCACCGTCCTTGCCTGCGGCCAGCGACGGGGCCCGCGACGTCCCACTGCGCGCAGTCGCGGCCACCAGCGCCATCTGCAGCGGGCTCATCAGGACCCGGCCCTGGCCGATCATCTCCGCGGCCTTGTCCGTCTGGCCGTCGGCAGCCGGCACCGATCCGCTGTAGCCGGGGATCGGCATCGACCAGCTGTGGCCGACACCGAACTGCTGCGTCACCACGTCGTGCAGCGTCGAGTCTCCTAGCAGGCCACGTCGTTCGATCACCGTCGTGTTGCAGGAGAACGCGATCGCGTCGGCGTACGTCGAGCCGGCCGGCAGCGACTCGTGCTCGTAGTTCTTGAACGTCTTGCCATCCACCACGGTGGAGCTCGGACAGGCCGCCGGCGCGGTGATTCTCTGCCCGTTCTCGATCAAGGCGGCGGACGTCAGGATCTTCATCGTCGAACCCGGGGCGTACTCGCCGACGAATCCGGTGTTGTACGACGTGACCTCGGGGCCGTTGACGTCTGCCAGCACCTGGCCGTTACGGGTGTCGACGGCCACGAACGCCGTCGTCGACGGCTGGCCGGCCACGGCGTTCTCCGCAGCCGCCTGCAGAGGCTGGGACAGCGTCGTCCGGAGCGGCGTGCCAGGGCGGGGCTTCACCCGCCACAGCACTCGACGCGGCGCGCCGCTCTGGGCGTCCACGAGCTGGACGTACCCACCGGGGGTGCCGGCGAGCTGCTTCTCGTACGTCGCCTGCAGGCCGCTGTCACCGACGGTGTCACTGGCCTCGGCCAGCAGGCCCGCGTTGGCGAGCGACTCCTTGGTCGCCGGCGCGACGGCGCCCAGCACGCCACGCCCCCAGCCGGCGCTCGGGGCGAGCGACATCCGAGCCGGGTTCACCGCGACGCCTGGAATCGCCAGCAGCCGGTCCCGCACCGGCGCGTAGTCGGCCGCACGCAACGTGATCACGTCGACGAACCAATCCGGCTGGGCAGCCTTGGCCCGTTGCACCAGGCCGGCCCGGTCGACACCCAGCAGCGAAGCGATCCTCGGGTACGACGCGGGTTTCGCCTTGCCCGGGACCACACCGATCCGATACACGGGGAGGTTCTTGGTGAGCTCGATGCCGGACCGGTCCAGGATCGGTGCCCGGGCCGGGAGCCGGCGTACCCGTGCGAACGCCTCTGACGAGGTCATCCCCGCGTGTAGCACCGCAGGGCGCCAGTGCACGGAGTAGCCGCTGCCGCTGCGGGTCGTCGAGACCGTCGTGGTGTACGCCCAGGTGCCGACACCGCCGATCTGCTCGCGCACCGACAGCTCTTGGCGACAACCGGAGTCGGTGCACGTCGGCGATCCAGACGGCCTGACGCTCGTCGCGCCGAGCTGCAGGGCACCGGCCATGGCGGTGAACGCCTTCGCTGCCGCGGCTGAGTCGTCGGTCTGCGCCGCGAATGCGGCCGCGTCCTTGGCGGACCAGGCCGTGGCTAGCTTTGCCACGGCGACCGCGCGAACGTCGGTGACGGGCGGCTTGGTGCCCCCGGACCCGGACCCACTGGAGCAGGCGGTGCCGGCACCGAGGAGCACTGCTGTGCAAACAGCCACGACAGGTCGGGACCTCATGCTCACATCAGCTTCCGAACGATCGGCAGTGGCGCGTGGCGCATCAGAAACCCGATCGGCACCCACGGCCATGCCGGGACCTTCGCCGTCGTCGGCTCTCGGTCGATCGCCGCTACGAGCGCCTTGCAGCCGGTCTCGGTGTCGACCATGAACTTGACCTTGTGGGCAACGCGCTCGTTCATCTCCGACGCGATGTAGCCGGGAAACAGCGTCGTCACCAAAATGTCGTGCTCCTTGCGTCGTTGCAGATCCGAACGGATCCCTTCGGCGAGCGCGGCAACACCGGCCTTCGTGGCGGCGTACGACGTCATGGCACCTGGCATGCCACGCATGGCGGAGATCGAGGACATGACGACGAGGTGTCCCCTGCCACGGTCGTAGAAGTGCTCCATCGCGGCCTCGCACTGCGCCAGTGCACCCACGAAGTTCGTCAGTGCGGTCTCCTTGTTGGCATAGAACTTGCCACTCCCGACGCGCGCACCCTTGCCGAGTCCGGCGTTGACGACGACCCGATCGAGCCCGGCGAGCTCCTGGTTGCAGGTGGCGAAGACGTCGAACACCCGGTCGTGGTCGTTCACGTCGAGTTCGTGCGTCACCACGCGAACGGTCGGGTTGGCTGCGGTGAGCTCGATCTTGAGGGCCTCCAGTCGGTCGACCCGACGGGCCGTCAACGCGAGGTTGTGGCCGTTGGCGGCGAAGATCCTGGCCATGCCGGCGCCGAGCCCCGAGCTGGCACCGGTGATCAGGATGTTCGTGCGCACGGAGGTCACGCGCGCCATTCAACCAGCGGCTCAGCGGAACGTGATGTCGGCCTGGCTGAGGTGCGCGATCTCGTTGAACGTCAGCAGGCTGCGACCCGACCGGCCATCGACCACGCGGCACACGCCGGTGTTGGCGAGCACCCACGACAGCCGCCGCCAGATGACCGGCTCGTCGCCGAGGAGACCGGCCGCCACGCAAGCGATGGGACCGCCCGAGCTGACCACGAGAGCCGTACCCTCCCCCGTCCGCGCCACCGTCCGTTCCATGGCCGCGCAGACCCGCTCGCCGAAGTCGACGAACCGCTCGGGGAACCCGTCTCCACCGAGATACCAACGGTCCAGCGAGTCCTCGAACACCTGGTCGAACGACTCGCCCTCCGCGACCGTCACGGTGAACTCGAACTCGTTCCAGCCGGGGTCAACCACTGGCTCAAGGTCGAACCCCGCCGCCTCCATCACCAGGTCGAGGGTCTCGCGCTGGCGGCGAAGACTCCCGCAGATCAGCACGTCGGGCCGGAAGCCGGTCTGCTTCCACAATCTCCCGAGCGCCCGGGACTGCTCCTCGCCGGCAGCCGACAGCACGTCGTAGTCGTCGGCCCCCCAGGACGCCTGTCCGTGCCGAACGAGCACCACCGAACTCATGTCACCACCCTGCTCCCTTGGACGCCGCCCACACCCCCTTTCGCCGATCCGACAGTTACGCACCCCCGCCATAGTCCCGCCACTCAACCCGCGACCGCCCCGATCCCAAAGCCCGGTGATCCCCCTGTGCGTAACTGTCGGATCGCGACCTGGGGGACGCTGCAGTCGCATCGCGGCCAAGGGAGCGACAGGACCCAAGCCGCGACGCCGCCCACACCCCCCTTCGCCGATCCGACAGTTAGGCACCCGCTTCCTCGATGATCGCCCGACAGCGCACGTCCAGGTGGTTGACTGACCGCCAGAAGTTCGCGAAGGCCGGGTTGTGCGTCTGGCCCCGGGCGTACCGGACGTAGATCTGTTGCAGGATCGCCGCGATTCTGAACAACCCGAACACCTCGTAGAACGTCCAGCTGTGGCAGGTCAGCCCGGTGCGGCTGAGGTAGTGCTCCACCACCTGCGCACGGCTCCACATCCCGGGCAGGTCCGTCGGCTGTTTGCGCATCGCCTGGAAGGCTGGTTCGTCGTCGTGCTGGATCCAGTACGCCATGGCAGAGCCGAGGTCCATCAGGGGATCGCCGAGGGTTGCCATCTCCCAGTCGAGCACCCCGATGACGCGCAGCGGTTCGTCCAAGCTCAGCACGGCGTTGTCGAACCTGTAGTCGTTGTGGATCACACAGGTGCGCACGTCGTCGGGCTGCTCGGCGTCGAGCCAACTCATCACCGACTCGAATCCGGGTACGTTGTCGGTCCGCGCGCGGCGGAATCGGTCGGACCAGCCGGACACCTGGCGGCCGACGTAGCCGGTCCCCTTGCCGATCTCAGTGAGACCGCCGGTCGCCGGGTCGACCGCATGCAGCTCGACCAGCCGGTCGACCATGGTTCGGCACAGCTCGGACGCCTGATCCGGTGACAGCTCCAGTCCAGGCGGCAGATCCCGGCGCAGGATGCGCCCGACGATTGGTTCCATCACATAGAAGTCCGAGCCGATCACCTCGCGGTCGGCGCAGAACGCCACCATCGTCGGCACACAGTCATAGACCGGTTTGAGCCGCTGCTGGATGACGAACTCCCGATGCATGTCGTGCGCCCCCCTGGCCTTGGCGCCGGGGGGCGGCCGGCGCAGGATCAGGTTCCGACCGGGATAGGACAGCAGGTACGTCAGGTTCGACGCACCGCCCGGAAACTGCGAGACCTGCGGCGTACCCGCGGGCACCGCGCCTGCGGCATTCTTGGCAAGCCAGGCCGCGGCCGCCGGCACGTCGAACGCGTCCTCGTCGCGAACCTCGCCCGGGCGGTCGGTCATCAACGCTCCGCCGTGTCACGCATGTGCCTTGCCAGCTTGGACATCTGGCGGTTGTAGAGCGGGCGCGCAAAGCGCTTCGTCAGGTACGCCAGGCGCGCCTCCCGGTCCGGCAGGATGAGGTGACGGACCGCGTCGATCCCCTTCAGGACCGCGATCGCCATCTCGTCCGGGCCGAGCCTCGCCTGGTCGATGAGCTGCCGAGCCGAGCGTTGCGCATCGGGGTCGGACCCGGGCAACGAGTCGGCGAGGTTCGTCCGGAAGAAGGTCGGGCACACTACCGAGACGGTCACTCCGTAGGCGCCCAGCTCGTGCGACAACGTCTCCGACAGTGCGACCACTCCGGCCTTCACGGCGTTGTAGGAGCTCATCCGCGGAGGGTGCACCAGCCCGGCGGCCGACGCCGTGTTGACGATGTGGCCACTGCCCTGTGCCTTCAGCATTGGTGCGAACGTGTGACAACCCCGCACGACGCCGAGCAGGTTGATGTCGATGATCCACTGCCACTCGTCCATCGGCACCAGCTCGATCCGGCCGCCAGCCGCCACGCCGGCGTTGTTGAGCAGCAGGTCGAGCCCGCGCCACTCGTCCTCGACCCAGCGCCGTGCGGCTGCCCAGTCGTCGTCACTACGCACGTCCAGCGTGCGGTACGCGATCTCCGCAGTCACAGCGTGGTCCCCGCTCGCCGGGCTCGTCCGAACCGGTGCCGGCGAAGCGGGGACGGCCGCATCGACGAGCGCCCTCACCGGGTCTGGCACCGCGGTCGCGAGGTCGGTCGCCAGCACACGGCAACCTCGCTCGGCGAGCAGGCGTACCAGTGCAAGACCGAGGCCGGAAGCGGCTCCGGTCACCAGTACCCGGTCTCGGGGTCGGACGGTCATGGTTGATCGCCGGCGGCGTACTTCGCAAGCTCGAGGCGGGCGATGACGCCGCGGTGTACCTCGTCGGGACCGTCGGCGAGGCGCAGGGATCGCGCGGCGGCCCAGGCCTGGGCGAGAGGGAAGTCGTCGGACATGCCCGCGCCGCCGTGCAGCTGGATGGCCATGTCGATGACGTCCTGCGCCATCCGCGGCACGGTTACCTTGATCTGGCTGACCTCGCACCTGGCGCCCTTCAGCCCTTGGGTGTCGAGCAACCAGGCGGTACGCAGCACCAAGAGGCGCGCTTGGTCGATGGCTATCCGTGCGTCGGCGATGCGCTCGCGATTGCCGCTGAGATCGGTCAACGGTTTGCCGAACGCGATCCGGCTGGTGCCGCGCCGGCAGGCCAGCTCGAGCGCCATCTCGGCCAGCCCGATCAGCCGCATGCAGTGGTGGATCCGTCCCGGCCCGAGTCGGCCCTGCGCGATCTCGAAGCCTCGGCCGGGACCGGCGATGACACTGTCGAGCGGCAGGCGTACACCGTCGAAGCTCACCACTCCGTGGCCGTGCGGCTCGTCGTGGTAGCCCATCGTGGGCAGCAGCCGTTCGACGGTGACCCCAGTTGCTGCGCGCGGCACCAGCACCATCGAGTGGCGGGCGTGCTTCGGCGCGTCCGGATCAGTCAGTGCCATGAAGATGAGCACCTCACAGCGCGGATGGCCGATGCCGGTGCTCCACCACTTGCGCCCGTCGAGGACGATCTCGTCGCCGTCGACCACCGCCGTCGCGGCCATGTTGGTGGCGTCGGAGCTCGCCACGGCCGGTTCGGTCATGCAGAACGCGCTGCGGATCTCACCCGCAAGCAACGGCTGCAGCCAACGCTGCTGCTGGGCCGGGCTGCCGTACTCCACGAGGACTTCCATGTTGCCGGTGTCCGGCGCCGAGCAGTTGAACACCTCGGGGGCTATGAAGGAGTGACCGGTCAGCTCGGCGACCGGCGCGTACTCGAGGTTGGAGAGTCCGCCCCCGTGCTCCTGGTCCGGAAGGAAGAGGTTCCACAGTCCTTCCGCGCGCGCCCTCGCCTTCAGCTCCTCGAGCACGGGCAGGGGCTGCCAAGGATCGTCGGCCGCGCGCACGGCACGGTGGTAGTCGGCCTCGATCGGGTCGACATGGGCAGTCATGAAGTCGCGGACGCGCCCGAGCACCTCGGTCGCCAGCGCGGAGTGCTCGAAGTCCATCCGGGTCCTCTCGCCGAGTCCCCGCGAGCCTACCCACGGTGGTCGGTTTACCACGTTCTCGTGGTACGTCGGCACTTCTCATGGGGTGCAGCCCATGTGAAGTGTCAATGTGCCATGAGAAGTGGCCGCGGGCCGGGCGTACCGTGACCGGCGTGAGCAACCTCGAACGGGATCCGCAGCAGACCGAAGCGACCGGCGACTGCCCCGAGGGCCCCGTGTTCGAGGTGTCACCCGGCCGGTTGGTGCCGTTGAGTCCGCGGCGCCCGCGCGACCGCGCCGATGGTCGGCCGCGCGACGAGACGATCGTCAACCGGCTGCTGCCACAGCGCCATCGCCGGATGGTCGGAGCCTGGTGCTTCGTCGACCACTACGGCCCAGACGACATCTCCGAGACCGCTGGCATGCAGGTGGCGCCACACCCCCACACCGGACTGCAGACCGTGAGCTGGCTGGTCGAAGGCGCCGTGCACCATCGGGACACGATCGGCAGTGACGCGCTGGTACGCCCAGGAGAACTGGGCCTGATGACCGCCGGCCGCGGCATCGCGCACTCCGAGCGCAGCCCCTCCGATCGTCCGTCAGTGCTGCACGGGCTCCAGCTGTGGGTCGCCCTGCCGGAGGCTGCCCGCCACTCAGCGCCGGCGTTCGAGCACCACACCGACCTGCCGCGGTGGACGTCCCGAGGGGCCGTGGCCACCGTCCTCCTCGGCCGTGTCGGGGATGCGGTCTCGGCCGCCACCACGTTCACCCCGATCGTCGGCGCCGAGCTCATCACCGACGCGGGCGCTGACGTCGCCCTACCCCTCAACCCGGCGTACGAACACGCGATCGTCGTCGCCGACGGTGCGGTATCGACCGACGACGGGGACGTGAAGCCTGGCGAGCTCGCCTACCTCGGTACCGCACGTGACTCGCTGCGGTTCCGTTCCAGCGACGGTGCGAGGTTGCTGCTGCTCGGCGGCGAGCCGTTCGAGGAGCGGATCGTCATGTGGTGGAACTTCATCGGCCGCAGCCACGACGAGATCGTCGACTCCGCGAACGCCTGGAACACTGGGGCCGCCTTCGGGTCCGTGGTCGGCGACGATGGACCCCCGATCCCCGCCCCACCCATGCCCGGGGTCGCTCTGAAATCCCGCGGTCGGACCGGCTGACCGTCCGGGCTGGCGGTGGCTGCAGACGGTCGGGCCCGCGGCCGGATCGGCTGATGCCCGGAATGGCGGTGGCTGCAGACGGTCGCGCCTGCGGCCGGATCGGCTGATGCCCGACGATCGCTCCCAGCCCGGAGGCGCTTCACACGCGGCGCACGTACCGCGAGATCGGACATTTCGGGCAGTAATCGGACCGCCTGACGTGTGAAGCGGGGCGGCAGCGACGTAGCGGCAGCGGGGTGGCGGGGACGGTGAGCGGGGGTGGCGGGGGGACGGTGAGCGAGCCTCACGGGTTGGGCGCGGGAACGCCGGCGCCGATCAGCCCAGCGCAGCGCGGTAGACCCCGACTGTCCGTTCGGCGACAACGTCCCAGCCGAACGCCTCCACCGCGCGAGTACGCCCGGCTCGTCCCATCGCGAGGGCCCCGGCCGGATCGGAAAGGACGGCGTTCAAGGCCGCCGCCAGGTCGGCGACGAAGCGGTCCGGGTCGAGCGGCGTACCGGTGCCGTCGGACACCTGCTCGATCGGGACGAGCACACCGGTCTCCGCGTCGACCACCACCTCGGGGATGCCTCCCGTCGCGGTCGCCACGACCGCGCTCTCGCACGCCATCGCCTCGAGGTTGACGATGCCGAGCGGCTCATAGACCGATGGGCATGCGAACACGGTCGCGGCGCTCAGCAATGCCACCACATCGACGCGAGGCAGCATCCGCTCGATCCACACCACACCGGGGTGCGACGCCCGCAAGGCGTCGGTGAGTGCGCCGACCTCGGCGGCCAGCTGCGGCGTGTCCGGTGCGCCCGCGCAGAACACCAGCTGCACGTCGGCTGGGAGCGAGACGCAGGCGCGGAGGAGGTAGGGCAGCCCCTTCTGTCGAGTGATCCGACCGACGAACACCATGGCGGGGCGTTCGGGGTCGACACCGAGGCCGCGAACCCGGTCAGGGTCGGTCACCGGCTGCCACAGCTGCGTGTCGATCCCGTTGTGCACCACGTCGACCCGGTCGGGATCGACCGCCGGATAGCAGCGCAACACGTCGGTACGCATGGCGGCGCTCACCGCGAGGACCCGGGAAGCGGCCTCGTAGGCGCCACGTTCGACCCAGGACGACAGGGCGTACCCGCCGCCGAGCTGCTCGGCCTTCCACGGCCGCAACGGCTCGAGGCTGTGCGCTGTCACCACGTGTGGCATGCCGTGCAGCATCGACGCGAGGTGCCCGGCGTGGTTGGCGTACCACGTGTGAGAGTGCACGAGGTCGGCACCGGCGAAGTCGGGCACCATCGACACGTCGGTCCCGACGGTTCGCAGCGCCGCATTGGCCTCGGCGAGCCCCGGCGGGGTCGGGTATGCCGTCGTACCCGGCTCGTCGCGGGCCTCGCCGAAGCAGCGGACGCGGACGTCGAGGTCGCCCCGGTGCCGCAGCGCGCGGACCAGCTCGGCGACGTGTACGCCGGCGCCGCCATAGACGTCCGGCGGGTACTCCCGCGTCGCGATGTCGACCCTCAAGACGGCGCCTCCTTGGCTCGAGACTAACCATCGCGGACCGGGCGTACCCGGCCTAAGGTCGGTGCCGTGAACGGATCAGGCGTGAGTCCCCGTGTCCTTGTCGTCGTGCTCGCGGGAGGCGAGGGGAAGCGCCTGATGCCGCTCACCGCGGACCGAGCGAAGCCGGCCGTGCCGTACGGCGGGATCTACCGGCTGATCGACTTCGCGCTGTCCAACGTGGTCAACTCCGGCTACCTCAAGATCGTCGTGCTCACGCAGTACAAGTCGCACAGCCTCGACCGGCACGTGACGACCGGTTGGCGGATGTCGACGTTGCTGGGCAACTATGTCGCGCCGGTGCCTGCGCAGCAGCGGGTGGGCAAGCGTTGGTATCTCGGCAGCGCCGACGCAATCTTCCAGAGCCTCAACCTCATGCATGACGAGCAGCCCGACATCGTCGTGGTGGTGGGCGCCGACCATGTCTACCGGATGGACTTCGCGCAGATGGTGGCCGCGCACATCGAGTCCGGGGCGAGTGCGACGGTGGCTGCGATCCGGCAGCCGATCGGGCTGGCGGACCAGTTCGGCGTCATCGACGTCGACCCAGCCGACCCGCGCCGGATCCGCGAGTTCCTGGAGAAGCCGACGTCGCCACAGGGGCTGCCGGACTCACCGGACGAGGTGCTGGCGTCGATGGGCAACTACGTCTTCGACGCGGACGCCCTGATCGACGGGGTGACCCGGGACGCCGACCTGGCCGGGTCTAAGCACGACATGGGTGGCGACATCGTCCCGGCGTTCGTCCGCGGTGGCGAAGCGGGCGTCTACGACTTCAAGGACAACAGCGTGCCGGGGGCGATCGACCGCGACCGCGACTACTGGCGAGACGTGGGTACGTTGCGGTCCTACTACGACGCGCACATGGACCTGGTGTCGATGCTGCCGGTGTTCAACCTCTACAACTACCGGTGGCCGATCTACACCCATTACGGGCCGTACCCGCCGGCGAAGTTCTCCGACCACTCCGACGGGTCGCCGGGTCACGCCCGCAACTCGATCGTGTCGCCGGGCGTCGTCGTCGCGGGCTCGAGGGTGACCGAGTCGGTGCTGTCGCCCGGCTGTTTCGTGCAGCCCGGTGCGCTGGTGGACTACTCGGTCCTGCTCGACGGGGTGCAGATCGGTGCGGGTGCGGTCGTACGCAATGCGATCCTGGACAAGAACGTCGTCGTGCCTGCGAGGGCCACCATCGGAGTTGATCCCGAGGCCGATATGGCGCGGGGGTTCACCGTGACCGACGGGCTCACCGTGCTCGGCAAGGCCCAGCCGGTGCCTGAGGGCTGATGAGGGGCGGTGGCGGTGTCCTCGGCCAGGCCCCGGTCGGTCCTGCGGGGGCTGATGGGGCGGTGTCATCGGCCAGGCCCCGGTCGGTCCCCGGCGTACTTCTCATGGTGGTTTGGCACTTCTCATGGCCTGCACCCCATGAGAAGTGCCGGTTTACCACGAGAACGTGGTAAACCGACGGCCCGCGGGACCTGTGGTAAACCGACGGCCCGCGGGACCTACTCGAAGCGGGTGCCGGCCGCAGCCTTCTCGAGCAGCAGCGCTGGCGGCTCGAACCGGTCGCCGTAGGCCGCGGCAAGTTCTCGGGCCCGCGTCACGAACCCGGACAGCCCACCTTCGTAGCCGTTGACGTACTGCAGCGCACCCCCGTAGCACGGTGGGAAACCGATCCCGAAGATCGACCCGATGTTGGCGTCCGGCACCGACCTCAACACGCCCTCGGACAGGCACCGGATCGTCTCGATCGACATGATGAACGTCAGCCTCTCCTGCATGTCGTGGAACGGCACGGGCCGGACCCCGTCCCTGCTGGCACCAGGGGAGCCAGCCGAACGGCCATCCCCGGCGGAGCCGCCGACACCGTCATCACCGCCAACTCCGGCCGAACGGCCATCCAACCCGGAGCCGACACCGTCATCACCGCCGACGAAGTGCTGCCACAGCCCCGGCCACAGGCGCTTCGCGCCGTCAGCGGGGTAGTCGTAGAACCCCGCACCAGCGGCCTTGCCGGTACGGCCGAACTCGACGAGCCGGTCCACGACGGTCATCCCGGGGTGGTCGACGAATGCGCTGCCGGACGCAGCCGAGTCGGCCTTCGCGGCCGCCCCGATCTTCTGCGGCAGCGTGAGCGTCACCTCGTCGATCATCGCCAGCGGCGGGGCCGGGAAGCCCATCTGAGTCGCGGCCCGCTCGATCGACACCGGGTCGACTCCCTCGGCGAGCATTGCTGCGCCCTCCATCACCAGCGTCCCGAACACCCGGGAGGTGAAGAACCCGCGCGAGTCGTTGACGACGATCGGTGTCTTCTTGATCTGCCTCGCGTAGTCGACGGCTCGTGCAATCGCCTCGTCGGAGGTCCGCTCACCGACGATGATCTCGACCAGCAGCATCTTGTCGACCGGGGAGAAGAAGTGGATCCCGACGAAGTCGGCCGGACGCTGCACCCCCGTGGCCAGCTGCGTGATGGGCAGGCTGGAGGTGTTGGAGCCGAGCAGAGCATCGCCGGCCACAACCGGCTCCAGATCGGCGAAGACCTGGTGCTTGATCTCGACCGACTCGAACACCGCCTCGACCACGAAGTCGCACCCCGCCAGGTCCGCGTAGTCGGCAGTGGGCTTGATCCGCCCGAGCAGCTCGTCGCGGCTTCCTGGGTCGAGCCGGTCCTTGTCGACCTGGGCGTCAAGGAGTTTGCGGGAGTACGCCTTGCCCTTCTCGGCCGCGTCCAGGCTGACGTCCTTGAGCACGACGTCGATGCCGGACTTGGCGCTGACGTAGGCGATCCCAGCACCCATCATGCCGGCGCCGAGGACGGCCAGCTTCGTCACCTTCGAGACCTCGTAGCCGTCAGGGCGCGACCCGCCGTTGTTGATGTGTTGCAGGTCGAAGAAGAACGCCTGCGCCATGTTCTTGAAGGTCTGGTGCGTGACCAGGTCGACCAGATAGCGCGACTCGATCCGGGTCGCGGTGTCGAAGTCGACCTGCGCCCCCTCGACCGCCGCGGACAAGATGTGCCGCGGTGCGGTGTAGGGCGCGCCCTTGGTGTGCTTGCGCAGGTTCGACGGGAACGCCGGCAGGAACGCCGCAAGCTTCGGCGACGACGGTGTGCCACCGGGCAGCCGGTAGCCGTCCCGGTCCCACGGCTGCGACGCGGCTTCGGTGTCACCCGCGTGCGCCTCGATCCAGGCCCGTGCGGCGGGCAGCAGCTCGTCGAGAGAACCGACCAGCTCGTCGACCAGGCCGAGGTCCTTGGCGCGGCCGGGCTTCATCCGCGGACCTTGCAGCAGCACCTTCATCAGGGCGTCCTGCAGTCCGAACATGCGCACCGTCCGGGTGACCCCACCGCCACCAGGGAGCAGGCCGAGGGTCACCTCGGGCAGGCCGATCTCGGTACGCCGGTCGTCGACCGCGATCCGGTGGTGACATGCCAGCGCGATCTCGAGGCCGCCCCCGAGCGCGCTGCCGTTGATCGCGGCGACCACCGGCTTGCCGAGGGTCTCCAGCGTTCGCAGCTGGCGTTTGATCTCCTCGATGCCGGCGAACACCGACCCGGCATCGGCCGGTGTGGCCTGCATCATCAAGTGCAGATCGCCACCGGCGAAGAACGTCTTCTTCGCACTGGTCACCACCACTCCGCGGATCTCGCCCCTGTCGGCGACCAGCTGATCGATCGCGCGGCCCATCGAAGCGGTGTAGCGCGCGTTCATGGTGTTGGCGCTCTGCTCGGGATCGTCGAGCACGAGGGTCACGAAGCCGTCGGAGTCGCGCTCGTACCGCACCGCTTCGGTCGTGGTGGCCGTCATGGTCTCGTCCTTCTGTGGTGGTCGGGTGGACGGATCTTCAGCCGTTCGCGCGGCGCCGGCCATGTCGATGGCTCACGATCGCGTCGAACGTCGGGTCGGGGTGGTCGTCAGGTGAGTCGCTCGACGACCGTGGCCACGCCCATGCCGCCGCCGACACACAAAGTGGCCAGACCGTACCGCTGGTCTCGCCGCTCGAGCTCGTCGATCAACGTGCCGATGAGCATCGCGCCGGTGGCGCCAAGCGGATGGCCCATGGCGATCGCGCCGCCGTTGACGTTGACGACGTCGGGCGGCAACGAGACGTCGCGCATGAAGCGCATCACCACCGCGGCGAACGCTTCGTTCATCTCGAACAGGTCGATATCGCCGACGTCGAGGCCGGCCTTGGCGAGCGCCTTGCGGCTGGCCGGGGCTGGTCCGGTCAGCATGATCGTCGGCTCTGACCCGGAGACCCCCGTTGCCAGGATGCGAGCCCGCGGTGTGAGCCCGTGCCGCCGACCTGCCTCCTCCGAACCCACCGCCACGATCGCCGCGCCGTCGACGATCCCGGACGAGTTGCCGGCATGGTGCACGTGGTTGATCGCCTCCACCCAGTGATACTTCTCCAGAGCCACGGCGTCGAAGCCGCCCATCTCACCGATGGCGGCGAAGCTCGGCTTCAGGCCCGCCAAGGACTCCACGGTCGTACCCGGGCGGACGAACTCGTCGTGGTCCAGCACTGTGAGCCCGTTGCGGTCGACGACCGGGATCACTGACTTGGAGAAGTAGCCGTTGGCGATCGCCTTGGCGGCGCGGGCCTGTGACTCGGCGGCATAGGCGTCGACGTCGGTACGACTCCACCCGCCGATCGTCGCGATCAGGTCGGCGCCGATGCCCTGCGGCACGAAGTCGGTCGCGAACGCGGTCTCGGGGTCCATCGCCCAGGCCCCGCCGTCGGATGCCATCGGCACCCGGCTCATCGACTCGACACCACCGGCGAGGATCAGGTCCTCCCAGCCCGAGCGGATCCGCTGCGCGGCCTGGTTGACCGCCTCCAACCCGCTGGCGCAGAACCGGTTGAGCTGCACACCCGCGACGGTGTAGGGGAGACCCGACGCCAACGCTGCGGTCTTGGCGATGTCCGCGCCCTGGTCACCGATCGGCGTGACCACCCCGAGCACCACGTCGTCCACGCCCGCTGGGTCAAGGCCTGGGTTGCGCCGCTGCACCTCGCGCAGCAGCCCGGTCATCAGCGAGATCGGCTTCACCTCGTACAGGCTCCCGGTCTTCTTGCCACGACCGCGCGGAGTGCGGATCGCATCGTAGACGTACGCCTCGGTCATGTCGGTCCTCGTCGCTCTGGTGGTCCGTTCGGTCCGGCAGGTGACGCCGCCGACCCGCCGCTGTCGATTCTGACACCAATACTGTCAGCGTTGTCGGCGTCGCCGCTGTGGTGATGGTCATAGGCTCGGCGGATGGGATCGGTGGCGGTGCAGAGGGTGTACGACCCGGCGAGACAGCCCGGCGCCGCCTTCCTCGTCGACCGGTTGTGGCCGCGTGGCGTCAGCAAGGACCGTCTATCGGACGTCGTGTGGCTGAAGACGGTCGCACCGTCCACCGAGCTGCGCCGGCGCCTGCACTCCGGGGGCGAACAGTGGCAGGAGTTCGTCGACGACTACACCGACCAGCTCGACGCCCTGCTGGCCGGCAACGACGCGGGGCTTGCCGAGCTGCTGACCGCGGCGCGCGACGGTGACATCGTGCTTCTGTACGCCTTGCGCGACGAGGAACACAACCACGCCAGGCTGCTCGCCGACTGGATCCAGGCCCACCGTTGACGCGCTCCACTCTCGTTGCCGCGCAATAGGCTGACCCTCATGGCCTCGCCACCCCCTCTCATCGGCGACGAGTCGTTGACGGTCGAGGCGCTCGCCCGGAGGGTCGGGATGAGCGTGCGCACGGTCCGGTTCTACGCCGGCCGTGGCCTGATCGCGCCACCGCGGCGCCAGGGCCGCAGCGGCTACTACGGGCCTGACCACGTGGCCCGGCTCGAGCTGGTCCGCGAGCTGCAGCACCACGGCTTCACACTCGCCGCGATCGAGGGCTATCTCGAGCGGATCCCCGCCCATGCCACGCCGCAGGACGTCGCGCTGCACCGGTCCCTGCTGGCTCCGTGGATGCCCGACCTGCCGGAGTCCGTCGACCGGGCCGAGCTCGCCGCGCGGGCGGGCCGCGCACTGTCCGACGACGATGTCGAGACGCTGATGGCGCTCGGCGTGGTCGAACCGACCGCGCACGAGGGGACGTACCGCCTCGCGCCGGCGCACCTTCAGCTCGGTGTCGAGATGCTCGACCTGGGCGTACCCCTGGATGCGGCGGTGGCCGCGCAGCGGGTGTTCTCCGCGCACGGTCGCGCGATCGCGGAGGAGCTGACCGAGCTGTTCCGCACCAAGGTGTGGCCGCATTACCGCGAGTCAGGGGCATCGCCGGAGCAGCTGCAGGCGTTGGTCGAGCGGTTCAAGCCGGTGTCGGTGCAGGCGCTCGTCATCGCCTATGAGTCGGCGGTCAACGAGACCAAGCGCGACACCGTACGCCGACGCGGCTGAGCGGAGCCCGTTACTCCGCCGCCCCCCTCTCCTCCGCGAGATCACATTTCGACGCGGGTATCAGGCGTCCGACTGGCACCAAAATATGATCTCGCCGCGAGGTCGAGCGAGATCGGCGCCCAGCTGCGATCGCGAATCGTCTCCGCTACGGCGAAACCACGGGAACCAGCTCGTCAGCGGTAGTGCGCAGTCCCCTTGTGCCACCCGATGGTGTGCAGCTGGGCCCAGTGCACGTGCCGGCAGCTGCCGATGCGTGGGCCGACGTAGGGCGTCACCCGGGTGATCACTCCGCGGCCACTCGTCATGGTCGTCGTCCCGGCCGGCTGGTTGGAGTAGCCCAGGAACCAGTGCATGACTGAGGCGTAGCTCGGATGTGCCTGGTTGGTCTTCCTGGTCACCACATAGCTGGTGCGCGAGCGGTCGTAGTCGGTGGTGACGAGAGCCTCCATCGTGTCGACACCGGCGTTCTTGTACGCCGGGGACAGGACTGCGATGCGCCCCACCAGCATGCGCAGGCTCGGGTGGCTCGTCGGTTGGCCGGCCGCGTCGCCGTAGCAGCCCAGCGCGAACGTCGTACCGCGCGAGACTTGGTATGCGACGGGACCGAAGCGCACCCCGGCGGTGGCGCCCCGGACGGTGTAGAACGCGACGTGCTGCAGGGCCACCCGGTGAGAGTGGACGACCAGGCCGTTCGGGTGCCGCCGTGAGTACGCCACGAGCGAACCACGCGCCAGCAGCAGCGCTGTGGCCGGCGCCGACAGCTTGCAGAGGCTCGATCCGCCGGTCTGTGCGACTGAGCTCGGCGCGACGGCGACGCTGCCGACCAAGCCGGCGGTCAGGACAGCGAGCGCGACCACGCGCGGAACGTGGTACGCATGGCATCTCCTTGGGACAGCAATCGGTGTTGCTCCGTTGTAGTGCCTGCGTCTGGCCGTGCACATGAGCCGAACGTGCGGAATGCGACGGTGATAGGCCGAGCCGCGGTCCCACAGACGGCAACGCGGGCCGCCAGGTGGCTGCGATTCCGCTCGCCGCGGGGCCGCCAGGTGGCTGCCCTTCCGCTCGCCGGCGACCGTGCCGTGCCGTGCCGCCGTGCTCAGGTGTCCCGTTGCCGCGGCCGGTCGCGGGCCCGTCGCCGCACCCTGTCGTGACCGATGCACCCCAACCGGTCCGCCCGCCGTGCACCCGTCACGACACCCGAGCGGACGGCGACCGGCTACAGCCCCATCGTGCGGCCGATGATCTCCTTCATCACCTCGGTCGTCCCGCCGTAGATCGTCTGGATCCGCGTGTCGACGTAGGCCTGGCTGATCGGATACTCCTGCATGTAGCCATAGCCGCCGTGCAGCTGCAGGCACTGGTCGGCCACCCGCTTCTGCAGCTCGGTGGTCCACCATTTCGCCATCGCGGCCTCGGCCACCGTGAGGGTGCCGGCGTTCAGCTCGGTGATGCAGCGGTCCACGAACACGCGCGCGATCTGCGTCTCGGTCGCCATTTCGGCGAGGGCGAACCGCGAGTGCTGGAACGACCCGATTGGGCGACCGAAGGCAGTGCGTTCCTTCACGTACGCCAGGGTCAGGTCGAGCATCACCTCACAGGCCGCCGCCGCGACGACGGCGATTGCGAGTCGCTCTTGTGGCAGCCGTTCCATCAGGTGGACGAAGCCGTTGCCCTCGTCGCCGAGCAGGTTGCGTGCCGGGACTCGCACGTCGGCGAAGAACAACTCAGCCGTGTCTTGGGCCTTGAGGCCGATCTTCGCCAGGTTGCGACCGCGCTCGAAACCTTCCATGCCGCGCTCGACGACCAGCAGGGAGATGCCCTGGTGGCCGGCTGCCGGATCGGTCTTGGCGACCACGATCACCAGGTCGGCGTTGATCCCGTTGGAGATGAACGTCTTCGAGCCGTTCAAGACGTACTGATCCTCGTCGCGTACTGCCGTGGTGCGGATGCCCTGCAGGTCCGAGCCGGCCCCGGGCTCGGTCATGGCGATCGCGCTGATGAGCTCCCCGGAGGCGAAGCCGGGAAGCCAGCGGGCCTTCTGTTCGTCGGTGGCAAGGTCCGTCAGGTACGCAGAGACGATGTCGGTGTGCACGGTGAACCCAAGGCCGCTGGCGCCACAGCGGGTGAGCTCCTCGCCGAGCATCGCATTGAACCGGAAGTCCCGGGCGCCGCCACCGCCGTACTCCTGCGGGAGCATGAAGCCGAGCAGACCCTGCTCGCCGGCCGAGAGCCACACTTCGCGTGGCACGATGCCCGCCGCCTCCCACGCCTTGTGGTGTGTCACGACCTCCTTGTCGCACCACGCGCGGACGGTCTCGCGGAACGACTCGTGCTCGGGCTCGAAGATGGTGCGCTGCATGGCACTCCTTGTCGGTGGAAAACACGGGTCGGTGGGCCGAAACCCGCGGATCGGTGGGCCGAAACCCGCGGATCGGCGGGCCACAAGCCGCGGATCGCCGGGCCACAAGCCGCGGATCGCCGGGCCACAAGTCGCGGATCGGCGGGCCACAAGTCGCGGATCGGCGGGCCACAAGTCACGGATCGGCGGGTGGGGCCCAGGCGGTGAGGGCGTCGCGGACGTCCATCGGCGCCGGCGGCGGAGGCGTGGACAGGGCCGCCCAGGTACGGGAGAAGCGCGGCGCCGGCGCCGGCTGTACGACGCCGGCGTGCTCGACGTAGGTGCCGCGAGCGGCCAAGTGCGGATGCTGCGCCGCTTCGGCATAGCTGAGCACCGGCGCCACGCACGCGTCGGAGCCGTCGAACAGGTCGGTCCACTCCGCCTGCGTACGCGCGGCGAACGCCGTGGCCAACAAGTCGCGCAGGGCCGGCCACTGCGCGGGATCGCCGCGGTCGGGCAGATCCGCCAGCCCGGCTCGCTGCACCAGGACGGCCCAGAACTGCGGCTCCAAAGCGCCCACCGCCACGTGTCGCCCGTCGGCCGTCTCATAGACGTCGTAGAACGGCGCACCGGTGTCGAGCAGGTTGGTTCCGCGCGCCTCGCGCCAGCCGCCAGCGGCCAGCATGCCGAGCACCATGGTCGACAGATGGGCGGCTCCGTCGACGATCGCCGCGTCGACCACTTGACCCTCGCCCGAGTCGCGGGCCTCGATGAGAGCGGCGAGCACGCCGACCACGAGGTACATCGCGCCGCCGCCGAAGTCGCCGACCAGGTTGACCGGCACCTGCGGCGGTCCTCCGGCGCGGCCGATGGCGTGCAGCGCTCCCGTCACGGCGATGTAGTCGATGTCGTGCCCGGCGCTCGAGGCCAGCGGCCCGTCCTGTCCCCAGCCGGTCATCCGGCCGTAGACGAGGCGGCGGTTGCGCGCCAGACACGGCACCGGCCCCAGGCCTAGCCGTTCGGCGACGCCGGGACGGAAGCCCTCGATGAACGCATCGGCCCGGTCGACGAGCTCGAGCACCGCGTCGACGCCCGCTGGGGTCTTGAGGTCGACCTCGACGCTGGGCCGTCCGCGCCGCAGCAGGTCGAGCTCCGGCGGCCCGGACGGCAGGCCGCCGCCGGGGCGGTCCACCCGGATCACGTCGGCACCGAGATCTGCCAGCAGCATGCCCGCGAACGGCGCCGGACCGATCCCTGCCAGCTCGACGACGCGTACACCGGCGAGCGGGCCATGTCGCTGCATCACGCCTCCGATTGTGACAGCATTACTGTCACGATCGTCAAACCGCGGGACTCGGTCGCCGCGTGGTGCCTGGAGGTACGTCATGGTGTCCGAGCTCGACGTCCGCTACTCCCGGACGGGCAGTGGCGAACCTCTGGTGCTGATCCACGGCATCGGGCACCGGCGCCAGGCCTGGGATCCGGTCGTACCCATCCTGGCGGAGCATCGGGACGTGATCGCCGTCGACCTCCCCGGGTTCGGTGAGTCACCCGCGTTGCCGGCCGGGATGTCGTACGACATGGAGACCACGCTCGACAACTTCGCGAAGGTTTTCGCGGAGCTCGGCCTCGACCGACCGCACGTGGCCGGCAACTCCCTCGGTGGCGCGATCGCGCTAGAGCTCGGCGCGCGCGACCTGGTGGCCAGTGTGACGGCGCTGTCACCGGCCGGGTTCTGGACCACGGCCGAGCGAAGCTACGCGGTCGCGCTGCTCACGTCGACGCGGGTGTCGGCGATGGTACCGGACGCCGCGCTGCGTCGGATGTCACGGATGCCGAGGCTCCGCCGGCGACTGCTGAGCCCGATCTTCGCCCATCCAGAGCGGTTCACCGCGGAGCAGGTGCTCGATGACGCCCGGGCGCTTCGCGATGGTGTCGCCTTCCGACCGACCGCCGCGGCCGGGCTCCGCTACCACTGCCGCGCGGTGCCGACCGTGCCGACGACAGTCGGTTGGGGCAGCCGGGACCACGTGCTGCTGGCACGCCAGGCCGACATCGCTCGCCGGCGATTGCCGGACGCCACCCACGTCTCGCTGCCCGGCTGCGGCCACGTGCCGATGATCGACGACCCGGAGCTGGTCGCCGCCGTGCTCCTCCAGGGCAGCACCGCCTGACCCGCCGCCGCGGTTTACCACGTTCTCGTGGTACGTCGGCACTTCTCATGGGGTGCAGCCCATGGGAAGTGACAGCTCACCGTGAGAAGTGGGCCGCAGGCGCAGCCGACATGAGCAGCGAGCCGGGCGCGCAGCCGACATGAGCAGCGCCGAGGCCGCAGGCGCGGCCGATCGTCACCCCAGCGCGTCGGAGAGGCGCTCGGCGAGCGAGTCCCTCTCGTCGGTCGACACCTGCTGACCATCGGGACGACCGAGCAGAGCGAAGATCCGCGGGCCTCGGTGCTCAGGCGCCTGGTCGGGCATCCGCGGCACCACGTGCAGGTGCAGATGCGCGAACCCCTCCGCCTCGGAGAACTGCATCACGTACGTCTTCGCACACCCGACGACGTCGCCAAGCGCGATGCTGAGCCGGCGCAGCAGCCCGCCGAGCTCGTGGGCGGCGGCGGGGCTGAGCTCGTCCATCGACGTGACATGGGTCGCGGCCACTACCACCAGCCAGCCGGGCAGCGCGGAGTCGAAAGCATGCGCGACCCGCCAGTGCTCGCTGCGCCAGACCCGCTCCCGGGCCGGCAGGGTGGCGGCTGCGTTGCCGCGACAGGTGTAGCAGCCGGGGAGGCCCTCGACATCGCGTTCGGACACGTCACCCGACCCTACGGACCCGCCCCCGCTGGGGCCTTACGTTTCGGTGAGGACACGCCGGCGAGTCGCACGGAAACGTAAGGCCCACGGGAGGCCGGCGCCGCCGCTCAGCGGAAGACTCAGCGGGAGAGGAAGCGGGAGAGGAACTGAGCAGTACGCGGGTTCGTCGGCGACGTCAGCAGCTGCTCGGCCGGCCCCTCCTCGGCCACCACGCCCTGGTCGAGGAACGCCACTCGGTCGGCCACCTCGCGCGCGAACGACATCTCGTGGGTCGCCATCACCACAGTGAGCCCGTCCGCCTTCAGCCCGGCGATGATGTCGAGCACCTCGCCGACAAGCTCCGGGTCGAGCGCCGACGTGATCTCGTCGAGCAGGATGAGCCGCGGATCCATCGCCAGCGCCCGGACCACCGCGACTCGCTGTGACTGTCCGCCGGACAGACTGTCCGGGTAGGCGTTCGCCTTCTCGGCCAGTCCGAAGCGTTCCAGCAAGGCCGTCGCCCGCGTGAGTGCCTGACCGGCCGGCAGCCCGCGTACTCGACGAGGCGCCAGCGTGATGTTGTCGAGCACGGACAGGTGCGGGAACAGGTTGTACGCCTGGAACACCATGCCGATGTCACGGCGCACCCGATCAGCGTCGACCCGCGGGTCGGAGATGTCGCGGCCGTCGAGCCAGACCGCGCCGTCGTCGAGGGTCTCGAGCAGGTTGATGCAACGCAGCAGCGTCGACTTCCCGGAGCCGGACGTGCCGATCAGACATACGACCTGGCCCTCGGCCACGTCGAGGTCGATGCCGCGGAGCACGTGCTGGCCGCTGAAGTGCTTGCGTACCCCTTCCAGTCGGAGCAGTGCCATCAGGGGGCCCCCTGCTCACGCCGGACCTGTCGCAGCGCCAGCCAGTCGGTGACCCGCGCCAGCGGGATCGTCACCACGATGAAGAACGCAGCCGCGACGACGTACGGCGTGAACACGAAGTGCCGGCTGGAGAAGATCTGCGCCTGCCGCAGCGCCTCGACGACACCGATGACGGACAGCAGGGCCGTGTCCTTCTGTAGCGAGATGAAGTCGTTCAGCAACGGCGGAGTGACCCGGCGAAGCGCCTGCGGCAGTACCACGCGGCGCAGGGTCTGGCGGTAGGTGAGCCCGAGAGATCGCCCACTCGCCCACTGGCTCGGATGCACCGAGGCGATGCCGGCGCGCATCACCTCCGAGACGTAGGCGCCGTACGACAGGGTGAGCGCAACGATGCCCAGCCAGAACGGATCGGACGGAAGGCCGTTCAGCTGGAGCGCCGGGAACCCGAAGCCGACCAGAAAGACGACGAGCAGCGTCGGCACCCCGCGAAAGATGTCGGTATAGACGACGGCGACGAACCGCAAGGGTGCGAGGGCGGTCGACGGGAAGATCCGCACCACCGCAACGAGCAGCGCCAGGACCAGGATCAGCACCTCCGACACCAGGAACAGCTGGATGTTGACCCAGAAACCTCGAGCGACGTACGGAAACGATGCCTTCGCATCCGACCAGCTGAAATAGGTGTCTCGAACGTTCGGCCAGCCCGGGGACGACGCCACCCCGATCGCCAACAGGCCGAGCACGACGATGGTCAGCCCGGCGGCCAACCCGCCCCGGCGCAGACTCCTCGACCGTCGGAGTCGCTGCCGCTCGACCTGCCGTTCGCTCGGCGTCCAGTCGCCCACGCGAGAATCGACAACTGGGCTGCCAGGGCCACTCGGATGTCGATTCTCTGGTGGAGCGCTCACGCCACCCGACCGGAGGTCACTTCAGCACGGGAACGTTCGTGGACTGCGACAGCCACCGCTGCTCCAGCCCTGACAGCGTGCCCTTGGACTTGAGCTTGGCCAGCGAGGCGTCGACGCAGGAGACCAGTGGGTTGTTCTTGGCGAACAACAGCCCGAACTGCTCCTGAGAGCCTGCCTGCGGCTGGAACTGCCCCACGATGGTCGACCCCGACAGCACAGCCGCAGTGATGTAGTAGGCGCTGGGGAGGTCGGCCACGATGCCGTCGACCTGACCGTTCTGCAGCGCCTTCGTCGCGGCGTTGGTGTCGTCGTAGACCCGCGGCTGACTGCTCGGCTTGATGTCGTTCCCGATCGCGTCCAACGAGGTGGTGCCGACCTGGGCACCGAGCTGAGCGTTGGCGAAGTCGGCGAAGCTCTTCGCGTGCGCGTACGCCGAGTTCTTCATCACGATGATCGCCTGCGCCGCGTTGTAGTAGCTCGACGAGAACGTCACCCGCTTGGCCCTCGACGGCGTGATCGAGATCTGGTTGATATCGAAGTCGAACTTCTTCGGACCGGGCTGGTAGCTGGAGTTGAACGGCTCGGTGACCCAGTGCACCTGGCCGCGGCTGAAGCCCATCTGACCCGCCAGCGCGTACGCCACCGCCGACTCGTAGCCCTTGCCGTTGGTCGGATCGTTGTGCGAGTACCACGGGTCGTACGCCGGCGAGTCGGTCGCGATCGTGAGCTGCCCCGGCTTGTACAGGTGCAGCTTGTCGACCGCGCACTGCCGAGCCGCGTTGCTCACCGTGGTAGGCGGTGCCGTGGTGTTGCTCGACTGCGGCGAGCAGGCGGCTGCCGCGACCAGGCCGAGGACGGCGACCACGAGCCCGGTCGTACGAGGAGTGCGCATGACGGCAGCGTAGAGCGCCGACCCCCTCCGAGACCCAGGTGTCCGCATCCGCTGGGCCTTACGTTTCGGTGACGACACGCCGGTGTGACCCACGGGAACGTAGGGCCACCGAATCGGGTAGACACGGGTGATGACCTTGCGTCACGCACCCTCACGCTCCGCAGTCTTCGCCGTGCTGGCCGTCCTGGCCGGGCTCGCCGGCCCTCCGGCACTGACCACCTCGACGCCGGCGTCAGCGACGTCCGCCGCCCAGGCCCGATCGGGCCGTACGGTCACGCTCGACGGCGTGCGGGTGTCGTTGCGCACCGGCACCAAGCAGGTCGTCACGGTGAACCACACCCGTGGCTGGCACGCCCGGGTCACCTTCTGGCGCTGGCAGGGCGGCGGGTGGCACCTGCGCTATCACACGGTGCGCGGGGGCACCGGCTACGGCGGGTTGGTCGCCGGCGACCAGCGCCAGCAAGGGACCGGCACCACTCCGCTCGGGACGTACCGGATGACGCACTCGTTCGGCAACAGCCCTCGCCCGGCGGGGACGGCGCTGCCGTTCCGGCGGGTACGCCCGGGTGACTACTGGGTCCAGGACAACCGGTCGGCGTACTACAACTACCTGCGCAACAAGGCGGCCGGGGGCTTCCGCTGGTGGCTGCCGCCAAGCAACGACAACTCGTCCGAGCACCTCGCGGACTACCCCAGTCAGTACCGCTGGGCGATCGTCGTCGACTTCAACCGGCCGCATCCGGTGCACCACCGGGGATCCGGGATCTTCCTGCATGTGAACGGCGACGGTGCGACCGCGGGCTGCGTGTCGACGCCGCGCTGGTTCATCCGACAGACGCTGAGCCGGCTGCGGCCCGGACTCGTGCCCCTTATCGCCATCGGCCGCTGACCCTGTGTCCCAGGGAGGGTCACTCCACCAGGCGGACGGGGTCGCCCTCGATGCTGGCCCGCCACGACGTGGTATCGCTCGGCGCACCGGAGCCGTAGTTGTAGTTCAGCCGGACCCAGCAGGCGGTGCCGACATTGTCCTGACAGGTGTAGTTGCTCGGCACCTGGATCGAGATCGTCTGCCACTTGCCGTTGAAAGAGCTGTTGGCGATGACCGAGCAGTTGGTCAAGGGGCCGTTGACCACGCCGACCCCGGTGCAGTTCGTGAACGTGACACCCGAGTCCGGCGGCGCGACCACCGTGATCCTGCCCGGCTGCGTGGAGTCGCCGATGTCGTAGAGGTCGATGTCGAGAATCTGGCCGGCTGCCCCGCTGGGGATCCGGGCCAGGTAGAACGTGGTGTTGGCGTTCGGCAGGTTGGCATAGATCGCCATCTTGTTGTAGCCGGAGATCGAGATGTTGTTGGACGCCGTGGAGTCGGTGGTCGAGTAGGCCCGCAGCGCGAACCTGTTGTGCCCACCGGCAAGGTCGTTTCCGACACCATTGGTCTTTACCTGGACAAGGTAGGTCCCAGCGGGGGCGTAGCTGTAGTAGCAGAGCGGTACCCACTGGCGGAAGACTTTTGCCGTATAACCGCCGTTCGACGCGAACGACGCGTCGTACTGGTCCGTGTCGTTCTGGTACTGACTCGTGGTCGTGTTGAGATACGTCGACAACGGAACGCTGCGGCCGGGGAACGTCTGCTGACAGCCGGCCTGAGGCTGGAAGCTGAGGGGGTTCCACGGGTCCGGACCGGGGTTGCGGACGGTGTACTGCGTCGCCATCGGGGTGCCGCCGCTGAGGTTGACGTCACCGGTGCAGTAGGGGCTCGTGGACCCGGTGGCGTACCGCGTGGTTGGGTTGATCCGAACCGCACTCGGAGGGTCACCCGGCTTGGGACCGTCGAGGAACCCGACTTTGGTGGCAGGGATGGCTGAGGCGCCGGACAGGTTGCCGCTGGCGTCACACAGGTCGCCGACACTGACCCAGGCCGGGTCGAACGCCTGAATCACCAGGTTGCTCACCGGCTGGGTCAGCGTCACCTCGTAGAAGTAGCCGTTCGGGTCGTAGTCGGTGTTCGGCCCGCTGCCCGTCGTGCACCCGTTCGGCGTCCCGGTGCAGTTGTTGTCCTGGAATGCGTCGCCACTCATCTTGGTCCCCTGGGGGCTTCCGACGTTGGCCCAGAACTGACCGGTGACGGAGTTGCACGGTGTGCCGCGGGTCTGACCCGAGCTGGGCGAGTCCGGGTCGTTGCCGAACTCGTTGCACGGGCTGCCCATCGGCACCGGGCCGGCGTAGTCGGCCACCGCGGTGCGACTGATCGTGGTCTGGGGGATGCCCAGCAGGCCGCCGAAGACGTTGTTGACGGTCGTGGTGACCGTCACCCGCAGCCGGGTGGACTGCCCGTCCAACGACGTCTGGACGGTGGCGTTCGAACCGTCCGTGTAGCCGTTGTAGGCGGTGAACTTCTTGGCGATCGAGTATGCGTTGGCCGGATAGCCGGGCAGTTGCGGGACCCCAGCCAAGGCACCCGCGTCGGCGGCCTTCTGCAGCCGTGCGGCGGTCAGATACCAGTTGCCCACGTCGACGGCGAACGCCGCCATCGAGAACAACAGCGTGATCATCAGCGCGACCAGGATCGCGACGTAGCCCGAGGACTCGTTGCGTCGCCGCTGCCGCAGAGGGTCGCGCGTCTTGAACGTCGTGGACAGGCGCATGCTCATCGACCTCGTCTCACGGCCTGCAGGTCGAGGTGATCGGCACCGGCTCGAGGGCCATCACGGTGTGGTCCTCGAGGGTGAAGGTGTTGAAGATCAGACCCGTGATCGCCGGGTGGCTGTACTTCACGTAGATGCCGACCGAGTCGCGGTTGGGGTCACCTGCGCAGGCGTTCTGCGATAGGGCCGGCCAGTTCGAGTACGTCGAGTTGGCGTACCACCCGTTGACGGTGGTCGGAGCCGGCGGGGGGCCGCCCCAGGACTGGCTCACGGTGAACTTCACGCAGGTGGTGCAACTGCTGAAGTTGCCCACCCCGACTGGGTATCCGTTGCTGTCGGCCTTGTAGACCCACAGCTCTTGGATGTTCGACATCTGCAGCGCGGCGGCCTCCCGCAGGAACGAGTTGGCCGCGTCCTGGGCGTACTGGATGCCGCTGGTCCCTGGCACCCGCGGCTCAGCGGAGGCCGTCCGCGCACCGGCGCGCGTCGCGGACGTCACCGACAGGTAGTCCTTGAAGACGAACCCGAACTCGATGATCCCGAACAGGATCAGGAACAGCACCGGCGTCACCAGCGCAGCCTCGACGGCGACGGCGCCCCGTTCGCCGGAACGCCGCCGCTGCCGTCGCGATGCATAGGCGTTGATCACCGCGGGCCCTCATCCCCACAGTTGGCTCTCACATCCGAGAGCGTGACACGCCGGTCGAGGTGCTTGACAGGCCACGAGGGCCCAATCAGCCGTTCGGCTGACATGTCCGTCCGACCGGCCACTGCGCCCTAGTACGCCACCCGCCGATTCCCGCGGTCTTACGTTTGCGTGGGCCACGCCGGCGTGGCGCCACGGAAACGTAAGTCCCAGCGGGTCAGGTGATGTCCGGGTTGTCCCTGATGCCCGTAGACCACTTCTCCTCGATCCGGCCGAAATGCCAGATCGACAGGGCCGCGGCCCAGGCGACGACGAACAGCCCGACGATGCCGTAGCCCACGTAGTTGAAGTCGAGCCGCCCGATCCAGGCGAGTGGTCCGGACGTGATCGCGAGCTTGTCCGCGAGCAGCCCGGTGATCTCGATCCCGCCGATCAGCAACGCCACCGCGACCGACAGGCCGGTGATGGTGATGTTGTAGAACACCTTGCGGACCGGCTTGGAGAACGCCCAGCCGTACGCGAAGTTCATGAAGCAGCCGTCGATCGAGTCCAGCAGGCTCATGCCGGCGGCGAACAGCACCGGCAGGGTGAGCAGGGCGTACCAGGGCAGGTTGACAGCGGCAGCGCCGCCGGCGAGCACGAGCAGCGATACCTCGGTCGCGGTGTCGAAACCGAGGCCGAACAGCAGCCCGACGGGATACATGTGCCACGGCTTGCGGACGCTCTTGGTCACCCCGGCCAGGAGGCGGTTCATGAACCCGCGGTTCGCGAGGTGCGCCTCAAGCTCCGCCTCGTCGAACTGCCCGTTGCGCATGCGGCGGAAGACACCGACGATCTGGCGGAGCACGACGAGGTTGATGATGCCGATCAACAGCAGGAAGCAGCCCGACACCAAGGTGCCGATCACTCCGGTGGTGCTCTGCAGCGTGGACGAGCCGTTGGTGACCTGACCGGCCAGCGCCTTGATGCCCAGCGCGAGCAACACGCAGAGCCCGAAGACGATGCTGGAGTGCCCGAGGCTGAACCAGAAGCCGACCGACACCGGTCGCTTGCCGTCGCCCATCAGCTTGCGGGTCGTGTTGTCGATCGCGGCGATGTGGTCGGCGTCGAACGCGTGGCGCAGCCCGAGCCCGTACGCGAGCAGCGCCGTTCCGAGTACCACAGGATAGGCGCGAAACGCGGCGACGGCCCAGAGCCACGTACACACGTTCGCGGCGATGAACACGGCGACGAGCGTCGCCCCGCGATGGCTACCGCGCAGCGAAGAACGAGTGGCCAAGGGCATTTCGAAATGGTCGAGCGCAGGGACCATGCCGTTGGCCGGCCGAGCCGCGCGGTACGGAACACGCCCATGGACGCAGCATGAGCTCGGAAGACGCCATCGTGGTGGGAGCTGGACCGAACGGCCTCGCCGCGGCGATCGCGCTCGCGCGAGCCGGGGTATCCGTGCGCGTATTCGAAGCGGCCGACGAAATCGGCGGCGGCACGCGGACCGAGGCACTCACCCTGCCCGGCTTCGTGCACGACG